>CAJTYV010000246.1 GCA_910584195.1 uncultured Ruminococcus sp. | reverse complement strand
CTCGAATAAACTTATTCAAGATTATTCAAGCCACTTCTTCAATATCCAATAGGAACGCTGCTGATTAGCTGAATCTGTATCAATAACATTAGTTTTCCTTAACGCTGCTAATAAATTACTCACCTTATGTTCTTTTTGAGCATCTGACAATGCATCCGGCAGCTTATCCCATAGCAATTCCCGAATATCTTTCTTTTTTGCTTTTCCATACTGCTTTAAATACTCAACCACCAAGTCTTTATAATACTTGTCATCAAACCCCTTGTTTTTAATGTAAGCTGTACTTTCATCAATGCTTTTAGCTGCCGATGCTGATAAATACAAACTTGTCAGCCTTCCCTCAACCAACTTCTGGCTACGCAGCCTGTCTACATCTTCTTTTTCAACAGATAAGCCCTTTTGTATCCGGTCAAGCAAAAATACAGTCTGTAAATCTAAATCTTGATGATCATACAGTATATGCATATAGCTGTCATTCAGCGTTTTCCCATAGATTGTCACTTCAACCTGTGTCCCGGAAGAAACATTATAATCCGGCATCGGAAAATATTTTGCTTTCTGAATATTGTATGCCCGGCGGATTCCCAACGTTGCAGTATCAATCATATGAAACGCCGCCATAGATTCCGCCAGCAGTTGATTCCTGTAAAATGGCGGGCTATAGCTTGCTTCCAAAACGTTCTCAATTTTCTGCGGAATAAAATCGCCCGGATTGGTAAATTTAAGCCTGTCCTCAAATTCATTGACATAAATCCTGCCGCCTAACTGATAATTGGTATGTGCAATACAATTATTGAGTAACTCGCGCATCAGCCAGCTATCGTATTGTTCCGTTTCCATTGTAAACAACGTCATCTGATTCGGCATATACCTGTAAGTCAGATTCCTTACCTTTGCAAACACCTTATCTACCACATTGATGAACGGGATTTTGAAAACGGCATAATCCCTGTCCATATTATCAGCGCCGTATAATCTCCACATAATCCCCGGTGCAGACT
>CAJTYV010000245.1 GCA_910584195.1 uncultured Ruminococcus sp. | reverse complement strand
GGGAGAGGATAGCATATCGAAAGTTTTTCGTAAGTATCCGTTTCTATGCAAATCCCTTTCGACTTGGCAATAATCGCATAGGGCGGAATCACCTGTGGAATCAGTTCGGATAAGTCGATTTCTTCATCCTCTCCGTCCTGCGGTTTTTCAAACTTTGATACGTCCAGAATTTCCCGAATCATTGCCGATAGTTGTTCCATCAGAATTTTGCACTTTGGCAGGTACACGCTATGGTCTTTGTATTTCCCCACATTCAAAATCATATTTTCCAACATGACGTTTACGGCAGTAACGGGGGTTTTTAATTCATGGGAAGCTGAACGAAGTAGGTTTGTTTTTTGTACTTCCATTTCTCCTACCTTGTGGATTTCCTGCTCCAAGTCATGAATTGTCTTTAGCAGATTATCATATAGGCCGTTTACATTATCTGCTAATATTTCAATTTCATCATGGGTATGGATTTCACAATGGATATCCGATGTCAATTCCTGCATCTGCTTTGTTGCACTTGAAATTTGCTTGATTGGCTTCGTGAGCATATGGGAATATACCAAGGCGGACAGTATGGAAATAAGCGTACATAAAAAGGCAGTAATAGGTAAAATAACAATGACTGTACTGACCGCATCCTCAATCTGCTGTCTTGATACAGTGGCTTTTACATATCCGTTTTCATTCGGCAGGATTCTTTCTACATAAAAGAAATCTGTACCGCCTTGAGGATTTTGGGACAGTGATATTTTTATCTTTCCGTCTGATTTTTCTGCAATGACATTTACATCTTCCGTAGCTCCAGAGGGATTCAAACGCTCTGTTTCACTTGCATTCAGTAAATTCGTTTCATAGGTATAGCCGTCATAGCTGACCGAAATATCGGCACACCATTTCCCCGCAAATTCAGTCACTAATGGAAGCCTTTCAGAATCTGGAGTATCAGTCATATCTTCACACAATTTTGCAACATCATTTTCCAATTCGTTCCGTTGGCGAAAATTATATACTGTTGGAAG
>CAJTYV010000244.1 GCA_910584195.1 uncultured Ruminococcus sp. | reverse complement strand
CCAGGGGAAAGTATAAATAACTTGTATTTTCCGGTTGCCTTATTGAAAAGCTGCCGTGCTCATCGATAAATTTTAAATGCTCCAATCTTTATGCTCCTTTCATTAATATATTTAGATAGAGAACATCATAGAGGAAATCATGTATTAAAAAAATAAAAAACATGTGAAAAATATCAGATTCATGACCTAAAATAAGCGAGGCAGTTCCCATTGTTTAACAGAAAATTTAAAATGTGTCATGAATCTGATATTTTGGTAAGAACTCTAATATAACTGAAAAAAATTATATATTATAATCCATCCATCAATAAACGTGAAGCTAATGCTTCACAAATATAAAAGGAGGGTTTTATCAATGAAAAAGAGAGTAGTCAGTATCATGTTAATTGCGGCGATGGCAGCAAGTCTGGCAGCAGGCTGCGGGAAATCGTCTGATTCTGGAAACGGCGGTGCGTCAAGCGGCGGTTCGTCAAGCGCCGGTGCGTCAAGTGGAGAGGAAGGAAAGGTTATTAATATTTATAGCTGGAATGACGAATTTCGTGAACGTGTGGAGGCAGTTTATCCAAAAGTAAAGGAAACTTCTAAGGACGGCACGGTAACTGTTTTAAACGACGGTACAGAGATTCACTGGATTATCAATCCCAATCAGGATGGCGTCTATCAGCAAAAGCTTGATGAGGCGCTTATGAAGCAGGCAGACGCCTCAGCCGACGACAAGGTCGATATCTTCTTGTCAGAGACGGATTATGTCAATAAATATACGGATGCAGATGCGGATGCGGCTATACCTCTTAAGGATCTTGGAATTGACCCTGATAAGGATCTGGCAGATCAGTATGATTTTACGAAAGTTACAGCTTCTGATGTAGATGGCGTTCAGAGGGGCTCTACATGGCAGTGCTGTCCGGGACTGTTAGTATATCGCCGTGATATCGCCAAAGAAGTATTTGGAACAGATGATCCGGAAGAAATCGGTCAGAAAGTAAAAGACTGGGATACTATAAAAGCAACGGC
>CAJTYV010000243.1 GCA_910584195.1 uncultured Ruminococcus sp. | reverse complement strand
CCAAGAGAATATTTGTCAAGGGGGATTTCACCATAAAGATGAAATCCCCCGACAATTTTAAAACTTAGAGTTGTTCAATTAAGCGGTACATTTTTTCAACATAGAGATCTGGGTGATTTATACTGATGTCGCCATGATAGAAACCGGGGAATACTTCCAAAGATGAATTTCGAATTGTCTGATGGATTATTTCAGCAGACTTTTTCATAATATCTTGTTCCTTGGAGCCGATCAAAATCAGTGCTTTTGTACAACAGTTTGCAAGACTGTGCTTCATCTGATAGTTGGCATTTGCCATAAGAAATGAAATCATGTCCGCTTTTGAAATCGCAGAGCTATCTCTATAGTACTCATCAAAAAAGGTAGGCTGAATGTGTAATGCTGCAAATTGCATCTTTGCGAACCAACGCTTTTTTATGAGAGGGTAACAAAATGAAAATGTTAGCTTTATTAATTGTGCGGTTGCTCTCATCGGCAAAATCAAGCTACTTTCTATCATGGCATATTGGCAAATGTCTTTTCGTTGTGATAAAACTTCTACGAGTATCTGCCCACCAAGGGATAGTCCGCCGATCAGAAAGACCTTTCCGCCCAAATGCTCATCAATGTATCCGATGATATGTTGTGCAGCATCTTCGATTGTTGTAAAACCACAGTCGCTGCCATTGTGTCCGTCCAATATTGGAAGCAAAATGTGATATTTTTCTTTGAGGAGCATGGCTTCTTCTTTATAATTCCATGGAGCTAATCCGCCGCCATGTAAAAAGAGGATGGTCTTATCATGGTTGATACCATATTCTAAAAATTGCATTTGTGCTCCTCCATAATTCCCGATTTGTCGAATAGGCATAGACTAAGTATACTATCATTACATGCGACTTTCAGCTATCATTTTTAGGTGTTGATAGTAGTAGCAAGCAATGCCCCGGTATATACCCGGCGCAGCTTGTTGGTGGCCGATGATCCCCAAGCCCCCAGTGATCGGCGCAGCTGCGTCCGATGCACAAGCCGCCG
>CAJTYV010000242.1 GCA_910584195.1 uncultured Ruminococcus sp. | reverse complement strand
ATCTGCCGGAGCAGGTTGTCTTTGGGAATGACTAATTCATATATGTCCATATATGAACTCAATACTAACTTCTGCTGTTGCTCAACCATGATACCACCACCTGTATTGAATAATTATATTATACCAAATATAGACGGTGGTATCTACTTTTTCAGCGGCCTCTTGGGACGAGGGGGTGAGAGAAAATGAGATATTCTGAACAATTCATGGAGCATATCGAATATGCGTTTCATGCGTTCTGTAAGATTGTCCTGCGCCATGAAGCCATGAACGTATGGCGGGAAGTTCTGTTGCTTTATTACTTTGTCGGCTATCGTGATGAAGCAATCGGCAGATTGTACGGACGTTGCAGAGGTTCGATAAACCGCAGAAGAAATGTTGCACTGAAACAGTTACGGAAAGAATGGGAGAGAATGGAACATGAGGAATAAAAAACTGATACCTTTTGAGGTAATTCAAAAAGCTGTTGCCGGAGAGCCGGAAGCGATAGACACAGTATTGCGGTATTACAACGCACATATTAAATACCTGTCTATATATAAGGGGCATATCAATGACGATACGCAGGACAGGCTAAAGGCAAGATTGGTAGAATCCATATTGAAATTCCGCTTCGACCGATAGGGAATAGCAAAGACAGAAAAAGCTGTCAAGGGTAAACTTTGCGCTATGCGCCCTTGACAGCTTTTCCCGCCTTTGCTTGTGGGTAGTCAAGAGGGCGAAATCAGTAAACTGCTTTCGCCCTCAATTTATTATGGGACTTGTTACGCAATAGGAAGCCTTTTCAGCTTGATTTTGGCGGCTTGCGGACATGGAATTGAAAAGGGACAGGGTTTTATATTACCACTCCCCAAAATGGCGTTCTAAAGCGTAACAGATATTTTTATAGATACGCCGGAGCGAATTACTGATTTGCCGAAAAAGATAGTGAAAAACCGCCATGAATCTGCTATAATAAATACAGGCATATCAAGGCTCTTTCCGACACGGAAAGGAGCAAAAACAATGTCGGAGAAA
>CAJTYV010000241.1 GCA_910584195.1 uncultured Ruminococcus sp. | reverse complement strand
TGACCCCGGTTTCTGACATTGAGCGGTTAGACGAACTTTCTATTGTTGCGGAGCAGTCGGGCATCAAAAAGCCCATTGAATTATGCGTCAATCCGTTGGTTTCTTCCCCTCTGCTGATTGGCTTTTTCCGTCCGTGTATCGTACTGCCCAGCGCAGATATTCCTGAAAAAGATTTTCGCTATATCATCCTGCATGAGCTGACGCATTACAAACGGCGGGATATGTTCTATAAGTGGCTGGTACAGATTACGGTCTGCCTGCATTGGTTTAACCCGCTTGTATATCTTATGAGCCGGGAAATTACCAAGGCTTGTGAATTTTCCTGCGATGAAGCCGTCCTTGCCAAAATGGGGAGCGGCAACGCGCAGGACTACGGGAAAACCTTGCTTGACGCGATGGCCGCAGTTGGGAGATACAAAGAAAATCTCGGCGCTGTTACTTTAAGCGAAAATAAACAACTGTTAAAAGAAAGGATAGGAGCAATAATGAGTTTTAAGAAAACATCAAAAGCAATTCGGCTTTTGACTGGTATGCTGACGTTGTGTATTATTTTCAGTGCCGCTTTCGTTGGGATTTATTCTACTGCCGCCGCCGCAGATGTGCCAAATTCGATAAATACAGAGAAATTCGTGCCACCAATGATTGATAATTCGCAAGCAGCAGATAATTCGTTAGAAATGGAAACATTGGATTTTAAGGGAACATCATATTATTTAGTTTGTAATGAGGCCCAGCTCAGAGCGATTGGCACAGGCAAGTATGGCATGAACCTAAACTATATGCAGCAAGCGGATATTTCCTTATCCGCAGGTGACTGGGTTCCCATCGGAACATGGGACATCCCTTTCACAGGAACCTATAACGGAAACGGCTTTGAGATCACGGGCCTCACCATGACCGACCCGGACGCAGAGATTATAGGACTGTTTGGGGTTGCGAAAAAAGCACATATTTACAACATTACTCTGCGGGACTATGACATCGCGAGTGCGGGAAAAAATGCCGCTAATAAGTCGGTTG
>CAJTYV010000240.1 GCA_910584195.1 uncultured Ruminococcus sp. | reverse complement strand
GCCAACTTCCCGATATGCACACCGTCAACAAAAGAATGATGTACTTGTACTGAAAACGGAAGCATAACTTTTTCGTCACGGATAAAATATTTCCCCCAGTCTATCATTGGGGTAGCGTTATCCTTTTTCCCGGATTCCGTATGTGAAATATGGGTAAATGAAACCCACGGAAAGGAAGAAAACTGATAAACGTCATTCCCCATAGGTGCGGTAAAGCATTCTTTTTGTTCCCTTACGATATTGGCTGCAAGTGAAACATATTCCTCTATGGTGTCCTGCATTTCAACATTGACTACTTTGAAAAGCTCGCTGCCATTATCAAGGTAGGTAAATGATGTGTTGATTTTGTCATAGATAACGGGCTTTCCCTCCCAAAAACGGCAACGAAATTCCTCAATTTCATTCGCACACTTTGTCACGGCGAATACAAAAGAAAATGTAAAGGAATAGCCCCGTTCTTTGATTCTCCGCAAAAAATTTGTAATATCCAGCTCAAAGGTTACACAATACTGTGGCTGCACACTGTTTCTGAAAATCTGACAGTGCATAGCCCGGTTCCATGTCGCTAAATCAATTTCTCTCATAGAATATTCCTCCTGTCGTAATATGGGTAAATGTGTATTCTTTTTCTTCACACATTTTCCCTGTGGTTATTATATCTCCGTTGTTGTATGACGTCAATAAGTTGTATGATGTCTATGGATAAAAACGAGAGCTTACACATTTGTAAGCCCTGATAAGTAGGAAACTATTCTATTCCCAATTCCCGTATAGCGTGCATGATATGAATTTTCATGGCATTTTTTGCTCCCTCCGCATTTCTCTGCTCCAAAAAATCCATAATCATGCGGTGGTCGCCCACTGTATTTGTAACGGCTTTTTGGCTCATAGCCGATAGGGTAACGCCCTTTGCAATCGCTTGATAAAGAATGGGCATAAGCTGATTCATAAATTCATTATGCGTTGCCTGCGCAATCGCCTTGTGGAATGAATGTTCATTGTCTGTACGGTCTTGCCCGGATTTAATTTC
>CAJTYV010000239.1 GCA_910584195.1 uncultured Ruminococcus sp. | reverse complement strand
GAGTCCCATAAAACGGACTTAAACTGAAACCAACACAGTTATTGACTAACACGTTGAAAAATAGTAGTAGGGGTAAAAGGGTTGTTCAATGGCTCTTTTTTGCTTTTCGTTTCCGGGAAATGGTTCTTTCGTACAGTTTAGCAAAAAACAGAAAAAATCAGCCGATATAATCAGCAAGAATCTTTGTTTTATAGAGTGGGATGCTAAACACTGGTAAATACTTGTTTTATGGCTTAAATCATAAAAACCGCAAGATAGATGAAAAGAAGAATAGAAATTCCTGCTATAATCCGGTAAGAAAGGAGGGAGCTGCAATGCCGGGAAATATCAAAAATGTGACAGCGGCAATCGACTATATTGAGAGCCATCTGCATGAAAAGCTGGAGCTGGACACGATTGCGGAAGCGTTGCATTATTCAAAGTATCATCTGCACAGGATGTTTACAGGCACGGTGGGACTGACAATCCAGACTTACGCACAGCGCCGCCGGCTGACTGAAGCCGCAAAACTGCTTGTTTTTTCGGATAAACCAATCCTCGAAATTGCACTCATTGCTGGATATGAGAGTCAGCAGTCTTTTACTGACAGCTTTAAGGCTATGTATAAAAAGGCTCCTAATCAGTACAGAGAGGAAGAAGAATTTTACCCGTTGCAGCTAAGATACGTTTTGAATGAGAATCCTACAAACTTAGAAGGGGAAAGCTGCTGGCAGCAGAAAATTACTTATGCAACAGACGCTGATATCCCGGAATGGATGAAACTGGTTCATCTTGTGATTGATGGTTTCCCGCATTTGGATGAGAAGCAGTATCTTGAACAGTTGCAGGAATATATCAGGGGCAGGCGAGCACTGATTTTGAAAGATGCTGATACCGCAGTCGGGATCATGGCATTTAATGAGGTGACGGGGAGTATTGACTTTTTGGGCGTGCATCCGCAATACCTGAAAAAGGGAATAGCAAAAGCATTCTGTGAAAAAGCGCTGCACGAACTGGTATACTCCGAAGCAATCACCGTCACGACTTTCAGGGAGGGTGATAAGGCTGATACCGGA
>CAJTYV010000238.1 GCA_910584195.1 uncultured Ruminococcus sp. | reverse complement strand
GCATCACGGTGGAGATCGGCGGCGATACCACGAAACTCACCACCGCCTTAAAATCTGTCAATACAGATATCCGCACCACGCAGTCACAGCTACGGGAAGTGAATTGTTAGTAAAGTGGGTTTTGGCAAAAACAAGTGGAATAAAAGCTGGTGTGCAGGTGGTTCTTATAAAATGAATATGGTAAAATTTTATAAGAAACGAGGTAAAGCAATATGGAAAAGAAAATTTATATTACAGAAGAAGAACGGGCAAAGTGCCAAAAGGTGGCTGATGCGTTTGCGGAGCTGTACGAAATGGCGGATATTGTAGTGGTTGATGTAGGCAGATATGGCTTTGTGATGCTGAAATACTATACGCCTCTGCATGGCTTTGAAGAAGATGAAACTTTTACGGACAGCAGGACATTGTTTGAGGAATTGTATCAGGAATGGTTAAACACAAAGCTGTGTTGTATTGCAAAGGAAATGGGTATGAACGACATACTCTATGAAAAGGTGTTCAAAAGTCTGTCAGAAGAAAAGCGGTCGGAATTTATCGGGCGGAAAACTGATTTTGCGAGGACGGCAGAGATAATACTGTAAAATTATTTCGTTAAAAGGTTACCGATAATAAACGGTTCAGCTAAGCAAGGAAAGGCTCTGTCAATGACAGGGTTTTTCCTTTTTAAAAAAATAAAATAATTTGTAACAAATCGCACTTAAAAAGAACTAACAATATGAGGTGCTGATATGGATAAAGAAAAAATTGATGAAATATATCGTGAAAACGCCGCCATGCTATATAAATATCTATGCGGCTTAACGCAGGACAGCGGACTTGCCGAGGAACTGACGCAGGAAACATTCTTTCAAGCAATTAAGGGGATTGACAAGTTTAGGGGAGATTGTAAAATTTCCGTCTGGCTATGCGGTATTGCCAAAAAAATATGGTACAAAGAACTGGAAAAAAGAAGCAGGCACAAAACCGCCCCACTGGACGATACGATACCTTCCACAGAAAATATTGAAAGTAAAAGCCTTAACAATTTAGAAAAAATAGAAATTTTCCGCCTCATGCACAACCTTGATGATGTAACAAG
>CAJTYV010000237.1 GCA_910584195.1 uncultured Ruminococcus sp. | reverse complement strand
AACAGCAGTTCTCCGATGATTTTACAGCCGTTTCCGTAAAGCTTAAAAATAAGGAGCGTCAGCTCAAAGACTTTCTCGGTCAGACAGGTCAGCTCCCCGATAATACAAGAACTCAGGTTCTCGGATTCGGCAGAAGTACTGCTCAAAAGGCTGTCTGGGCGAATAAAAAATCTCCGTTAAGCTTGACAAAATTTCTTAATAATGATACAATTACAGATAAGGAAGCGGAGTTTAGAAAAGCTCTTAAGCTTGGTAGGTTTAACACTGAGATCGAAATCAATAAACAGAAAAAACATCAGCTTACGCCTGAATGGAAGAATCAAGTTAAGCAGGCTCTCAGTCCTAATGGCAAACACAATCCAAAGAGCCGGTTAAACAAAGATATTAATCCACAGGAGATTGTCAACAAGTATGGCGGAACAGGTAAACTTTCTTTCAGTAAAGATGGCAAGACTGTAAATGAATACGTTGTATTACCTGATTATATTGGAGTAACATTTGACAAGAAAAAAGGAAAATATGAAAAAACTAATGTAATTCAGATAAAATATACTGAAAATGGTGTTCATATTTTTCCAACTGTCAGCAAAAAGGAGGAATAATTCATGCCGTTTTTCAAAGAGTGGAATCGAAAAATTGATCAGATTGAGTTAAGCGACAAACGCATGAAAGTTACGTGCAAAGACGGAACGGAATATATCGGCAAAAGCATTGGCGATTGTCAGGGAACAGACGCGGACGGCGAAGATGTCGATGGTGTACGTTTTGAAACCGATGAAGGAATAGAATATGATTTCATCGAAGATGACATAGAAAAAATCGAATTTTTAGACTAATAAAACGCTCATTAAAGGGCGTTTTTATTATGTTTAAATTCAAAGAAAGAGGTTGATGCAAATGTATGGCTGCGCATTTTTAATGCCCGAATACATGGAAGATTATACGATGTATGTAAAACGTATACTCGGGCGCAGGCGTCACATAAAACGTCGCAGAAGAAAACACGGAAAATCAAGACGGTAACACGTCTTATTTTTATACCCATTTTTAAACAGGAGGAAAAAATCATGATCGACAAAAA
>CAJTYV010000236.1 GCA_910584195.1 uncultured Ruminococcus sp. | reverse complement strand
CACTTCATACCCAAATAGGTGTAGCAAAAATATGATTGGCAAAACAACAGGAAATACCGTCAACAGTCAAGATTTGATTGATAAAAGGCAATATCTCTGATAGAATAAACAAAACAGATACAGAAAACGGGCAGGAAAAATTAGCCGAACAATGGAGGGTTGCTATGCGGAAAGTCAGTTACTTACCTCTGTGGCATTTGCTCTTAGAGAGGGGAATGACTAAGAGCCAAATGCGTATTGAAGCAGGGCTTACCACAAATGTACTTGCCAACATGAACAAGGGGCAGCACATCTCTATGGACTCACTAATACGGATTTGTGATGCGCTGGATTGCAATTTGAATGATGTGGTGGAGCTGGTTAAGACAGAGGAATAATAAAATATGGTTACAGTAACAGGGAATTGCGGATAGATGCAGTTCCTTTTGTTTTGCAGTTATTTAGTCCTTAGACTGTTTCCTTTTCGTACTGTTCCGGCGTTTTTTTGCATCAGGTTCTAAGATTTCAGACTGTCCAAGCATATCTGCCTTTCTGCTTGTGTCCACCACAAAATTAAGTGATTTGATCTGCATATCAGCAAGACCGTCAACATATATCTCCAAGTCAAGCATGAGTTTTCGGAACTGTTCATGAGTGATAAGCTCTGACAGGAGCAGTGTGTTGATTTTGCGGTCTTTGAGAAGTGTCAGGGCAGCGTCACTCAGGTGCAGATTGGACAGGGCAATGTTGTCAAGCTGTCTGTTTTCAGTCATACCAAGCAGATAATCCGTTGATACTTCATAGAATTTTGCTAATTCGATGATGTTCCTATGGGGTATTTCTTTATAATCATCAGATTCATAAGAGCCAAGCGTGGAAGCAGGAATTTTTGTCTGCTGTGACAGTTGTTCTAAAGTCATTCCCTTTTCTACACGCAGGTCTTTCAGGCGTTCCTGTATGCTTAATTGCGTTTTCATAGATAAATCTCTCCTTTACGAAAACAGAATATCACACAAACAGGCGGATTCCTACCGAAAATTTCCAGCATGATAGAAAAAATCTGTTTTTTGGAAGATTTCTGACATGGTGGATATACGGGAAAGCAGGGCGTTTT
>CAJTYV010000235.1 GCA_910584195.1 uncultured Ruminococcus sp. | reverse complement strand
GTTCATGACGCTGTGCATGCGGGTGTCCATGAGCTGGTACAATGCAGAATCTTTTCCAATCCAATCCCTCCTCTCTGTGGTGTCGTAGCTTACCTCTGTTTTGGCGGGATAGCAAGTGGAAAATAAGTTATAAAAAATTCATAAAATGTTTTGTTGCATTAACCGATATAAGATAATAAAATAGAGATAGAAAAGTATGAATTGAAACGGAAGAACCATACTAACAAAGGAGGTGTTTATCATGGCAACTTCAAGTATCACAAAGAATTTTGTCATTTCCGGCAAGGAACAGGTGGAGATGTTTGTTAATGCGATTGAAGAATCTGCCAAGAACCGTCCTGTTCATATACCCGTAGCAGCAAGCGAAATAACAGATGATGCAGAACTGCTTGAATTTATGCGAATGAGGAAAAAGGCAAATGACAGAAAAAAACAAATATAGAATTATCAATATCCGGCGGTATATTGGTAATGAGAATCCTGAACTTGGGGAGGATGAACTTCGTCAAATCCTCTCCGAGTTTTCTTGTCTGATGAACCCTGACGTGGAACGGTTTTTGAAGTACAGTTCCATTGAATTTACTAAAAAGAACCAGTCTGTGACATATCTTGTGTTTTCTGTTGCTGACGGAAAATTGCTTGGATATTTTACGCTTGCATTAAAGCCGTTGACGGTAAGAGGTGAGACGGTGAGTAATACCGTAAAAAGAAAGTTGTTACGGGTTAGTGAGTTGGATAAAAAATCGGATACATATACCATGTCGGCTTATTTGATTGCGCAATTAGGTAAAAATTATTCTGAAAATGATGGAAAAATGATTACTGGCGCAGAACTTCTTGGATTGGCATGGGATAAAATCAAAGCAACGCAGTATATGTTTGGCGGCATGGTAACATTTTTAGAAGCGGAAAATGAGGAAAAGCTGTTATCATTTTACCGTGAAAGCCGTTTTTCGCAGTTTGATACCAGACAGACCACATCAGATACGGACGAGTCGCATGAGTTGGTACAGCTTTTAAGGCTGCTCTAATGTGGCTGCTCCGCAAAAAAGCAAAGGTTTTCTGTCGAATCCCGTTTGTCGAATGTCGAATTGGGTGGGGTAAATGGGGTAAAGAGGGGTAAAAGTCAT
>CAJTYV010000234.1 GCA_910584195.1 uncultured Ruminococcus sp. | reverse complement strand
GTCGGCAATTAGAGCTGCGATATTCCAACAGTTGAAGAAAACCGCTAATCAAATGAGGGCCGGTGCTGAATTGTTGGAGTATGAGCAGCCTACAAAGTATTTGGTAAGCGACACAGAATATAGTCAAGACAAAAGCCTTACACCAGTATTGACCGCGAATAAATCGTTGATACTCGGCTATACCGATGAAAAATTTGGTATTTACAAAAAGGGTGATTGCATCATACTTGACGATTTCACTCTTGATCTGAAATATATAAAATTCCCATTCAAGGTAAAATCGTCAGCAATCAAGATTCTTAGAGCCAAAAATGGTGTAAGTCTCCGCTATATGTATGAGTATCTAAATTGGCTTGAACTTACACCATTAGGCCATAATCGCCATTATATTTCAATGATTGAACCGATGCAATTTTATTGCCCAGAAGTTCAAGTACAAGAAAAGATAGCAACCACTTTGGAGAAGGCAGACGAGAAGATTCAGAGTGAGTCGCGATTGTTTGATGTTCTCACTCGTCAAAAATATTTTCTGCTTTCTGCGATGTTCATATAAACATTGCAGAAAGCAAGTATGACTTTTGCTTTTGATATACTTGCAGAATATCTGACTCAATACTGATTTGGTCTGATATTCTGCCAACCACTTGCGCATATTTCAATTGTTGCTCTATTGGCGGCAAGGATATGGAAATATTGCATAGTGCTTCAAATGAAAGGCACAGCCTTACGCTGCCCTCTAATCTTTTCTCCATTTCCTTATGGAAATATTTGGTAGAAAAGAAATGTTCGAGATAACCGCCAACTACTTGTTTTCCACATTCAAAGCAGATATACATAGGACTGACAATACACGGTCTGTCTCCTTTGTATTGTGCAATCGAACCGACATTAATTCGCGCGGGGTTGTATGCGAATATTTCAGGAGCAATAACTTTGTAATTTGAGGTGTCTTCACTTGCCACTATACGCTCCTCAAATTGTTCAGATTGAGCAATAAAGCCGTATTTATTGCTCACAGACATAATTTCTCGTTCACTCCCATTGCGGTTTCTGATAGACACCTGCTTTATAATCGTTCCAAGTCTAACTTTGGTGGCTAATAAACCATAAAGACTTTCCACAATTGCCGAC
>CAJTYV010000233.1 GCA_910584195.1 uncultured Ruminococcus sp. | reverse complement strand
AATCCTTAATGGACGGAATTATAGATAAGGTCACGGCACTAACTCCGAATATTTCCATTAGAGACTGTCTTGATTGTTATAGTTCAACCTTACAAGAGTGTGAGACAGAGGAACAAGGCACATATCCTGTTTATGGTGCTAATGGTGTCTGCGGCTATCTTGATTATGCTACCATTTCAGCTCCGGCTATCCTCATTGTAAAAGATGGGTCGGGGGTAGGAAACGTATCGTATGCTAATGGCGATTGCTCAGTAGTAGGCACTTTGAATTACTTGCAACCAAAGAAAGATGTGTCGGCAAAATTCTTATACTTCGTGTTGAAAAGATTTAATTTTCAGCCGTATAAAACTGGAATGGCTATACCGCATATTTATTTCAAGGCATATTCAAAGACTCGCATATTCTGCCCCGACTATGAGGAACAAACGAGAATGGCGGCATCACTATCTCGCATAGAAGATAAGATTGCTCTTGAAGAAAGATTACTCTGTTTGCAGAAAGAGCAAAAGCACTATCTACTTTCAGCGATGTTTATATGAACATTGCTGAAAGCAATGATTGTTTTACATTGTTTAGTGCTGTCAGATAATCGGTCTCGATGGAGAGTTTTGCTCTCAATCTTTTCACAACGCCTACGAGATATAATTGCATTTCCAACTCGGGCAATTCAATTTGCACATTTTTAATATCGCCGTAATGCAGGTGGATAATCGTTGAGCCTTTGGCATATTTGCTCAACTTGTTTCGATAGATTGCATTGATGATTAAACTGATATACTCGGCACTATGCTCCGAGGAGATATGGATCCCGAACATGTCTCCTCCTAAAACAACATCTCTTTTTATAATGGCACTTGGAGAAATCAAAGAATAAGCATTAACTGTGGTTGAAGCAGGAAATAACAGGTCATTATCTCCGCTCAGAGCAAGTCTATCGACCTTATCTGTATGACTCACAACGTTATCTATGATTGCATCATACGTTGTGAACAATTCCCCATAGATAATACAATACTTTCCATCTTCGGTTAAATCATCTTTGGAAAGATTCATTACCGAAAATGCTTCTCCTAAGTCTGATAGACAAAACTTTCCTTTCTCAACTCCTTTCCAATGTTTAACCACAATTCCGTCCATTAAGGATT
>CAJTYV010000232.1 GCA_910584195.1 uncultured Ruminococcus sp. | reverse complement strand
AGTTATTCACCCTCTTACATTTTACTGTTCCCCTTTCTTCTTGGATATGTCTACACAGTTCTATCAGTTAGCCAAAATAGAGCATATATACTTGTAACCTTTTCCTTGAAGTCTATTGACAACGCAAAGAATAAGAGCTATAATAGGCAAAACATACATACGTATGTTTTGGAGGTGATTGTATGCCACGTTCTGATAAAAAAACGAAACAGGAGATATTAGAAACAGCCACACGTCTTTTTGCCGAAAAGGGATTAGAAAATGTCAATGTTGAAGATGTTGTAAAGGAGCTTGGCGTAACTCGCGGAGCATTTTATCATTACTTCAAATCACGTGAAGAATTGATTTCCGGCGTTATGTATAAGTCTTTTAATGACAACAATCCGTTTGTCCTTGCTAACAGGCAGAAAGAGCTAAACGCCCTTGAAAAACTTAGGTTTGTATTCAAACTTGACCTCACGCCCCGTTTGGATATGAGCGATAGTTTAAGAGCAGAAATGAAAAAACTATCAGATAGCCCTGTTGTCTTTAAGAACGAAATGCTTACGCAAGTAAATGTAGTAGCTCCCTACGTTGAAAAACTGTTGATTGAGGGAAATACGGACGGTTCGATTTCCGTAAAATACCCAAAGCAAACAGCGCAAGTTATCTCTATGCTGATTGCTTCATGGTTAAGTCCTTTTACATTTCAAGTATCTTACAAAGAATATTCCGATAAAGTATCATTTCTCGAACAGTTGGGACAAGTGTTGGGCGTACCCTTTATGGATAAAGAAATGAAAGAGCTTCTGGAAGAAATAGGCAAACACGAATTTGAAAAAGAATAAAGTCTTAATTTAACTGCCCATATAGGCAGTTAAATTAAGACCAAAAACATACATACGTATGTATTGAAGGAGGATAACATGATAGAAACTATGATTGACGTATCGGGATTAAAAAAATCTTATAAGGCAAATCACGTCTTGAAAGATGTTAGCTTTACTGTCCGTAAAGGCAGTGTTTTTGCCCTGCTTGGCTCAAACGGCGCAGGGAAAACAACTGTCGTAAAAATCCTTTCTACATTGATGAAGTCGGACAGCGGCAAAGCAACCATTAACGGCTTTGACGTGGTTCGTCAAGGATATTATGTGCGTGAGTGCATTAGTCTGACAGGGCAATTCACAG
>CAJTYV010000231.1 GCA_910584195.1 uncultured Ruminococcus sp. | reverse complement strand
TTGATGAAATCATAGACAAATATTTGAAGCACGTAGAAGATGTTAAGCCGATAACAGCAAGACAGTGTATAAAATTACTGCCTATGATTGCAAAGAATAAGCCGGAATTAAAGTGTGATATTGTTGCCGCACTGCAAAAAGCAGATACATCTATTTATGCAGACAGTATGCAACCATTGGTTTATAAGGATATTCAAAATTCTTTGGCAGAGATAGAGAAACTATAAACTAATTGGGATTTTAAGGAGTGTGGAGTAATGAATAACTGGTTTACAATAGATAAAATTGATGTAGATACATATATTATCAGTGAATACCGGCATTGGGAGGAAACGCATTGCTATCTGTTGAATGGAAATACCCGAAGTCTGCTTATTGATACGGGGCTTGGCATTTCCAATATCTATGAGGAAGTGCTGAAGCTTACTGATAAGCCAATTACGACAGTAGCTACGCATATTCACTGGGATCATATTGGCGGGCATAAGTATTTCCCGGATTTTTATGCCCATGCTGATGAATTGGATTGGTTGAATGGTAAATTCCCTTTATCAATCGAAACGATAAGAGAGATGGTCATAGACCGCTGTGATTTGCCCGAAGGTTTTTGCGTGAACGATTATGAATTGTTTCAGGGTATGCCAACAAAAGTGCTGACAGACCATGACATCATTGATATTGGCGGCAGGGAAATTGAAGTGCTGCATACTCCCGGACATTCTCCGGGGCATTTGTGCTTTTGGGAAAAAAGCAGGGGATATTTATTTACAGGCGATTTGGTTTATAAAGATATTCTGTTTGCTTATTATCCGTCTACTGACCCGGAGGCATACCTCGATTCTTTGGAAAAAGTTGCGGCGTTGCCTGTGAAGAAAGTGTTTCCGGCGCATCATTCACTGAATATAGAACCGGAAATCTTAATTCGTATGTGGGAAGCCTTTAGAAATCTCAAGGCGGACGGAAAACTTCATCATGGCAGTGGGACATTTGATTATGAAGATTGGGGAGTATGGTTATAAGAAGTGAGCTGTGACAAAAATAGTGTTCTCTTTGGCGATGATTGATACATGGTGCTAGCACCATGTAAGACAGAGCAGATAAGGAAAATGATAATATGACAGTTTGCAGTTATAGGCGGATTGCCATATTTTTGTGGAAAAATGGGCGTTTATG
>CAJTYV010000230.1 GCA_910584195.1 uncultured Ruminococcus sp. | reverse complement strand
ACTCGCTGTTTTTTGCTTCTATCTTATAGCGTTCCTTCATTTTTTCTTTGAAGTGTTCTGTTTCCTGGAACTCTGCTTGTTTACTGTGGGCATTGCTTTTTAGGGTTTCGCTGTATGTTTTCTTTTTTGCCCCCTCCTTATAGCATCCATCCTTGTATGGACAGCATTTACATTTTTCGATATCAAAAAAATAAATCATGCGCGGGTTCTTATTCTTCTTTTCTTTTTCACGTCTGTCCAGATATTTATGGACTGCCAGATGTCCTGCCTTACACTGGTACATCCCTGCATCTTTATTAAATTCAAATTCATCTTCCTTTGTACGGTTTCCCTGCGTAATGATACTGTTTAGTCTGGAAATCAGTTCATAACCGCCGTCCTGTGCCGCCTCGATATTTTTCTGTTCGGAATAGGCTGTGTCCCCGATTACCATTTCTACTTCCATCCCGGCTTCCCTGCTTTTGCGGACCAGTTCCGGCAGTTCTTTTCCATCTGTCTTTTCGCCGCTGGTAACGGTGGCTGCTGTAATAATACGTTCCTCACTCATTGCTATGTGTGTTTTGTAACCAAAGAAAGAACTGTCTGCTGTCTTATGGCCTGTCTTTGCGTCTGCATCTCTTGAAGTTTCGATATGTTCAAGGTCATCTTTTACAGCTTCTTCCAGCAGATTCAGCTTCTCCCTTACTTTAGGATAACTGCACAACTCAGCTTTTTCTTTGATGACCGAGAGCAGAGCATGGCAGTATGCCAGTTCTTTTTCCAAAGAATCTTCTGTATTTTTATTCGGAAACTGCTCTTTCATTGTTCCGTCTATTTCATAAACAGCACGCCGCAGTTTCTTTGACTGTTCTAAAAGCGCCTGCCTTGGTGTTTTCTGGTTGTATCTTGATCTTGTATGGGTTGCGTCTACAATAATGGATCTTGATTTTATAATGCCTTTTTCTATTGCAATCCGGACTGTTTTTGTGATCAGCATGTCCAACAGGTTCATATCTTTCAGGCGCAGTTTGCGGAATTTTGTCAGGGAACTTGGATTGATTACGCTTTCTTCCGGCGCCATATCAAGAAAGAATTTGAAGGACATGTCGTATTTAGAGCGTTCCACAACGTCAATATCAGATAGATCATAAATAGATTTCAGGAGCAGGTATTTGAACATCCTGACAGGCGGAACTGCATT
>CAJTYV010000229.1 GCA_910584195.1 uncultured Ruminococcus sp. | reverse complement strand
TATTTACAAAAAAGCAGATTTATACGCAGGTTTGGGCGGAAGAATATGCTTTTGACGACAGTAATATCATGTCATTTATTAGCAAATTGAGGAAAAAAATTGAACCAGACCCAGAGCATCCGTTTTATATTTTAACTGTCCGGGGTGTTGGCTACCGTTTTAACAGGGAGGCTTGATATGAGTTTCAATCCGTGTTTATTGATTATGTTTTGTATCGCTTTGTTGGTTATCTTATTTCTTTTCACAAAACTCAGGCGTGTACGGGGGCAATTATCTATTATCGAGGAAGCGCTTGAAGATATAAAATCTGGGAACCTAAACCGCCGTATGCTGACTAAGAAAAATGATATGACAAGAAAAATCTGCTATGGCATTAATGAGATTGCAATGAACAGCCAGACACAGCTTATTAAACAAAAACAGTCTGAACAGGCGTACAAACGGTTAATGACCAGTATTTCCCATGATGTCAAAACTCCCCTTGCTTCTCTGGTCGGTTATTTGGAAGCAATCGAATGTAAGATAGTGGCAGGGGAAGAAAAAGACGAATACGTCCATGTCGCATTTGAGAAAGCCCATTACTTAAAGCATTTTGTGGAAAATCTCTTTGAGTGGGTGAAACTGGATTCCGGAGAACAAATTTTTTGCTTTGAGTTATTGGATTTGAATGAAGTATCCCGGAACATCATTGCTGATTGGATTTCAGTTTTAGAAAACAGTGATTTTAAGTATGAGTTTGACATTCCGGAAACGGAATACCTTATGCGTATAGATGTAAATGCTTATAGTCGTATCCTCAACAATCTGCTGCAGAACGTGCTTATCCATAGCAAGGGAAATAAAGTGATATTCTGTATTTCAGAAAATGACCGGCAAGCCCGGATTACATTGGCAGATAATGGCAGGGGAATATCTTCCGATCATCTCCCGCATATTTTTGAGAGGATGTACCAATGCGACCAGTCACGGTCTGCAAAAGGAAACGGACTGGGTTTATCTATTGTAAAAGAACTTGTGGCAGCTCATAAAGGAACGATTGCCGCTGACAGCACTCTTGATAAGGAAACTATATTTACAATATTGCTTCCAAAATCCCTGTAGTAATACGGGGATTTTTCAGTTTGTCAAATTTCTGTTAGCTGTAAAAGCATGAAAAAAGCAAGGTTTCGGCAAGGTTTTGGCAAGGTTAGCGTG
>CAJTYV010000228.1 GCA_910584195.1 uncultured Ruminococcus sp. | reverse complement strand
ATGCAGTTCCGCCTGTCAGGATGTTCAAATACCTGCTCCTGAAATCTATTTATGATCTATCTGATATTGACGTTGTGGAACGCTCTAAATACGACATGTCCTTCAAATTCTTTCTTGATATGGCGCCGGAAGAAAGCGTAATCAATCCAAGTTCCCTGACAAAATTCCGCAAACTGCGCCTGAAAGATATGAACCTGTTGGACATGCTGATCACAAAAACAGTCCGGATTGCAATAGAAAAAGGCATTATAAAATCAAGATCCATTATTGTAGACGCAACCCATACAAGATCAAGATACAACCAGAAAACACCAAGGCAGGCGCTTTTAGAACAGTCAAAGAAACTGCGGCGTGCTGTTTATGAAATAGACGGAACAATGAAAGAGCAGTTTCCGAATAAAAATACAGAAGATTCTTTGGAAAAAGAACTGGCATACTGCCATGCTCTGCTCTCGGTCATCAAAGAAAAAGCTGAGTTGTGCAGTTATCCTAAAGTAAGGGAGAAGCTGAATCTGCTGGAAGAAGCTGTAAAAGATGACCTTGAACATATCGAAACTTCAAGAGATGCAGACGCAAAGACAGGCCATAAGACAGCAGACAGTTCTTTCTTTGGTTACAAAACACACATAGCAATGAGTGAGGAACGTATTATTACAGCAGCCACCGTTACCAGCGGCGAAAAGACAGATGGAAAAGAACTGCCGGAACTGGTCCGCAAAAGCAGGGAAGCCGGGATGGAAGTAGAAATGGTAATCGGGGACACAGCCTATTCCGAACAGAAAAATATCGAGGCGGCACAGGACGGCGGTTATGAACTGATTTCCAGACTAAACAGTATCATTACGCAGGGAAACCGTACAAAGGAAGATGAATTTGAATTTAATAAAGATGCAGGGATGTACCAGTGTAAGGCAGGACATCTGGCAGTCCATAAATATCTGGACAGACGTGAAAAAGAAAAGAAGAATAAGAACCCGCGCATGATTTATTTTTTTGATATCGAAAAATGTAAATGCTGTCCATACAAGGATGGATGCTATAAGGAGGGGGCAAAAAAGAAAACATACAGCGAAACCCTAAAAAGCAATGCCCACAGTAAACAAGCAGAGTTCCAGGAAACAGAACACTTCAAAGAAAAAATGAAGGAACGCTATAAGATAGAAGCAAAAAACAGCGAGTTAAAGCACAGGCATGGTTATGACAC
>CAJTYV010000227.1 GCA_910584195.1 uncultured Ruminococcus sp. | reverse complement strand
TTTAAAAAAGAACCTCTGTTATGCTGTTACGTAACAGAGGTTCTTTGACAGTCTGTCCGCAGGAAAATCCTGCGGAGTCCATATTCTTGAACTTGTAAAAATAACTATTCTTGGAGAACTTCAAACCGCATAAAATAAGGCTTTACAGGCTATTTATGTGCTACAAGTGTTACGAAAAACTATTTTTACCTATTTTTGAACACTTACAGACACTTTCTTTTTCTCTGCTCAAGCATAATTTCTACCTGTCTTTTATGCTTTTCATACTCTGCCTGTAATTCTGCCCTGCGTAAAGCGATATACTCCACCGTAGAAATAAACCCATGCTCATTGAATTTATTCATACTGTTTCTGTATGCCCCGACTTCCACAATATCAAATTTTTCCAATAATTCACGCTTTGCCTTGCCTATCCGTAACCGCCGTAGTCCGTTTTCCTTTATCTGGCGTATTCTGTCTATGGTTACGTCCTGTTCTCTGGCTACTGCTGCCATTGTCCGATTATTTATGAATATCTCTTTTATTATGCTGTTCTCTCTGTCGGTTGTGTAACGCTCCACAATGCCCCATAATCGGCTTTTAGAGTGTTCGGCATAATTTTATCTATTGTTTCATCTTCAAGGCTAAAATCGGCTTGTATGGTATCGGAAAGCGTCAAACTGTTATCATCTGCTAAAGGGGTGTCTAAACTGGCTACCCCCTGCATCTGTATTTTCAATTCTGGCAGCAGTCTTACAGATACACGCATTTTATCAGCTATTTCATTGTCTGTCGGCACTCTGCTTAATTCCTGCTCCAACTCCTGTACGTTTTTCTTGTAACGTGCTATTTTCTGCCTTGTTTGGCTCGGTATTCGCACCGTAGAGCCACAGTTTTCAAGATACCGCTGCACTGACTGCCTTATCCAGTATTCCGCATAAGTCATAAACCGCACATTTGCAGACGTTTCATAATGCTGTACCGCTTCCCACAATCCAAAATAGGATTCTTGCAATAAGTCCTCCATAGGCTCATAGGCGGCATATGGTTTTATGAATTTCTTAATCAATGGCAGATTGCTTTCATACAGTAATTGCATATAATCCGTTACAGAATAACCGTTCCTAATTTCAGAAACAATTTGCTCATTCGTCATTGCAATGCACCTACCCCTTTGCTATAATCCCGAGTTTGACACTTGTGAAATCAAAAAGGGGCTACAAACCCAGTAGC
>CAJTYV010000226.1 GCA_910584195.1 uncultured Ruminococcus sp. | reverse complement strand
TAGGGAAACACTGATTAATTCAAGTATTTTCAGATAATGTATGATAAAATGTAAGTATCAAACAAAAGGTGGTACGCCTATGAATCAAATGACACTTACAGATATGGAATATTCCAACCGTAAAAAGAAAACCAAACGAGAAGAGTTTCTCGATGCCATGGATGAAATAATCCCATGGTCTTACTGGGTAGAAATAATCCGCCCATACTATTTCAACAATAAACGCGGTCGCAAGCCTATTGGAATTGAAACAATGCTCCGCATGTATCTTATGCAGGTCTGGTTCAACTTATCCGATGAAGGAATCGAGGATTCCATCTACGACAGCTATGCCATGCGTACATTTATGCACATAGATTTTAATGAGCAACAGGTACCTGACGCTACAACGCTGCTCAAGTTTCGCCATATGCTTGAAAAGAACAAGATTGGCGAGAAGATCTTTGCAGATGTAAACAGCCGTCTCGACGAAGCCGGTCTTATCATGCACGGTGGTACTGTCGTTGATGCAAGCCTGATCGCAGCACCAAAGTCCACTAAAAACAAAACCGGTAAACGTGATCCGGAAATGCACCAGACGAAGAAAGGAAATGAATGGTACTTCGGAATGAAGGTTCACGCTGGTGCTGATGCCGGCAGCGGTTATGTGCATTCGCTAACAGGTACTTCTGCAAACATGCATGATGTATCTGAAACATCAAAACTAATACGAAAAGATGACCATGTGGTTTATGGTGATTCAGGTTATCTGGGTGCTCCCATGCGGGAGGAAATCAAAGATGATGAGGTGTTATCCAAAATAGACTTCCGAATCAATAAACGTCCATCCAGCCTTAAAACTGCTGATGATTTCCAAGGCATTAACTGGGATAAAAAGATGGAGCATGATAAGTCAGCTATTCGTTGTAAAGTAGAACACGCATTTCTCATAGTCAAAAAACAGATGGGATATGCAAAAGTTGTATATCGTGGAATCGAAAAGAATATGAATCGGTTCCACATGCTGTTTGCCAGTGCCAACCTTATAATGTGTAGCAGGGCTGGACGAACCCAAGATTTTCTGGGGCGCATGGGATAAGTGCGCCCAATTTCAAAGAAAGCAACCATCAAATAAAGGGTTATAACCTGGAAATATCCAATGATATTTCCGCTGGCATTCTAAAAAACCTGACAAAACGGGATAATGCTGAAAATAAAACTAATTAATCAGCGGTTCC
>CAJTYV010000225.1 GCA_910584195.1 uncultured Ruminococcus sp. | reverse complement strand
AGTCAAGTCCATAATCCTGTGTAAAATACTATACAATGTTTTACCGGTCTCTCATTGATCAAACTTAATATATTTTCTTGTAGAACTGAGCCATTCGTCATGAAGGTCCATAAGGACAGCTCCAATTAATCGATTGGCAGACGTTCGGTTGGGAAAAATCCGAATAATCTTTTCTCTTCTGCGGACTTCCTGGTTCAGTCGTTCAAGAAGATTGGTGCTTTTTAGCCGATTGTGACCATTTCCGATAACCGTATATTGAAAGGCTTCTTCGAAGCCATTATCCAATGTTTCGCAAGCTTTTGTATATTTAGACTGATCGATATATTCACCGACTAAGGCATTCTTAGCTATTCGAGCGAGTTCAATATCCGTAAACTTAAAGATCGCTTTTACTGCTTCTCTAAACGGTTTTGAATTCTTTTTTGGAATGGAACTGAAGATGTTTCTTAAAAAATGGACCTGGCATCTCTGCCAACTTGCGTTGGTAAAGGACTTACGAATCGCAGACACTAGGCCTTTATGGGCATCAGAAATGATGAGTTCTGTCCCCTGTAGACCGCGTTCTTTTAAGTAGTCAAAGAAGATGGACCATGTGTCATCACTTTCTTCATTTTGGATCATGAAGCCAATTATTTCACGGTCACCATCTTCCGTTATTCCGACTGCAATATGGCAGCTCTTAGAAAGCACTCGATAGTCTTCTCGGACTTTTATGTAGAGAACATCCGTCATCAGATAAGGATAATTCGTACCTGAGAGTGAACGGTTCTGCCATTCGTTGACCATCGGGTCTAACTGTTCAGTCAGGCTAGAAACAAAAGATTTCGATACCGATTTTCCACAGAGCTCTTCAACAATCTTTGAAATTTTACGGGTAGAAACACCTGAGACATACATCTCTAACATGGAAGCGAGCAGTGCCTTTTCATTTCGCTGATAACGCTCAAACACCGTCGGTGCAAATTCACCATCACGTGTTCTAGGCACTTTTAATTCAAGTGTACCCACACGAGTCGTAAAATCTCGCTCGTAATAGCCGTTTCTTTGACTCTGACGACTTTCTGATCGTTCATAGTCATCGGCTTGAATATATTCGGTTCGTTGATTTTCCATCAATTGATTGAAAATAGTGGTTAGAATGTTTTTAGATACATCATCTTTTACCGAATGTTCAATAATACTTTGAACCTCTTTGTTGTTTAGTGTAAAATGTACTTGGGTCATGTA
>CAJTYV010000224.1 GCA_910584195.1 uncultured Ruminococcus sp. | reverse complement strand
TTGGCATCGTGTCCGGCAGCGGCAGCCTCGCCCGGTTTGCCATCCGCACCCGGTTTGCCCGGTTCACCTTGGTCACCCTTGTCGCCTTTGGCTGGATAGTCAGACTTCACACCGTCGAAAGCCCAGTAACCGTCGATGATGGTCACAACCGTACCATCCTTACCGTCCTTACCACTCTCACCCTTGATTGTCTCAATGGTGCTGGTAGAGTTGTCACTCCAAGTTACAGTGATGCCATCACCGTTCTTCACTACGTTGGTCACATACTTACCAGCGTCAACTTTTGCCTGTAAAGCTGAAAGAGCCGACTTGATATCCACAAGTTCCTTGTCGATGCGGTCGATGTCATCATCATAGTCTTTACAAGACACAAATGTTCCTGTCGAAGAAACCATCAAGGCTCCGAACAGGACTGCACTTAAAAACTTTTTGTTCATAAATAAAGATTTAAATTTATAAATTTAAAAAACTAAAAATTGGTTATACATATACTCTCATAAAAGGACTTCATTCTCTATTTCCAAGGCCACCGGCTTCCGCTCGCGCGCCGCATAGCGTTTCGGAGTCATACCCGTATGGCGGGCGAAAGCCAGATAGAAAGGACTCTTCGAGCCGAAACCGCTACGTAAAGGAACCTCGCCCACCGGACAACCGCCACTGCGAAGCAACTCCTTGGCATATTCCACACGGTAGCGGTTCAGCAACTCCTTCAGGTGACAGCCGAAGTAGCGGTTCACCGCATTGCTCAGATAAGTCTGGTTTGTTTCGAGCATCACACTCAGTTTCTTTAACGAAAGAGAGGAATCCAGGAACACACGGCGCACCTCAAGCTGATACAAGATACCTTTATATATAAGGCTGTCTGCCGGACGGACATCCGACAGTGACGAGAACCGCGCCGTCCACTCGCGGCCGGCGGCACGATAGAGCAATGCCTTCTGCCTTACAGAAGTGACGCGCGTACTTTTACGTCTCAGAAACAGGTATTCCATCTAAATTCGTTATTCGTTTTTATTGCCTTTTTATGCAGATCTCTTACTAAGAGATCGATTATTTCATCATAACAAACACATTATCAAATAATTGAATAAAGGAAAACAGTCATTATCGGAGGATCAACAAAAGATAAAAAACACTTTTTTTCACGATAACACACATTTTTTCCGCGAAAAGTGTACTAGTTATCAAAACTTTCCTTATTTTTGCACATGAAATGTCGATCTCTTAGTAAGAGATTTATATTTTTTTATCTTCC
>CAJTYV010000223.1 GCA_910584195.1 uncultured Ruminococcus sp. | reverse complement strand
AAACTTCTTTTCAAATCATGTAAAAAGAACCCTTGCATATTACTCGCTCCTAACTATTTCTCCCGATACTGCATTCACACAAATACTCCAACTAGATCCATTTGCCACGAATGCTTCAGCTAATTCTTCATTCTCCATCCAAGCAGACATTGGCGTATAAATATGCCATACGGGAACCAATTCTAACTTATTTTCATCTTCTTTAAAAATCGGATAATATAAAAATTCAACTTCTGTCAGAACCGCTTTATTGCTTCCGCTTATTTTACCACTGTTCAGATGCGTTTCCAAAATCTTTTCAATCTGACTCCAGGACAATACTGTCCCGCATTTTTCCTGCGTTTCCGCTTTGCCGAGACAAGCATTCAAACTTAAGGTTACGATGCTTTCTTCACAGATCCATGCTTTTCCTGACGGAAAAATTTCTCCTGACGTAATAGAACCAAATTCATGTATAACTCCCATGCCCTGGTAAGACGGAGTAAACTCAATTTCATAAAATGTAACGCTTTCGTATTGATACTGCGTAATTTTATAAATATCAATTTCTGCCATACCAGTCTGGGAAAGCTTTGCTGATAATATTTTTTCTGCTTCCATATAAACAGTTTCACTGTCTGCTTCCTCTAACACAGTTTCGTCTGCAGATTTATAAATAGATGCACACTTTTCATATAAGAGTTCATCCTGATAATATGCACCTGTTCCATATGAAAAACTTGCTGTCTTTTGTTCATCCGATAATTTATAAATAGGTGCATTGCCAAAGACCGAAAATACTGCCCGTTCTTCTCCTTGCTCGTTATCTGCCTTAGATTGTTCCATTTCCCTTTGTGCTTCCTCTGATAAGTCCTTAATATTCCCTGTTTCACTTCTTAAAAACTCTTTCAAAACGTCTTTTGTAAGCGTATCATTTTCGCCAAGCACCATGTTATAAACATCCTGCGGAACATCCGGCATCTGTGCCTGAATTCTGATTACATTATCTCCCGTACCAATGACACTGTTAATTGCCTGCATATCATTTTCCGCTGCGCTCTTCGGCTCATTCACGATTCCAGCCACTTCATCCTCTACAGAATCTTTTGCGTGAAGAATGTCCCCATTGGCCGAACTTTCCGGAGCCTTCTGGCAGCCGCAAACGCTAACTACCATCAACATCGTCACAACTACTAATCCCAAAACTTTATTTCTCATAACTGCCTTGTATGATGTTTATAGAAGCATAAACACCATATTCCCTTTCTTTTTATTTT
>CAJTYV010000222.1 GCA_910584195.1 uncultured Ruminococcus sp. | reverse complement strand
CTCCTTTACTCAAAAATATCTGCCACAAGGCTATCCACCATAAAATCAAAAACAGTGAAATAGTCACAAGTGACGGAAAGCGTTTCTTTTGCATGGATTGTTGACAGCAGCGCACTCAAAATCCCATACGCCTGTGCTTCCTCCATTTTCAGATTGAGGTCTGCGGCATGGATCACCTGTCTGAAAAAATCAAAACTGTCAAACTTGATTTTCTTAATCGTTTCTTCCGGCAGTTTTGTTACAAAAGACTGAAAATCCGGCGTATTGACATTGTAGAGGAACGGCTTGCTGTCGTATTCCCGGAAAAGCCTTTTCATGGACTGTGCAAAGCCCTCTTTCGTCCGGCTGTTCCTGTTTATGTCGATAATCTTTTCGGTCAACCTCCTTTGTATGTCTGTGATTGTTTCAAGGAATAAATCTTCCTTTGTCGGGTAAAGCGTATAAAAAGTACCGATAGATATAACTGCCTTGTCGCATAAATTCTTAATGCTTGTCTTTTTGTACCCTTGCGCTATCCAACATTCCTCGCATAGTTCTTCCAGCTTTTTGCGGATTGCTTTTTTATCAGCGTCCGAAAGGACTGGCTTTGACGGCATAGTTTCACTTCTCCTTTCTTCTGAATTGTATTTGCGAATATTCGTAATAAATATTCACAAAGTGAATGATAGCATGATTGCTAGCTGTTGTCAAGTAGGGGGCTTGATTTAGCAATGCCGTATTTATCGACAAAACATAAGTTTTTTATTAAAGATAGAATGAGTGTGAGGGATTCCGTAGTAGTCGGCATTGTGCGTAATGTGTATAGCTGGCTATTTCATGGAATTGTGGGTAACTCTGTTTGCAGGACGTGGGTAAACTGCCCTTTAGCTTTTCCATGTTCTGTGAACGGACTTTTCCATGACGGAATAGCAAGTTATACACATTTCCACGGTGCTTGTCTTTTGGTCTTTGGTTCGGAATAGTGTGGTGCTGGCGGTCTATCTCTTGTTTTCGGTTGCTTGCTTCTTTACCGTACATGAGCATTCCTCCACGGCTTCCGGCTCTCCGCTGGTCGCCCGGACAATCGTTTCATAGGGGCAAAAGGTTCGGATTCCCCACGTGAAAGCACCTCCATTTCTTTATGCAGGAGCTGTAAATTCCTGCGGATTTGATACCCGGTCGTACTCTGGCAAAGATAACAGGGCGGCGGCAAGTTCCCCGTTGGTGAGGATAACTGGCTGACCGCAGATTGTAATGGGGTATTGTTCGTAAGGTGATTTGAGA
>CAJTYV010000221.1 GCA_910584195.1 uncultured Ruminococcus sp. | reverse complement strand
TCTCTGAAAGTGAGTTGATATGTTGTTTCACAGACTCCACAACATCGTCAAACGATAATCGAGAGGCATTGAATTGTGGGATAAAATGAAATGCTGATGTCTGTTTCATATAATTGAGTCGTTGTCTGGGTTCTGCTGATGCCGAAGGTAATTCTGACGGGCGGAAACCGGGGACGTGTTAGCGTAGCAGTATGCGCATCCGTGCGGGCAGGTATTGTAAGTCCCAATATCCTTTGATGTGATACAACCGCAGAGTGAGCGTTGGCCTTTGTCTGTTTTAGAATTGCGTATCAAAGGTTCTAATTCCGGCGATAATCGGCATATCAGCTCCGGGTCTATGCAGCGGTTGTGACTGATTCCAAATTCTGACAGATCAACTTTTTCGGCGCAGGTCGCAAGTTCGAGACCGAGCTTCATATCTGCCAGTTTGCGTGAAAATTCAACCATTTCGTCCTCCGACCACTCATGATAGTTTATCCCTGCATCGGAAAGATTCCGACCGACTTTGCGATACGAGGATATATCAGCAAAACTAAACACCAGTTTCTCGACATATCCGCGTAATTCGCCTGCTATATTGCTGATTTTATGCAATAAATCCTCTGCCGAAATTCTGTCTGTCAGAATCAACGGGTCGAATCGCCAAACGACTGAACCTAAGCCCAATTCATCAACCAGACGTTTGAATGTTTCAATTCGCCCGTGCAAAGGTGGAACACTCGGCTCTAATCCCTCGGCCTCGTAGTCATTAAGTGTATATTGGACGTAACAACCAATCCCTTTTTGTTTCAAGATTGGCAGGAACGGAAATAGCGGCGCAGGATTCTTCGACCAGAATACGATAAATTTGGTATTGTCAAAAGAAACGTATGAATCCTTGCCATTGTAGGGGTTACGCCATCTTACATGCCCTTTGCCGAGATGATTGAAAAACCAGTTACTGTAGAACGCTGGAATATCGGTGGCTCGACTTGCTGAAACAATCAGCGGAGTCTGAGCATCGACAATATTGCCGTCATCTAATGTAAGTTTTTGCTTTTCGTTTTTCATGGTGCAAATTTAATATCAAACATGGGCAATAATAAGGCGCACTAATGCTAATAAATGTTATACATTATAATTGTGGCAAAAAAGCCATATATAAACCGAATAGAGTCTGTTTATCGGCAAAACTTTTATCAAAGTTGAGTCTAACACGGTAAAAACTTGCTGATATCGGCAAGTTTTTACAAGAGTATCCATAATTAAATATGATTGTTCTTTCGGCTC
>CAJTYV010000220.1 GCA_910584195.1 uncultured Ruminococcus sp. | reverse complement strand
AATATTAATCAAATAAGCTTTCAAGTGTGTCAGCACATTGGCCAAACCCTTTATGGATGCGTTGACTTTGCTTGAAATTATAATCTTCAAACAAAGTAACTAAGTAACGTTCCAGAGCCTCCTCGTTAGGAAAAAGAACCTTCTTTTTCGTTTGACGTTTGATTTCTTTGTTAAGAGACTCAATGAGGTTTGTCGAATAAATGCTGTGCCAAATCTGGTAGGTAAACTGATAAAAAGTTAAAAGATTATCCGTATTCTCCAGACTTTCCATGACTTTCCTATACTTTGGTTTCCATTCGGCGATAAAGTTCTCTAAAGCTTGCACTGCCATTTCTAAATTTTCAGCACGATAAATCGTTTTAAATTGCTCCAGAATAACCGCTCTATCTGCTCGTTTCACTTTACTAGCTAGATTTCGACTAATATGAATTAAGCAACGTTGTTGTTTAGCTAATGGGTAAGCCTGACTGATAATCTGTTCAAGCCCCTTGAAGCCATCGGTCACTACAAGAGAAACCTGTTGGATTCCTTGGTTTTGAAGCTTGTCTAACAGGGTGGACCAAGAAGCATTGTTTTCATTTGGGGCGATTTCATATCCAAGAACAGCCTTCTGTCCTTCTGGTGTAATGCCAAGTGCGATATGAATACATTCTTTACTAACGGTTCCACGTCTTAATGGAAGATAGGTTCCGTCAAGAAATAAAACAGAGTAATTGGCTTCTAAGCTTCGCTCATGAAAAGTAGCGACATTCTCCTGAGTTGCTTTTGAGATATTAGAAATTGTGGCAGGACTATAGTGATGACCATACATTCGCTCGATGATATCACTAATTTCTCGAGTCGTTACACCGGTTTGATAGAGTTTGATAACCATCTCTTCCAAGTGGTCATCTCGACGTCCATAAGCGGGAAGCAAAGCTGGACTAAAGTTCCCATTACGATCTCTAGGAATGCTCAACTGAACAGTCCCATATTTGGTTTCAAATTGCCGTGAATAGCTTCCGTTACGACTATTCCCAGAATTATAGCCTACTTTATCGTAAGGTTCATACCCTAAAAAGGCTGATAACTCTGCTTGAAGCAGATCATTCATAGCAGTTTCAAGAGAAGTACGGAAAAATTCATCAATATCTTGCTTTTGGGCTAGGAAGTTAAGTAGTTCTGTGGTAAACTGAGTCATAGGAATAAATCTCTTTCTAGTAATGTTTCGCAACTCTACTATAACGGATTTATTCCTTTTTGTGTTTACACAACTTATTTTACACTACC
>CAJTYV010000219.1 GCA_910584195.1 uncultured Ruminococcus sp. | reverse complement strand
ATCAAATAAAGAGAGTTCTTTGACATTTTGGTCTGAATTGGTTGATGAGTCTTGCTTGGTTATAAGCTGTCGCAATTCGATACGTTCCAACGCAGAAATTCTAATCAAGGTCGCCACCTCAGTAACTGAATAGCCGCTGTTATAATCAGCTTTTATTCTTGCTACCGTCAGATAAGATATGATGGCAGTCCAAAGGTGGACTTTAACAGCATTTTCGGAGACCCCCCAAAGGTTCTTGATGACAATGTTCTGCTTAATCCACTTGAAGAAAACCTCAATATCCCAGCGGTGGCGATAAAGATTTGTGATTTCCAATGCGCTGACTTCAAAATTATTGGATATGAAATCAACAATGGCATCATTGTCCGGATCATATACCCGTACGAATCTCATATCCTCAGGATAGAGTTTGCAGGACTTGTATCCGGTGACACGGATCCGAGAGTCCTCTATGATACTTGGGGGCGTGTCGGGGATGGTCAACTGCTTGATGGTTGTGAACTTCATGTTCTCTTTTGGACGTGACACCCAAAATGCCTGCGACTGATGGAATCTGAACAATGCCTTGAAGTCAACATACGCCTTGTCCATTACATAAAAAGCGAATGGTTCCGGTGTGAGCATGTCGAGTTCGTTACTGTCATGCCATTTACCATCGGTGATATGGATGTTGGTGGGTATACTTCCTCGTAAATCAAGCAAAGTATGCATTTTAACCGCGTCCTTGCTGTATTTGCCCAACGCCCACGCCGCGAGTTTTATGCTTGTGGATATGGTCGTGGAGTCCAACGCATAAATTACGTTGTCTATGGTTATCTCGGAGGGTTGAACCTTTGAATACATTGGTCTAACCAATCCAATAAGATAAAACCCAAGGCCCTCAAAAATACGATAATCCCTACTTCCGTTGGCGCGAGACAATGATGTATGGTTCACTGTATTGCGAAAACCGAGGTGATAAAGGATTTTCGAGTGGGCGTCCAAGCATAGGCAAATATCTCGAAGTGAATCACATCCTGTCAATTGACCGAAGAGCAGATGAAGGAGGTGGTTGTAACTGGTGAGATTCTTTACATGCCAATCCCCTTTATATTGCTTTACCAGCTTATCGAACCGGTAGCGCGGTATAAACTCGATGACTTGGGAAAACACGAACTTTCCTTGATTCATGATCTTGATGCTTCTGAACAACAAGACTAATAAACCAAATTCAAATCAAAAAATCAATGCACTCTTGTATTTGACTAAATACTAATATATTAATCGCAGTAG
>CAJTYV010000218.1 GCA_910584195.1 uncultured Ruminococcus sp. | reverse complement strand
TTGGAATATGCAAAAGAATATCCGATATGATTTAATTATCTCTGCAATCGAAATTGTAAAGAAATTGTAATGGGTTATGTGGTTATAAGTTTACCATAAATTTGTGAGGATGAATGTGATGTGTGAATTGATGTTGGTTAGACCATCTAAACAATATGCAGAACAGGTTATGTCATATAAAGAAGAAATGTTACAATGTGGAGATAGCTTTGATGGTTGTGCAGGTCTTGAAGATGTCCAATCATTTGATGAATGGATTGATTTTGAAAGAAGATTAAGAGAAAAATATAAAAGTGGATATGTTCCATCAGAAGTGTTTTTAGCGGTAAGGCGAAAAGATGATTACGTTGTTGGTATAATTGATTTTCGACACCCATTATCGGATTTTCTCAAAAATTTTGGAGGTAATATTGGATATAGTGTTCGTCCGTCAGAAAGACGAAAAGGTTATGCGTCTGAAATGCTGGGATTGGTTTTACTCTTTTGTCGTGAGTTTGGAGAAAGCAAGGTTTTATTGACCTGCGATAAGGAAAATGTAGCATCGCAAAGGACGATTATTAAAAACGGTGGGGTGATAGAAAACGAAATTGCTGATACAGTAGGATTAAGTAAAAGTGGCATTATTCAAAGATTTTGGATTTCAATATAGCGTCTTTCTCAACCATTTCCTGTTTCTCAAGCCACGCTCTCAACTAAATACCGCCAGCACAAAACCGCTGCTGCATGGAAACATACACCATGCAACAGCGGTTTTCTTATTTCCGTTTCTTTCTCTGGCCGACATAGCTTTTGAAGAATTTGGACTTTTCAAGGATATGTACAAGCTGCCGGAACTCCGCATCAGACAGCTTGTTATAATTGATACCCAGCCGCTTGCAGTAAAGCGCAGCCTGTTTTTCAAGAGGGCTTCCCTTGAAATTTGCGACATCCTCTAAATCCTGCTTCAATTCTTCGGCAATGGTAGTTGGCGGCGCACTCTCACTGTCAGACTTGTGTGCGGCACGGATATCACGGACGATTGCGCTTATATCATCCTGTATCATGTGGCTGAAATATTCGTCATCCTCAATGTGTGCAGCCTGTAAAATCCGGAGGTACGGGTCATCTTCTCCGGGGCGGTAGCGTTCTATAATTTCGTGCCGGACAGTATCGACAAGGGAATTGAGGTTTTGAATCTGCATGGAAGCAATCCCATCCACATAAACCTCAATATCAGCCAAAAACTTTATAAAATCCTTGTGGGTGGCAAGTTCGCACAGCAGACGGTTGTTAATC
>CAJTYV010000217.1 GCA_910584195.1 uncultured Ruminococcus sp. | reverse complement strand
TCATTAGTGTCCACTAAAAAATCATAAGGGCACTTTGAAATTATTGATATTCTGATTGTTACGGCTGATTTGCGGGCGCAACGATTTGAATTTATTTTTACAGTCTGAATCAGACTGTTATGAATAAAGACCCATACGTTTTTGCCCAATTAGTCAAATTTATGGACGAATTCAAATTCCGTAGAATCGTCAAGAAGTATGACGGTGACAAGTATGTTAAGAGCTTTTCGTGTTGGAATCAGTTACTTACGATGATGTTCGGGCAACTAACCAACCGCGAGAGCCTCCGCGATCTGATTGTTGCTACCGAAGCTCACTCGGGAAAACTCTACCATCTCGGCATGGGAAAATCGGTAACTCGCAGCAATCTTAGCAAAGCCAACGAGCAGCGCGACTATCGCATTTTCGAGGAGTTCGCCTACTTCATGATAGCGCAGGCAAGAAGCAAGAGACAGACCGATATTTTCAAACTCGGAGGGAACGTTTATGCTTTTGATTCGACAACGATAGACCTATGTCTTGCCGTGTTCGACTGGGCAAAATTCAGACGAAACAAAGGCGGCGTCAAGGTGCATACGCTATACGATATCGAAGCACAAGTTCCTGCATTCTTGCATATTACCACAGCATCGGTTCACGACTCAAAGGCCATGCCGGAGATTCCGCTTGAAGCTGATGCGTACTACATATTCGACCGGGGCTATAACGATTTCGCCAATCTTTTCCGCATACACACCATCGGAGCCTGCTTCGTAGTCCGGGCCAAAAGTAACCTCAAGTACAGGGTTGTCAGCTGGAAAAGAAGGCTGCCAAAGGGCGTCCTATCGGATTCGATTATAGAGTTTACCGTCTATAAAAGTGCCAAGGTATATCCCGAAAAGTTGCGTAGAGTAGTGTTTCAGGATGAGGAGACTGGTGTGATCTACACGTATCTCACCAACGATATGGAGTCATCCGCACTCGTTGTCGCCAACCTATACAAGAACCGATGGAGCGTGGAACTTTTTTTCAAATGGGTCAAGCAGCACCTCAAAATCAAGAAATTCTGGGGAACATCTGAAAATGCGGTACGCATCCAAATATATTGTGCCATAATTACTTATTGCCTCGTGGCGATAATGCAACATGATATGCAGCTGGAGCGAAGCGTTTACGAAGTTCTTCAGATTCTTGGAATCTCGCTTACTGACAAAACCCATATACGGGACTTGTTCGACAAAAAGAATATCAACGATGTCAAAGTTCTCTATGGTTCAAGTGAACCGAATTTATTTAATTTTTAACCCCGTCCATTTTTAGTGGACAGT
>CAJTYV010000216.1 GCA_910584195.1 uncultured Ruminococcus sp. | reverse complement strand
ATTTTTTCAGACAGGTGATCCATGCCGCAGACCTCAATCTGAAAATGGAGGAAGCTTTGGCGTATGGAATTTTAAGTGCGCTGCTGTCAACAATCCATGCAAAAGAAACGCTTTCCGTCACTTGTGATTATTTCGCCGTTTTTGATTTTATGGTGGATAGTGTTGTGGCAGATATTTTTGAGTAAAACAGATTTTTAGTAGGAGGGCAAAATGATTAAAGAAGTAAATAAGGCTTGCGAAAAGCTGAATGACACACTGGGAATTTCCGTAGAACTTCCCGATCCGAAAAAGAAAGCGTTAAAAACGGCTGCGGTAGGTAACTTCGTTGTGGGCATCGGACTGGTGGCGGCGGGAATCCTTTTCCCGTCAAAATCCTTTGCGCTACTGGGCGTCGTCGGCGTGATCAGTAGTATTGTACTGCGAAAAGAAGGCAGGAATAAAACCCGCGAATCGTAGTTGAGCGAGCCGTTCAGAAGGAGAGATATGAACATACCATTATTTATTGCGTCTTTCGCAGTCGTTTTTGTTTTTATATATATTCTGTATTGTCAAGGTTTTGCAGTATTGAGAAGAACTTCTGCAGTTATGATTGTATTTCGCCGCGGCAAACATGCAGATAAAGCAACTCTGGATGCCTGTACTGGCTGGGTTAAGCACGCGGTAAGATTTCGTGAAAGTGAGACACACGAATTTATCTTGGATGCACAATTATCAAAAGGGAATGTAGAAGTAACTCTGCTAGACAGGAAAAAGCAACCGTTAATGAAATTAAACCCGCAGTCTCCCAGATGTAAAATAGAGTCAGATGTAAGAAACAGATATTATTTGCGCTGGGAGTTTAAGAGTGCCACTGGCAAGTGTGAGCTGCGGTGGTAAGAAGAACAAATTCCGATCATGCCGTGCAGGCGTGGGAGCAGGAAGTCTTATCAGTGATAGGATGACCTGCTCTTTTTATATATTATATTTTTTGGTATTGCATAATCACCTACAAGGTGTTAAGATAAATGCAAACCTACAGGATGTTAAGATAAAAGGAGGAGAATATGTCACAACAAATATCCGAATCCGAACTGGTACTTATGAAAATAATCTGGAAGAACGGAGGGGCAGCGTTATATTCCGTCATCATGGAGGAACTGGAAAAAGACAAAAACGAATGGAAGAACAACACGGTACTCACGCTGCTTTCCCGGTTGGGAGAAAAAAAGTTCTTGAAAGTCAGAAAAATCGGCAGGAAAAATGAGTATGTGGCTACGGTGACAGAAGCGGAATACCAGACCATGCAGACCCACAGCTTTCTTGATAAAGTCTATGGCGGGAATG
>CAJTYV010000215.1 GCA_910584195.1 uncultured Ruminococcus sp. | reverse complement strand
TGTTCAATATCAGCTTCAAGTTTTCTGTTTGCGTTTTGCAAATCAGACAGGGCGGTTGAAAGATTGCGGGATAGTCTGTTCAGGCTTTTTCCCAGGGTTCCCAATTCGTCAGTTCGTTGTTCATCAACTGTCCAATCCAACTGCAAGTCAGACATTTTTTCGGATATACGGCTGATTTCCAATACGGGCTTTGTAATCATACGGGAATATAGCCAAGATACGACAAGAGCGGCCACCAAAACAATTAGCAGGATAAGCGGAAAAATACGAATAAAGGATTGTTGTAGTTCCGCAATCTGTTCTGCTGCACCATAGACAATGAGCATATATCGGTCATTGCTATCAGCGAATGAAAAGTAATAATTGTTTGACAGAACAGGAACGGTTTCACCAAAGCTATTGGTTTCCGATTGTGCGATATTAACGCCCCATTCATTGTAAAATTCCACTGTGGGTAGCGGCACTAAATCGCCGTTGCTGTCATATAACTGAACAGAATTGATTTCCATATTCGCGATAAACTGATCGAACAAACCGCCGCTATTTGAGAAAGGCACTTGTTCTAATTCAGAAATAAAGTTCTGTGTTCGTTCATCTAAAATTGTGTCCAGCTTGTTGGAGTAGGTCTGCGGCATTAACCATGCCAACATTCCGAACACCAGCAACGATATACACAGCAGCATAACCGTAGTGATTAGAAATACTTTTACAAATAAACTGCCTTTAATTTTCTTTGTCAATTTTATATCCCACCCCTCGGATTGTCTGGATAAATTCAATGCCCAGTTTCTTCCGCAAGTTCTTGATGTGCGTATCAACTACACGCTCGTCCCCATAAAAGTCATACCGCCACAGTTTGTCCAAAAGGTTTTGCCGGGTCAAAATACGCCCTTGATTAGTGAGCAGTTCTTTCAGCACTTCAAATTCTCGCTGTGTCAATTCATAAGCGGCTCCGTCCACGGTGGCCGTATAATTGTCGCAATCCAAAATGAGATTTTGGTAGGCAATCGTTTTGTGTTCATCCTCTTGCGGCCCGCTGCTCCGCCGTAGGACGGCGGCAATCTTCCGAATTAAAATCGGCATAGAAAAGGGTTTTGTGATGTAATCATCAACTTGCAAATCCAGCCCCCGGATTTGTTCTTCCTCTCCGCTCAATGCGGTAAGCATGATGATAGGAACCTGGGACTGTTTTCTTATAAATTCGCAAACGGCAAACCCATCAATTTTGGGGAGCATTACATCAAGCAACACCAAGTCAAATTGCGAGACAGAAAATACAGAAAGGGCTTCCACACCATCGCTGGCTAAAATGATCTCATATCC
>CAJTYV010000214.1 GCA_910584195.1 uncultured Ruminococcus sp. | reverse complement strand
TATGCTTGCTACGAAAGTTTCTCCTACTACCTACAACACCCAAAAAACGGTTTTGCCAAACTTCTACAAAAGAAAAACGCTGCAATCTTCAAAAGATTACAACGCTTCTCAAACCGTATTCAGTTGTGCGCTGGACGTTTATTCGTCCCCTGTTTCGACTTTCTTAATCTCTTTTGCCGTTGCGGTAATAATCTGCAATCCCGTATCACTTATACCGTCAAGCAGCGTTTCAAGCTGTCTGCGCTGCGTGGACTTACTTGCGACCTTATCCGGGAAAAAGAACTGATCTACCGAAATGTCAAAAAAGGTGCAAAGCTCATACAGCACTTGCAGACTTGGGTGTTGCCCCTCATTTTCTATGGAAACAAGGTAACGGGGAGCTAAATTCAGCTCATGCCCCAATTTCTTACGGGAATATCCCGCTGCTCTGCGTGCTTTCTTTATGGCTTGCCCGAAAGCCTTGAAATCGTACACAAATTCGACTTCTCTTTTCATTCAGACATCACCCTATATGAGTTTACAACTCCTATTCTTGTATTGAAATGAGTGTACATAGCAAAGAATTTACCTAAATATAGCACTATATCAATGAGTGAATATCATTCATTGACTTTTCGGAAAGGCGGTGCTATAATTTTCTCTGAAAGGAGGCTGTATATATGAATAGCGCAAAGCAAAAATCAAAAATAGCCTTTAACCAACAAGCTCCAACCTATGACTGCGATATAAAAGGGCAGCACGCCCGCACATTATATCCTGTTATCATCAATAGGCTGAAAAGCATATCTTATCAAACGGCATTAGATTTAGGGTGCGGAACCGGGGAAGTAATGAAGCTCATATTGCAGCAAGATAATAGCAAAATACTGTATGGGCTTGACTTATCTGAAAAGATGTTAGAAATTGCACAGAAGAAATTAGAAAACAGGGCAACGCTCATTTTAGGTGATAGCGAACAACTCCCTTTTTCCGACTGTTTCTTTGATGTTGTGTATTGCAATGACTCTTTTCACCATTATCCTGCGCCGGAAAGAGTCTTATCAGAAATTGATAGAGTGTTAAAGCCTAATGGAACTTTTATTTTGTGCGATTGTTGGCAACCCACAATCGGGCGAGCTATTATGAATTTCTATATGAAGTATAGTAAAGAGGGGGACGTAAAGATTTACTCTGAAAGTGAAATTTGCAAATTGCTTTCAAGGCACTTTTCAAATGTTACATGGGAGCGTGTAGGAAATACGGCTTGTATGGCTTGCGGAACAAAATAATACCGTAATATTGACTGGTATTCACTCATTGATTTTTTACATTGCTATGCTATGATAG
>CAJTYV010000213.1 GCA_910584195.1 uncultured Ruminococcus sp. | reverse complement strand
ACCTGCGGATTTTTCTGTAAAATCTGCTCCATACATTCCTGTGCTTTTCGATATAATTCCGGATTTTTCAAATCGTCCAGCAAAAAGAAAATATTGAGCCGCCTGCCTACAATAAATAAAAGTTTTTCATCTTCCGGCAAGCCTAAAAAATTATCTATGGCAGACAGCATTTCCATTTTATCCGTTTGCAGCTTTCCCCTGACCTCCAACAACAAATTGACGATATGTTCATTCACATAATAGCTGTCCATTTCAAGCAGCTTCTCCAAGAATAATTTTTGCTCTATCATTATTTCTTCTTCGGACTGTAATGTGAAAGAACCTCCCTGAACAAACTCCCACATTTTAGACTCCGGTTTTATTCCCGTTGCATGGACACGAATAAAATCCGGCTGAATCACATTAAGTGCTTCCGCTGTCTGGATTGCATTTTCTTTTGAAAGCTCTTTTCCACCAATCCCAAGCAATATAAACTCTGATAAAATCATGCCAGCGTCTTTTGCCATACACCCGCTTTCCACAACGGTATCTGCATGGAAGCCTTTGTTGATAAGCTGTAATATCTTATCCGATCCGGTTTCCATACCGCAGTACAGATGATTTAGTCCCGCTTGCCGAAGTTCCTGTAATTCTGCCGGACTTTTTCGTGTGATACTGTCAGCACGAGCATAGGAAGTTATATACTCCAAATCAGGAAAATACTTATTTAGCGCATCCAAAATACGGAGCAGATAATCCGTTTTTAATACCAGCGCATCCCCGTCCTGCAAAAAACATGATTTGAATTTTCTTCCCTGATATAATGCCGCCTGTTCCTTAATATCCTGTATGGTATCTTCAATCGGACGCATGGAAAAATTCATAGATTTGTATAGTCCACAAAAATAGCACTTATTCCAATGGCATCCTCTGGTCACTCGGACAAGCAGGCTTTCACTCTCTGACGGCGGACGAATTGAGCCAATTTCTATATTTTTCATCATCCCATATCCTTTCCTTCTTATTTCAGACTTAAAAATAACATTCTGCCGCTGTCAATACAAGAACGCACTTTTTAGGTAGCAACTACCCTATATGATAGTATGAAAGAGCTTAAAGCGACACACCCTCCGGGAGTGTCGAAAGACAAGAATAGCAAGCACTGCTCATGTCCGGACACATGAGCAAAATTCCCCATACTTCCCTGCCGTCCGTATGATGAAATTTCCATAGGGAAGTATCCCTAACCCTCTTTGCTTTTCTTTCCTCTTTTTCTCTGCAAGTCCTTGACCTTCTTCCGCAGATTTGCTACAATAACACATGGATAATTCTATCCAAAACAACTGAACAGAC
>CAJTYV010000212.1 GCA_910584195.1 uncultured Ruminococcus sp. | reverse complement strand
AGTATCCCTGCTTTTTATTTATTCAGTTGTAACACATGTATTGTAATCCTACAGGCGTGCATGGTTTCGTTTTAATACTATATTGCATTTGGTACATGGATAGTTTATCATAGAATAGTGACAAGGGCTGTCACCATTCGGAAAGGAGTTCAAAAATGTCAAAAGCAGAACGGCTTATCGAGATGATGATAACAATAAATGCAAAAAAAGATTTTACTGTAGGCGAATTGGCAAATGAATTTTCCGTATCAAAAAGAACCATACTACGTGACTTGCAAGAATTGGAACAAGCTGGTTTCCCTCTTTACTCCGAAGTTGGGGCGGCGGGTGGGTATCATATCTTAAAAGAACGCATTTTGCCGCCTATTGCTTTTTCAGAAAGCGAAGCAAAAGCTATTTTCTTTGCCTGTCAAGCCTTGCAATATCACCGTGACTTGCCGTTTGAACAGGAAACCATATCCGTCCTAAAAAAATTTTTGAATTGTCTGCCATTAGATGTACAAAACAGTATTACGCAGATTCAAAACAAGGTAGTATTTTGGATTCCAGACAGACATTGCGATTCGCCATTACTTAAATCAATGTTCCTTGTTGTGATAAACCGTCATGCCGCAACAATACGGTATTCGTCAACATATTCTGAAAGTACACGCACAATTATACCTATCGGCTTATATGCTATGAATGGACTTTGGTATTGCCCCGCCTATTGTACAACGGCAAATCAAATCAGAGTATTCCGGGTTGACCGTATTAAAGAAATCATAGAGGAAAAGCCCTATCCAAAAGGGAAATACCCTATTCCTACGTCTATTCAAGAATATCTTGAAAAAACAGATGTTAGGAATGATTACCATATGAAAATCCAACTAACGGATATAGGCGTTAAACGCTGTGAAAGTGAATGTTTACTTGCAAGCGGATTAACAACATTTCCAACGGGCGGCGGGATAATCGACATGGAAATAAATCATGCAGCTTTAGAATGGGTTGCCGATTATATATTGCCATTTGGGAACAACGCCACTGTGTTAGCACCATTGGAGCTAATAAAACTAATGCAGCAAAAAATATATGAATTACATCAGCATTATTGCAGTTTGGAAACAAGTATGAATGAATGAGAGGGATTCCGTCGTCATCGGCATTGTGGGAATGTGTATAACTGGCTGTCTCATGGAATTGTGGGTAACTCTGTTTGCAGGACGTGGGAAAGCTGCACTTTAGCTTTTCCATGTGCTGTGAATAGAGTTATCCATGATTCCATAGCCTGTTATGCACATTTCCATAATGCTTGTCTTTTGGTCTTTGGCTTCTTTGGTTCGGAATAGTGTGGTGCTGGCGGT
>CAJTYV010000211.1 GCA_910584195.1 uncultured Ruminococcus sp. | reverse complement strand
TAATAATAGTCCGTTAAAAATTCAACATATTGGCTAAGCGGCTTCTGTCACTATGCCAAAGAGTTCTTTGATAAGTTTAGTATTAAAAGTTCTGTTCGTTTTCAGACCGGACATGCTAAAAATTCTTTTGAGCATATAAATACTACTCAGATAGGTCTTTAGCAGTCCGATGGAAAGCGACGGATAGTATCGTTTCCTGATGACCTTTGCGATGTTTACCGAGGCCAGTGAAGCATTGAAAGCGAAGTCGAGTTTCCTCAAGTCTCTAGCCTGACAATCATTGAGTCCTGTAAACTGCTTGGAATCCCGAAAGCAAAACTCAATCTGGAATCGTGTACGGTAGTATTCGATGATGTCTTTGTCCGACATGTCAAGATCAGTGGAGAAATAGATTTTATGTCCTCCTGATTCCGGATAATGAACCACTACTTTGATGTTGCGTTTCATTGCTTTTGAATAGGCCTTGACAGAGTAACCCCTTCCTCCTTCAATGTCGAGAATCTCGCAATGCTGAAGGTCGAGTTTCTCAAAATCAATCTTCTCGCCTTTGACACGCGGTCGTCCCCGTCTGCCTGTGCGGACACCGTCATGTGAATACCACAAGGCGGCATCATCACGCAGGCGGCTGATGACATGGAATCCCAGCAGACAGGCTTCATTGACAAACTTTGCCTTTGAGAACCATGCATCCGCAACGACATAACGTGTTATGCCGAGTAACCTGTCCTTGTATTTACGGAGCACGTCAAGATACCAGTCCACAAGGTTGTAATCTTTGCCTTGCTTTTCCAAATACGCCTTGTCCGGTGTCTGTTCCGCACGTAGCATCATACAATCCCGACTATCAATGTCGATAATGCCGATACCGAGAATTTCCAATCCCCGTTTCATTGCGGAAGCACATCCCGACCAGAACTTGCCGATATAAGGAGTCTTCTTTCCCGACTTTGAAATGTAGCTTGCGTCTATGACAATGGCTTTTCTGACACTTTCACCAAACCGCTGCCGCATAAGCAAGAGATTGAACTGCATCCAGTCAAACTCACGTTCAAACAACTGCCGGAAGCGTTGTTCCGAGCTATATGAGTAACGCCCCATTTGGGTGAAATTAATTTTTCTTGGTAGTACCATATACAAAATCATGAGTTGGATGAATGCTGTTTTAAAACTTTTGCGTAACTTCGCCGGACAACTTTTCAAAGCATCGGTTACGATTTCCTCATATTGGTCAAGTGCTGTTTTATTCATTGCTTTAATGTGTGGTAAGAGACCATTAAAGATAATGAAAAGCAGCCACTTGACCTATTTTGTTTTGCTAAATTTTATCAATTAACTTATTTGTGATCAACGGATTAGTTA
>CAJTYV010000210.1 GCA_910584195.1 uncultured Ruminococcus sp. | reverse complement strand
GAGAGCGAAATACACCCATTGCACAAACTTCGTTTATGCAATGGGGATTTCGCCCTTGCAGGGAGCAAAAGTCACGCTAGCGTGACTTGACAAATGCTGACGCATTTGTAGTTATCGCCGATAGGCGAGCACCTATATCGCCCACTCACAATCTGTCCCGCCATACCTCCGCTTGCTCCAATCTAATACTGCCATTTGCAGGAGGGAGGAAAAAGCACAATACAGAGACATTCATTTATCCGCATGAGCAAGTTGCCCAATGTCAGGGGCAGGATTACCTATATATCCAGCCATGCAAAGCAGGAAAACCTGTATGCGGTCTATGAAACGACAGACTGTCACTACTGGACGGAGCTTGCGAAATGCAATCAGCAGGAATTTGAAAAAAGCAATACGGAGGGGAAGTGCATTGAGGCAAGGGAATTTATCATTGCCCTGCCCGAATCATTCCCAAACCTCTATGAACCAGACAAGCTGTTACAGCTTTTTACAGACCGTTTCAAAGAAAAATATGGTGTGGAGTGCGTATCGGCGTTGCACCATAACAAACGAAAGACAAATTATCATATCCACCTTATTTTTTCGGAACGGGAACTGTTGCCCGAACCCATAGAAAAAACTGCCACACGCAATATGTTCTATAACGAACAGGGAAAACACGTCCGCACCAAAAAAGAGATACTTGACGAAAACGGAAATGTCCGCAAAGGCTGTAAAATCGTGAAGAAAGGCGAAGTATATGAGCGCAATCTCTTTACTGCCAAGAACAAGCTGTTCAAGCAGGAGAATTTTGTTGACGAGGTAAAGCATTTCTATACTGACCTTATCAACCTTCTTGTAAAAGATGACAAAGAAAAACTTCATGTGTTCGACAGCAGCGGATTGTATCTTGCTACCAAGAAGATAGGGAAAAACAACCCGAAAGCGGAACAGATACAGACCGATAATGAAATGCGTATGCGCTGGAACAGGGAAGTTGACAGGGCAATCGTCAGCGGCGTTCCCGAAACAGAGATACAACAGATAAAGAAAAAATATATCACAGACCGCATCAGAGAATCAGTTGATATATTCGGCAGCCAGCCGGAACGTCTGGGAAGTATTATAATAACTGCTGTTACGGTTCTGGCATTGCTGATTTCTAAAGTATTGGATAAGGCGAGGAAACTGTCGGCAAAGTTTTTTGAGAAAGAAGTGGTACAGACGGTTACAGAACCAAGCGAGGAAAGAACGCTAGAAAAAATACCACAAACGGATAAAACGCCAAAGCAGGAGCATAATCTCCTTAAAGAATTGATTGCTAATCCGTCAGCACAAAAACAGGAGTTACAGTCACAAACACAGGTAACAGAACAGGAAACACCGCAGATACCGCCAAA
>CAJTYV010000209.1 GCA_910584195.1 uncultured Ruminococcus sp. | reverse complement strand
TTTACAGTTTCAGAGCAAACAGGTATCATACGGGTATCACAGATTTTCTCCTTGACTGCCATATCTACATGGTGCTAGCACCATGTAATTAACGCCCCTAAAGAACAACTATTTGCTCTGCTTCAACTTTTCTAATATGGCTATCACATTCGGCTGCGTTGGCATAAATTTTACACCACGCTTCAGCATACCCATAACCTTTTTTGCTTTCTGTTCAATCTCTTTAGCAGTATGCTCACTTGTCAGCATCAAATGATTTCCGGCTATGGTATATTCTCGCTCTATGTACTCATCTGTTATTGGAAACATATCCTGTATCAAAAACGCACTTTGCCTGCTATCATCCAATTTCACAATATGGATAATATCACAGGGCTTTCCTGCTTTCTCTTTCTTCTCTACAATTCGCTTATATTTATCAATCTGGCTGGACAAGGGTATCATCCAATAAATTCCTCTGCTTGTATCTTCAAAGCAATAATAGTGTGGTCTATTTCCTGCCTTATTGCCTTTGAGATATGGATCAGACATATCCTCAAAAAACTTGTCTTTTATAATATAAAACCCTGTTTTCTTCATTCGTTCCAACCTCACTACGGAAAAAGTCCTCCACCTTGCGGCGAAGGACTATACTTTCAACCCAACCACTTATATACCGCATATTGGTCAGCGGTAAACTTTCAACCCGACCATTTATATACCACATATCGGTCAGTGGTAAACTTTCTTTGTACCAACATTCTAACAAGCACAAAGAGAAAAGTCAATAAAACTTTCCATTAAAATTTTATGCCAATACTACATAACTTATGCTAAATTTACAAATTTTGTTTCTGGATCATCTTTTAAACATTTTTCAACGCCATATTTCTGGTAAATTCCATAACTCCGGCAATTCCCTGAGCCATAAATATCTGTTGTGCTTCTGTGCTAGCTTTTTTCTTATTTTCATCTGACAAGTTATTGTATTCATGCAGAATTTCTTCTGCTTTTTGAGAAAATTTTGTCCAAAATTTAATATATTCTCTCATTTCCTGCGTTTGGTCATTCATAATACTCAATTCCTCTCATTTCACATACCGTAAACTATTGATGTTTCTTTATATATTCTTCCTTGACTATATCAATCGTTTTGCCACCTATACCGAAATTTTTATCAGATACCTCTTTAATTGTGGTAACAAAAAACTCCTGCGGTACTTTCATAATCTCAGAAGAAACTTCTGTCAATCGCTTAATCAGCAGCTCTTTTTGCTCGTCTGATAACGCTCCACTTTCGACCGTAATATATGGCATTTCCACTTTCCTCACTTTCCGATTACAAATCTAGTGTACTGTATCATTGATAAATAGTTAAATATTACTGGTTTGCCAAGTCGTTTCGTGGTAT
>CAJTYV010000208.1 GCA_910584195.1 uncultured Ruminococcus sp. | reverse complement strand
TGGTGCTTACAATAAACAGGCAACCGATAGGCGAATGGTTCAAAGAGCAATGGGAGAAACTCCGGCAAGGTTTACGACAATCAGCGGAAGAGCCAAGAAAAAGTAGAGGATTCAAGCTATAATTCCACTCTATATAATGCAAAACATCAATAAAATAACTAATTTTGCATTCGGATAGGGGCAACTCTTTCCAAGACATAAGAAAAAGAAGCGTTATGCTCATCTTGTAACTTGAAAACCTGAGAGCCTTTCAAATTTGATGCAAGAGATAGCATAGTGGTTCTCACGCATATAGCGTGGGCTGCTATCGTTGTATCTGCATCATAGGCTTTCTCAGGGCCGTCAAGTTAGATTGACATAGGTAGTCCACGCTTTTGTATTTAATAACCTGCCCTGTTGGACTGATGGGCAAAAAGAAAAACGATATGGAACAAAAATTCTGTCAAAGTTGCGGTATGCCGCTAACAAACGAAATCCTCGGTACGAATACCGATGGCACACTCAATGAAGATTATTGCATCTACTGCTACAAAGATGGCAAGTTTGCGCAAGATATGACTATGGAGCAGATGATTGACCACTGCGCCCAATTCACTGATGAGATAAACAAGCAGTCAGGACAGAACTTGACACAGGAACAGCCTAAAGACATGATGCGTCAATTCTTCCCTCACCTTAAACGCTGGAAAAATAGACTCGTTATGTTTATTGCAATTCTCACATACAAAAAGCCGCTGGGCGAAGTTGACCGATTCCTTCAGGCACACCGTGAATATCTCGCCAAGCATTATGCAGCCGGTGACTTCATTGCCTCCGGGCCGCAGACTCCTCGTGTCGGCGGAGTGATAATGATAAAAGCAGATAACCGTGAAGCGGTTGATGCTATTATTGCCGAAGATCCGTTCCACATCAATGGCATAGCTGATTATCAGATTGTGGAGTTCACTCCGACAATGTTTGCCAATGATTCATTAAAGTCATTTCTACAATGAAAGTAATCGGTATTAACGGCAGCACACGGAAAGATGGCAATACGGCAATCATAATCCGCATCATATTTGAAGAACTGAATAAGAAAGGAATTGAAACCGAGCTTATTCAATTGGCAGATGTCGATATAGAGCCATGCCGTGCTTGTTTTGCCTGTAAAGGTAAAGGCAATTGTGTATTCCGCAAAGACGGTTTTGCCGAGATATTTAGCAAAATGGTTGGAGCTGACGGGATAATTCTCGGTTCGCCAGTTTATTCAGCAGATGTTTCCTCTCGAATGAAAGCATTGTTGGACAGAGGTGGCGTTATCGCTGCTGTCAATCCGGGAATATTGAAACACAAACTGGGCGTGGCTGTTGCCGCAGTACGTCGTGCCGGAGGTATGACGGCGGTCGATACAATGAATCATTTTTT
>CAJTYV010000207.1 GCA_910584195.1 uncultured Ruminococcus sp. | reverse complement strand
ACTCCTTCCTACACGAAAAGGGAAGTATCTCTGTCTTTAACAGAAACACTTCCCTTTGCTTTATACTTTTTGATTAAACTACAGATACATGTTGCGGACAACTATGACTTACACAAACTGCTTCCTGAACTGATCCAAATACAATTTTGCTTTTTCTAAAGATAACCCTGCTTTTTTCTGCAGCCTCTCAATAATAACAGCATCTTCCAGTCCGTCCTCTTGTCCCAGTTCAATAATCATCTGCGCTCTTCCCTGACGCACCAGCTTCTCAGATTCCGTTTCAATTATAGTTCCGCCCATGATATCCAATTCCTCTTTGCCACAGCCCTTCGCCTAAATGAAGCTCCTGAATCAACCTACACAAGCTGTCTTCCATATTCTGCCAAATAAGTCTCCGCCTTATTTAAAGGCAAGCCTACAATTTTTTGCTGTAATCTTCTGATAATTGCCTCATCGTCAAGACCATCTTCCTGCCCCAGTTCAATAATCAACTTTATTTTAATCCTGTCAGATTCCGTCTCTATAACAGTTCCACCCATAATATTCACCAGCCTTTCTTCATTCTTGTTTCCATTTGTTATATGGGTAATAATAGTATTCACCAATCCCATAAGGTCTATCATCTCTCCGTCTGACAACTCTTTTTCCTGATGCAGGCGAATGAGCGCATCCCTGAAGTACGTCAAGTCTGTTATTGCTCTGTCTATTGCCCCTTCAGACGAAATATCCCCCTCATATCTGGCAATATAAAACGGGATATATGGAAAAAGTCTCTTTTCAATGATATACTCTTTCGTCAGGTCATCCAAAATCACATTGTCAGACTTATAATCTATTGACTGCCCATCCGGAAACGTAAAGGTTATCGTTGTCATTCTTGGTGTCCGCTCCGTCCGTTTGACATAAATAACCGTAAACTGTGGCATCGGAATGGTTGCATGCCCAATATCCCATTTGGCAAATTGCCTTGCTACAATGAATGCATACTCTGCTATCCTAATTGCCATAGAACCGTCATCATAACTCTGGCATTCTAAAAGATATACTTCACTTCCTATCTTAATCAGGAAATCCGATATCTGTTCTTCTATCTCCTTACTGCCATCTGCCGTTTCGCTTTCGGTCAAATAACCTTCTGAAGGAAGCACTTCCACTTTTATATCAGATGGATAGTCTTTGCCAAAGACATCATTGATAACAGAAACAAAAAGCCTCTTATGCTTCATCTTCATAGTTTTAAATACGTTATCGTAATCCGGTGTTTTTTTCTGCATCTCGCTTTTTCTCCTTTACATTATAGCAGAAAGTCAGGCAAATTGCATTATCATTTTCTGCCTTGCTTCACCACGTTACTTTTACCACTGTTTCTTCGACGAATCCTGTTCACTGTTATGTCCAGTCTATGCCGTCCATTTCGT
>CAJTYV010000206.1 GCA_910584195.1 uncultured Ruminococcus sp. | reverse complement strand
GTGAAGTGACCCCAAAAAGTTAGACGGGTTATTTACTATCCGATTTGAGAAAGAGTTCGGTATTTTACCGGACTCTTTCCATTTAACCGGGATTTAATTCGTTTATTGTTATAGTATTCAATATATTCATCCAAAGCCTTTATAAAGGCTTCGGCCGATTCAAATTTCTCAGCATAAAGAAGTTCTGATTTCATGATGCCGAAGAAGTTCTCGACCATTGCGTTGTCAAGACAGTTGCCTTTGCGAGACATGCTTTGTATAATACCGTGTTCTTCAAGCCGTTTACGGTAACCGTAATGCTGATATTGCCAGCCTTGATCTGAATGCATGATAAGACCGTCAAGACAATCAAAACGTGCAAAAGCTTTGTCAAGCATATCATATATCTGTTCAAGATTTGAAGCCATGGATATGTTATACGAGATTATCTCTCCGTTGAACATGTCAAGAATGGGCGACAGATACAGCTTTTCAGACCCTATGTTTATTTGTGTCACATCAGTAGCCCATTTGCGATTTGGAGCTGATGCGGCAAAGTCTCGGTTGATGATGTTTGGAGCAATGCGTCCGACTTCTCCTTTATATGAACGGTAGCGCACTTTGCGGATTTGGCTTTTAAGTCCCATCTGAACCATCAGGCGCTGAACAGTCTTGTGATTAATAACAACGTCATTGTTGCGCATTTCCGCAGTTACACGGCGGTAACCGTAACGACCTTTATGATCGTGAAAAATTGATTTAATCATTTCCTTTTCACTCGCATATTTGTCTTTTGCTTTCAGACGCTTCAAATGATAATAGAATACGGAACGAGCCATCTGTCTCAACTCTAAAAGTAAGTCAAGAGGATATTCCGACCTTAGTTCGTCGATGGCTTTTGCCCATTGGGCCGCGCTATGGCTTCCTGTCCCTCGACTAAGGCCTTTACTTTTTTTAGCAGCGCATTCTCAGCCCGCAGACGGAGATTTTCCGCCTGAAGTTTTTCAAGTTCTGTCTGAGGTCCTTTCTTCTTAGGTCTTGGCATGGGGGCTTTGGGAGTACGTCCTCGTTGTTTGTTTTCAAGTGATATGCCCTGACGTATCTTTCGCATCCATGTCTGGATTGTCGATCGATTTAAATCATAACGCAGACATATTTCTTGCAAAGGTAAGCCTTTTACCATACATTCCTCTACTATTTTTATCTTTTCTTTTTTCGAGTAGTGGTAGGACCGTGTCCCCCGCAACCCTTCTTCTCCGTATTTTTGATAACGGAGATACCATTGGCGCACCTTCTTTTTGTCGAGCCGTTCTTTCCGGCAAAGGCTTTCGAGTGGTTCGCCTAATTGAATTCTGCTTACTACATGCAGCCGTTTTTCGAATGTGTGGTGTCTATACATAATGCACCCCAAAAGTTTTGTGTCTAACTTTTGGGGTGCAGTTCA
>CAJTYV010000205.1 GCA_910584195.1 uncultured Ruminococcus sp. | reverse complement strand
AAAGCGAAAGAGCCGCTTTCCCACGTCCTGCAAACAGAGTTACCCACAATTCCATGATACAGCCAGTTATACACATTTCCACGAATGCCGACGACTACGTAATCTCTCCCAATACATCTATCTTTATAATTAATTTTACAAAATGCAAGAAATATGTTATACTCATGTTTGAGTAATCGCAGAGAAGAGAAAATCAAGAAAGGGGATGCGCCAGTGGCAGGGAAAGATAAGTATAAATTTGAAAGCAAAATCCATGTGTATAGAGCTACAAAAAGAATGACGCAACAGGAGCTTGCTGATTTGGTTGGCGTTTCCCGTCAGACGATTATGCAGCTTGAACGAAACCGCTATAATCCCTCTATGATGTTGGCGTATAGTATTTCAAAAATATTTGATGTAACGATTGAAGATTTATTTGATTTTTCGGAGGTATAAAAATGATTGAAATACTGAATGAACTTGTGAATAACAGACCAATCCTGTTGGCGGGGATATGGTATGGCGTACCGATTACGATTATTTTGATTGTTTTATTTTTTGTAAAGTCTTCCCGTGATGAAAGAGGACGGCAATCATTGGAAAAGCAAGTATTATCGCTATGATTGTATTCATTTTCTTTATAAATTTTTTTGCGAAAATATCAGACTGTATCCCCATAAATTACGATACGGTAGCTTTTTGTGTTCAATGGATATACGATATTGTGCTTACGGTCGAGGTTGTCGCAATTCTGATATACAAAAAACTTCAATAGTAAAAACTAATATTGCTTGTCACTAAAAAGGCAAGCAATATTTTTCGACTAAAAAGTATGAAATAATTGACATATAGATAAAAATAAGTTATACTGCCTTAGGGCAGGATTTTTATTCTAAATTTGACCTGCCCATGAAAGGAGAAATCAGGAATGTATGATTTGTGGACACTTATTATTTTGGTTATGCTTATTTTAGGCGGCAGCGGTTCAGTGGCAGGTACATGGTGGTGTAAAAACAAAAAGCGGAAAAAGAACGAAGAAAAACCTCAAAGCAGTAAATAGTAAAGCCAGTCGCACCAGTTAACAGCCAAGTCAAATGGGCTACCTTGCTGTTAAAAGCCCGCCCGGTTTTGTAGCTGGTTAACCAAGGGATGATAGCCTAAGTGCTGTCGTCCCCTTTGGTTATAAAATGCAACTGTAAACCATGCACCGCCCCATGTGGGAGAAAGGGGGAATTATTTATGCCTTGCACAGAAGCATACAGAGAACATATCATGTATACGTTCAATGGCTTTTGCAAGACTGTCATACGCTTTGCAGCACTCAACGCATGGCGTGACAGGAGCAGACGGCGGCAGAAAGAAATATCCCTTGAATACCTCACAGAAGAAAAATTTTACCCTTTAGGCACAACAGACGAATATTTTGAAGCACCCTATGAAGAACACC
>CAJTYV010000204.1 GCA_910584195.1 uncultured Ruminococcus sp. | reverse complement strand
ATAGATGAAGGGATAACGGGTACTTCTGTAAAAAAGCGGCAGAGTTTTTTAAGAATGATGGAAGATGCAGAAGATAGGAAATTTGACCTGATTATTACAAGAGAGGTTTCGAGGTTTGCGAGGAATACAGTTGATACTTTGCAGCAGACAAGAATATTAAAAAAGTATGGTGTGGAGGTGTATTTTACAGAGGATAATATTTGGACAATGAATGACGAGGACGGAGAGCTACGTTTGACAATCATGGCAACTCTGGCGCAGAATGAAAGTAAAAAGACTTCGATCAGGGTAAAGGCCGGACAGAAAGTTTCATTTCAGAATGCTGTGCCGTATGGAACAGGAAATATACTCGGTTATGACAGAGCCGGAAAAGAATTTGTTATCAACGAAGAACAGGCAAAAACGGTTCGCATGATCTTTGATATGTATCTTGACGGAATGGGGCTAAGGCAGATACAATTTGCTTTGGAAGGTGCAGGGAGGCTAACCGCTACTGGACTGAAAAATTGGAGTTGTTCTACTATCAGCAGGGTACTTAATAATGCTTTCTATTGTGGAACGATTGTATATAGGAAAGAATATGTACCTGATTATCTGGAACAAAAGAAAATCAAAAATCACGGAGAGATAGAAAATATCGTGGCAGAAGGTACGCATATTCCCATTGTTACTAAGGAAGAATATGCCAGGGTGAAAAAGAAGATGGATGCTAAAACACAATCTGTCGATAATCGTGGCAAGAGGGGGAAACACGCATCAGGAGATGTGTGGACAAAAAAATTGAAGTGTAGCTGTTCGGGTGGCAGCTTTAACCGGAGAGTGTGGCATAGGGTAGCGTCAGGAGAACCACAATACGCATATCAGTGTTATAGGCAGATTACCACAGGTACTATTGCTACAAGAACAAAGAAAGGTCTTAGTCTGGAGGGCATTTGTGAGGCTCCAATGGTTCCGAGATGGAAATTAGAGGTTATGGCAAAAGTGATTTTTCAAAATTTTTGGAAAGACCGGACAACGGTAAGGCTGATTGCCGAGGAAATGCTTGAAAAACATATCCAAGATGACCGATACATAAATTTTGAAAAAGAAATTAAAGAGTTAAAAACTAAGATTGCCAAAACTGATAAAAAATATGAAAACCTTGTTGATTTACGGGTAAATGGCGAAATTGACAAAGCCATGTTTGACCTAAAGAAAAAGGAACTGTTGGAAGATAAGGAAAGACTTGAAAAGCAGTTAGAAGGTTATCAAGTAGACGAGGATATGTCGGATGAGGACTATAATCGCAGACTGGAGGTATTAAAATGCGGGCTGGAAAATAATTTTGATTTTTCAGTTTATGACATTCCAGAGGAAATAATAGACGATTTTGTGGATGAGATAATTGTTTATAAAGACTGTTTCTTATGGAAATTGAGTATGTTTGGCGATGAAACACGGATGAA
>CAJTYV010000203.1 GCA_910584195.1 uncultured Ruminococcus sp. | reverse complement strand
TTAAACAGTCTGATCGTTTCTGGCTGCTCTGCGGCAATTTGTACATATTTTTCAGCATTAACGGCGTATGGTCTGTATGCGTATAACTTTAAACTAAAGAAGGTTGCATTTACATTTATTATGGCAATTCTTGTAATGCCTACACAGGTGACTGCAATGGGATTCCTGCGGTTGATTACGAATATGGGAATGTATGACTCTCTGCTCCCGTTGATCATACCTTCGATTGCGTCTCCGGCTGTGTTCTATTTTATGTACAGTTATCTGCAGTCATCACTTCCGCTGTCACTTGTGGAAGCGTCAAGAATTGACGGCTGCGGAGAGTTCAGGACTTTTAACCAGATTGTACTTCCGATTATGAAACCGGCGATTGCGGTGCAGGCGATTTTCAGTTTTGTAGGATGTTGGAATAATTACTTCGTTCCGGCTCTGGTTATTCAATCGAAAGACAAGATGACCGTTCCGATTCTGATCGCGACACTTCGAGGCGCCGATTATATGAACTTTGATATGGGTAAGATCTATACAATGATTCTGGTGGCAATTGTACCGATTATTATCGTATACCTGTGTCTTTCCAAGTTCATCATTGCAGGTGTTACACTTGGCGGTGTAAAGGAGTAATAAAACAGGTTTTAAAACGACTGCTATATGTAAGCCTTTTGAATTACGAAAAGCTGACTGTGGCAGTCTTTCTTTTTATATTACTTTTCAATTTTGAAGCGTAATAGTAAATTTTATTATTGCATAAAGGAGCGCATATTAAAAGGAGGATAAAAGTAAAAATTATGAATCATAGCGGTACACTGAAAACAAAGCTTTCCAAACGGGAGCTTGAACATGCAAGATTAGCAAGAAAAGCGTCAGCCGAAGGTATGGTTTTATTAAAAAATGAAAATTTGCTTCCGCTTGAGGTTCCAATGTCCATTGCATTGTTTGGCGGAGGCGCTGTCTGTACGGTTAAGGGAGGAATCGGTTCAGGCGATGTTAATAATCGAGAGAGTATATCAATATATAGAGGTTTAAAGACCGCAGGCGCAGTGATTACAAGCGAAGACTGGATTGCAGATTATAAGAATCGTTACGAAGCGGCCAGAACTGCATGGAAGGAAAGAGTTTTAGAAGATGCCAGGCATGTAGAAAATCCATTTGACGCTTATTCAGCTAATCCATTTTCTATGCCGGACGGACGAAAAATTATGTTAAAAGATTTAGACGATGCTTCAGCAGCAGTATATGTGATCAGCCGTATTGCTGGAGAAGGTAAAGACCGCCGGAAGATAGAAGGAGACTATTATTTAAGTAAAAAAGAGCGGGAAGATATTTTATATCTGGATCAGACAGATATACCGATTATACTACTCTTAAATGTCGGATCACCGATAGAGCTAACCGATGTTTTACAAGAAGCCGGAAATATTAAAGCGGTTTTAAATATTTCTCTTCCCG
>CAJTYV010000202.1 GCA_910584195.1 uncultured Ruminococcus sp. | reverse complement strand
GTGTGGCCACACCCGAATTGCTTGCCGTTTGTGCGCTCCCCTATACATGGCGCGATTATGCGAAGTTTGTTTTTCCTATATAAAATGAATGGGTTGACATTAGAATTTGTATGTGGTATATTTATAACATCAAGTGCGATATGCACCACATAGGAGGTCACGTTATGAAAAACAAATATGGCTGTATAGGTTTTGTCTCCTTATTAGGTCTTTGGGGACTATACGCAAATGAACCACTTTTCTTGTCCTTTTTTACGTTTGTTATATTTTTTAGTTATTTTTGGGTGACTCCAGACGAGATGTTTGTAGATACCTTAAAAAAATGTTCCACTATTGCGTTTTTCTCAAATATTACCATAACAGTAATTGCAACTTTTGCATTTTCATATTTCAAACTCAGTAGCAATCCATTAGCTGGTGGCGCTACCTTGGGATTTGGCATTTCAATAGCTATCTTTGTTTTGCTGAGTTTCTTTTTTGACTTGAAAGAAAGGAGCTGAACAAAAGAGTGATTAGAAATAGGATAAAAGAATATCGTGCAAAATTTGATATGAAACAAGAAGAACTTGCTGCCAAGGTAGGAGTACGCAGAGAAACTATTAGCAATTTGGAAAAAGGAAAATATAATCCATCTTTAGTATTAGCATGGAATATTGCTAAGGTATTCGATGTACCTATCGAAAAGATTTTTACAGTCGAGAATTGAGGTGATATTTATGCCTATGAGCAACTGGATACGATGTCCGAAATGCAATAACAAAACACGTCTAAAAATTAGAGAGGATACTATTCTAAAAAATTTTCCACTCTATTGTCCGAAATGTAGACAAGAAATGTTGATAGATGTGCAACGATTAGATATATCCGTTATCACAGAGCCAGACGCACAGACGCAGAGCCGATAACTTGCAGATTAAAAATGCGGTTATCGGCTCTTTCTGTTTGAAAGATACGGCAACCATTTAGGAGGTTATGCCGTGTCTTTCCATATTGTCCGCTCCCTTGATTTATCAAAAAAAGCCCGGGCCCCGGACAAGGATATTCCGCTATACAATGCGAAAATTGTTGTAATTTAGGTTATCCCCTCGCCTTATGCGCCTGCGTGGTATTTTGCCGCGCAGGCGCTTTTTGTTTGCCCGGCTTTGGGACAAACAGTCCCAAGGTGCGGGGCGGCTCCCCCGGGTGCCGTTCACCGCCGCCCTCCATATCGTTTCCCGGAAACCCAATCACAAAAACGATATGGAGGTACATACAATGACTATCATCAATTTGCGCGACTTTTACTACTGGTACACCCAGGACGAATATATTGAGGTTACTGACGATGTGGCCGAGGCGCTCCGGGCCAGCGTCCGCTATGAGGCGGCCTATGCCGAGCGTGTCCGCTACAACAAGGCGTACTATTCCTTGGATGCGGATGACGGCATCGAGTATTCCGCCTGCCTGCACGAGC
>CAJTYV010000201.1 GCA_910584195.1 uncultured Ruminococcus sp. | reverse complement strand
CGCCCCGGCCCTTGCCCTTGACATAGCGGGACTGGTATCTATTCTGTTGTGCGGCAGTCCGGACCGCTCTTTCACCTATATGAAGGACTTGCGCTGCTTCTTTTACTGAAAGCCATGTCAAAGGATATCACCTCCTATCAAACTGATTTTTTGATATGCAAAGGGTAAACTAATTATCAGCCGACATTGGAAAAGTCAGAATTCTTTACCAAAGAGAGCCGCTACGAGGTCAAAAGGGTCCATACCTAATGGTTTTGCAATTTGCTTGAGTGCTGCCAGAGTTGGGATGGCACGTCCATTCATAATGGAGCAAAGGTAGGTCTTTGATATCCGCGCTTCCTGCGCCAGCCATTTTTGCTGCTTGTCCATTTCTTTCAGACGCTTTCCTATCAGGGTTCCCAGCGGCGGCTTGTTGGTAAGGTTTGTGGTTCTCGGCATTTCTTCACCCCCTTGAATTTTTGAGCACTGACCGGTATAATATATTAGCTGATTCCACTATATCATAGGAATCCGTTCAAATCAACTATTTTTTTTACTTTTTGAAAAGAATCCGTTCAAGGAGGCTACTTTATGGCGGGAAGTATAGGTGATCGCTTTAAGGAAATACGCAAAATGCTTGAATTTAACCAACGAAAATTTGCTTCTGAATTGGGAATTTCTCAAACACATATTTCTAGCATTGAACTAGGAAAAGACCAGCCATCTTCGTCCTTGATTAGATTGGTTTGTATGCAATATAACCTTAATGAAGACTGGCTGGTGACAGGAGTTGGAACTCCTATCAAGGAAACCGCAAATATAGAAATTCCTGAAAACAATATGTTAGAGGCATACAGCGCTTTGCGCGTCAGGTTAGAAAGAGAAATTCGGGAGGCTAGCGCAGAAGATGCTGCCCTTATTATAAGTGCCTTTGATTCATTCGTTTCCACATTGACCATTTCGGGGCGAATAAAAGAAGCTAATCTTCCTTTAAAGGAAAAGCATGACTATATCCGATCGATACATAAGGTTCAATCTTCTTTGTGGAAACTTATAGCAAGAGTCACGCTTGGACAGAGGTCATTGCCTTCAATAAAAGACGCAAGAGGATGGTGGGCATTTAAAAAGGATTCCGAGGAATTGCTTGAAAGGATGCAGAGTAGTGCTAAGAATGCAGCTAACCTTTTTTTGTCAACTATCGATGACACAATGAGGCTGTGAATAAATATTGGCTAACATCTGCATATTTATCAATTGCATTTTGCATGTCGTTTTTTCCTTAGTCAATTTCCTTTATCAGAGCAGAAAACCCCGCAAACCCTTGAAATTACAGGGGTTGCGGGGTTTTATCTTTCTAAGGCAAAATTTCCTTAGTCGGATTTTCACTTACGTTTTGCGTGTCGTTTTTTCCTTAGTCAAAACAGCCTCTATCCTTACGGCTTCAATGGTTTAACGCCAGTTTTACGACTAAGGAAAAAATAGCGTTTTGCGTGTCCGGCTACA
>CAJTYV010000200.1 GCA_910584195.1 uncultured Ruminococcus sp. | reverse complement strand
CTTGTATCTCTGTTCCGTCAACATTTAGTTTTCCCATAAGAAGATCCTTTCATTTAATAATCACATTCCATTTACCGTTTTCAATTACATATTGAAATTCCGTTAAATTATCATCTTCCATCACTTGAAGAAGTGGCGGTAGGTCATTTACAGTATTCATCTTTGACAGGTCTGCCTTTTTTACCCAAATCATTTCTCCCTCCTCTGATGATGTTACTTCTCCGAGAAATTCGTCTGTATGAAATAAAAATACAATGTACCGCCCATTCTCAATGGGAAATTGCTTGATTCCACATAATCTTGGATTCTGAATATCAAGTCCCGTTTCCTCTTTCATTTCCCGAATAACAGCATCTATGATAGATTCATTTTTCTCAATATGTCCTCCGGGCAGAGTCAAACCTTTCCAATCCTCTTTTAATCTGTTCTGCAGAAGGTATTTATCATTTTGATGAATCAGGCATAAAACCGTTAATTCGACATTTTCTGTTCTCTGCACACGCTATCCCTCCATGTACCGCTCTATTTCATTCCAATTCTTTACCGTCAAGATATTTATATCTTCTGTGTAAGGCAGATCAATCGCCCCTATGTACCATATCGGCAGAAGACCGGCATTTAAGGAGCCTTTCACATCGCATTCATACTGATCTCCGATATACCAGACTTCATCCGGCTGTAATTCAGCTTTTTCCAAAGCCAAATCAAATATCCTTTTGTTTGGTTTGCGGAAGATATAATTACTTGAGGTAATGATAAATTCAAAAGCATTTTCCGGAAGCAGTCTGTTAATACGCTCTGCAACCACAGAAGGGGCATAAGAAATATTGCTGATTACACCTGTGCGGATATCCTTGTTTTTCAAATATCTTAAAAAATCTTTTATCCCCTCTGTCGGCACTCCCGGAGCAGCGGCATTCCAGAATACCGTATTAATTTCAGAGTTGCTTAATGCAATCTCTATTCCCTGCGATTCATAAAGATAAGGCGTAAACATTGTGTCGGGTATCTCTATCTGAAATAAGTGCCTTTTCTCAGGATCAAATCTCCCAAGTTCCCGGTTAATTTCATTTGCTTTGGCTTGCACCTGCTCTGCCGACAAATGATACTTATTTTTTGTTGCATATCGTAAGACAGCCTCTGTTCCCTTTACCCCGTCAAACTTCGGTTCTGCAATCAGCGTCTGACCATAATCAAACAATACCATTTTGGGTGTTTTCATGTCATTTATCTCCACATTCAAAATATCCCTCTTGTATCAGCAATTCCAATACAAGTGCCTCTCGTTCCAACATTACCTGAGTGAAATCATCCAGTATCGTTTCCCTGTTTACACCTATTGCAAGCTGCGGCTCCAGAAATTCAAGCGTAAAGCCTTCGTCCGCTTCATACTTGTCCAAATTTTGTTGTTCTATATCCTTTTTCACGCTACACAGGAAATAATAATTATCCTGTATAAAAATATCCTCTTTTGTACCTTTCTG
>CAJTYV010000199.1 GCA_910584195.1 uncultured Ruminococcus sp. | reverse complement strand
CTTTATGATCCTGCTTATGGATAATACCCCAATGAAAACTTTTCGCAGGTTTCTCTTGCTTTTGGATAAGTAATTCCGGGTTTAAGTCACTTTTCCCGGAGCGTTTGCCCCAATACTGATAAACAGAGCTGTCACCCCTTTAAAAGTTAAACACTTGTCCCCAATCAAAACAGCCGGATACTTCTGTGCTTTTCGGCCATTCGCTGCACCATGCGGGAACACCGGGTGTTTCAACCCTGTCAAAACTCGGTGTATAGGGCTTGATGTCCAGTACAGGCGTATTGTCATCCGCATCAATGAACACAACACGAATCATGCCGTTGGTGAAATCAATGTTGATTATTTCGGACTCTGTTAATGTAACAGGTGTTGGATAGTGCGGAGGGGTGACAAAACAAATACAACTAAGAAAGGGACTTCCTCAATCCTTAAAAGACTATGACGGTTATAGTCTTTTTTCATGCGGTAATTACCGTAAGAAATAACCCCCTATTCCCACAAGCGGAGAAATACCCAACCATGATATTCCGCAATCCAATCTCCCAACAATTAACGTAAGAAAATCATTTATCAGTACCGAAACCAATCAATCATATCAATCCATATCACAGGAAGGCAAAGACCATGAATAAAAAGCAGGAACAGCAGATTTTAGACTATTACAGCACCACCGACAAATATATCCGTAGCAAGACATACTCCAATGCACATCAGAGTGTATTTACCAAAGAAAGCGATAAATACCAATGGCTTGTTTTGGAGCAGAAAAGCCAGTGCTAAGTCGAGGTAAGGCAGACCGACAGTCATGGAACAATCACAGCGAGGGATAATTACGAACTGACAAGAAATCTCCCTAAGTGCGTGGGCGTGGAGCGTTTATGTGAGGGCGCAAATTTTCAGATACCTTTTAACGCTGATGAAATCAACTTAATCTATCAGTTTGGGGAGCAGAGCAAAGCGGAAACGTGCGCCAGTCTGTCCGCTATTCTCCCGCAGGTAAAAGACAGCAATACAAAGCAGATAGCTTCAGAACGAGAGCCGACAGCATAACAGGCAACAAGGCAAGATTAAGCGGAGGGAGGAAGAAATTTAATGAAAATGTGATAGAAATATAGGCGTGATTGTGGTAGTATCTTAATTGAATAAATCGTAGCTTATGGAGGTACATTATGAAAATTAAAAAAATGCTTGCTGCAGGAATGATTGCTGTTTGTTTAATGACAGGTTGTGCAAATCCAATGGTTGCCATATATGACAACGATATAAAAATAGCAAGTAATACAAATTCATATAACCTTAATAATTATGAACAGACAGCAGAGGACGGACATTTTACGGCAAGCGTTGAAAAAATGGAGGGTATGGACACCATATGGGTTTTTGACGCAGAGGAAGATAAATCTTTAGATATAACATACACAATAAATGTTTTCTCTGGAAAGATGAAACTGGTATTGATAAATCCGAAGGGAGATGTTTCAATCATTGCTGAATGTGACACCGAAATGTCAGAGCC
>CAJTYV010000198.1 GCA_910584195.1 uncultured Ruminococcus sp. | reverse complement strand
GGCTGATTTATGGCAGGGTTCCTCTGACAAGCCTTGTTTAACTTAATGACATTGGTTCACAGGTCAGGAATGCGCTGGACTGCGCATTCCGTGAGAAAATGTGCAGCTTGAAAAGCAAAAATCCATTTGCGAAGCAAATTTTGTATGGTTTTTTGCCTGTTACTGGAACGGAGTGAACAGTAACGATTTGGGAGGGTTTGGCCGAAAGATTTCGTATAAACAACTTGAATATATAACATTAATCTGTTAAAATAGTAAAAAATGTTCCAATGAAAAGGAAATAATAATACATGAGCAATAGGGAAAGACTCATAGAATTATTAGAGTTGTATGCTTGAGAAGATAGGAGGGATGATTGAAGATGCTTAATAAAAAAAGTATGATAGGGATTGTTCTTTTTGGAGTAATGTCGGTAGTATCTTTATATTTTGCAAAGGTAAATTATGAAGTGAGCAGTACAAGATTAGTACAGGTAATGGAAGTTCGATAATAGCGGTTCAGCATATAGATGTATAAAAGGTCGGAAAAGAATCAAACGGCGCAGCTTCGGGTTGCGCCGTTTCTTTTTTATATTATAGGAAATTTCGCCACAGAGTTGTAAGTCGCCAGGAAAAAATGCGGAGCATTCTTTGGAATTGGCCGCTGGGACAATTTTTTTTACATTGGATTGGGGAGATATGTAACGGATTCCGTAACGATGAAGCCAAAAGTTGAAGGGGTGTGCAGATAAAATTTCGAATAAAATTTGAAGCTTTGTTTGAGGTTGTAAAAATTTAGGGGTATGTGTTATAATTTTAATATACAAAGGAGATTCTATGAAGGACAAAAAAATACAGTGGCATCCGGGATTTGTAGCGGCCATGAACCTGGAATTTGCACAAGACAGGACAGGGCTGATATTTGAGAAAGAGTATAATCTGAATACGAAGCCGTTAGAAGTCGACTTATTGGTGATAAAAAAAGAGGCTTCTATGAAGATAACCAACGAAATAGGAAATCTTTTCAAGGGGCATAATATCATGGAATATAAATCTCCGGAAGACGGACTTGATATAGATGCATTTTATAAGGCGGGAGCCTATGCAGGGCTTTATAAATCTTATGGGGATACATCGGACGCGATTAAGGCGGACGATGTGACGGTATCCCTCGTAAGAGAGGTTAAACCCAAAGGGCTATTCCGTTATTTTAGGGAACACAATTATATGGTATCGAATCCTTATCATGGAATATACTATGTGGAAGGCGCGGTTTTATTTCCAACGCAAATCATTGTCACAGGGGAATTGGATGAAGCGGCGCATGTCTGGCTGGGAGCACTATCAGAACGGATGGAAAAGCAGGACATGGTCAGGCTGTTGGAAAGTGTCGGGAGACTATCCGAAAAAGCAGATAAAGAATTTGCGGATTCTGTTTTGGAAGTAAGCATTGGAGCAAATAGGAATGTGATTGAAGAACTGATGGGAGATGATAATATGTGTCAGGCATTGATGGAAATTATGGAGCCGCAGCTGCTG
>CAJTYV010000197.1 GCA_910584195.1 uncultured Ruminococcus sp. | reverse complement strand
AATATGGAGAAAAAAGAAAATGCTAAACATTATAGAAATATGAGCATAAGGCTTCCACCTCTTTGGTGTTCCTGTCTTTTTCGGGCGCAAGGATATCCTTGTTTACATCTTTATCATGCAGCATGGAATGGGCGGTTTCATGCACCAGCTTTTGTATTTCTCGCTCCCGAAAAGCTCTTTTAAGCCTTCCTCCAGTTTGTCAGTGATCTCTTTTACTTTCTGCTTTTCTGTTCTTGCATCTGCCATATTTGATTTCCCTTTCTCTGCATGAAAAAAAGACAATCTGTTATGACTGTCTTTCTTCCCGAAAACAAAAAAGCAGCGAATTGTTTTATATAATGCAAAAACAAATTCACTGCTTTACTGCTTGTGTTATTAAGTTGCTGTAATTATGCTAATACTGGCTCTCTTTTTCTAATGACAGCCTCCACTTCCTCTATGGTCTTTTCAACAATCCTTGCTATTTGTTCTGATGAATAACCATCTCTGTGCATATTCATAATCACGCCAGTTATAGCATTATCTGTTGCATTTTCTCTGATTCCCTGTGAAAGATTACACATAGCGCTCATATCCTTTCTCAATTTTTCATCTACCGGAATACTGTACTCAGTTTTAATAATCCCTAATTTCTCATCAACGGTCAATTCCGCCGAAAGCAACGTACTCAGCAAACGGTGTAGCTCATACTTTTCATCATGCTCCGGAAGTTCATTTGATATACCTATCAGGACAATATTCAGCAGGTCAAGCCCGCCTTTCCACGGATAGGAACCGAGCAGATCGTCTTTCGCAAGATGCACATAAGCCATGCTGCTTTCGTCCATGCCCATACACACCCAAATCGAAAATACACGCCTGATGTCGTTATAGTTTGTCTTGACAAAATCCCGTTCCTTCTGCGAGGAAACAAGGCGGCTCACATAGAAAACTGCCCTGTTTAAGATATGGTAGCCTGACGGTTCATCTTTCTGTGCTTCCACGTTTACGATAACCTGTGAAATGCCGTCTTTCATGCGCACATAAAAGATAATGTCAAACCTTACAAGCCCCTCGTTTATCTCCGCATTTTCCGTATTCATCCCGACAATGCGCTGCCCGTTTTCCGAACTATCCTTAGATAATTTGCTGTCGCTAGACGGTATTTTTTCAATATTGGTCAGCCCCGGCTCTACTGGAACCACGCTGATAAATGGCTCTCCCTCAATATAAGACACCACATCTTTCGGGTTCATTCCCTTAAACTCATCAACCGTCTTTACCAGGATATGCGCCAGAATAATCTTATTTCCCAACAGACGTTTTGCCTTATCATCATACTGTGCGTCCTGGTCTGTTGCGCTGACCGCATTTTTTATTTCCGTATCCATCAGCCATAAACCTCCTTTTTGTATGGTGGAAACGCAAAAGCCATTCCCAAAAGGTATATGACCTCAATGCCATTATACCCCGAAATCCCGGCTAAATCAATCGGAACTTTATAATTGCCGGGTCTTTGACAGCTCCATAACGCAAAAAGTATCTATAGGCCGCATAAAGCCTG
>CAJTYV010000196.1 GCA_910584195.1 uncultured Ruminococcus sp. | reverse complement strand
GTGTCCTCTGTGGTGAAACCTTGAAACTTACATCATCATGTGCCTCCTGATGGAGAACTTCACAATCGCCATCGCATTGATGGACGCGAACGGGATATCCATCGGCTCGTGATGCGTATTGTAACTCACCAGCTTGATGCACCCTTCCTTCTCCGAACGGTTCACGTATTTGACAGCCAGATACTCGTCTCCGTCAATCATGAACGACACCAGGTATATTTCCCCGTAGATGACGTTTTCGAAACTGCTGATTTCCTTGTATCCGATGATGTCCCCCGATTTCAGTATGGGATACATGCTGTCCCCGTTTACATACACCGCCCCGTCGCAGACGGAAATATTCGGAATCAATATCTTCCCCAGTGCGTACTGCTGCTTGTTGGTGAACAATGTTTTCAGGTTTGCCGCTGCGGTGATGTCGTATAGCGTCACACTCCGGTCGTCTACCGGTTCCACTGCTTTAGGATTGTGTATAATCTCCACTTCTCCCTGCGCCAGCTCGCTTTCGCAAAATCTCGGCTGGTGCACGGGATTTCCTTTTCCCAACAGCAGCCAGTTGTAGTCTACCTTGTTTCCGAACTTATCAAGCAATAACTTGAAATCTATGCTGTTTCGTGCTGCCCAATTAGTAACTGTCGCTCTCGAAACTCCCAAGTATTCAGCCAGTTCGCTGTCTCTTTTCAGGCCTAACACCTGTTTGGCACGCTTGATGATGCCTGTGACATCTAAATTTGTATCCATTCTGTTTTTTTATTTAAAAGACTAATCTCGGATTTATAAATGTCAGCTATAAAATGGCTGACAAAAAAACTTTGCGTTTTCTATATGTTTATAATCAATGACTTATAAAATAGTTAAGATTAAAAACGAAAATCATAATTTTCTTTATGAAAAAATGTTCTATCTTTGTCCCATTGATTCATAGAAAACGTTTCAAAAATATAAATTAAAAACGGATCTGCCATGCAAAACTTCAAGAAAAACACCGAAACTCTGAAAATTTCTCGTCCGCCGCCTGCGGAAAGCTTGCTGATAGCTGTAAACAGCTTTTCTATCAGCTATTAATAGCTCTTCTCTCAAGTATTAACAGCCAATTCTCTAACCATTAATACCTGAAACGTCAGATGTTAATACCTGGCAATAGGATAACAAAAGGATAACATATTGTATACGAGTACTCCGTATTCGGATGATTACAGGCTTGACTGATAAAAACTACTATTTATAATTTATAATTGGATAACAAAATGAAAAACTCAGAAGTGCAAACACTGTTCGTTTGCGGATGTTGCAAACGCTCTCTTCCGGCAAGTGCCTTTTATATCAATAAGAAAACCGGTCTTCCCGGCAACTACTGTAAGGAATGTCGTAAAACTGTCAGCCGGAACCACCGGAAGAATGAAAAACGCTCCTTGGCATACGACAGGGAAAGCAATTATCCGGTAATTACCTCTACGGAAGACCCCATGTTGCGGCGGGAGCTTATTCTGCATGCACTTGAAACCGTAGCTGCCAGCATCGAACGGAAAAGGCGGAAAGTCCGCGAATCGG
>CAJTYV010000195.1 GCA_910584195.1 uncultured Ruminococcus sp. | reverse complement strand
AGCGTTCGAGCCATACTTTATTGCGCTATTTGAGTTTTATCGGACAGCAATATTTCCAAATATTCAATTCCAAAGAGTTATTCTGACTTTCGAAGCTCCCTCCTCAATCGTTTTTTGAAAAACTGCTACGTTCAACCCCAAAACTGTCATTTGATATTTGCTACAAAAACTCCGGGCTATTTTGCTGTTCGCTCACGACCTTAAAGGGGTGTTTCAAACTTCCAGTCCAGCCGCTCTCGATTCTTAGCCCCTTGATTTGTTGGCTTCTGTTGCCTTTTTTCTTACGTTGCCTATGTTTGAAAACCGTGTCAGAAGTAGTATCTTGCGCCTATGGAAGCTCCATAATTGAATCCGGCAGAAACTCCGGTTGTGCTGTATTTTATGTCTTTGTTTCCGGAGTCGAACGACGCATATACGATGTCGAGGTCAAGAAGGTTGAATGACAAACCGACCTTTGGCGTAAGCTTCAGCTCGAAATTGGCGAAGTTGAGCTCAAATCCCATGGCAAAAGGTATCTTTACAGTGGTTTTGGTGTTTGCTCCGCTCCTGCTGACCTGAGAGCCGCCTCCAAAGCCGATGTTGAGACCTGGTGCATAATAAAACAGGTCCCGGATAATAGGAACGTAATAATGTGCTCCGATCTGGAACATCGCAATGTGTGTGAAATCAAAATAATTCTTGCCGTCTTTTTCGTCAGAGAATGTCTTTTCCATGGCATAGCCAAGTCCGGCGCTGAGTTCGAAATTGTTTGCCACGAAATAGCTGAATGTCGGGTTCAGTGAGAACTTGGTAGCGGACGGGACTGATTCTGATTCAGTTGTACCGCCATAGCTGAGTGATGCTGTGACCGAACCTCCGGATACTCCGACCGAACCTCCGACTGTAAAGTCTCCTTTTTGTTGTGCAGCCAACGTCAGGCATGCTGAAAGTGCTGCGATGAGTAGAGATAATTTTTTCATAATTAACGTTGTTTATGAAGTTTGTTTTGTGATGGGAACAAATGTAGGCAAAAGCTGAGAGCAGACATCAAACTTGTTTGGATGTTTGCCGAGGCGCATACGTATATATGTCCGCAAGGACAAATGTAGCGAAAGTCAAGTGCAAACGCAACAGTAGCTTTGATTATGTGCCGATAGAAATTGTGTCAGAAAAGATAGAGATTGTACGAATATATCTCATTCTTGTTGGCGACGGAGCATTTTATGAAGCAGGATTGCTGATAATACATAGGGCGGAAGGTAAGGTAAAACGGGCGTTTGCGGTGGAAACAATAAAAGAAATACAGAAAAAGTTAAAATAAATTTGCGGGAATGAAAAAAAACACTACCTTTGCAATCCGTTTCAGATAAAACGGATGTAGACCAGCATCCGGAACCGGAAAAAATATTGGAGAGATGGCAGAGTGGTCGAATGCGGCGGTCTTGAAAACCGTTGATCTTAACGGGTCCGGGGGTTCGAATCCCTCTCTCTCCGCAATAAATGCTGAAAATCAGCAAATTGCAAAACAAACACCCAGTTTTACACCCAAGAATGTAAAATTGGGTGTTTTTGTATTATTTAAGAAAACTGCC
>CAJTYV010000194.1 GCA_910584195.1 uncultured Ruminococcus sp. | reverse complement strand
ATCAAAAAATATATAGAAGACCAAGAGAAGTACGATATCATGCAGGATAAGCTGAGTGTAAAAGAGTATGAGGACCCTTTTAAGGGTTAAGTCGAAGTAATACGAACACCCCTTCAGGGGTATGAGCAACGCGTCAAGTGCAATAGTGACTTGAACGGAGAGAAAGTCTAGGGCGCCTTGAGACGCTGTCCGGTAGCAAGGGCTTACAGCCAGCGTCCCGAGCCACCCGTTTTACGGGTGGCGGCGACTAGGCGTGTGAAAAGACCTCTGCTTGACGACAGCTTTTTTCTTTTGCCGTCGTGCGGCAGATTATTATTCTATATTCATTTCTAAATGCCCTGTAAAATTGTTTCCAATAACGCCAATATAGTTTCCGCCTTCCGGCAATGTTATTGTTTCGGAATAGCTACCAGTTGCTTCAAGCAGGATTACCGGATCATCGCTGCCAGAAACCCAAAACACTTGCGCTGTTCCCTCGGTAATTTCCAAGTCACAGGAAACAGAAATATCTTTGCCATTTTCACGCTCAATAGAAGTTCCGCCAAAGAGATATTCTGTATTAGAAAAATCCTTATAATCTGCCGTATACGTCCCGGTATAGCAATCTTCCCCATATGTCCGATTTCCTTTAAGTAAAAAATTGCTTGTGAGTGCTGCATTTCCGGCTGTTTGGACAACACTATTATACTGATCTAAGATTTCATCTTTTGAACACCCTGCAAGTGTCAAACTAAATATCAAAATACTTATTGAAAGGAAATGGAAACGTATTCTCTTATAGCACATATCATCAGCCTTTCTATTTTTTAATTCCAAACCTATAACTGCCCTTATTCACTCGTTGGTGCTGTATAATTGCTTTGCACAGTGGCAGGAAGTTCATCATATTGCACCTCTTTCCATTCAAGAACACCTCGGATCGGCATTACCGTTAAACGGATAAAAGCTCCCTCTTTCAATTCCTTTGATGTTCCGAATGTAATGTCTTTTCCTTTTCCATTCTCATCGTAAGAAAATAAAGTGTATGAGTAATCCATACTTCCACTAAAGTTAATTACACCGCATTTTGATTCGGTCTGTTCTATTTTACTGTTATCAATCTGTGAATAATAGTATGTGCTGCCAGTTCCCGAAAGGAACCACATACAAAAACCAATAATACCTACAATAAGTATTACAACTGCTGCAATCCCGATAGTCAATTTTCTCTTCATTCCTATAATCTCCCTTACCAACCTTTTTTGATTGTTGTTGTTTTGTGCTTTTTTGCTGCCTTGACTGGCACGTTTCCTTTTGCAGTGAATACAAGAACAGCAGTAATCATCAATACGGAAATCATACTAAACAGACAGATTAACACATTCCAATGTACAGCCGGATCGTAGCTTCGGTAGCTGATCAAGCCTAAACTTGCAGTAACAGGATAAATATTTGCTAATGTAACATTTCCAGAAGCAAACATACCGCCATAGCCATAAACAAAAGCAATAATTGTTCCAAGCATATGTCCGTTTGGTATACGGGCAGCGAATGCAATTACAGGCATGACTGCAATATACAAAAACAGACAG
>CAJTYV010000193.1 GCA_910584195.1 uncultured Ruminococcus sp. | reverse complement strand
TCCAAACTGGGACGGTGAAGACGGCGTATGGGCTGTTACCAATCCTCCGCAGGAATATAACTGGGGCGGTTCTTATGTACATGCATGTACGGGTACAGATAATCCGGAGCACGTAAAAGACATTATTCTTGCGGTAACGGTAGACAAAGATAATCTGCTGAAAATTTCAAAAGACTATTCGGATTTTACGAATACAACAAGTGGTATGAAAGAAGCGGCAGAAGACGATTCTTTCGCTTCAGAATTCCTTGGAGGGCAGAATGCATTTCAATATTTTGCACCGGTTGCAGAAAATATTGAGATTGCTCCGCTTTCCGCATATGATCAGGGATGTGTGGAATTAATCCAGAATTCGTTCAGTGATTATCTGCAGGGGAAGGTTGACTATGATAAGGCGAAAAAGAATTTTGAGACGGCGATCATAGAGCGTTATCCTGATATTACCGAGATTCAATGGCCGGAATAGATAAAATGACCGCGGGGCATTGATTGCCCTGCGTCATATGGAGCAGAAAGGAATGATAGTTTATGAAATCAAAACATAAAAAAGTTGACTATTCAAAATGGGGATATATTTTTATTCTTCCATTTTTTGTAAGTTTCTTCATTTTTTCCTTTATTCCTTTGGTGGATACCATCCGGTATAGTTTTTTTGAATATTACCGTTCAGGAATTAAAGAGATCGGACCGAATTTTGTTGGAATGGAAAATTATATCAGCCTTCTGGGTTCGGATATGCTGAAATATGCAGCGAATACTCTGATCTTATGGATTATAGGATTCATCCCGCAGATTGTGATCGCGTTGGTACTTGCGGAGTGGTTCGTAGATGCAAGGTTAAAGATTCACGGAACACAGTTTTTTAAGGTTGTTATCTATCTGCCGAACCTGATCATGGCGTCTGCATTTGCGATGTTATTTTTTACGATGTTCTCTACTAACGGACCGGTTAATTCTATTCTTATGTCCATAGGGCTTACCAGTCAGCCCATTGATTTCCTGGGTTCCGCGTTGGGAACAAGATCATTGGTTGGGTTTATGAATTTCCTGATGTGGTTTGGAAATTCAACGATTATGTTGATGGCTGCAATTATGGGAATCAGTCCTGATGTATTTGAGGCGTCTGAGTTGGACGGATGCAACAGTTTCCAGCGGTTTTTCTACATTACGCTGCCGCAGATACGGCCGATTCTTGCATATACGCTGATCACAGCTATCATTGGCGGCCTGCAGATGTTTGATGTGCCGCAGATTCTGACTAATGGACAGGGTACTCCGGACCGTACATCCATGACTTTGATCATGTTCCTGAACAGCCATTTGAAGAGCAGAAATTATGGTATGGCAGGTGCGTTGTCCGTCTATCTGTTTATTGTCAGCGGTATTCTGTGCTTCTTTGTATATCGGATGACAAATAATGATGACCCGGATGGTTCGAAAGCTGCAGCGAAAAAAGCGAAAAAACAGCAAAGGAGGGGGTAGATTTATGAAATCAAAACAGCCAAGTCATTTACGGAGTATAGTTGCACATATTGTACTGATTATCCTGTCATTCATGTGTTTGTTTTTCTTCTATATCCTGTT
>CAJTYV010000192.1 GCA_910584195.1 uncultured Ruminococcus sp. | reverse complement strand
ATAAACATGACGAGGTGATTGTATGTCGATAGTTACTCAAACTGATAAACGCACAGGCATTACATATGCTTATGACACAACTTATTACTGGGACAAAGAAAAGCGGCAGTCCCGTTCAAAACGCATATGTGTAGGAAAGATTGACCCTGAGACTGGTGACATTGTTCCAACAAGAGGCAGGGCGAAAAAAGGTTCTAAATCAGCAAGTGGAAAGCCTGAAAAAACAGGGCCAAAGCCTTTTGTCGAAACCAGACATCTGTATTATGGAGCAACATATCTTCTGAATGAGTTTGCTAATGAGCTTGGACTTGCAGCAGATCTCAGACAGTGTTTTCCCGAAACATACAAACAGCTTTTATCTGTGGCCTTTTACCTGATACTTGAGGACAATAATCCTTTGTACCGTTTTGAAAAATGGCATCTGACCCATAAGCATCCTTATGGTGAAAGTATAACTTCACCCAGAAGCAGTGAATTATTTGCTTCAATAACAGATGATCAGGTAAATAAGCTCTTCCGGCTTCAGGGCAGACGCCGTATTGAAGATGAATACTGGGCTTATGACAGTACCAGCATTTCCAGTTACTCTGAAACGCTTGCTCAGATCCGGTATGGCAAAAACAAGGAAGATGATCAACTTCCGCAGCTGAACCTCCTGCTGGTGTTTGGCGAAGAATCTGGCTTACCATTTTATTACCGTAAGCTTGCAGGAAATATACCAGATTCAAAAACTGTAAAACATTTACTGGAAGATCTGGACATCCTTGGGTTTGGCAAAACCAAGTTTGTTATGGACAGAGGTTTCTATTCCGAAAATAACATTAATGGTTTATACAGAGACCACATCAAGTTTCTTGTAGGAACAAAGCTGTCATTAAAGTTTATCAGGAAGCATCTTGATGAGGTATATGACGATATCCGGATGTTTGTAAATTTTGACGAAAGCATCAACACCTATGGATATACGGTCAGCGCCCAGTGGGAGTATACCCAGGAGCGTCCGTACAAAGGTGATGTCATCAAAGATAAACGCCGGATGTACATCCATTACTATTACAGCATTGAAAATGGTGCTGACGATGAGCAGGCATTCGACAAACGAATTGCCAGCCTTTGCAAAGAACTGTCAGAAGGCAAATATGTTGAAAGCCATAAAAAGGCCTATGACCAGTTCTTTGAAGTGAAGACAACCCCCAAGAGGGGACGTCAGGTTTATTATAAAGAAGATGCCATCAAAGAGGCGCGTCGTTACTTTGGCTACTTTGCTTTGATTACCAATGAAAAAATGGATGCCTTTACAGCCTTGCATCTGTACAGGATGAAAGATGTTGTAGAGAAAGCCTTTGGTAATCTGAAAGAACGACTTAATATGCGGAGGCTTCTGGTGTCATCTGAAAAAGGTCTTGATGGTAAAATCTTTACAGAGTTTGTTGCATTAATTCTGATATCTCATCTTGACCATAAGATGAAAAAATCAGATTTATATAAAAACTACACTCTGCATCAGTTGCTTGACGAGCTTGATGTGATTGAGTGCTTTGAAGATGCAAACCATTCCTTAAGGATTGGAGAACTTCTCAATAAGCAGGCAAAAATATATGA
>CAJTYV010000191.1 GCA_910584195.1 uncultured Ruminococcus sp. | reverse complement strand
AATTTCATGTGCCATGCCCTTATTCCCAAAGAAGAAGTACAGGAAGCGGAAACAAAAGAATTGGTTGACAAGATTTATGACGGTTCAGTTGACAAACTGTTTGCAGCCCTGTTAGGCAGAAAAAAGCTCTCTGCTGAACAGATTCAGAAGCTCAAGCAGATTGTGGAAGATTTGGAATGAGGTGGTGTAAATGAATTTACTGCAAATGAGCTTTTCGGGGGCTGCTTTCATTACTGCGGTAGTGATTATCCGTGCGGTGGCAATCAATAAACTGCCGAAAAAGACTTTTCTTGTTTTATGGGAATTGGTGATATTAAGACTGCTTATCCCGTTTTCGATTCCGTCAATGTTCAGTGTTTATACGTTGGTAACTCATAGCATATCTTCTGCAACATTGCCGGAAACTGGAACAGATTACAACATTCCCACTATGCAAGGGCTGTTTGTTACAACACAGGGAGTAGAACAGCCACCAGCGGATATTTCCTCATCCGTTTCCATGTGGTTTATTGTATGGTGTGCAGGGATAATACTTATCGCATTGTTTTTCGTAATATCCTATTTGCATTGTCTGATTGAATTTCGGACAGCTTTACCCGTCAACAACCATTATGTAGAAAAGTGGCTGGCGGAACGCCCATTGAAACGTCCAATTTTGGTAAGGCAATCGGATAGGATTTCCGCCCCATTAACTTATGGCATTTTCCGTCCTGTTATTTTAATGCCGAAAAAAATGGACTGGAAAAACGAAAAGCAACTACAATATGTCCTTTCACATGAGTATGTGCATATCTATCGCTATGATACGGTAACAAAGCTGATTGCGACGCTTGCCCTTTGTATTCATTGGTTCAACCCCTTTGTGTGGGTGATGTATATTCTTTTTAACCGTGATATAGAACTGGCTTGTGATGAAAGCGTTATACGACAATTTGGGGAAAAATCTAAATCTGCCTATTCGCTAATGCTTATCAGCATGGAAGCAACGAAAAGTGGACTATTGCCACTTTGCAACAACTTTAGTAAAAATGCTATCGAAGAAAGGATAACTGCAATTATGAAAACGAAAAAAATCACTATTTTCTCACTTGTTTTAGCCAGCCTTATTGTTGTCGGGGTAGGCACTGCATTTACGACTTCTGCACAAGCTAACAATAATAATCCAACTTCTGATGGACAGGAGTACAAAACAACAAATGCTTCCGAAAATGCTTCCGATTATAATGCGATAGAAACGTCCGGCGGTAATATGGACTATGGGATATATGAAGAATATGGATTGATTTATGATAAGGATAGCAAGTGCTACACTTATAAGGGAAATGCTGTCCGATTTTTTAATGACCCAGTGGGCGGCGCAAGTTTTACCAATTTCTTTACGGGAACAGTGGATATTGAAGCGGAACGGGATACAAACGATAAACTCATTGGTATTCGGGAATGCACAAAAGAAATTTATGACAGACATACAGAAAAGTATGAAAACTCAGGACTTAAATCAATGCCCGCTGGCACTTCTACGGAAAATGGAAATATGATTAGAAATCATGAACTCAAACTTCCCACATCTAAAGTGGGATTCGTACATTGAAAAATCAATACTTT
>CAJTYV010000190.1 GCA_910584195.1 uncultured Ruminococcus sp. | reverse complement strand
TACATATGCATCATAATAGCGGCGTGAAAAGGTCAGTAAGCGTTTCGGAATACATTTATGCCGATTACCCTATTCCGCCTTTACAGCGGTTTGTACAGGGCTTCGTGGGCGGTTATTACAACCGTTATCATTTGCTGAAGCTAGAAGATGGTTCCTGGCTTTGTGTGTATTTTGACGATTATCTGGCATTAACAGGGGCAGACAATTATCCAACCGGATATGTCCGCTATACCACCACCGAGGAGCGCCGGATGCTGAATCAGATGGCGGAGGACTATGACGTTGATTCAGTTTATGTGCTGGATATGTACCGTCATGGGAAAGTAAGCTGGATGCTGGATGTTCTGCTCCGGCTTGCTGTATGTGTGGCCGTGGCCGTGATTGTGTGGGGTATCAAAAAGGCTTTTAAAATGCAAATTCCCCACCCGTGACGAGTGAGCCAAAAGAGCTGGCAAAGTGGGCTATGCTTTGGAATAAAATGCCTCGAAGTAGGAATGATCCGATAAATAAATCGGCTTTTGAAAGGATTTCATTTATGGCAGCGAAATTAGCATATCAATCCTCTAAATGGGAAAAAGAACGACAGAATAACGAAAAGCGTTATAAAGAATGCAATGGAAAATATGCAGCGCAAACTAACATGGAGAGTGTAATAAAGCGTGGGCTTGCTAAATCTCCGGATAGCCGTGATTATGTAAGGTATTATTCATTATTTTCTTTAAGCTATAAGATACTGGCAGGAAGGACTTATCTGAGGAATAACTCCGATAGCCAGGTTATTCACTACACATATCTCTCTGGAATAGCGGCAATATTTGCTTACTTGTTTGATATAGCGCATCCAGCAGTAAATCGTGATAAGACAGACCAGGAGAATATGGTAAGAGACTTTTCCTATGGCCTTTTAGAACTATTTGCAGTACAAAATTATCTCCCACAGTGCTTGAGTTCTCTTGAACATCCCTATGTTCAGATGCTGTTGGGAAACTTTGAAAAGGCGGTAGAATTACTTCCCACTACGCTTTCCGAATATGATGCGGCACAACCATATGCAGTGTTGATGAGTGATGCAGGGCGGCTGGCTGTTCAAGCTATGGCAGAAAAGGATGAAAGGACGCTCAATAATCTGCTTGTCCAACATATAAAAAATGAGCGCAAGTGGCCTGTTGGTTACTCCATTTTTGTCGATGCGTATTCGATTGCATATATCAAGCTGGCCCGTCTAAATAATATGAATTGTGGACTTGATGTTATAGAAGTTCCGAAAATGTTTTTTGATGATGCAGCTTGTAAAATTGATATATCAGAAATTAAACTTCCTTTTTTTGATGATGCTGTGGAACAGCTCAAAAAATTAGGAATTTTCTGGCCTTAATCGGGAAAAGAAAAGGTTTGGAAATATCCCGTAGCCGCCAATGGAAACAGCACATAAAAACATTGGATGTTTTAAACTATTCAGAAGCTATGAAAAAATAAAAAATCATTTTAGGAGCATTTCAATGGACGCTGAAAAATTTTGGAGTACCACAGAAATGAACAAATTTCTGTATCAGCAGTTAAAGGCGATGTGTGAAGCTAACGGATTTGTCCTTAGCCCCCGAAAAGGGAA
>CAJTYV010000189.1 GCA_910584195.1 uncultured Ruminococcus sp. | reverse complement strand
GTCAGCATACAAAAGGAACAGCGGCGGATATTATCTGCTACGATAAGAACGGAAAAAAGATCAGCTCCAAAATAGTATGCTGTGCCGCTCAGGACATTGGCTTCGGCGGTATTGCAAACATTGACGGTACGTATACCGCAGTTCACGTTGATACCCGGACTTCTCTGAAATGGTACGGAGACGAGATAAACGGATGCAATTACAGTATACCTTACGATAATTTTTATTCATATTACGGCATTTCCAAGAATGATGTATACGATGCCGGAAAGCTTGAGGTAGCTGTTACCGTGAACGGAAAAATTTATGCGGGAGAGATATATGAAAAATAAAAACAGTTACATGTCATAATGCACTTTCATCTCAATAAGATAATGATTGAAAATAGGCAACCTCTAAAACATGTTTTGTCAAAAGAGGTTTTTAGAGGTTGCCAATAATATAGGCTGTCGCACTATTATTGTGCGGCAGCCTATTACAGCAATTCTGCTTATAACGGAAGCGGACTGCCGCACTGTAACGGCAACGCAGCTATAAGAATTTTTTCAGCAAACTCGTCTTTATCTCAAGCGGAATTGCTGTAAACTACTGATTATTCAGATAATTGCTGAGTCCCGCAAATATCGTCATAGCAATTTTTTGCTGATATTCTTCTGTATTCAGCAAAGCGGCTTCTTCGGGATTCGATAGAAATCCGCATTCTGCCATTACTGTGGGATTTTCGCTGAAATAACACAAAAACAATTCCTTTCCGCATAGCTTTATTTCTCGGCTGTTGTCGGGCTGGAGTATTTCTGCGAAGCTTTTCTGAAGGCTTTTTGCTAAAGCTTCACTTCTGCTGTCGGTTGCCGAGTAAAACATTTGAGCGCCGTTGTAAATGGGGTCAGTAAATTGATTCTGATGTATTGAAATACATACGGCGTTATCGTATTTATTGAACAGCGCAAGGCGATTGTCCATATCGGAGCTTTTCTGATTGGCAAGTCCTTCAATTCCGGAATCGTGTATTGAAATATCGCTGTCCCGTGTGACTTCTACTTTATAGCCGCTGATTTGAAGAAGATCCCTCAGTCTCAGCAAAATACTCAGGTTTATTCCTTTTTCGGGAACGCCGTCAACAGATACGCATCCGCCATCAAAGCCGCCATGTCCCGCATCGAGAATGATCACAGGAGGTTCCTCTTCCAAACCGGATACTGAAGTTGGGATCAATTCTGATTTTTCGCTAATGACAGCTCCTCCGCAGATGGCGGCAGCTAAGCATCCAAAGAAAACGGCGCCGGCTATTATTTTACGCTTAAATTTTTTCATTGTATAACTCCTTATTGCGGCACCGCCGTCGTCACGCTTCGATGCCGCTTTATTTTATTGGTACTGAATTATATGCTGAATTATTATTTGACAGAACCTGTATTCATAGGATAAGCTGCACGTTTTTTAGGCAAATTTTGCAGATGACTGTGTTGAACATAAATAAAAAGGATATAAATATAAAGTTTTACCCTGTATCCTTAAATATAAGTTAATTTTTACTCACGTAAATAAGCCTGTTCACTGTGGTTTGACAAGCAGAATACAAAAAACCTTTATTTCCCCGGTTTGTCCTTTTT
>CAJTYV010000188.1 GCA_910584195.1 uncultured Ruminococcus sp. | reverse complement strand
GAAAGACCTGCTAATAAAAGTCAAGGGTTAAATTAAAAAAATATCGTATTTTTCAAGCACAAAAAAGAGTACACAAAACTAAGCCACCGCTATTGAAAATTTTTAGCGCTGACTATGGATAAGCGGATAAGAACCTTAGAGTTAGGCTTCGAGAGTATCCAAATACTGCTTTACAGAGGCGTAGTAAATTCGCAGAAACTTGTTTGCAGAAGCCATCATATAAACACGATAAGGCTTACCTTCAGCTCGTTTCCTGTTCATAAATTGGTAAACTGGTTCATCAGACGGCGATTTCTGCAAATAAACGCTCATAACAAGAAAAAGAGTTCGGCGCAGCGAGGGTGATCCAACTTTGCTCATACTCCTGTGCCTGCCAGAAATATTCCCTGAATCATTTGGCGGAGCGTCAATACCCGCATAGGCCACGAGAGCCTTTTTGGAATGGAAACGGCGTACGTCGCCAATTTCGGCCATAAGCTGCGGACCGAGAGCCGGACCAACGCCGAATATCGCCATGACCACGGGATATTCTGGCAGGCTGGAGGCCAATGTTTGCATTTCCTGTTTAAGTGTGGCAAGTGCGCCAGAGGTGGCTTTGAGTTGTAAAACCGCCTGCTCAACAAGCAGTTTTGTAGTATCAGATTTGGGCATAACGCAAACCTGCTCGCTGGCCTCGAAGTAAATATTATGTGCTTTTTCCTCGCTAAAGTTGTAGCCGTGCTTTTTGCACCATCGCCGATATTTGTTTGTGAATGATGTTTCAGAACATTCACAAATACATTCGCAATGCCAGAACTCCGCCACGAAATCTACCCATTTTTCGCTTCCGTCTATGCGGGCTGGGCTGGCAAACAAACGATTTGCATTAGGAAAAGTAATATCCAGCAAAGAAATAAGGTTGTTTTTTAGTAAGGTTTGTACCTTGGAATATTTCTGATACTGGCGATAGCAGTTTTTCAGCTGCAATCGGGAAGTTTCCTCTGGAATATACCTTGGTAAAGAAAGCCAGCGGTCAAGGCCATAGTTTGCGAGCTTCACAGCGTCTTTTTTGTCGGTTTTGACACGTCTTAAATTGTTGTTTCCGTAATTGTGTACCAGTTTTGCATTGATAACGGAAACGTAAAGACCTGCGTTATGGAGCAGCCAGGCTACTGGCATATGGTAGTTTCCCGTAGCTTCCAAGACCACGCGGGTTTCACCGTTCAGGCTTTTAAGCAGCTTTGCCAGCTTGCTTAGTTCACTGTCGGTGTGCTGTACTTCAAAGGGTGAGATAACGACTTCTCCAAAGGGACGCATAACAGCAACGGTGCTTCTGCCTTTGGAAATATCAATGCCTACAGAGTTCATATGTCTACCTCCAATATAAAATCTGCAACTGGGCGCCATCTTTTTCTCGCTGCCGATTCAATCTATTTGGTAACGCGAACTCTGAGGCTCAACCTGCTTAAATCGAACGCTGCAACAAGAGGATGGCTGACAGTCTTTCGCACGGACTTTGAAGCCCTGAAAGGTGATGGTCAGCCAGTTGCTCCTCTTATTGTAGCTTAGGCACGAGATGGAAAGAAAGTCGGATTATCTGACCGGCTTTTCTATCCAAATATATTGTAATAGA
>CAJTYV010000187.1 GCA_910584195.1 uncultured Ruminococcus sp. | reverse complement strand
CAGATATTGAATTTTCAAGGTGCATAGCTAAAATCTATGTGCGAAGTTTGAGTTAATTATCATACCGAGACTCTCTGGACATGAAAGGAGAGGAAATATTTGTCAGAAGTAAGGAAAGACAGCAAAGGTCGTAAACTAATGACAGGGGAGAGTCAGGATAAAGACGGGAGATACAGATATAAATATTGTGATTCTTTTGGGAATAGAAAGTCTGTATATAGTTGGAGATTAACAGAGTCAGACGCATATCCCAAAGGAAAGCGCAAAGATATTTCCCTGAGAGAAAAAGAAAAAAACATTCAAAAAGAGTTAAACGATGATATTATCCCCGATGGCGGGAATATGACAGTATTGGAACTGGTGGAGAAATATATCAATCAAAAAAGAGGCGTTAAGCATAATACGCAAGCCAATTACAATTTTGTTATCAATGTCATCAAGAAAGAACCGTTCGGAGCAAAGCGGATTGATAAGGTGAAATTATCAGATGCCAGGGAGTGGCTGATTAAATTACAGGATGATGGCAGAGGCTACAGCAGCATACATAGCATCCGTGGGGTAGTCAGACCTGCTTTTCAAATGGCAATGGATGATGACCTTATCCGTAAGAATCCGTTTGAATTCCAATTAGCAACAGTCGTAGTAAATGATAGTGTGACTAGGGAAGCCATTACACGGAAACAAGAGCGGGAGTATCTAAGATTCATCAAAGAAGATAAGCATTTCTGCAAATATTATGATGGAATTTATATCTTATTCAAAACTGGACTTAGGGTTTCTGAATTTTGTGGACTGACAAAAGAAGATATTGAGTTTGATAAGGAAAGAATCAAAGTAGACCATCAATTACAGAGAAAGCGTGATATGGAATATGTGATTGAAACACCTAAGACAGAAAAAGGCGTGAGATATGTTCCAATGAATGAAGATGTTTCAGAATGTTTTAAGCGTATCATTGTAAACAGAAAGAAACCAAAAATTGAGCCAATGATTGACGGTAGGGCAGGATTTCTATTTCTTGATAAGAATGATATGCCTATGGTAGCTTTGCATTGGGAGAAATACTTTCAGCATATCAGAGAAAAATATAACAGCATATATAAAGTGCAAATGCCTGTTATAACGCCGCATGTATGCAGACATACATTTTGTAGCAACATGGCGAAATCTGGTATGAATCCAAAGACACTACAATATATTATGGGACATTCTGATATTGGCGTCACATTGAACACATACACACATTTACAGTTTGATGATGCCAAAGAAGAGATGAAGAAAGTCTGTAATGAGTAGTGGGCTAAAAATTTGAATTTAGCCCTAAATTTAGCCCAAACGAAGAAAAAGTTATGCAAAGTTATTCCAAGTTATACTGAAAAAGGTAAACAAACACACTATCATAAAAATATAGCAAGACTGTTGAAAGTGCCGAAAATACAGCAAAATCAAGCATTTACGGAGGTTTTAGCAACATGATTAAAATACTTTTCGTCTGCCACGGCAGCACGTCGGATAGCAGGGAATTGGCGGCACTTGTGGGGCAGAACAGGGCAAATCGCGGCATTTGGGAAAGTGGGTTACTACGGTTTTACTACGAGTGAGGGAACGAAAGGAGAGCCTTGCATATTTTTCTA
>CAJTYV010000186.1 GCA_910584195.1 uncultured Ruminococcus sp. | reverse complement strand
TCATGTTTTTTATCATTCCTTTCGCTTCGCTCAAGGCACAAACAAGTTATGAAAAATGTTGTGCCCCTCCACTCTTTGATTTATAATTCTTGTAGGGAATAGCAATATACTACAGAGCACGGAAGGAGGAGTGGCGAATTTATTTCGACCCCGTATGTTTATATGTGCCGTCATCCTTTCAAGCACAAACAAGTGGGACTTTGAGCCCGGACTCTTATCATTGGTAATAAACCATGTTTATTCAGTCGCAGGATGACAGTCACTATTGCTATTCCTTTTTTACTAAGGTGGTGATACTTATGATGAAGTTAAAATACTCCATCTGCTGTGGGCTTGATGTCCACAAAAATGTTATCGTTGCAACCATCGTAATTACTAACAAGGACGGGGTATCCGAGTATAAGCAAAAATCTTTTTCAACCATCAGCTCAGATATCCAAAAGTTTCACAACTGGCTCATTGAGAATCATTGTTATCACGTTTGTATGGAATCCACGGGAAAGTATTGGATTCCTATTTTTAATTATCTCGAAAATGACATAGAAATCTGCCTTACGCATCCTAAATATGTCAAAGCCATCAAAGGCAAAAAAACTGATAAAAAGGATTCCAAATGGATTGCCGACCTCTATAAGTTTGACCTTGTGAGATGTTCCTTTATCCCTCCGAAAGATTTCCGCCAGCTTCGGGAACTCGCAAGATACCGCTTCAAGCTGGTCTGTATGAAATCTTCTGAGAAAAACCGCATCCAAAACTGTATGACCGTTTCCAATGTCGGCATTGCCAGCGTGCTTTCGGACCCTTTTGGCAAGACCGCAACCGAAATCATGTCTTATCTGCTGGAACATACCGCTGATTCCATTGACGAAAAAGCTGTCCGCAAATTGATAAAGAAAGGCGCAAAGGCCAAATCCGATGAAATCATCGAAGCCATTAGAGGTTACAACATTGAAACGGATCAGGCGAAAAAGCTGGAACTTGCCCGTGCCCATCTGGATTTTCTTGATGACATGATTACCCAGACAGAAGTTGAGCTTTATGTCCGAATAAAACCTTATTATGAGTTCGTTGAATTTGTCAGTTCCATGCCCGGTATGACCGAGTTAAGTTCCACGATTGTTCTTGCGGAAACAGGCGTTGACATGAACATTTTTGATAATGCGAAACACCTATGTTCCTGGTGTGGGCTTTCTCCTGCTAATAATGAATCAGCAGGCAAGAAAAAATCTGTCCGGATTGCCAAAGCAGGCGATTACCTGAAACCGATGATGGTACAGTGTGCCCTTGCCGCAGTCAAGAGTAGAAAGCAGCCTTATTTCGCAATCAAATATGGTCGAATTAAAAAGCGCCGTGGTCACAAGAAAGCAATCATTGCCATTGCAAGAATGATGATGGTTTGTATTTACCACATGGTTTCTGAAAAGAAGCCTTTCACTCCTACTGATTACGAGGAATTGATGGACCCCCAAAATCATGTGGAGCGTGTTGTTTTAAATGAGAACAATGTTTTTACTTACCTTGAAACCCTTGGTTATGATAGTTCTAAGTTAGTAAAACGCAGCGATAACTAACATGATTCCGTTTTCTATATTTGTAAAAAATGGGGTTTTATGAACCCTTATACAAGTGCATCCAAAAATACACTTTATTTTTCACTCTTT
>CAJTYV010000185.1 GCA_910584195.1 uncultured Ruminococcus sp. | reverse complement strand
TACTTGGCTACCCCTGTTTGTCGATTTATCCACCTACTTTCCGAGACCACTCTCATATTTTATGCTTGAAATTAGGTGTATTATATGTTATAACTTATGTTATAACTTAGGTTATATATTTATGTTATTTTTTGGTTATTACTGCCAGTCCTTTGAGGAAACCCATGCGGGCTTATACACACTTCTAACCTCTGTTAAGAATTTCGCAAACCATATGGAGCGAAAATACCGTTTGAAGCAGCATGAACAAGAGGGCGAATTTTTTATGACTGCAAATGAAAGATGGTTTCACCTGATTGGATTTGTTAATGCCCTTATCTGGTTTTACAGGGGAAATCTTCTCAAAGACCCGGATACGCTCCAACAGGAGTTGGCAGGCACCTATTGCAGTGATGCTGAACCGCTTGACGAAGAGGACATCGCCGACTACAAAGTCGCTCTGGTAAGCATGGAAAGGGAACAGACAATGTTAGGTGACTGCATTATGTGTTATGAGTGCGGGGAAAATAAATAGCCCTTAACGGAACTCAAAAAGCCTGTTGACCGGAATCTCCAGAGCCTTTGCGATACTGAATATCACGTCAAGGGAGACTGCGCAGTCATTATTCTCAATCCGTGACATATGGGTGCGGCTCACATCAATCCTGTCCGCTAGTTGGATTTGGGACAGCCCCCTTTCCTTGCGGTAGTAAGCAATGTTCAGTCCCAGTTTTCTGTATTCTTCGCTGTGCGCCCGATTCATATGCTATATCACCTCCCCGTATAGCATATGAAAAATGTCGGTCATTTACGACAACTCTAATTATAACAAATGTTATTGTACAAGTTGCAAACATGGCATGAACTATGATATAATCCACATGGTTCGTACTCACGGTGAGGACGGAACCGGAAATGACGTGCCGATTATGGATGTGTTGAAACGGCTCGGCAGGCACAGGAAAAGACTGGGAAAAGAGAGGACAAAAGAAATGAGGAACCTACAGGGGCATTTCAGACTGCTTATGAGGGGTGGATGTTATGGCGCAAATTTTAGATGAAGAATTTATTGAAGCTGTAGTCATGGAGCGTATGGAGTTGTGTTATTCCCGTTGCGCGGGCAGAAAAAGTCCGGAGAGAAAAAGCGAATATGACAAAATTGAGAAAGCATACCAAGAAGCAATATCCTCACTTTCCGAAAAAGACAAAAACGCCATAAGTAAATACGTTGATTCCATGTTTGATAATTTCAGTGAAGAGATAGATTTCTTTTACCGTGCGGGAATCAGGGACGGCTATAATCTGTACCGCAAAATTATGGAAATTCAAGGAACCGAAGCTGAAAAATGATGAAACCTTTCCCCCACACTTCCGGGCAAAAAGAACTTAGAAATTTAAGGCAATTATGATTTTTGTACTCAAAATGTACTCAAAGCCCCAAAACCACCCCCGGAAAGCCAGTAACTATGCGGCTTTCCGGGGTTTCCCTGTCTACTCGAACTCGGCGTGTTCTTCGTTGTTCTTAACTATATTTATTTAAATTTTAAATTCAATACACGCCGCTTTTTACTTCAATTACATCATTTATTCTGGCTTACTGATTTCCTATTGCCAAAATGTTGCCGCCTTCACTTATCTCTATAATGAGAACCACATTGGACAATCTTTATCGTATTATCCTCTATACGATAAACAA
>CAJTYV010000184.1 GCA_910584195.1 uncultured Ruminococcus sp. | reverse complement strand
GGATAGGGATGGAGAATCAGTTTATACGGCATGAGCCATGTTTTGAGAGGATTTTATTTGTCCTGACGCTGGACAGGAAGAAAATGAAAGAACGGATTTTGATTGGGAAAGAACAACAGATCCGCTTCCGGCTGAATGGGAGCCAAAACGCAGAGGTGCTTTGTGATATGACACGACCGCTGGGAACTCTTTTGATAAACTTTGAGCGGGACACGGACAGAGATTGGAACTTATACGGGCTTTCTCCGCTGCGGCAAGCCCTCCATTCCAACCGATGGAAACAGCCGGAGCTGGAGCAGGCGGCAAGCAAATTTCTCTGGGGAAAATATCTTAGCAACGACCCTCTGAAAATGTATGTGGCGTTCCGTATCTGGAACAGCTATCTGCTTGCCAGAGAACCCCGTGACCGTAACGCTGCCTGTGACCGCTTCATGGATAAAATGAGCAGCCTGACCGGGGTATTCCATAACGAAACCATGAGCTTTGACAGGGAGACAGGAAAACCGAAACATTTTCAAGCTGGCAGCCTTTATTTCAAAGGCGCACCGTCAGAAGATACCCGGCTTGACCTCTGGTTCCCGGACAACCGGCGCACAGAAGAATGTGTGTCTGCCTATGCGTCCCTCTACCCGTTGATTACCTATTATCTGAACAGACTGAATGACTGGGGGCTTTGCTTCCGGCGGTGCAAGGTCTGCGGAAAATATTTTCTGGCAAAGAGCCAGCGGTATGAGCTGTGCAGCGACAAGTGCCGCAAAGCACAGGCACTTCAAAACAAGCGGGAATTTGACGAGAGGGCAAGAGAAAATAACTATGACCTGCTTTATAAAAATGAATGCCAGAACTGGCGCAACAAAATAAACCGGGTAAAAAATACCGCAGGCTTTCCGGCTGACCGTCTGGAAAAAATACAGGCTGCCTTTGCCGACTTTAAGAAAGAAGCGTTACAGAGAAAAAAGGATGTAAAAACAGGAACAGCCAGCCCGAAAGAATTTACGGACTGGCTGTATCAGCAGAGTAATGTAATTATTGAATTGTGTGAAATATGGTTATAGAATAATCCATTTCCCTTTTTGGCTTGAACCTTCTCTTTTTATAATTCCAGATTTTTTCATGGATTCCATATAATACTTAACTGTACTATACTTTTCTCCAATGACATCTGCAATCTTTTTCTGAGATAACGACGGTTCCTCTTGAATTACTTTCAAGATGCGTGTAACTACGGAGTTATCGTTACCTTGGTTAGCTTGGTCAGTAGCTTGGTTAGTATCTTGGTCAGTGCTACTAACCAAGCTTTTGAACATAACCATAATGTCCTCACGCTTTATCGTATATTCTGGCATAGGATTTCCGGCTTCTTTGCAGCTATCTTTGATTTTTTCGATTCCACGCCCCCATGCTTCGATAAAACCAGTTCTAAAAAATGTATTGGCAATCAAAGGATTATAAGGTCTTGAACGATGTTTTCCCATTAAATCATTGATTGTCCAATCTTCTGGGAAAATACAATCATTCGCAATATAAATCCGATCTACATACACACTGATTTGAATTGGAATTAATGCTCCGTAAAATTTGTGTGCGATAGCATTAAAAACAGCTTCCCTAATTGCTTCTTTCGGAAAAGGGTAGGTTTCTACTCTTGTTACTCCTTGATACGAAATATCCGCCTTTAAATATTTCGTAAAAATGAGATCAACCACTTTATCTGCCTGCGAAATTAGTGAACCGTGAATTTCATCCTGATAACGTAGT
>CAJTYV010000183.1 GCA_910584195.1 uncultured Ruminococcus sp. | reverse complement strand
GGTATGGCTGTTCATCAAAGCGGAACTGGAACAGGGCAGCGATAAGCCGCCGTTTGATGTTGTCCTCTGTGTCTTTGTTGACTTGTCCGTTTTCAAGGGAAGCAATTCGGATTCGCTTGCTGTAATGCCGTAAAACTTCGTCAACGGCTTCCGGCTCTCCGCTGGTCGCTCGGATAATGGTTTCATACGGTACAAGTTTAGGATTCCTCACGGAAAAGCACCTCCATTTCTTCATACAGCATTTGCAAGGCACTGTGTATGTGATGCCACGCCGTACTCCGGCAGCGTCCGTACATTTCCCCGATTTCCTGTTGTGTATAATCTCCGAAAAAGTAAAGGAAAATAATTTCCCGCTTTCTTTCCGGCAGAGATAACAGGGCGGCGGCAAGTTCCCCATTGGTGAGGATAACTGTCTGACCGCATATCGTAATGGGATATTCTTCATAGGGTGCTTCAAAATATTCGTCTGTCGTGCCTAAAGGGTAAAACTTTTCTTCTGTGAGGTATTCAAGGGATATTTCTTTTTGCCGCCGTCTGCTCCTGTCACGCCATGCGTTGATAGCCGCAAAGCGTATGACGGTCTTGCAAAAGCCGTTGAACGTATACATGATATGTTCTTTGTATGCTTCTGTGCAAGGCATAAATATTCCCCCTTTCTCCCACATGGTGCGGTGCATGGTTATTGGTTACTTTTTATAATTCAGAGAGGCGATAGTATTTTAGACTGTCGCCCCTTGACTACAACTGGCAGAATATAAATATAGAAGCTATTATTTTCCTTAATTTGATTTACGTGGACGTTCCCTTTCTCGCACTAAACCACTCTCGAAAATAACTTCAATTTTTGCATAATTTATTTCAGTTCCAACAAATCTTATAACATACTCATTTTCTTTCAAAATATTATTTAATGAAATTGTAAAAGTATCATTTTCAATATTCTCATTCCATGTATTTGCCCAGATAAGTTCATCTGTTTCATTATCTCTTATTTCAACAAGTCCACTTTTTCCGTCCATTTGAAAAGAGATTTTTGCTTTTAAAGTACTTATATCCTCGGATACACAGAATAGCCTTTCATTTACAAACGGGTCTGTATCATCATAGTATCTATCCAATTCCATTTCAAAAATTGAATTTTTATTATCTGATTCGACATTTCCACAAATATCTGCGACAGCTTCCATGACTAATTTCTTTTCTTCCTGTGTAAGAGTGTTCATATACTCACACTGCTCGGCAACATCTTCCATAAGCGTTTCCATATTGTCAAATGGTCCGATAGAGGTATAACTATCTTTTCGTACCAATACAAACTTAATGCTTCCGGCAGAAACAGAAGAAAGCGGCTTGTCATCTTCCCCTGCACCATCACAAAAAATGTAGTATACTCCGTCTTCTGTCAATATTTCATTCAGTATTTCACTGTCCTTCCATGTTTTCATATCATTAGCAGCAGAAGGGGCGGCATATGCGCCGGTTACAAAAAAGCAAACGCAAACAGCAGCCGTAAAAATAGCAGTGATAGCAATAATCGCTTTTGATTTTTTCCTAAATTTCATAATCGCACCTAACCTTTCTTTTAATTGTTCTGCTCCCTCTGTCAATGTAACGGAAGCTAAAGAACTTTTGTAAAGATTGTTTGATTTCAAAAAAGAAATCAGTGTGTCCCCATACTCACGCTTTGCTTTTTCATTAAGTATGGATATGACTTTTTCATCACATGACAATTCACAAGATTTATTCACTTCCTTTTCCA
>CAJTYV010000182.1 GCA_910584195.1 uncultured Ruminococcus sp. | reverse complement strand
ATTTTTACCATTATTTTGAATCTTCAACAAAATACATAATTCTCCGTATCAGCTCCGGAATATTGACCGGGGACACGAAATAGTCATTGATACCTTCATACCGGTATTCATATTCCGTGGTAAGGTCGTTGTTCTCGGTGAGGATAAAGAACGGCAGAAGCCGGACAGGGGGATTCTTCATTTGGAACATCTCCGCCACCCGCCGCAGCGCATGAAACAACTCCATTGCTGTACCGTCCGGCAGTTCCACATCACACAAAATCAGTTCTATTTCCTCATCCTCAAAAATCCGGCGCTTAGCGTCTGCAATCGAGGGAACCAGAATCAGGTCAAAGCCCTTTTGCAGCATAGCAGCCCGCAGCACTCCGGCGCTGGTATCTTCCGCATGAACAAAGAGCAGCGTATGAAAAGTCGGGGCCTTTTCACCGGATAGCTGCCGGTAGGCGTATTCCACCAGCATATCCTGTAGCAGCATCCCTTTCATTTTGTCCATACACAGCGTCGCGCCCCGTTGCTTGGCCTCCTGTTCGTAGTCCTCTTTATCATGGCAGGACACCAGAATAAAAGGCAGCTCCTTGTCTGTGGCCCGCACCTCGTCCAGAAAGTCCATGCCGGAACCGTCCGGCAGGTCGAGATCACAGCAGATTACCAGAGGCATTTCCTCTTGGATGGCTGTCCGAGCTTCTTTCAGTGTGGAAGCCGTTTCTACCGGGTAGCCTCGCCGTTGTAAATATTTTTGCAGGCACCATATATAGGTGTCGCTGTCATCGATCAGCAGTATTTTTTTCATATGTCCTCACCCCCAATATTGATTTACTACAAGCATAAACTACAAATGTCCGAGGTGCCTTTGATTTCGACAGAAAAACAGGCTGAATTATTACAAAGCTCGGACATTTCAAAATATTTTGTCAAGGGATAGCAAAAATCAGTGGAGCAGCTAATGAACCGCTCCACTGATTTTCCCAAACGTCCAATTTAACGCTTTTTTAGTTCGGCAATAGCACCATAATGTAAAATATCAAATTCATTAGGCGCAATATGTTCAAGGAGTGTTCTATGCTCTTGTTCCCACATAGAAATTTCTTTTTCGGTAAGCGAAGCACCAATTCCACGACACGCTTTCATTCTTCCATTCCAGCTTTCATGGGTGAATGGTATTCTTACAGTAAATTCTTCGTGATGTACAAGTTCAAAGTTTTCTTTATAGCAATCGGGTATGTCTATTTGATGTATCGTTTCTCCTGCACCACTCCAGTTAGGACTATATTTTAATACAAGTTTTTCACTTGCTCCCGCAATTTTATCCTCAAATGGAAGCCATGCCATATATAAAACAAGAATCTTTCCCTCTTTTTTAAGCATACGATAAAACTTAGGCATAACAATTTTATGGTTAAAATACCAAAAACATTGACAGGCTGTGATTACATCAAAAGAATTATCTGAAAAACTTATATCTTCTGTTGGCACAACGTAATAATCTATATCCATATCTTTTGAAAGGATTTTGGCTTGTTCAATTTGATTTCCTGAAATATCGGTAGCCCTCCACTTCGCCCCATACTGGTACATATTTCTGGGAAGCACCCCTGTCCCTGTTCCAACATCAAGGATAGATTGTCCGTCTATACATAATTTGCGGTCAACAATTTTTTGATAAAATTCTTTTGGATAAATATCACGGAACTTTACATAATCTAAAGAGGTTTTCCCCCAATCAAAAGGTTTTCCGTTATCTATATCTCTATCAGTTATCTTCATACTATGCCTCCAT
>CAJTYV010000181.1 GCA_910584195.1 uncultured Ruminococcus sp. | reverse complement strand
GGATCAGGGGCTTTCCGCCTGGACAGTACAGCTTGAGGCTAAGGCCATGGGGAAGCTATATCAGATTGATCCAGATGATGAAAATTATTTTAAGCCTCCAAAACGAAATAGAGAGGACATTAAGCGGAGCCGGGGTGACAGAGTAAGAGATAAGCACTTTTCAAAAACTAACAATGATGAGCTGATTAAATTTTGCCAGGGAACTGGCTTGCGGAGAAAAGAATTACAGGAATTGCGTGGAAAAGACATGGTATCAAAAGAGCAAATCGAGGCAGAAATTTCTAAAATGGAAAACGTTCCAGAGGAACAACGGTTGCCAATGGCCGTAAAACGGCTTGAGATGCTCTGTGACGCGCGTAAATTTGATAATGGGTGGTATATCCATGTCCGCAATGGAAAGGGCGGACGCGAGCGTTTAAGCCCTATCATCGGCAAGAACGCAAAGCAGATTATTGAACGAATTAAAAATACTCCAGCAGAAGAAAAGGTGTGGCAACACATTCACAACAGTGCAGATATCCATAGCTATCGATCAGACTATGCTATGGCTATTTATAAGGCTTATGCTAGAGATATTCAAGATATTCCATATGACAAGATAAATCGTGGGACAGGAAACAGGTATCAAAGCGATGTTTATGTTTGTCGGAAAGATGAAGTTGGAAAGAAACTGGATAAGGCAGCTATGTTGATCTGCAGTAAGGCTCTTGGACATAACCGAATCAGTGTCGTAGCTGATAACTATATTCGTGGTTTGTAAGGAGGTGCTGCCATGGCGGAATTTGTAAGAAAAGTGACAATTGGCTTCAAAGAGGTTCATGGTGGACAATCTAATCCAGAATGTACCCATGTTATTTTGACAAAAGAGGAATACAAGGAGTTGGTCGAAAGGATTTCTAAGGCAGAAAGAGAAACAGAGGAAGCGAGATATATCGCTGAGAGGAATGTACAAGACGAAAAAAGAAGGGTTCGAGAAAGAATTGATGAAGTAGAAGCGATATTTGTACAAAAAGAGATAGAGCAAAAAAAATTATTGGATGCCGAACGAAAGGAATGCGAACTGCAACGAGGATTGAATAAAAATTTGTTGAGGATTGCAAGAGAAAGAGCAAATGCTGATCGAAAATTAAGGCCCAAGAAAGAGCACACAGGATATGTTGTGGTCACATCTATGGAGAAGGAGCATCGTTATAAAGATATTGATGATGGGCATTTGAAACATGTGATACTTTGGGAAACCGTTTTAGAAACGCCATACATTGTACGTTTGGAGGAGCCAGAGGTTAAAAACCTTACACAGGAATTGTTTCATGAGAATGGGGAATGGATAATTTTGCGAATTGGTATTAATGCAAAATATGAAGGCGGATATGCAGATATGGTTGGGAATAACGGATGGAAAGAGCATGTTCAATACAATGTAATGGTGGATCGACGCCTAAAGGCAAATTATAGGACTGGTTATTGGGAGATAATATTTCTGCATACGAAACCACTGTCATCTGTTCCGATGGACATGATGCCGAGAATGCAATAAAAGTTGTAGTAGTTTGGCAACGTGGAAAACGAAGAAAAGGTAAAAAATGTATTGGTAATCTAAGCCCCCTGTAAGAGGCTTGGGAGAGGGGCTGGAGTCAGCCGATTCTTGACGATATTATTTTGCTGAAAAAGTGTTCAAAAAACCTATTGATAATCTAAGCCCCCCTGTAAGAGGCTTAAGTAGCGAAAGCAAAAAAAGGTAAAAAAAATGTATTGATAATCTAAGCCCCCCTGTAAGAG
>CAJTYV010000180.1 GCA_910584195.1 uncultured Ruminococcus sp. | reverse complement strand
ACTCCTACTATAATATATTTAGTCGTTAAATCCATGACAAGCCAGCCATGGTTTACACGCACTTGTTACTTAAGCTATAATAAAAGCAGTGATTGGACTAACGCATCACTCCAAGGGACACCATGCCCGTTTTTAAGACAGTTATCCATGCTTTTGTTATAGCGTTCGATTTTGTAGGTTGAGCCATTCGTATGCGCTCGCATCACTCAGTAGGCAGAATAGGTAACGAGGAAAGTGTGGATTTATCGATCACAAATTCTATCAGTAGGAGAGATGTTTATGAACGCAGTTGGAATTGACGTATCCAAAGGAAAAAGTACGGTAGCTGTAATTCAGCCCTTTGGAGTCGTCATAGCTGAACCCTTTGATGTGTTCCACACAGACAGCGATTTGAAGAAGCTGGTGAAACTTATCAAATCACTGTCCGGTGAAACAAAAGTTGTCATGGAGTATACTGGTACATACTATGAGCCGGTTGCAAATGCACTCCATAATGCGGGTATATTTGTATCCGTAGTCAACCCTTTGCTGATTGATGACTACGACACAAACCGTGTCAGAAAAGTCAAGACGGATCGGATTGATGCGCTGAAAATCGCATCGTTCGCTCTTGATAAATGGATGAAGCTCCGTGAATATACGCCTGCCGAGACAGCTCGCAAAACACTGAAAATCATGAATCGACAATGCATCAAGCTGAACAAGATACTTGTGATGCAGAAGAACAGCTTTATTGCATTGCTGGACTGTTGCTTCCCGAATGCGAATACGCTGTTTACATCGCCGCGCCGAGAGTCAGACGGTCATGAGAAATGGGTGGATTTCGTACTGAAATTTCCTCATGCAGACTCTGTTGCAAAGCTCTCCTTATCTGCATTCAAAGCCAAATATCAAAGCTGGTGCAAAAAAGAGAGCTACAAGTATAGCGAGTCAAAAGCTGAACAGATTCATGCGTATGCAAGGACACTGGTCTGCACGCTGCCTATGACAGAAGCGGTCAAAAAGATGATTGCTGACTCTGCAAAGCTTCTAAACTCCACGCTTGAAGCTATTGCAAATCTTCACAATGAGATGGATTCTCTTGCCTCTCAGCTTCCTGAATACGAGACTGTCATGAGCCTGTACGGTGTCGGGAAAGTGATCTGTTCACAGCTCATCGCTGAAATTGGAGATGTTACAAAGCTGAAAAGTGGAAAGTCGCTTATTGCTTTAGCAGGTATTGATCCGCCGCCAAATCAATCTGGTAAGGATGATCCTAAATCCAGAAGCATCTCAAAACGTGGTTCTCCGGCACTGCGAAAAACACTGTTCCTGATCATGACGATCTATCTTCAAAGGCAGCCTGTTGATGAGCCGGTGTACCAGTTCCTTGACAAGAAACGAACTGAGGGAAAACCATACAAAGTTTACATGATTGCCGCTGCCCACAAATTTTTGCGTATTTATTACGCCAGAGCCAAGGAGGCAATGCCTGTGCAATAGCATCTATTCATAGATTCCGATCCGGAGGCAAAGCATAGGCACGGCGCAGCCGCTTGACCTTGACAGGTTATCATAAAAATGCTACAATGACTGCCTCGACGGTGACTGACTTCATCTATTCATGAGTTCCTCACCGTCGGCACGACACCTTTAGCATTTTTATGATGTTCTGTCAAGGTTGCCGGTCAGCTATAGCTACATTTTATTTTTTCAGGCCGCTTCGGCGGTCTTATTGTCGTGCATATCCACAGATTCATGAACAATTTGTAAACTTTGCCTTATGGGTATTGACCTTTATTTGCAGGTCTTAAAA
>CAJTYV010000179.1 GCA_910584195.1 uncultured Ruminococcus sp. | reverse complement strand
TCCTCGTATAATAAGTGTATAGCCAGTAGAAATGATGGTTATGCACTTATTCTTTCTATAGATTTATAGATGTTCTGAGACACCTGGGATAAACCCTTTCCATCTCATCTACATTGGTTATTAGTTTCATAGGTCATTCTGTGGTATGATATCAGCAGAGTCTGATGTCTAGAGGCACTGCTTTTTGTCCTTTCAGCCCGGTTCCCGGTGTCTGCTTATGGAGCTTGCAGCCTGAATCATATGTCACATTCCGCTTACACAGATGTTTCATCCCCTGGCGTACAGCACCAGCAAAAGAGCTGCCAGGGTGCATGCTTATTGCGCGAGGTTTCGGTCAGCATATGATTCCCAGGATAAACCTTTTCCTTCAGATCCCAAGAATACTTAATCGGAAAGGCGGGTGATATCATGTTAAAGATTAACCCATTATCTACGCTTTACGTCGGTATTGACGTCAGTTCAAAATCCAACTTTGTTTGTGCTTTGGATTTTTATAAAAATAAATACATAAACTCTTCTTTTGCTAACAATCAGCCTGGTGCTGAAGAACTAGCCAAGAAGATCCTTGAGTGTTTGAAAGAACACCCTGATCTTAATACGATTGTTGCTGCTTTAGAATCTACCTCTGTTTACAGCATCCACATCGCAAACTTTCTCTCTTCCTGCGAGGAACTGATGCATTTCAAGCCTTATGTTTTTGTGCTCAATCCCAAGTGCACAGCGAATTACAAAAAGTCTTATATCGGATTAGGCAAGTCTGATCCCATTGATGCCTTTGTTATTGCTGATTATGCACGTGCAGGGAACATTGAAACGGAGCCTTGGCGCGGAAGCCAGTTCTTGGCTCTTAAACGCCTTACTAGGCATCGTCTGCATCTTGTTGAATGCATGACCAGAGAGAAAACCTATCTGGTCTCCAACCTGTATCTGAAGTTCAGTGAACTACAGATGTTGGAAGGTGACGACCAGCCTTTCTGCGATATTTACGGAGCAACCTCTTCCAGTGTATTGACTGAATACTTATCTCCGGAGGAGATTATTGATTCATCTGAAGAAAGTCTCATAAATTTTCTGGCAGAGAAAAGCCGCAATCGTATTAAAGACATTAGCAAGACTGCAGAATTACTTAAGAAAGCGGCCAGAGATTCTTATCGCTTAGATAAGGCTCTTTATGAACCATTAAATGTATCTATCGCCAGCTCTTTCAACTGTATTGAAACTTTTAAGAAAGAAATCAAGCTGATAGATACTGCCATCGAAAGACAAATCAAAGGATTAAATCCTAATGCTTTTATTATTCTTCGATCCATAGATGGCATCGGTCCTGTCTTTGCAGGTGGCATTGTCGCTGAAATAGGCGACATTTCTGCTTTCCATTCATCTGATGCCCTTGCTAAGTATGCCGGGCTCATGTGGAAGTCAAACCAATCAGGTGATTTCAATGGTGAAGATACTCCTATGAGCAAAGCCGGTAATCGTTATCTCAGATACTATCTTGGCGAAGCCGCCAACAGTATGAGAAAACATAATGTTGAGTACGGAGCGTACTATCGTAGGAAGTACAACGAAGTTCCGAAACATCAACACAAAAGAGCACTCGCGCTGACTTCACGTAAATTCGTTCGCTTGGTTTATGGATTGCTGGCCAGAAACCAACTGTACTCCGGCGTATCGCTGGATACATCAAATGAATAACTGTTTTTAACCTGTGTTTTCTCATAGGTCTATTAAAGTTACCCTTTTTTCTAAAAAACATATCAAAATCTTTTCAAAAATCATCTTGACATATCACCAGATTGCTC
>CAJTYV010000178.1 GCA_910584195.1 uncultured Ruminococcus sp. | reverse complement strand
TCTGTTCCTCGGCTATCCGCTTGAATACCGTTTCCATTTTTTCAGTGCCTACATAGTGCCTTTCCACGATAATTTTTGTGGGTGGGTGCTGTCGGGTGGCTCTATGCTGTGCCTTGCTGTCTTTGCTCATAAATCTGCTCCTTTACAATAAAATAGAGCGCATAGATTTGTTTTCTATACGCTCTGACGCTGTGTTACTTATTCAGTTGTGATTGTGATAATGGTTGTTTAGAGAATATGAAATTTATCTCTCTGACATATATTTCTGTATTTCATCAGATGTTAGTTTTCTTACTTGCGTGTTTGCATATTCTTTGTATTTTTCAACAATGAAAATAGGTTTCATTTTATCACAAGTTTTTCCTTTGTTCTTTTTTAGATATAATAGCAAGTCCTCACTGTCCGCAAAGATTTTGTATGAAAGTCTGCCGTTTTCACTTTTTATCTCATAAATACCGCATGGTTTCTTCATACTGTAATCAGCAGTGCGCAAATATAATTTTGCAATCTCTAACGACTTAAAAGGGAAATTCCACCGTTGCAACCCACGCTTGGGGTCATGTTCAATACAAATGCACCGCCCACAAGTCCCACAAATGTATTGTGTATGATTTGCTAAGCAATCCAATGGATTTAATAGTGGTGTTATTCTATTTTCACTAATATAACATTCCATGCACATTTCAATTTCACTCCCTTTGCAACTTTTGATTTTTACCTCTAACAGAATACCATAATCACACTCATATTTCCATTAAATTTCTTCCTCCCTCCGTTTCGTTCTGCTCTGTTGCCTGTTATGCTGTCGGTTCTCGTTCTGAAGTTCCCTCTCAAGGTTCTTCCTGTTATAGCTGATTACCTCGGCATACGCTAATTCTGTGGCGGTCTTGGTCTGCTCTTTGCCGATACTGTCATATTCAGACTGCAAAGACTGTATCTCTGCTTTCCACTGTTTCGGCGTTATCTTCTCGCCGTTCTGTAAAAGGCTCTGCATACGCTCCTTTAATTCGGGGTACTTTGATAAGCTGTCCTTATGCTCCTTATCGTATTTCATTTTCGCAAATCCTTTGAGTGACTGGCTCTCCTTATAGGTGGCTTGGATTGGTGCATAGAGGGCATACATTTTTGACAGTTCCTTTAATCGGTTTAGTTTCTGCCCCTTTGACAAATGCACTGTTTCAAGCTGACTGTATTTCTGTTCCTTATCCGCTGTGAATTTCGCAAGGCTCTCAAAGCTGTCTATCTTCCTTGTCGTGATGAATTTCTCCGCATTGTCGGCTGACTGCTAGGCGGTTCTGTCGGCTATTTTTCTTAGATGTTTTCCGCTGACAATGGGCAAGTCTAATCTGCCTTTGCGCCCCCTCACTTTTGCAATCATCTCCATGACTTCATTCTTCACGCTGACCGCTGTATTTTTAATCTTTTCGTACTGTGCGCTGTGTACTTCCTGCTTGGCAAACATGAGCATTTCTTTCGCCTGTTCCAACAGCATATTGTTCCTGATGATTTCCCGATTGATGTTGCCCCTCTCGGTCTGTATGCCCTTGCGTTCTAAAGCGTTGGCAACCGCCCCGATATGGATAGTCGGCTCTCGGTCAATTCCCTGTTCCTTAAAAGAACGGTGTTCCCAATGTACCGCAATCCCTAACTGCTCATTGGTGGCATTGATTGTGTCGGCTAAATCCTTGCGCCACATTTTAGCGTTTTCCTTACTGTTCCAGTCTGTGCTGTCGGCGGTGTGGCATTTCCACTGTTTCCTGTTCCGCTTGTCAACTTTCTGCTGTCCTGTCTTTTTATCAATCACTGGTATCTTTTCGCCGTTTT
>CAJTYV010000177.1 GCA_910584195.1 uncultured Ruminococcus sp. | reverse complement strand
CCGGGTCTGGTTCAATTTTTTTTCGTAATTTGCTGATAAAAGACATGATATTGCTGTCATCAAAAGCATATTCTTCCTCCCATACATGGGTATAAATCTGTTTCTTCGTAAATACTTTCCCCTTGTTCGCTGCAAGAAAGGAAAGCAGATCAAATTCTTTTCCTGTAAGTTCCACTTGTACGTCATTCATAAAAACAAGACGGTTAAGATTATCAATCGTCATTCCTTGAAACACCATACAATCCGTTTCAGTGCTGGAAATTGGATTGAGCAGGGTATAACGCCGGATAAGGGAATTTACACGTGCCATAAGCTCGTTAATGCTAAATGGCTTTGTCAGATAATCGTCTGCCCCCATTCGCAAGCCGGACACTTTATCTTCTTCATCGCTTTTTGCAGTGAGCATAAGAACGGGGACATTGCTTGTCTGCCGTACTTGCTGCAATACTTGAAAACCGTCTAAATCTGGCATCATAATATCAAGAATGATAAGTGAACAGGTATCTTTGTTTTCTGCCAGGATATGCAAGCCTTCTATACCGCCGCCTGCGACAATCGCAGCAAGGTTTTCCTGCTCTACGCATTTTTTCATAAGTGCGCAAAGCTCTTTATCATCATCAATAATCAAAACTTTATTCATGTTTTTTCTTCCTTTCTGCTTTCAACCGGGCATCTGTTGGTTTTTCTGCGTCTTTTGGTATCAGCCATAGCCGACTAAATTTTGCTACACCCGGTATGCGGTTTTCCTCACATAGCTTTTGCACCCGTCTTTCTGAAATGCCCCATTTTTGTGCCGCTTCCGGGGCAGAAATATACTCTAACATTTTTATTCACCCTTTCGCTAAACTCTATCAGTATAATTATATGCGTCTAGCCGAATAAATACAAGATTCATTCTCTGTCTTTTATAATTATTAGGCCAATCAGTGTAACTGTGTAGACGTATTCTTTTAAAAAAGTAAACTGTACAATACAATAGGGTGAACAAATATGTCAAAAAGACCAGTACCACGATATGATTTTAAGGATTTTGGAGCGGCAATCAAGGCTGCACGGACAGGGCGAAGAGAATCCAGAAAGAAAGTTTGCGATGAGATGTTTATCTCACCTCACTACCTTGCGAACATTGAAAACAAGGGGCAGCACCCAAGTTTGCAGATATTCTTTGAGCTTATGCTCCGCTACAATATTTCCGTAGACCAGTTTCTCTTAGACAAGCCAGCGGGGAAGGACACCCGGCGGTTACAGCTGGATGCATTGCTGGCTGTCAACTTGACTGGCATTGTTCTTGTAATATTCTACACCTTGTTTTTATTTCCGCTTCCTCTGACGGATTCAATTCTCTGTCATTCTCCGTCATCTGATCTTCCAAGAAACCGGCATAAGTGTCCAGCAGGGCGTCCAATAACATTTCCGGCGTTTCCATAAGTTCCGCCTGATACCATTCATTCCTTTCCGGCTCCCATGCCATCAAGGTATACCCATGGCTGGTAAGAACAACTTCATAAAGCGGGTCTTGCTGAAGGTAATCGCTAAATACATTTAATACTTTCTCAAAAATCAACATTCCTCTTTCTCCCTTCCATCAATCATAAATCAGTTCACTTTGTATGATTTCCTCTGCCTGCGCCTTTAATGTATTATGTGTATGCCTCCTTGTCATTTCTGTGGTATGCCAGCCGCCTACATAGCGGCTTTGGCTGGCATTGGTGCTTTTTGTGGTTCTTTCTTCGGTAGGCTGCTGGCCGGGATAAACACGCCGTTTTCCATATCCTCGGCATGGATAGCGGCTTTCTTCGCCTCGATTTCAGCCTTTTTCTTTGCCTTGATTTTATC
>CAJTYV010000176.1 GCA_910584195.1 uncultured Ruminococcus sp. | reverse complement strand
TAATGCCCTCCATTTCTGAAAAATCGTTGTCACTGGAAGAAACCTCTGCTATACTGATATTGTAAGGTTGATAACAGAGGTTTTCCAGTTATCACAGCCCTAACAGTTGCCGCTGTCGGGGCTATTTCCTTTTTCGTTGTCAAGTAAATCCGCCACTCTCCGTTGCTGATTAGGATATAAATGTCCGTAGGTATTCAGCGTAATACGAATATCCTTGTGCCCCACTCTCTCTTTTATCAAAAGTGGTTCTATACCCTTATTGATTAAGTACGCCACATGAGAATGTCTAAGTCATGAAATTCGATTTTTGATTTATATTTCATTATTACTTAGATTTTTGAAATAGATTTAAGTAATAGCCCTTTTCTTATTTCAAAATTTGTGATATGATGAAAATAGATTTTTACTATTGAGGTATACGAGATGCTTCCCTATACAGGAGACTATATTGAGCATATTGATGACAACATAGACGATTTTAAATATTATACATTTACCCCTCGACCTCTAATGCATGGGGACATGTATAAAATGGATGATGAACTATCTGCTTTGTTAATTGAGGCTCACCGGAATATTGGATTCCTGGAGGGGCTTCTTAAATATGCCCCAAATAAAGATGCATTCAGCGAATTAATGCTATTAAAAGAATGCACATATTCCCTGATGGTTGACTATGATGCTCCTTCTTTCCAAGAGGTACTTGTCAGTCGTGGGGGCGACAAAGGAGATATTGCACGAATCAATAATCTTGAACTAGCTTATAAAGCAGCGATGGATAGGACTATTTCAGCTCCAGATTTAAGTGAACTTTGCGGAATTGCATTATATGGTGATGTAGTTAGTAAGCCAGTTGATATTAGGGACAAGCAGACTTTTTTATTGGGTGTCAGGACGAATCTCAAATCTTACAACCCTACAGCCCCTGATGCAGTTTTGCCAGCGCTAGCAGATATTTCTGCCTATTTATATAATGACAAAGACACTGACCCATTGATAAAGGCAGCTTTAGTTCATTATCAATTTGAAATGATACATCCATTTGAGCGATACAATGGTATCGTTGGGCGAATAATAGTTCAGATGGCACTTCGTGATATCGCAAACGAAACATTACTGTTGATATGCTTATCTGAATACTTATACCATAATAAGAATGAATATTTTGACTTGTTACAAACAACGCAATACAGTGGTGGTTATATTCGTTGGATTAAGTTCTTCGTAGACGCTATAGGCAAAGCTGCAAAAAGATCAGCTCAGTTGCTGATACAGTATGAAGCTATTGTGGTCAAAGATAAAAATCATTTAAAAGAAATACAATTGCTGCCTAAGAGCGTTTGGATCGTATATGATTACCTCAAGATCTTTCCTGTGACTAGCATTTCCCATGCTGCAAAGCAGTTGGGTAGTTCGTTCAATTCAATATCAATGGCTGTGCACATATTGAGTGAGAATGGTATCGTCATTCAAAAAAACGATAATGTGAGGAATCGTATTTGGGAGTATGCTTCTCTTGCATCTCTTTTTATACAAGAATAATGTTCATTTTTAGGAAATATTCGATAAGATTAAGTTATCGACTGTTTATTCCTGAACTTTAGGCATCTATAAATATCTAATATTTGGAGGGTATAATGACGCAATCAAATATCATCATGTACACTACAGAAGATGGAGTCACAAAAATAGAAGTTACATTTGACCATGACACGGTTTGGCTCTCCATAGATCAGATGGCCGAATTATTTCAACGGGATAAAAGTGTAATCGGAAAACATATAAGAAATATTTTTAAAGAAGGAGAATTGGCAAAAGAAGCAGTTTGGGCAAAATTTGCCTACAC
>CAJTYV010000175.1 GCA_910584195.1 uncultured Ruminococcus sp. | reverse complement strand
CTGCGGCGCGTCGGTTGAAAATTGCTTGTTGGGAAGTGTCCCAAACCCTCGGAATGGAAAGGAGCGATTGCATGAATGGACGCAAGAGAAAAATACAAATCAAATTCTATGTAACAGAGGAAGAAAGAACATTGATTGAGCAGAAAATGAAGCTCGTCCCTACCCGGAACATGGCGGCATATCTGCGGAAGATTGCCATTGACGGGTACATTATCCAAGTAGACCATAGCGACATTAAAGCCATGACCGCAGAGATACAAAAAATCGGTGTCAACGTCAATCAGATTGCAAAGCGCGTAAACAGTACGGGCAGCGTTTACCAAGAGGATATAGAGGAAATAAAGGGGGTGCTTGCGGAGATATGGCGGTTACAAAGATTAAGCCTATTAAAAGCACGTTGAGCAAAGCCCTTGACTATATCCAAAATCCCGATAAGACAGACGGGAAAATGCTTGTGTCCTCTTTCGGCTGCTCCTATGAAACAGCCGACATTGAGTTTGAATATACCTTGTCGCAAGCTCTCCAAAAAGGGAACAATTTAGCCTTTCATCTGATACAGTCCTTTGAGCCGGGGGAAGTGGATTATAAAACCGCCCACAAAATCGGAAAGCAGCTTGCCGACGCAGTAACAAAGGGACAGCATGAGTATGTATTGACGACGCACATAGACAAGGGACACGTCCATAATCACATTATTTTCTGCGCGGTCAATTTTGTAGACCACCACAAGTACAATTCCAATAAGCGCAGCTATTACGGCATACGGAACATGAGCGACAGGCTGTGCCGGGAAAACGGCTTATCCGTCGTTGTCCCGAAAACGGGAAACAAGGGAAAGAGCTATGCAGAGTATCAAGCGGAGAAAACGGGAACCAGTTGGAAAGGCAAGCTGAAAATTGCCGTTGACGCACTCATTCCCCAAGTGTCCAGTTTTGAGGAATTGTTACAACGGCTGCAAGCTGCGGGCTATGAGATAAAGCCGGGGAAATATGTGTCCTGCCGCGCTCCCGAACAGGAACGCTTTACCCGCCTTAAAACTCTCGGCGCAGACTATACAGAGGAAGTCATAAGGGAACGCATAGAGGGCAAACGCGCCCGCGCTGCGAAAGCTCCCCGTGCAGATCGCGGCGGCGTTAGCCTGCCGATTGACATTGAAAACAGTATCAAGGCGGCGCAGAGCAAAGGCTATGAACACTGGGCGAAAATCCACAATCTGAAACAAGCAGCTAAGACCATGAATTTCTTGACGGAAAATAGGATTGAACAGTACACGGATTTAGTCAGCCGGATTGAGGAAGTAGCAACAGAAAGTGAACAGGCGGCAGACGCATTAAAGAGCGTTGAAAAGCGGCTTGTGGATATGGCGGTACTGATGAAGCACGTCGCCACCTATCAAAAGACCAAGCCAGTGTATGACGCATACCGTAAAGCAAAGAATAAAGAGAGATACCACGCCGGACATGAGCGCGATATTATCCTCCATGAAGCCGCTGCAAGGTCGCTGAAAGCGTCGGGCATTACAAAGCTCCCCAACCTCGCAGCCATGCAAAAGGAATACGAAGCCCTCCAAGCGCAGAAAGAAGCCCTTTACGCCGACTATGGCAAGCTAAAGAAGAAAGTCCGGGAATACGACATTATCAAGCAGAACATAGACAGCATTTTACAGGCAGAGAAGCCGCCGGAACGAAAAAGGGAAAACGAACGGGGGATAATTCCATAAAGATATTGCATTTTGAATTGTTGTATCATATAATGGGAACTAAAAAATCATGCTATCTAAGAAAGTCAAGGACGGTATATAAAATGAATAAGAAAGAACTTGTAAAATATTTTTATGAAGTTATTGTTTCG
>CAJTYV010000174.1 GCA_910584195.1 uncultured Ruminococcus sp. | reverse complement strand
ACGGATGATTGAGATTGATGAATAAAACGAGGTGTCTTTATAATGGAAAGTTTCACCGATGCATTGAAACAAGGGAATTTAGAGAAAATCAGGGCGTTTCCCAAATCTGACCTGCATAACCATTTTATACTGGGCGGAAGCCGGCAGTATCTGCACAAAATGACAGGCATAAAGATAGAGCCTGTGAAAACTCCCATATTGTCCATGGATGAAATGCGGCAGAACTGACGGAAGTTTTCGTTTTGGCAGACGAGTATCTGCAGGTTCCGAAGAAAAAGGTTCTCCCTTCTGCGGAAAACCTGCGTGGAACGTATGAGGAAATGTATTCTAACTGGAAAAACAAAATGACCGAAGCGGCAGGCGGAGACGATGTGTATTCTTCCTTTATGAATTTATTGTCTTTACAGTGGATGTTCTATGAGATCGCAGAATGCATCGCGGTGGATGGCTTTGAAATTATGGATAAATTTAGCCCCAAAAATCTGGAGGAGAATGTGGATGTCTTCAATCAGGCTCTGAATAAGTATCTTGCAGAGTATGGAAAAGTGGGAATTTGTCCAAGGCATTTTGAGAGCATGACAGAATTTATTGAGAGTTGCAGCAGAGAAATTTCTGAAGAAATATAAAGAAAAATCGAGGAGAAACAACAATGGTCATTAAAACGGAAAATCTACTGTTAAGAGAATTTACTCATGAGGATTTTCCAGCATTATTTGAAATCTTTTCAGACCCGGAAACCATGCGACACTATCCCAAACCTTTTGATGAGAACCGTACAAAGGATTGGATTGAATGGAATCTCCAGAACTACGAGGAATATGGATTCGGTCTGTGGGCTGTTGTTTTAAGAGAAACGGATGAATTTATCGGCGACTGCGGGCTGACAATACAAAATATTGATGGAGAATCCCTGCCTGAAATAGGGTATCACATTCATAAGAATCATTGGAGGAAAGGTTTTGGAAGTGAGGCCGCAAGCGAGGTTAGAGATTGGGCATTTATGAATACAGAATACGATTGTCTATATTCTTACATGAAATATACAAATATTGGTTCATATTCTACTGCCGTTGCAATCGGTATGAAGAAAGTGAAAGAATATCACGATGAAAAGAATGGGATATCATATGCATATGCCATAAAGCGTGAAGAATGGGAAAAATTAAAATGGTAAAATTCCGATTTATCAGGAATTTGCCGAGAACGAGAAATCGGAATTTCTGTAAGATTTTCGCACTGCAAGGAGAGATTGTGATGGCCGGATACAAAAATAAGTTGAAACTCACGTTATGGGTTTCTGTCGTATATGTTTTATCGGTTATATGCTATGTACCTACATTGCTGGAACAGAACGGAATTATCATTCCCAATGGATTATTGTACTTAAAATACTTATATGTGTGTATCCCCACTATGGCTGCTATTTTTCTGCTGATTTGCGGGAAGAACATCAAGGTGTACTTTACGCAAATGTTTTCAGGGAAAATAACAATCAAATATATTTTAACAGGGGTTACATGTATGGCTGTAGGTATATTTGGTTCTTATTGCTATTCGTTCATAGTGAAAACCGACGTATTTAAAAATACATATTCGACAGTAATATCCCTGTTAACAAGCTGTATATACCTGCTGATAACAGCGTTTGTTGAAGAAATAGCATGGAGAGGATTTCTGCTGGAACGACTTCCTTTTAAGAAAATCAAAAGTGTTCTTTTTGTTGGCGCCGTTTGGGCAGTGTGGCATATGCCAATGTGGATCATCAGAAATTCATTGGGCATGGAACAAATTGTTTGTCTTTGTATATGGACATTAGGAACTGTAGAAAAATTATCGCTTAAAGTTTAAAGCCTTTTATGATGTATG
>CAJTYV010000173.1 GCA_910584195.1 uncultured Ruminococcus sp. | reverse complement strand
AGATAGGAAAACTAACTTTGTCGCTGTCTTATCTAATGAATTGCTTGATTAAATGCTCATGTACGGTAAAGAAGCAAGCAACCGAAAACAAGAGATAGACCGCCAGCACCACACTATTCCGAACCAAAGACCAAAAGACAAGCATTGTGGAAATGTGCATAACAGGCTATGGAATCATGGATAACTCTATTCACAGCACATGGAAAAGCTAAAGTGCAGCTTTCCCACGTCCTGCAAACAGAGTTCCCCACAATTCCATGAGATAGCCAGTTATACACATTTTTCCACAATGCCGACTACTACGGAATCCCCATCATTTCTTATATCTTTAACGACATAAAAATGTTTTTTTGTTATCGAATTATGAAATAATGCGTATAAAAGCAAAGCGAGGAGGTTTTGCTAATGAAAATGCGTACAGAATATACCTGTCCTTTAGAACTTGTGCATGACATGATAAAGGGGAAGTGGAAGCCGATTATATTATGGCGGCTACGTTTAGGGGCTACTTCCCTTGCAAAGCTGGAAAGAGATATAGACGGAATTACGCAAAAAATGCTGTTAGAGCATTTGAAAGAACTGATTGACTACGGCTTTGTTGAAAAGAAATCTTTTGAGGGCTATCCCCTTCATGTTGAGTATTCATTGACAGAAGATATGGGGGCGCAGATATTGGAAGCATTGAGAATCATGCAGCACATAGGGATTGACTACCTAAAAAGGAATGGAATGGAACATATCTTAGAGGAAAAGGGTGTTATCCCGGATTGACACCCACAAAAAAGTGGGTAATTTACTATTCAAAACCGGCTGCTTATAATATTTCCATAAAATTGATTGGAGGTATTGAACATGAATGTAACAAGCAGCGGAATTATTAACGGCATTATACAGCCCCAGTATGGAGGACGTGGAACGCAATTTAACGAGAACCACATTCCTACCTTTTCATTACCGTTTAAAGCAGAAAACGTACCCGAAAAAACAGTATCACTTGCGATTGTACTGGAAGATAAGGACGCTTACCCGGTAACAGGCGGTTTTGCATGGATACATTGGCTTGCGGCAAACATAACCCGTTTTGATATAAGGGATAATGAAAGTCAGACCGCAACGGATTTTGTGCAGGGGAGAAATAGTTGGACGAGCATACAGGGCGGTGAGCAGTCTGTTGAATTATCTTCTTACTATGGCGGTATGACTCCGCCCGATCAGCCACATATCTATGAGCTTCATGTATTTGCAATAGATAAAATGCTGGATATAGGACAAGGCTTTTTGCTAAATGAACTTTATCGGGCAATGGAGGGGCATATCTTAGCGCAGTATACGCTCAAAGGCATTTATGAAAACTAACTTTTGGAGAGTTGGAGGGCGCACAGGGAAAACTGTAATAGCTGTTTTTACTTGCTTTTTAATTGACACTGTAAGAGAAAACGGCATCCCGTTTTATGCTGCCATTGCTGCTATATTATGTATACAGCATAATTTCAAAGACAGTCTGAATACTGCTTTGACCCGTGAAATTGCAACGGTAATTGGCGGAATTTTTGGAGCGATAATTTTATCTTTTGAAAAGAATGTTTATCGTATTCCTAATGAGTTGTTAAGTAAGCGTCAAATAAGAACGTGTAGTGAAATATATGGCGTTCTCCTGTAAACTTGGGGTTAGAGTTTTTAGAGTCCACTCCCAAAACTCTAAATCTAGATAAAGGAGAATACCCATGGACATTTCTACTTTAACTCCGGATAAACAGGTAAAACTTCAGTACTGGCTGGACGTGATCCGGCAATGCAGAGCCTCCGGCCTGACAAACCAGGTATGGTGCGAACAGCATGATATCTCTTTAAAAAGCTATTATTACTGGATCG
>CAJTYV010000172.1 GCA_910584195.1 uncultured Ruminococcus sp. | reverse complement strand
GAAGCCCGTTGCCGGACTTCGTTGCCGACACCCTCTGTCTGGCTATTTTCATGTGCGCAGGCGATGAGCCAAGCGGATACGCTTGCGTATCCATTTGGCGAATGCTGCGACAACGATAGTTATGGAGGATAACTGCCTATGGCGAATAATAAGATGAATATTGAAGGAAAAAATTACTCGGATATTCCGGTGTGGCGTAGATATACGCTTACCATTGAGGAAGCAGCCAGATATTATCATATCGGCGAAGGAAAATTGAGAACGCTTATTGACACACATCCCAATGAGGATTTTTATGTGATGAACGGCAATCGTGCCCTCATTAAGCGTGAGAAATTTGAGAGGTATCTGGATCAGGCTACTGCTGTGTAAACAGAGCTGACAGATTTACCGATTTCACATGATATAACTATGCGGAGAGCTGGATTTGTGCTATGATAAGAGTGCAAGTCTGGCTCTCTTTTTTTGAAAGGAGAGTTCACGATGAGTGAGAAAAGACGAGATAACCGTAATCGGATTTTGCGAGAGGGCGAGTACCAGCGTAAAGATGGGAGGTATCGGTTCCGCTATATTGATGAGGACGGAAAAGAGAAAAATGTATACAGTTGGCGTTTGGACAAGAATGATCCAATGCCAAAAGGGAAGAAGCGGGAGCCTTCCCTGCGTGAGAAAGAAAAACAGATTGAAGCGGATTTGTTTGACCGTATCGTAACCAACGGTGGCAACTATACTGTTTTGGAACTGGTAGAAAAGTATGTTTCATTGAAAACAGGAGTTCGTCACAATACGGTTGCCGGATATAAAACGGTCATCAATATGCTGAAAAAAGAGAGTTTTGGGAATCTGCGAATTGATAAGGTGCGTTTGTCAGACGCCAAGGCATGGTTGATTAAGCTCCAACAAATTGATGGGCGGGGATACAGTTCCATTCATTCTATCCGGGGAGTCCTCAGACCAGCATTTCAAATGGCGGTAGACGATGATTTGCTTCGTAAAAATCCATTTGAATTTGAGCTTGCATCCGTCATTGTCAATGATTCTGTTACCAGAGAAGCGATTACCCGAAAGCAGCAGAGAGATTTGCTAAAGTTTATTCAGGAAGATAAACATTTTAGCAGATACTATGATGCAATCTATATTCTTTTTCACACAGGGCTTCGTATCTCAGAGTTCTGTGGACTGACGGTTTCAGAAATCGAGTTTGGAGAAATGCGTATCAAGGTAGACCATCAGTTACAGCGTACTGCACAGATGCAGTATGTAATTGAAGAACCAAAAACTGACAAAGGCATCCGCTATGTGCCGATGACGGAAGCTGTCGCAGCGTGTTTTCGCAGAATTATTGCCAACCGCAAGACACCAAAAGTTGAACCGATGGTGGAAGGATATGCAGGATTTTTGTTTCTGGATAAAAACGATATGCCGATGGTTGCCCTTCACTGGGAAAAGTATCTGGAGCATATCATTCAGAAATACAACAGGATTTACCGTATCCAGATGCCGAAAGTTACCCCTCATGTATGCAGGCACACCTTTTGCTCTAATATGGCAAAATCCGGGATGAATCCGAAAACCTTGCAGTATATCATGGGTCACGCAGACATCAGTGTAACCTTGAACACTTACACCCATGTGAATTTTGATGATGCAAAGGAAGAAGTATATCGGATAGCGAATAGTTAAAAAAGCCCGTTGGTAAGGACGCTTGCTTTACCAATGGATTTACCAAGATTGCAGGGAAAAACATAAGAAAATATGAGAAGATTTGAGAAGATACCTTGAAAAGAAAGGAAAACTCAAAAGTCGGAAAACCCTGAAATATCAAGCGTTTGAGAAGAAATACTGGACTTAAATGGAGATATAAAAAGATGATTA
>CAJTYV010000171.1 GCA_910584195.1 uncultured Ruminococcus sp. | reverse complement strand
GGGTTCATCCAAACCACCGGCAGAGCCGGTGGTCAAGCCGTATGGCTGTGATTTCCGGAATAACTGCTGGGGAATAAAATGTCCCGTGGTTTTCCGCATGCAAACCAGTATTCTGTCAGCAGTCCGAGAGTTCTGTCCGCAAGGATCGTATAACGGTCTACCCTGCTTTTGCTGTTCCGGATATGGATGGAATGGTGCGTCCTCGAAATATCGTCATAGTGTAAATGCACCAGTTCCGAAACACGCAGCCCACCGGAATACATCGTCGCAAGCATCGCCCTGTGTTTCAGGTTTTTCGTTGCTGCAAGGATTGCCTCCGCTTCCGCCTTTGTAAGAACGGTGGGCAGGGAGCGGTCATTTTTCATGCGGGGGATAGCATCATCATCCCAGAGTGCTTTCAGAAGCCTCCGGTACAGGAACTTGATGGCAGAATGGTAGTGGTTATAAGTTTCCGGACGGACACCGGACAACTGTTTTTCCATCAGGAAACTTTCTGCATCTTCCATGGTCAGTTCCGCAAGGGAAACTTTCCCGATGGTATCCATAAAGTATTTTACTGTTCTGCAGTAAGCCCCCGCTGTAGATTCCTTTAGATTCCTTTTTGCGGCAGCTACCCTAATTGATTCAAAAATTTCTTCGTACATAAAGCACCTCCATATAGTGTAATGATTTTTAGCTTGTTATCACTGCCCTTTACGGAGGTGCATTCGCATCATAAAAGTGCTTGTCAGGAAAGCACGAAAATGGTATTCTTTTCATAGGCAGTGGGAAGGGCGATCCTGTTCAATTGTTAAGCGTCACAACTCAACAATACTACTTTTAGGACTTGCTTTCCACTGCTTTTCAAAAGCAACTAAATGAAAACTGCGCCACAGCCTTGGCCAGCCATCGCGCAGCGATTTTGTTCAATTATATATTATAACAAAGAAATAAGAAGTAACTTAAATAATTATAACAGTTATATGTAGTATTATTTTTTGGAGGTAGAAAAATGAAAGGTAAAATTATCACTTTGGCAGTTCTTATTAGTATTTTAGTATGTGGAATGTCTTCTATGTCGAAGGCTCAGGAGAAAGGAACTAATAACATGATTGAAGTTGAGGTTGAAGGGGCAAATATTAAATTTGAAATGAGTAATTCTAATGAAATAGAAACAGAATACTATGGAACAGGTTCGGATGAAATTTATGATTTGGTAACATTAAAAGATGGAGATAATTATAAGATTATTTTAAATCGTATAGGAACTGGAATAGGTCCTACCCTAAATGATGGGGGTGTACTTATTAAAATACCGGATAGAGATATTAATCTCCTTTGTATTAACGGAAAAATAGGTTCAGGAATTGTTTTAGATGATATTAATATTGATGGAAACATTATAACAGAAAATTGTGCAGTTAGGATAAATAATAAAAATAGTGATAATAAATTGAATATTGACTCATATCGGGATGACTATAAAATAAATTCAGAACCTATATCAAAAGATTTTGAACTCAAAGCAAAACAGTCTTGTATAGAGTTTGCATTTACAGAGCAGCCAACAAATCTGAAATTTCAATTAAGTGATAGTTTTTGCAATATAAAATTGCCTTCAGATTGGAGCAGAGATTTTACAATTGGTTTGGGACAGCCAAGAATGATAGTAGATGCATATGAATGTGTGTTTCAATTACTTATAAACAATTAATTTGTATCAGAACTATTTAATATACAATAGTTATTGATAAATTTTATGGTATGGATAGTGTAAAGTTAGGAGATTGTTGTACAGTTTTTATGTAATTGTTTTTGTTTGGCATATTTTTTGGACTTAGCACTGCCATAAATAACTTCTCGGAATCTCAATGAATGTGATTCTAACTGAAAATTGACAACTAAA
>CAJTYV010000170.1 GCA_910584195.1 uncultured Ruminococcus sp. | reverse complement strand
TGGTGAATATATAATGGAGATGGGCAGGATGAATTTAAAAGATATTATTGGTGAGACAACGGATTATGATAAAAAACTTGCATTGGAAGTGAAAAAGCCCAAAAGCTGGTGCAAAAGTGTCAGCGCTTTTGCAAATGGCGTTGGTGGAACCTTGATTTTTGGTGTCTCGAATGATAATGAAGTAAGAGGGCTCTTGGATGCAGAGAAAGATGCAGAGATTATCAGTGAACAGATAAAGACACGTCTTGATCCGATTCCGGAATTTCATCTTAGTTTTTATAGAACGGAAGATGATAAGACATTAATTTTGCTAAACATTCGGCAGGGGGAGGAAACGCCATATTATTATTTGGCAGATGGTGTAATGGAAGCATATGTCCGTCTGGGGAATGAGAGTGTGAAAGCAGACGCAACAGAATTAAAGCGATTGGTGCTGCGTGGAAAGAATTCATCCTATGATGCGTTGGGTACAACCTACAGTGTATCAGATTATGCGTTCAGCAAATTACGTGAGCGGTATAAAGCATGGACAGGAGAAAGCTTGGAAGATAAAGAGCTGGTGTCATTTGGTTTAGTAGATGATAAGGGAAAACTTACAAATGCCGGAGCATTGCTGGCAGATGATTCGCCTATTAGATGGTCAAGGGTTTTCTGCACAAGATGGAATGGATTGGATAAGGGTGGCGGCATTATGGATGCTTTTGATGATGCAGAATATTCAGGAAGTTTAATCAGTCTTTTGAATGAAGGAGCTGCATTTATCAAAAGAAATATGAAAACAATGTGGAAAAAGACAGCCAATTCGAGGATTGATATGCCGGAATATTGTGAACGGAGTTATTTTGAAGCATTAGTTAATGCATTGGTGCATCGGGATTATTTGGTAAATGGCAGTGAAGTCCATATAGATATGTTTGACGATCGGATGGTGATATACTCGCCCGGAGGAATGCCGGACGGAACCTTAGTACAGGAACGGGTTATAGATGCAATTCCTTCGACAAGGCGCAATCCTGTTTTGGCAGATGTGTTTCAGCGGTTAGGATATATGGAGCGTAAGGGCAGTGGACTGACGAAGATAATAAATGCATACAAGAATGCAAATAATTATGATGAAAGTAAAGCGCCGCAGTTTATCTCATCAAGAGTGGAATTTACAGTTATATTGAAAAATTTGAACTATGGGGAAAACAGAGATAATAAAAGTGAAATAAATGATGTTTCACAAGCAGCTGAACAATATGTCCAACGCACAGAAGAAGTATTTCTGAATGCTTTGCGTAATAATCCGTATATTTCAAGAAAGGAATTGTCAAAGCTGTTAATGATTTCAGAAGATGGCGTGAAATATCAGCTGAAAAAAATGAAAAGTAAAGGATTGATCGAGCATATAGGTGCTTCACGGGGAGGCTATTGGGAAGTAAAATGATTTTGGCTATTGCACTCCAATTACCCCAAAACTACCCCAAAATGACTCCAAAACTACCCCAAAATATCTATGGTGTCTGAAATGGGAAAATTGAAAATGATAAAGGCATACAACAATAGAGATTGAAATGCTTTCGTGATAACACCATGATAACAAAAATTTGAAAAACGTCAGATACAAGGCGCATATCAAAGAAAAAATCACTGAAAAAGCCCTATAAATCAAGTAAAATCACACCGATTTCCCTCACAGAAAACCGTGAGGGTGGTCGTACAGTTGGTTCTGGTAGGGTTGCAACTATCATCGAGTAATTATAATTTATTCAGTAAAATCAAAGCTTTCGAGGGTTTCTCCGAAAGCCTTTAAGCACGTAGTAGGAATATGGCAGAAACAAGACAGAAACATGATAGTGAAAAGAGGCTGTAAAAAATCTTGTGTCTATGGATAAATAATCTCTGTTGACAGGAA
>CAJTYV010000169.1 GCA_910584195.1 uncultured Ruminococcus sp. | reverse complement strand
TATACTTTTTTCCGCGTTTTTCCTCATCTTACCAGCACGCTCCCCCTCAACCATCCTGCGCTTCATCTATATCTACTCCTTCTGAGCACAAAAAAAGACGCATGGATTACAATTTTACTGTTCCATACGCCTTTACGCTGTTTTTGTTATTAAGGAAGTGTCTTAAAAATAGGTTTCTGGTAGATTTCTCTGATTACATCTTGCTTTCAGATAAACAAATTGTACAAATTATTTCGCGACAATTCCAAAATTGTTTTGCCGATTATGCCAACTGCATAACCTCGGCTTCAAGCTTCTTTAATTCATCAAATGTCAATGCCGGAACGCACTCTCCGATTTCGCTAAGAGACATTTTGCCTTTCCGAATCAATTTTTCTGCTGTCTTTCTTGCTTCTCTATGAGTAGCATTATCATCAATATCCTTTGCATAAGCCTTCAAAATCTGCTCGTCATCAAATAATGTCATCATAATATCCACAACCTCCTGTTCCTTGCTTTCCAGATACTCTTTCAGCACATTCTTGTCTTTGCAAATACGAATTGTTTCTGTTACTGCCAGTTTCGCTTTTCCATATAATTTTCTCTGTTCATTATATACTTTAGAGAAGAATATATACTGTCCGATAATATCTTTCTCATTTTCTTGATATAAGACTTTCACTTCCGCATCAATCGCAATCTTTGCTCCGCCAAAAAATTCTTTAGAAAGTGATATTGTACCGGGAATACTTGTTCTTTCGCCCGTAAATATCATATAAAGTTCGGGGATCGGCATATTCACTTTTTTGCTTCCGTACAAGTTTTGGTTTGTACGCTTAAAGTAATCGTGATACGTTTGTATCAGATACATCAGCGCACGAATAATGATATTTAATGTCCACGTTGATTGGCTTTCTACCAGTATCATCAACCGATTTCCAACGGAAAACCCCAAATCGTTATAGTCCGCATCAACCAATACATGCTTCATTGTAATATCTGCAATCGCATCTTCCGTTACGTTGCAATCCTCCGGATGGAGTGCCCTGTATAATTGAAGCAGATACTTTTTATCCTGAAATAAATTCGTGAATACGCTGTCTTTTATCTTACGCTTTGGCGTACTTTCCGCCATTTTACCACCTCATTCCTGACAATTGGCAAGAGATAATATATGAGTCACTTCTGCTCTGTTCCAATTATACAAGAAATCACTCGTGTTTACAATAAAATTCACATTAAATTTCATCCTTACATCTATTGCCGACTTCCATATGGAAAAACGGAATATGAAGGCGCTTTGTGACAATCACAGACAGCTGTTTGTATCTCCAAAGCTCTGGCATTCCAGGAGATATACTTCACTTCCTATCGGCAAGCGAAATGCAATCAGATTTGTTGTATTCATTCCACCGGTGCCTACCAGGAAAGGCATGACAGAGATTACAATTTCGAAAAATGGGTACAATGTGTCCTTTTAAAGTAATTCTTTCCATGTATGGCCCTCCTATTTACCCATTTACATGGAAACATGATATACTTATGCATACAAGAATTATAAGGAACTGCCTGATACCTATATCATATTCATCACAGAGAAAGATTTCTATGGAATGGGTGAACCTCTCTATATGATTGAAAGGATGAATCTGACAACCGGAAAAGGCTTTGGAGACGGAGAACATATCCTTTACGTTAATGGGCAGTATCCTGGTGAATCTGACCTGTGGAAATTGATGCATGATTATAATTGTACGGAAGCTGACAATATGAATTTTGATTTAATGGCGGAACATACAAGATATTTAAAAGAAAATCCGAAAAGGGTGCAGGAGATGTGCAAAGAAATCCAAATGTTTGGATTTCTTTGCACATCCAAACTCCTTTCATATCCAAACCTTTTTTTCCAAAACACCGAAT
>CAJTYV010000168.1 GCA_910584195.1 uncultured Ruminococcus sp. | reverse complement strand
AGTATTGATTTTTCAAGGAGCAAATCCCATTTTTAATGTGGGAAGTTTGAGTAATTCACTTTTCTTTAAAGTACCTTTTTCTGCTAATCCATTAAGTGGTTCTAAAACATACAACAAAGTAAACAGGGCAATGGATAAATTTTATAATGACATATATAAGCAGAAACCTTATTTATGCCAAAAGGTTAAGCATTTTATAATATTCAGATTTGGAATTTTCCCTTTTGTTATCAAAAAAGGAAGCCAATATCAAGGCGTTATATCTAAATGGAAAAAGCAAGGTATTAAAGTTCTGATATGAGTAAATTATTAGTATTAACACTTAACGAACAGGAAGAAAAAGCGATTAACAAAATCATATCGGCAATCGCTGATTATATACAGATTGAACCTATACAAGTTGCTCCGGTTTCCATTCTGTCATTTCCGGGACTGGAAATCAGACAGCACCAACGTCAGGTACTGCGTGACGGAAAGGACATCAGCCTTACCCGCCTTGAATACAGCACCCTTGTACTCCTTGCTTCCAATCCGGGCATTGTCCTCACTCGGACACAGATTTTTGAAGCTGTTTGGAACATGGACAGCGATAGTTGCCATTCTAGCATTTCTATTGTGATTTGCAATCTGCGGAAAAAGATAGAGCCAGACAGCAAGAACCCGACTTACATCAAAACCGTGTTAGGTGTCGGCTACAAATTTGACATGAGAAACGCCGGGGAATAACTTTCTATTACTGTCAATCCCCGGCACTTTTTATCTCTCCAATGCCCTCTCTAACTGCTGTTTCTGCCCTTTCAAGTCATTCTGTTTCTCATACAGATTGTTACGCTCTTTGCACAATTCTTTCATGCGTTCTAACTGCGCCCGCACTCCCTCCCGGCAATCCGGCTCTATTTTCTTATATTCCCCAGTCAGATTGCGGATTGTATTATTGTTTTCTTTAATCTGCTCTGATAAGCACACCCAGTCTATCAGATTTTGCACTTCCTTATCCGTTTCGTAAAGGTCTGTATCTGCCACGATTTTAGCACACAGCCGCACCATGACTTTCTTCTCCATATCTGTCATATCCTATCAATCCCCTTTCTTATCGGCTCATTTCAAAGGCACGTTTCGGGCGTTTCTTTGCCTTTTCTGCCTGTTCTAATGCCTTTGACCGTTCCACTATCGACTGCACCTGTTCCCTGCCGAAATGACGCTCCAATCGCCCCAAATCAACTGCCTTTTCCTGCAATCGGTCTATGGTGTCACTCTGCTCCATGACCTTATCCGTCAAACGGCTAATCTGCTTTTGTTGCCCGTCCACTTTGGCGGTCAGCTTCCTGCCCTGCTCCGTAAGCTGTACGCACTTGATAGTCAGATTTTTAACGACTTCTTTCAATTTCTCCACAAGCGGTAAAGCCTTTTTATCCCGATATGCCTTTGCGCTCATCAATGCCCCCGGCTCTGCCAACTGCCATTTTACATCTTCATCATAGGCGTGAATATTACGCTCCATTACTTCCTTAGACTGCACCATTTTATTGATTTCCTGCTGTAACTTTTTCTGCTGTTTTTCCAACTTTTCATTTTCGGATAACAGCTTTTCTTTATCCTCCTCCAGCGTTACAGTCTGCTCTTTCAGCAGATGATTTGTTGTGGTAAGTTCTGATACTTCCTGCCGGATCACTTCGCCCTCTTTGCGTATCTGCTCCGTTTCCTGCCCTGCCGCAATCTGCTGGTGAAGAATATCGGCTAATTTCTCTTTATTGCCGGAAATGGTCTGTTTCAGTTCGGCAACTTCTTTTGCACGCTCCTTTTTCTCAAGATCCAAAACTGATAAATGTTTCTCATGTGTTCCTTTTTTCTCCCACTCAATACCATGTTGTAACATAATCTCCGCAAGCCGTTCCTTTTCTGCCGCTACCCACTGGTTACGCTCTG
>CAJTYV010000167.1 GCA_910584195.1 uncultured Ruminococcus sp. | reverse complement strand
ATTTTCTTTTTATTTCTTCATTTATCTACTTGACTTTTAATAGTTGGTCTTTCTTCACAATTTTACAGCCTTTGCGGACATTCCAGTTTTCGTCAAGTATTTCTTTTTTGGTTCGGACGTGTTTCCCGTTTTCATCATAGAACATATTGCGGGTGGCGGTTTTTTCTATGGGTTCATGCAACAGTTCCCGTTCCGAAAAAATAAGGTGGATATGGTAATTTGTCTTTCGTTTGTTATGGTGCAGTGCTGAAACACACTCCACACCATACTTTTTATAGAAACGGTCTGTAAAAAGCTGCAACAGTTTGTCCGGCTCATAAAGATTGGGAAATGATTCAGGCAGCGCAATAATAAATTTCCTCGCCTCAATGCACTTCCCCTCCGTACCGCTTTTTTGAAATTCCTGCTGGTTGCATTTAGCAAGTTCCGTCCAGTAATGGCGGTCTGCCGTTTCATAAACCGCATATAGGTTTTCCTGCTTTGCGTGGCTAGATATATAAGTGATCCTGCCCCTGACATCGGGCAGCTTGCTCATGCGTATAAATGAATGTCTCTGTATTGTGCTTTGTCCTCCCTCCTGCAAATGGCAGTATCAGGCTAGGAAAAGCGGATGTACGGCAGGACAGATTGTGAGTGGGCGGCATAGGCAGCACGTTTACGAACATATCCGCCTTATGGCGGAACAAGTCACGCTGGCGTGACTTAGCTCCCCGCAGGGGCGAAATCCCCACTGCATAAACGAAGTTTGTGCAATAGGTGTATTTCGCTCTCAAACGCCGAGGGCTTAAAAAGAAAGGAGAAGTCTATGAGCACAGTCTTTTTACCGCCAAGAATAAGCTGTTCAAGCAGGAAGATTTTGTTGATGAAATAAAGCATTTTTATACCGACCTTATCAATCTTCTTGTAAAAGATGGCAAAGAAAAACTCCATGTATTTGACAGCAACGGATTGTATCTTGCCACCAAGAAGATAGGAATAAACAACCCGAAAGCGGAACAGATACAGATTGATAACGAAATGCGTATGCGTTGGAACAGAGAGGTTGACAGGGCGATTGTCAGCGGTGTTTCTGAAACGGAGATACAACAGATAAAAAAGGAATATATTACTGACCGCATCAGAGAATCGGGTGATGTATTTGGCAGTCAGCCAGAACGTCTGGGAAGTATTATTATGACTGCTGTTACAGCGTTGGCATTGCTGATTTCTAAAGTAATGGATAAGGCAAGGGAACTGTCGGCAAAGTTTTTTGAGAAAGAAACGATACAGCTGGTTGCAGAGCCAAGCGAGGGAAGAATGGTACAAATAATTCCGCAGACGGATAAAGTACAAACGCAGGAAAAAATCACTCATAAAGAACCGATTGCTAATTCGTTAGCACCGAAACGGGAATTACAGCCCCCAACACAGACAACAGAGCAGAAAACACCACAGATACCACCCAAGCCTGTTATGTCTGCTGAAGCCGCCGCATATCCAAAGCTGCTAAAGATTTATAAGGAACTAAACCGCCAAAACAGGATTATCTTTGACGCAGAGAGGGAACGCAATGAGTTAGAGATTGAACGTGACAGTCTGAAGGGATTTGCGAAACTGACGAAAAAAGGGGAACTGCAAAGCAGGATTGACCGCAAGAACGAGGAAATAGACCTTCTTAAAGTTGGATTGTCGGGGATTGTCAAAAGATACTGTTATCAAAATGTGCAGGAATTTTACAGGATTTATCGCAAATCCTACAATGCCTATATCGCATGTAGGGAACAAGTGACTAAATGGGAAAAAACTTATGGGGATGATAATCAAAAAAAAGATAAGGAAAGTGTGCTTGAGCGGTTGAGGAATCCGCCAAAGAAAACCGCAGATTACCAACAACAAGGGACTCTTAAGGGAAAAGACCGAGGGGCGAGATAGCCCTTTGGTCTTTGTTAAGTATAATAACTTTTTGATGATGAACACCCCCAAATATGATATAATAGATTTGTAACTGATTATTTACAAGATCCGAAATGGGGTTG
>CAJTYV010000166.1 GCA_910584195.1 uncultured Ruminococcus sp. | reverse complement strand
TTTTAGGAATACCTGTTCCCTTTTTTTCAGATAAGTCAATCTCCTTAAATAATTCTCCGATTCTTCTGTTACGATATTTCCTTCCTTTCACTTTACCTGATACAAAACGATCAAGATTAATCCATTTCGCAAGTCCGGGATAATTAAGTATCTGAATGCTGTCCACATATATACGAATTTCCACTGGCTCCGGCTCACGATACGATTTGTGAAATACAGCATTTACCAATGTTTCAAATGAACTGCTATTCAATTCCATCACCAGACTACTGTTGCTCGATTCATATGACAGTCTCATGCCCTATACTCTGGTTTTTTCTGCCCTTATTTATTTCTCAAGTCTGTCTAAATGCACTGTTTCCATATCGTTTCATACATTTTTAGAACCAGAGCAGAACCAATAGGGCAGAATAGAACCAGAAACTTTTTCATGCTTTATGCCAGTTGCAATCCGGCCAGCTCCTTTACCTCTTCTAAGGATAAGTCTGTATCCTCTGCAATTTCCTCAAGAGTCATTTTTCCTCTCGCAATCATGCGACGAGCAGATGCCCTCTTTTCCTCCGTAACCCTCTTCTCCGCTAAATCCTCAAATATTTGACACATAATTTCCTGACCTCCTTCCGTCTCCTTAAAATACTTTACTTGACTTGCCAATATTGGATAGAACATATCAGCAGAATTCAAACACCTAAAATCATGCATCAATTTTCCAATAGGATCATTGTCATTTTTATAGCTGCCATTCACGTATATGATATGGGAACCATCTCCAAAATATGTGCCTGTCTCTTCAATCATCCTATTGACATGATATAATGAATGTCCTGCACCTATGACATCACTTGCCGTTATGAATATCACATAGGAATCATGGATTTCTTTAAATTCCTGACCTGCTTTCAACATTTTCGTATCAATCATGCTGCTATGGAACCTCGCCCTGTGTGAATCCGCTCCTTCTGACGCACGCTGGACCTCCACATCATAGACCTTATCATTCCCATCCATCGCATAAATATCTATGGTGATAGAACGCCCTCCGGACATTGGGTTTTTATATTCCCGCTGTCCAACCACCTCCAGTACCTTTAAATCATTTCGCTGAAGGATAACATTCAGCAACAGTTCCGTGGCCTCAATATTTCTGTCAAACACAAGCGTCATCAGATTATCGTCCAAAAGACACAGTTCTCCTATTGCTTTCAGGGTCTCTTTTCTTTTTAATATTTTCTGATATTCTGTATCCATCACATCACCTGCCTTCTCATTAAATATCATATCACGAGTCTGTTTCTTTTTCAATCTCATCTGCCTTTCCATTATTAAGTTCCAACACATGGCGGTATTGTTCTAACTCCAGTTCGGCTTTCCAGTTTCTCCGATTTACCGGAGGTTCTTTATCAAACAGATATGCCGCACCATCCATTATATCAACAATTGTTACCACAAGTGCCAGAAAATCCCTTTTTAACTCCTGATAGCTTTCTCCGGAAAGAGAAAGACCACCTGACTGTATCTGTCCAGCAATATCCCTCATTACCATCTGCATTTCCTGCAATGAATCTACTATTCTCTGTATATTCTCTTTTTTGCCAACTACAACAATATTAGAGTATACGCAACTCCTTGCAATAAAATCTTTCTTATATAGCCCACTCAATGCAGCCCTCTGCTCTATTATTGCCCTTGCCCATGCACTGGGACGAAAGGCTATAGTCGTATCTTTATGTATTCCCGGTATTGCCTAATCTCCTTCCTCTTCGTCAGCACCTTCTATCAATCCATTTAATTGATCAGCCAAATCACGGGACTGATTTGGATACAGATGTGAATATGTTGAAAGTGTAGTTTGTATCTTTTCATGTCCCAAACGCTCTGCCACTAGATTCGGCTGCGCTCCCAATTTGGAAATCAATAATGAGGCATGGCTGTGGCGAATAAAATCCAAATGTTTGGATTTTGTCCGTTATCCAAACTTAAATAAAATCCAAACCTTTCAGAAAAAAGACGTAAACCG
>CAJTYV010000165.1 GCA_910584195.1 uncultured Ruminococcus sp. | reverse complement strand
ATATTCCGGGGATGCAGGATGAAATGCGCCGTCCCATGATGCTGATTGTATCGGCCAACAAAAAAGAGAAAAGATAAAATTGAAACACCCGCAACATAAACAGCAAAGGAGTGCGATATGATGCTATCTGAAAATAACTCCACACCAAGGAGTGATGAAGAGCTGCAAAAAAACATGGTTGCTGAACTTAAGCCGCACAATGCACCGATTACTCTTGTCGAATACGATCCGAGTTGGTCTGATTTGTTTGAACAGGAAGCGAACCGGATTCGTTCAGTACTCGGCAACAAAGCCTTGCAGATTGAACATGTAGGCTCGACCTCGGTACCGGGGCTTTGTGCCAAACCAATAATTGATATGCTGCTGGTTGTGAAGGACTCTGCCGACGAGCTATCCTATGTTCCGGCATTGGAATCAGCTGGCTATATATTGCGGATTCGGGAACCCGAGTGGTTCGAACACCGCCTGTTCAAAGGACCCGATACCGACATCAATCTGCATGTGTTCAGTTCGGGCACATCAGAGATTGATAGAATGTTACGTTTTCGAGATTGGTTGCGGACTAATGATGCTGATCGAGACAAATATGCACAAGTTAAGCGAAACTTGGCAAAGAATAAATGGAGGCATGTTCAACACTATGCGGACGCCAAAACGTCCATAATACAGAAAATCATGGAACGAGCTAGTTTGAATTTAGAAAATGGGATTCCTGAAAAAAATCTTTTTATGATGTGCAAAGCATTAAATTCCAATGCCATTTCTGAGTTGTCAGATGAGTATCATGTTAGAACATGTAGAAGAGATGAACTGGATATATGGAAAGAGATGCCGTTTGACGATGTGAAATCTGCCAAAGAATATAATGGGTTTATGACGGAATACTTTAATGATGTATACGGAAGTAAAGAAGATTTATTTTTTCAGAAGTGTTTATTTGTTTGTGATAAAAATGATACTCCTATAGGGACGTGCTTTGCGTGGAAGGCATATGAAAAAATTTCTACAATACATTGGTTTAAAGTCCGGAAAAACTATGAAGGATCAGGCATTGGTAGAGCTTTACTTTCCATTGTTATGAGAAGTATTAAAGAGAATGACTATCCGGTATTTCTTCATACACAACCATCCAGCTTTCGTGCAATAAAATTGTATTCTGATTTTGGATTTGCTTTTTTAACAGACCCAATAATCGGATATAGAAAAAATGATTTGGAGGAATGTTTAACCATTCTAAAAGAACATATGCCGCAAAAAGATTTTGAAAAGCTGCAATTTGCAGAAGCACCTGAGGATTTTTTGAAAGCAGTAAAATCTTCTAAAATAAACCAGTTTTAATTTAAATGTACGGGATAAGTCCAAGGAATCATCCCCAATTACATCCATAAAGGTCTCGAGATATGTGTCGGGATGCCCAGAAAGTTTGCGCGAAAGGAGCTCGCAGTCGAGAATATGAATAACAAAGAAATACCGAAAGAAGCAATTCAAGCATCGAAAATTATAGAGGAGCTACTCGATAGTATGCAAAGGATAAAAGGAATAAGTTGTACTTGAACGTATACCAAAAGAACGCACGGGCAATATCTTTTTATAAGAGAGAAGGATTTGAGATTCAGCATAGTGGCTTAGATGAGGCTACCGGAGAAAAAGATTATGTAATGACATGGCAACACAAATAGAAATTCAAATTTGTAGAACTGAAAAAGTCGAAGCTTAGGAGGGAATAGATATGCATATTTGGAAAATAGTATTTTCGATTTTGACAGTTGCTTTTGGTTCTATTGGATTGATGAAATTGCTACCTTACGATATAACGTTGCCTATTATGTTTGTGTTTATGGGATTAGTTATGTTATCAAATGCGAAAGAATGTTATGATAAGGGTTCTAAAAGGGATGCTGTCATTTTTGGCGGAGTAGCAATTTTTGTTTATGCAGTCACAGCAGTTAATCTGATTAGCAGACTGCTGTAATCTCCTGCCAGTGCGCTTGAAAATTGAATCAGAAATACCACAATGCCGTTGCATGGATAAAACCCAAGCAGCGGCATTTCCTTATCTCCGTTTCATCCT
>CAJTYV010000164.1 GCA_910584195.1 uncultured Ruminococcus sp. | reverse complement strand
TTACGCTCTCTTTGCTGTCCTCCCAATCAGCGAGAATGTTATACGATAATTTCATTAAGTAACGTCCATATTTCTGGTCTGTGTGCCGGATTGCCGCCTCACTGCGTTCCCAGTATAATTCAACAATTCTGTCATCCTGCATGGTCTCACTCACCTCCCTGGCTGTCATGCCCTTCATTGTATATCCCGTAAAAATTCAGATTTGGTTGCAGAGAAAAATACTTTTTTTATTTTAGTTCAAAAAAATATAAAAAGCACCGTCATTTTTCAATTTTTCTGTATACTATCACGGAAACTCCCGACTTTTGCGTGATAGTATAATTTTGCCCCAATCGCCATCCTACCAGCGGCGTCCAAAAACACAAAAATAGAGGCCCACCACCCACCGTGATGAACCCCACTAAGCCTTAAAACCCTTGATTTTAAGCCATTCTTCAATACTTTCGCCTGTTAGTACCAAAAATCCTATGGCATCAATTTAACTTACTGTCTGTCAGTCTTTACATAATAGGTGCTTCTGCCACTCCCATACCGAATAATACTTCCTTCATCCACCAGTTTCTTTAACGCCGCTAGAGTTGATGATCTCCCTATGCTTGGACAGTGTGCAACAACTTCTGCACCTGTAAATTTCCCGACTTTTTCTTCTGCATATTTTTTTACAATATCATAAGCATTACTGGTATTTCCCTTTCCCGCTATGATTCCTACACGTTCTTCAAATCTGGTGTAACATGCCAAAATGACCGTAAGCATATAACGTATAAATGGTGTCGGGTCGTTTTTTCCCTCATGCCATCCTATATCCGAAGTTTCAAGGACATCATAATACCTGTCTTTTGTTTTCTCAATTTGCCTCTCAATACTTATATATTTACCAACACTATACCCATTCTTATATAAAAGAAGCAGAGTAAGCAAGCGGCTCATTCTTCCATTTCCGTCATTAAAAGGGTGAATGCACAAAAAATCACATATAAAAACAGGAATCAATATGAGGGAATCCACCTTCTCACTCGCAATTGCCTGCTCATAAGCCGTACATAACCGCTCCACTGCATCTGGTGTATCGTATGGGGCGATTGGCGTAAACCTTGTGGCCACTGTTCCATCCGGCTTTGTTTCATTAATATAGTTCTGTACACTCTTAAAACTCCCGCCGTACGAAAATCCCGCTCTTTTCAAAAGATCCCTGTGTAACTGTAGTATATATGATGGTCTGATCGGAATGTACTCATTGCTTTCGTGAATTGTATTAAGTACATCTCTGTACCCCATAATCTCATCTTCTTCCCTATTACGGGGCATCGTCTTTTCTTCAAACAACTGCTTCATCCGAGTACTTGTCGTAACAATCCCTTCTATTTTATTGGATGCCTCTGTACTTTGGATTTTTGCAATCTCAACCAAACGTTCAAGTTCAACAGGCTTTTGCCTGATATATAAGTCCTGACGTCCCTTATATTCATGTATCTTTGCGACAAGATTAAGTATATCCATATCCCATGTTTGGTCTGCAAGGCGAATATAATCAAATGTTCTCATATTATCTCCCTTCGTCCAATGTCATTCTTTTTCATCCAATTATAAGTCTTTTTGGACGAAAAATCAATTTGTTGGACTAAAAAAATTGCAAATTCTTTAAACAAACAGGCGAAACTTCATACACACACGAAAACTCCGAACCGTTTCCGTGTTTGTATCATATCCCCCGTTTTTCAACAGCATTTTCCGTCATGCTAATACACCTTTCAGCCAAAACCGCCAATATCCTACTCCTTTTTACCTTTCCGTTTTATACTATCACGGAAACCCCTGACTTTTGCGTGAAAGTATACTTTTGCCTGATAGTACGATTTTTCCCCCTATCGCCATCTTTTCAGCGGCGTTAAAAAACACAAAAATTGGGGCCCACCACCCACCGTGATGAACCCCACCAAGCCTAAAAAACCTTGATTTTAAGCCATTCTTCAATACTTTTGCCTGCAAGTACCCAAATTCCTATGGCATCATTTGAAAATAGCCGCCTGTGCCGCTGTTATACTTTGATGACTTTTACCCCTCTTTACCCC
>CAJTYV010000163.1 GCA_910584195.1 uncultured Ruminococcus sp. | reverse complement strand
CCCGACGGCACATCAAATATCATTGTCATTGATGTATATATGGGCGTTGATGGCTTTTATGTAGTGGCAGACTTCATGGCTCTGTATCTGAACGAAAGAGCAGTAAGCGCGTCACAGGCAGACTTGAAAAGACTGTATTGGCAATATTGCACCAAAGAGCTTGCCGAAGAACTATCTGCGGCGACTTTCCCGATTGTTTTGGATAACACCGACTTTCGGCACGCTTATAAGACAATGCAGATAGAACCTCAAGACGGCTTCACAGGACTTCCTCTGGAAAAGTATTCATTCGAGGTAAAGTTCAAACCTAAGCCCAACGATGATGACGTGACCGACATCCTGTATATGGAAGTCGACGGCTCCACAAATAAGATTATAAAGATTGACAGCGGTGAAAGGAAAGTGATATGACAAACAAAGAATTATTTTTAACCATAGTTGAGCGGCTAAAGACAGAGCCTTTTCTCAAAGGCTTTAAGTTCCGTAAACGTGATTCCTCTTTCATCAAACAAGAAGGTGGTTTGCGACGGCATATCGAATTAGACCATTGGAGTAAGGAGGGAGTGCTTATCATCTATCCTATCTATATGGTTCGTTTTGATGTTCTATTGAAATGGTTTGAGCCGTATAATGTAAAATCACCGCAAGACCAACAGGATAATCCTTCTGTCGGATTTACAGGAGATATGCTTGGCAGGCAGGATAAGTTTATGATTTCAGAAGCCAATCTGGAGTGTGAATACTCAAAACTCTGTGGCACACTTGCCGACTGTTCCGGCATAGTATTTCAATCATACACGTCATTGCGCGATATGTTTGAACACGAGATTATACCCAGATTAGAGGGTAAGCGAGCATTACCCGATGTCGGTGCAGACTGGGCGTTCAAGTATCTTACACTAACACGTATTGAATCGCCTGAAGATTATCCGGCAGTCAAAGATTTGGTCTTGGCGCAAGTCCACAAAATGGCTGATAGACATGAGCCAAATATAATGGACTATTTCCCTCGACTGTACGAAATAATCAGCGTTATGGAGCAGACTTTTCCAACAAAATAATTGCAGACGTCATGGAAATAGATGTGCCGAAATATGATAGAAACATTGGGTTGCAACTCTGTTGGCATCCGGGGTTTTCGATAAAGGTTTCAAGCGATAATAGCGAAGTAACTATATCCGCTAATCGGGAAGGATTGTTATCAATGGCAAGTCATCTCCTCAATTTAGCGCAGGCAGATGTGCCTCCCGGCACACATATACATTTGGATGAATACAATTCATTGGAAGACGGTTCACAAAGTATGATCATTGAGAAAGTATGAAGCGCCCCATATAAAAGCCTTTTTTATTTTATAGTACTTCAATGAAATTCTATAAGCTATCACACGATTTAGAAACAGGCAAGAAATATCCACAGGTGGAATGCCTAAGGTCTTTCGCTGCGTCTCAAATAAGTCCGTGGAATAATTTACCATGTAATCCTGATTTGAGGTTCAAATTAAGGAGAGGTGCAGTAATATCTGACTTTCTCTCAACAACAGCCGGACCGGGTTGTGATATGCTTATATCTCCTGAATTATATGAAAGCATCAGGCATTTCAATGTCATGCCACATCAGATTTTTTCGGTGACAGTAGAAACCAATAAAGATGTTAGGGAATATTTGTGGGTGCATTTATATGGGCCGTCATTTGTCGATTCGATAGATTATGATAAATCATCTTTTGTTCGGACAGAATGGACTATCCCGCAAGAGCCTATATCATTGGAATCATTCAGTCAATATCAGCAATTAAAATTAAAGGATAAGACCGGGGCTTTTGGTGTAACATTTGATTCACTTGCGCTACGCGATAAAAACACGATTTTGGATCTGTTTTTCCCATTTCCATTCGACAGTACAATCTTTATTTCTGAAAGGTTGACAGATGAACTAATAAGGTCTAATTATACCGGTTTGTCAATAGAACCGACTAATATAATCACTTGCACATTGAATAATGAAACTGACCGATAAACAATTTTGGATAGCATGGCTTGTGCTTCTCATCTTGGCGATTGTGAGTTGTATGGCAGGAGGCTGGAGCGAGGATACAGCGTTGCTTGGTGCGGCTTATACGCTGTCGCTGTT
>CAJTYV010000162.1 GCA_910584195.1 uncultured Ruminococcus sp. | reverse complement strand
AAAAGGCATCTGAAAGCCTTGTGTTTATTGGCTTAAAGATTCCGAGAGATTATCAAAGACAAACGGGGGTAACATAATGAACAACGGGAAAATGCTTGTCCTTAATGATTTGAATGTGTGGTATACGCCGGGAAAACCTGTTCTTGAAAAATTATCTATGGAGCTGGGAACGAATGAAGTGATAGGACTGATTGGATTGAACGGAGCGGGCAAGACCACTTTTATCAAAACGCTTTCCGGACTGCTTAACACTTTTCATGTGAAAGCTGCTTGGTGGCAGGGAAAACCGCTTCTATTCCGTGACCGGGAATTTAAGGAAGAACGGTATGTTGTTTTTGCCGAAGATCATTCATTTCAGTTTTTTACGTTCCGCGAGTATGCTTCCTATGTGGCAGCGTCTTACGGCAGGAAGTTATCTGATATTAATGAATTGATACATGGTTTTCACTTTGAAGAATACACTGATGTTTTGCTGAAAGAACTGTCAACGGGCAATCTGAAAAAGGCTTATTTAATTACAGCTTTTGCTTTGAAGCCCAAACTGCTCATACTGGACGAGCCTGTGAATGGACTTGATTTTCAGAGTACCGAATACCTGTACCAGCAGATCGAAAGCTTCCGGCAATACGGAACAATCCTTTTTTCGTCCCATATTCTTGAAAGTATCTGCCTTACGTCTGACCGGGTAGCGGTATTAGAACAGGGGCAGATAAAAAGATGTTTTGCCGGACAGGAAATCAAAGCAGAGAAGATACGGGAGGTATTAAAAGAATGATTATTTTTCAAAACCTCGGGGAACAGCTTTTCGGCGCAAAGTATGAACGTGCTGTAAAAAGCCCTATTGCTTGCATTATCCTGTTTCTTGCTATCCATACCGCAGGAATTGAAATAGAGATTGCACCGTCTATTCTCTTGTTGACAGCTACGGCTTTTTCAATGGGTATCATGTGGCAGACTCTTAATTCTTCGGGAAATGCAGACCGTATGACCGGGCTGTTTATGCTGCCATTTCGGAACAGGGAAATGACGTTTTCACTTGTGCTGGCATTTACAAGCTATACATTGATTACCAAAACATTCCTTGTAATGGCTTTGTTCTTTGCCGTACATGAATGGAGTGTGCTGCAAATTGCTGTATCTTTGATCTGTGCCTGTAATAGCTGTTTTTCGGCTGCTGTATGGTATACCATGAAAAAGAGAAAAATGTTTCTGCCTGTTTTCATTTTATGGGGTGGAGCGATTTTCGCGCCAATATTCCTTGTGCGGGAAACGGTGATTATTTGTTTTATTGCGTTTACAAGTATGCTCATTTCATTTTTAAGGTTACTGAAAGCAGACGCTTACGTTTTCTATCACCCAGTATCAGCAAAACTTCTAATCAAACACACAAAAGGGACAGGAAGCATATTTTTATATTTGCTGCGTTATCTGATAACAAACAAAAACTATCTTTTGAATACTGCCGGATTATGCGTAATCGCTGGTGTTATGCCATTCATATTAGGGCAATTTGAGGGAGTAAATGTTATGCCGCTGGGGTTTGCCGTTCTATGCCTGAATACCCCAATCTGTATATTGCTTTCCTGTGATCCTGGTTTAGAGCAGGCAGTCCGAACACTACCGGGACAGGCAAAACGCTTTTGCACGAATTATTGCTTTTTTATCTTTTCTGTCAATATGGCGGTAAATAGCGTTTATCTGATTAGCTGGCAAATAGGCAAAAGAGGCGTAAATAGTACAGAAATCATTACTGCGCTTATAATCGCGCTGCAAAGTGCAATCTTGTCTGTCCTGTTGGAGTGGTTTTGTCCCGTCCGTAACTGGAAGATTGAAAATGATTTATGGCACCACCCACGAAAGTATATTGTACCGTTGATTATGTTTTTGGTTGCAGGGCTTATCGGTATGTGGTCTATAAGTATATGGGTTTTGCTCTGCATTGTCATAGCTGAAGTTTTAAGCTTATCACTTGTCGTAAGGAGGATATAATACCATGAAAAATACAAAACGCTGCCCTAAATGCAGCTCACAAAATATTGTCCGTGTTCCCGATAACCAAAACCGCCATGCCAGCGGGAACAATATTTATACTTCGACCTTTACATTGATGAAAAAAATCCCGGTTATACGCTATGTCTGCTGTGATTGCGGATATGTTGAAAATTGGGTGGAAACACAAAGAGAACGTG
>CAJTYV010000161.1 GCA_910584195.1 uncultured Ruminococcus sp. | reverse complement strand
TTTAGCCGGTGTAATACCCGTTAGGTCAATCGCATGGCTGAACTGTTACAAAAAATATTACAGATTTATAAAAAAAGGTTGACAATCTGTATATTTTTGGATATAATCTTTCTTGCGTTGTGATAATCCATGAGCGGAAAGTGATTATCCACGGGGTGTGGCTCAGCTTGGCTAGAGCGCCTGGTTTGGGACCAGGAGGCCGCAGGTTCGAATCCTGTCACCCCGAGTACGCGGGTGTAGTTCAATGGTAGAACACTAGCCTTCCAAGCTAGATACGTGGGTTCGATTCCCATCACCCGCTTAGCCTTAACAAAGGCTGTGTGTTCGTAGCTCAGCTGGATAGAGCAACGGCCTTCTAAGCCGTGGGTCGGGGGTTCGAATCCCTTCGAGCACGTTTTCTTTGCAAAAAGAAATACCCTTTGGGTACTGTTTTACGGTGGGTATAGCGCAGTTGGTTAGCGCGCCAGATTGTGGCTCTGGAGGCCCAGGGTTCGAATCCCTGTATCCACCTTCACTTTTGCGGCGGCAGAGGTACAAGTTTTTTGGGCTATCGCCAAGCGGTAAGGCACAGGACTTTGACTCCTGCATTCACCAGTTCGAATCTGGTTAGCCCAGTTTTAGCTCTTTACCGTGTGGCTATCTTATAGTAAACGCCCGGTAAAAGAATTTATATATGGGACATTAGCTCAGGTGGTAGAGCACTTGACTTTTAATCAAGTTGTCCGGGGTTCGAGCCCCCGATGTCTCATTCATAAATATATAGGAATCCTTGAAATACAAGGATTCCTGTTTTTTTGTATAATTTGAAATTTGATTACACTTTCTCAGGGTTTGATGTAAGCATCTCTTTTTGATTGCTATTGCGGCAGGTGAGGTTTACTATCCCGTTTGCAAAAGGATAAACAGTAATGACAACCAGACAATAAGAAAACCCCAAAGCTGCTGCTTTTTATTCCAACTTTCGTATTCTAATATCTCTTAATTTTACGCGCTGCCGTCTTTTCAAACTCCTTCTCGCGAACGTTTAATTTTACAACTTTTTTATACGCAGGCGCTTCTTTATTATATGCGTCTATGATTTTCTGCAGGGACGCTTTGATATCCGAAATCTGATGTTTTTCCGCATAGTTTATATAAAAGGCACAGAGCGCGAGAGCGTTCCAAGGCACAAAGAGATAAAAGAAAACCTTGCAAAGTCAATTATCAAAAGGTGTGGGCTGAAGTAAGCCCACAAGAATTTAGGAGGTGTTTTAATATGAAAAATTCTTATCCAATTATTTTAGTGCCTGATAAGGTAGGTTATGTGGTGTATGTTCCTGATTTCGATATAAATACCGAGGGGAACACGCTGACGGAAGCTATTGAAATGGCAAGGGACGCAATAGGGGTTGTCGGCATTGATATGGAAGACGATGGGGAGTCTTTGCCAGAGCCAACAGCAGTATCTGAGGTAAAGGCTGATTCGACGGATATTGTAACGCTTGTGGACGTGGATTTCGGAGAGTACCGCAGAAAAAACGATATGAGGACGGTTAAGAAAAACTGCACAATACCGTCATGGCTGAATTTTGAAGCTGAAAAGGCAGGAGTGAATTTTTCTGCAATATTGACGGCGGCACTCAAAAGCGAGTTGAAACTTCAAAGCCGTTAGGAAGAGTGTTCCGGCACTCTCTTTTTCTTCCCCCCCCTTTTTACCAATATCTGATATATTTTGGCATTTTGAAAATACGTCAGTATGCCTTGAGTTTCCGCAAACTGTAATTCCAAAATGAATATAATCTCCCAAAGTACCAATCTGCCACTTTTTTGAAAAATATAGAATGGCAGTTCTGTAAATAGAGGTACTTTAATAAGCCCCGCCGGAATCGGACTTTGGGAGACATATTCTTTTATCTATTCAAACAGCCGGCTTAAGGCAGAATTGACGGTATGCAGGGCGCTTTGTCCGGAACCAAATGCCATGCACAAGGTGAGATAAAAATTTAATGAATTGATCGCTTTCAGCTTCCGTACCCTAAAGTTTTCAAACTGGAACAGTTGCTTTTTGCAACGGAAATATTCTTCGATTTTCCATCTGGAAAAGTAAAGTTTCGCCGTTTTTATTACATCATCTTTGGATTTGATGTCCCCCCCCTTTCTCCCACAGAGGCCGCTGAAAAAGTAGATACCACCGCCTATATTTGGTATAATATAATTATC
>CAJTYV010000160.1 GCA_910584195.1 uncultured Ruminococcus sp. | reverse complement strand
GAGCCGTATGGAAAGAAAAAGATTCAGCGTGTTGTTCTTCATCAAGCGTAGCAAACTGTTAAAAAACGGGGAAGCACCCGTGCGTGTGCGTGTCACTTATGACCGCCTATACGTGGAACTTCAACTAAAACGGAGTATCAAAGTCCCACTTTGGTCACAGGAAAAAGAGAAATCGACAGGCAAAGACCGCAATTCCGTGGAACTAAACCATTACATTGACGCCCTGCGTGTGAAATTCTATCAGATTTACCAAGACTTGGAACTGGAGGGAAAGATTATCTCCGCACGTGCCATAGTGAACCGCTATCAGGGAAAGGACGAGACTTTCAAGACATTGTATAATGTATTCAAGGAACATAACGACAACTGCCGGAAGCTAATCGGGACGGACTATGCCGACATCACCGTAAGACGTTACGACAATTGCCTTAAATACCTCATGGAACTGGTTAAACGGGATTACAAGGTAGATGATATGTTACTGCGTGAGGTAAACGGGGAACTGGTACGCAAATTCGATTTATACCTAAAGACGGAGAAGCATTGCGCACAGAATACCGTTATCCGGTACATGAAATGTTTTAAGAAAGTGATAAACCTTGCCATTGCCAACGAGTGGCTGACAAAGAACCCGTTTGCCGGAATCAAGTTTCACGAGGTGGAGGTAAACAAACAGTTCCTAAGCCAAGCCGAGATAAACCGGATATGGCAGAAAGAGTTCAGGATTGAACGGCTGGAACTGGTACGGGATGTTTTTATCTTCTGCGTATATACCGGGCTGGCATTCATAGACGTGTATAACTTGCGCCCCGAACACGTTTCAGAGGACAGCAACGGCAACCTGTGGATAGTGAAACCCCGTGAAAAGACAAACAACCTCTGTAACATCCCGCTTTTGAGCATTCCCAAACAGATACTTGAAAAGTATAAGGATAACCCCTACTGCATGGATAAAGGAACTTTGTTGCCCGTTCCCTGCAATCAGAAGATGAACAGCTACCTGAAAGAGATTGCCGACCTGTGCGGTATTAAAAAGAACCTGACCACGCACACAGCCCGACACAGTTTCGCTTCGGTCATTGCGCTGGCTAACAACGTGTCACTGCCGAACGTGGCTAAAATGCTGGGGCATTCGTCCACCCGAATGACACAACACTATGCAAAGGTATTAGACCAAACTATTTTAAAAGATATGCAAGAGGTTGAAAAGCAACTTTCTATTTAGCACCAATTATCCAGTAGCCTTGTTGTATAAAGCTAAGACTACTGGATATTTCCTCTTAAATACTGGATACTATTTTTTTGATTTTGAAGTTGAGATTTCAGTTCTAGTTATAACCCAACATTTTTTTTCAGGAATATACTCTAGCTCTTTCCTATGGTAGGGCAAAAGAATCAAAGCTGAATCTATTTGTGGAGATTCAAATGTCACATAGCCATTACCTAAATCTTTCACTACAATATTATAGCGTTCTAATACTGATTTCAATATTTTACTGTCTGTTGCAAATTGCTTTATCTCTTCATTATCTACAATATTTGAAGCATCATATTTTATAGAATACTTTATCATATTAGCAGAAGAATCTATTTCAGCTCTAAAATTAGGTTTAAATACATCTTTAGTCATGATATAGTATTGTTTATAATATTGTAATGAATCCATAGTACTTTCGTATTTTGCAAATAAATCATTAACATATCGAATAAACTCATCACCATTCATTTTTTTATCACCCGCATAAAAGAAGAATGTTTTTTCAACTGTTTTAATTATACTGTCTTGCTTTACCCTCCAAGTTGAATCTTGATTTAATGCTGATGTTAACAAAATTTCTCTCTTTTCAACATCTTGTTTAAGACGAGTATTATCTTGATACAAGAAAACAGATGAAATAATAGAACTTATAGCAATAACGACAACAATAATAATGTATAGCTTTTGAATAGTTTTCATTTCTTTTCTTTTTGATAATCATTAAAATTTTTGATAAACAAACTGATTTCCTGCAAAGTAACCTTTTGCTCCTGTTCATTTACCCATTTATTTTTTTCTTCTTGAAGTTTATTTTGAAATTCTACTTCTAAGCGCAACTTTTCATATTGCAAATCGCGAATTTTATTTTCATACTCATTTTCTGTTCTCCAACTTCCAATTTTCCAACCAATTCCAAAAGTTAAAGTTCCAACAGTAATAATAGTACCAATGATACCACCTATACTATTGAACA
>CAJTYV010000159.1 GCA_910584195.1 uncultured Ruminococcus sp. | reverse complement strand
ATGGAATGAATGGATTGAAGCGGAGAAGCAGGAACTTTCTAAAGTCATGGGGCGGTATGGGGTACAGTGGAAACAGTTAGGTACACATAACAAGCATTTGTCTGTACTCGATTTTGAGAAGCAGGAACGGCAGAAAAAGGTTGCGGAACTGGAACAGACCATTTCCGGCAGTAAGGAGGAATTATCCGATATTCTTCATCAGCAGATAGCGGCAGAACAGGAAACGGAACAGATACGGAAAGAGGGGGAAACGATCCGGCAGGAAGTATCGAAACTTACTACTGCAAATCATCTTCTGAAAGAGCAGACGGAAACACTGGCAGGAGATAAAGAAAAACTGTTATCTGAAAATGAAAAGTTGGAGAAACAGCAGAAAAAGTTACAGCAGGAAATAAATAAAATGGTACAGTCAAAGGAAGTCATGGAGCGCAATATACACGCCTATGATGAAGATGTGAAATGGCAGTTGGCAGAGCCGGGGGCATTGATGAGCGCAAAGAATTATCGGGATAAAAAAGCACTTCCGCTTGTGGAGAGATTGAAAGAGGTCGTTAAAAATCTAACTATCAAATGCGTACAGCTTACGGAGCAGGGCAGGAAGCTGACTGCCAAAGTGGACGGACAACAAAAGCAGATTAGCCGCTTGACAGATAAGGTCATGGAGCAGAGCAATATCATAGACCGATTGCAGGAAAAAGCGTCTAATTTGGGGCGTTTGGAGCGTCATTTAGGCAGGGAACAGGTACAGTCGATAGTAGAGCAGTCAAAGGCATTAGAGCAGTCAGAAATGGCAAAGAAACGCCCGAAACGTGCCTTTGAAATGAGCCGATAGGAAAGGGGATTGATAGGATATGACCGATATGGAGAAAAAAGTTATGATACGGCTGTGCGCTAAAATTGTGGCAGATACAGACCTTTACGAAACAGACAAGGAAGTGCAAAATCTGATAGACTGGGTATGTTTGTCGGAGCAGATAAAAGAAAATAATAATACAATCCGCAATCTGACCGGGGAATATAAGAAGATAGAGCCGGATTGCCGGGAGGGAGTACGGGCGCAGTTGGAGCGCATGAAAGAATTGTGCAAAGAACGCAATAATCTGTACGAAAAACAGAATGAGTTGAAAGGGCAGAAGTGGAAGATTGAGAAGTCGTTGGAACGATAAGAAATGTGGGGTATGGCGGTTGCTGTGCCCTGTATTTTTGTGGTAAATAGGGAATAAAAGTGGTATAATCAAAAAAATAAACCAAAATTTAGCTGATTATACGGAGGTTAAAAATGATTGATGGTCATATTCATATTGAGCGTGGGGATTATTCGTTAGAATGGATTGAACAATTCGTAAACAAGGCAGTTGAAATGGAAATTGATGAAATTCGGTTACTTGAACATTGTTATATATTTGAAGAGTTTATGTCTATGTATGGTTCAGTATGCGCATACAGTAAATATGTGGATAATTGGTTTCAAAGAAGTGCAGGAAAGCATAAGATGCCGGAGTATTATGAACTTATTGAAAAAGTAAGAAATCAAAAATATCCTGTTAAGATAAAATTTGGACTTGAAATATGTTACTTCAAAGAGTATGAGACATTTATTGGAGAGCTGACGAAAGACAAGGGGTTTGATTTTTTGCTAGGCAGCATTCACTTTGTTGATAAATTTGCATTTGATCATAAGCCTGAACATTGGATTGGAATTGATGTAGATACGATATATCATAGATATTTTGAAGACTCTATTTCCTTGGCAAAAAGTAAACTATTTGATGGCATTGGTCATCCAGATGCAATAAAACTATTTGGTCATAGACCGTCATTTTCACTCTTGGGTTACTATGAAAGTTTAGCAAAGGAACTTTCAAATAGTAATATGTATGCAGATCAGAATAGTGGTGTGGCTCGAAGATGTTCAAAAACTGCTTCTTTGGGAATGGATAAAGAATTACTCCATGTTTTGAAGAAGAAAAATATAAAAATTATCACATCATCCGATGCTCATTGTCCTGAAGATGTAGGAGATAAAATTCGAGAGCTTGAAATTTGCGTTGCAAATGCTTAGGATAAGCAGATGTTTTCCCTTAGCGGTATAATAAACATGGTGCTAGCACCATGTAATAAGGGTGACTAAGGAGAAACAATTTTTACTGTGTAACATTTCAAAAATGAGTTGCCAAATTGCGTGTATTTGCTATAATAAATGCGTGGCAACATTTTGGCAACAGAAAATCAGCAAGCCATAATAAATGATGAATATTCCGGCTTTCGTGTCCCTGCTGTCCGGTGATAGGAAACCACAAATCCG
>CAJTYV010000158.1 GCA_910584195.1 uncultured Ruminococcus sp. | reverse complement strand
AAGCCGAGCAAAAGGAACTGAAAGAGAAAGCCGCCGCCTTGCAGAGCGAGCTTTCCAAGACGCTGGAAGCCACGGCAAACGCTGAAAAGTTTATGAAAGTGGTACGCAAGTACACCAGCTTTGAGGAACTCACCCCTACCCTGTTACGGGAGTTTGTGGAGAAAATCGTAATCCACGAATCGGAAGCCCTTGACGGGAAACGCCGGGGGAAGCTCCGCAGACAGGAAATCGAAATCTATTACTCTTTTGTCGGCAAGGTAGAATTGCCCGACTAAAGCCCGACCCGTCCGGCAGTCAGCCGGACAGGGAACGGCAAAATTTTTTACACTTCTTTTACTTCTTTATCTCACATGAGCAAATGGTGCCGGAATGTTTCCTGTTTTATATGAAGGAAGAACAGAGGATGAACCCCATTTTTTATCTGATCAAAACGATAGGGAAACTCCTGATTTCGAATATCTGCTTATTCATGATTGGCGGGAGCTGATGGATATTTTGGCATGATAAAACTGTAGTTGTACTGCAAATTCAACCGGTGCGCAGTATAAATAGCGGCACATCCTCAATACCGCAGATTATCTTTCAGAGGGGAATTGCATAACATTGTTAATACGTGACAGAGAAAATCAGAAGATCCCCGAGATATGTGGTAAGATTTTTGAAACTATTTCTATGGGAAAGACTATAATATTCTATCATTTTCGGGAAAAAATGAATCAAGATTACAGAGGAAATTTGATTTAAGAGAAGAACGGGGGAGGAAGGTCAAAAAGTATGAAAGATTATGTTAAAAAAGTAAAAAATCACTGGAATAGTGTATCGGATTCCGATTGGTATATGTCATTGCGAACAGATGAAAAAATCTTGAAATTACAGGAAAATCCCGCTTTCGCGTTTCATCCTGCGGTATTTGAACTGATAAAAAAATATATGGGCGAGGTAAGCGGAAAGCATATCCTATTGCCGTCCAGTGGGGATAATCATGCCGCTTTTGCTTTTGCGATTATGGGTGCTAAAGTAACTTCGGCGGATATCAGCGAAAGACAGTTGGAAAATGCAAAGACAATTTCAGACAGGATAGGTCTGGATATAGAGTTTGTATGTGATAATACAATGGAACTGGAGCATATAAAAGATAATGTCTATGATCTGGTGTACACTTCAAACGGAACACTTTCCTGGATAGATGATTTGACCGGAATGTACCAGAACATTAACAGAGTTTTGAAAAATGCAGGATATTCTTTTATGTATGATGTACATCCGTTTAATAGACCGTTTTCTGGAGAGGCCTGGAGTGAACCTAAAATCATAAAATCTTATCATGATGTAATGCCGGATATTCACTGGCGTGTGCAGGATATCGTAAACGCAAACATTATGGCAGGTTTATCCATAAATGAACTTGCAGAGTTACCGGCGGTTGATGCGTCATTTTGGTTTAGACATGATGAACTTATCAAAAAAAGTCAAGATGAACTGGTAAGCATAAATGATTGGACTAAGAATCCAATGTCAGCGCTCCCGGCATGGATGGTATTGGTTTCGAAGAAGGTAAGTGTGGAATAACAATGCCGGGAGACAAGTTATGCCTGCATGGACAATTGAGGAATGCCGCGAGTGTCAAATAAACAAAAGAACACAAAAGAAGCTGCGAGGAGAAAGCATAATATGTATATCAGGAAGGCAAAACGGACAGACGCAAATGATCTGAAGGTTTTATATTTTGAATATCTGACACACTTTCCACCCAAAGAAGAGCAGGATATGGATTTATGGGAACGCCTTTTGGATAAGCTTGAGAAAGATGAAAATATGTACTTACTGGTGATAGAAGAAGGGGGAAAAGTTGTTTCCTCTATACAAATGGCCATTATAGAAAGCTTAACACATAATGTCAGACCCTTTGCGGTTATTGAAAATGTTGTGACACATGCAGATTACAGAAAGAAGGGATATGCATCGGCATTGTTGGAGAAAGCATCAGAAATAGCCGGGGAACACAGATGCTATAAAGTCTTTCTTGAAACAGGATCGAATAAAGAAAGTACATTGAATTTTTACAGAAAGAACGGGTTTGAAATAGATAAAAAACATTCTTGTCTGAAAAGGCTATGACATTGTGCTGAACCGGAGGAACTTACAGGGGATTGCGTAAAACAGGTAATCATGTGGAGGATAGGTTAAGAGAATAGCAGAATGGAAAGGGTATAGAAAGCTATGTTTAAAGCAGTTGTGTTTGATATCGGACACACAATGGTTGATTACAAAAAACCGATGAATTGGTCGAAGCTTTACAGACCGG
>CAJTYV010000157.1 GCA_910584195.1 uncultured Ruminococcus sp. | reverse complement strand
AATAATTACATTATACCAAATATAGGCGGTGAGATCTACTTTTTCAGCGGCCTCGCTATGCAGGGGGAGGGCAAATCTTTAGATAAAAGAAACTCCTGTGTTAGTATAAAAGTAGGTCTGCAAACCACAAAAATACAACACAGGAGGTGCCCAAGATGGACACAACAAATAGTTTAGCCCATACAAAACAGACGTAGGACAGATACTGGGAGCGTTATGCCGCAGAAAAGGAATAGAGATCATAGAAGCAGAATGCTGTACGGATCACATCCACAGGCTGGTAAGGATACCGCCCAAATACTCGGTATCAGAAATTGTAGGATACCTGAAAGGGAAGAGTTCCCTCATGATATTTGAGAAGCATGCGAATCTGAAATATAAGTATGGGAACCGTCATTTCTGGTGTAGAGGGTATTATGTGGATACTGTGGGGAAGAACACAGCTGCGATCAAAACGTATATCCAGAATCAGTTGAAAGAAGATCTAGAATACGACCAGATGTCTTTAGTAGAGTATATCGACCCGTTTACGGGCAATGTCGTCAACTTAAGCCTGTTTTATTAACCGAATCTAATAATACAAATATTTTTATAAAAGATATATATTTGTGTTTTCTTAACAGATAATATTTGCGCATGAAAAATAAACTTACTCTGAAGCAAGCAGATAAAGCATTACTGGCAATGGACTGGCTTGTGCTTAATATTTGTCATTCATATAACATTTTCTACGGGTATATTTCTTATGCCGGGGATATTGCCGTCCGGGACGTATCAGGGAAAGGTTCCTGACGGCTTCTTTAATGATTTTGCTGATCATGCCGGATACGGTGTTTCTTTTCCTTGTTAAAAAGGATATGATATTCCTCTTTACCCTTCCGATAATGAAATTTCTGTTTACCTGATACTTATGTTTGTTTTGCACATTTGCTTTCAGATGTGTATCTGCCATATTTTTAATAAGTGCTGAGAGATTGGAAAGAAAGACTGTGGAATAGAAATCCTGTTTAATGATCTCCGGTTTGTATCCGCTAAATGATTCTAATTGAAAAGATACTTTTATTTCTTTGTACCGTCCTTCAATCCCCCCATCTTAAAAAATATAATTCCCTGAATGTATCTACCGTAAATGCGGTATCCGTGATATTTGTGACAAGATACTCCGTGTTTCCATCAGGAAGCTGGACATGTATACATCTCAACTGTAGAGACAGCTTTCTGCCCTTTGGCTGATATCGGACCAGAACATCCTCTTTTTCTGTATTTATAAGATTTTTAAAAGAAGAGGACAGCCTCATGAGGAAAAATAGTTGATAGGACATCAGCTTAGAGAACAGATCATATGAAGGATAGCCGCGGTCAAAAAGAAATATGTGTTTTCCAGACAAATGAAGACCAGCAAAAAAATCCACGTGTCTTTCTGCAGCCTCCCGTTCATTGAGACGATATTTGCCGATATAGCTGTCAACAATAATGTCATTCATTACATCATATAGTAATGAAGCTGATGCGAGAGGCTCATCTTTTCCATACTGGTTAGGATTGCTTCCCCGGAAATTTATATTTTCCTCTGATGGCGGTATCTGGATTGTAGAACCATCAACGGCGTAAATATGATATCCATTCCATAAGGAAAAAGCATCATCATATTTGTAAAAGATTTTAGAAAATAGCTGGCACAGTTCCAGACAGGCGTTTGAAGAAATTTTCTGCCGTGCTTTTGAAATTGCCTGTTTGGAAACAGACGGAAGGTTCAGGGATGGAAATTCATGGGAAATATCGGACCAATTTACCCCGATAGACTTCTTACCAGATGCCAGAATAAAATAAATGAGCTGTGAGAAAGATAACTTTCTGTTTCTGGTAAATCCAGTCCCGATTCTGTGTTTGTGAATAAATCTTTCAGAATGAATCAGCTGCCTGGTTTTTCTTATAACTGTTTCAAATAAGTTGTTGTTCATAATAAGCACCCCGCAATCAATTAGTTTATAATCAATTGCGGGGCATCATATTTTGGTTAATCTGTCAAGCATTTTTTGATTTTTTGCTACGCTTAAGTTGACGACATTGCCCGTTTACGGGTGAGCCGGTAAAGAAGAACAAGAAATAAGCCACTTGGAGTGGCAGTAGGGAATCAAAGCAAACCAGCAAGCCCCTTATGGGGCTGCGCCGGTAGAAGGAAGCACTGAAAGAGCCCCTGAAAGGGGCAGCTGAGAATGTGGTGCAGTTGGCAGACCATCAGTGCGCCTTCCGGGCGCAAGCAGGTAATAGCCCCTTATAGGGGCAGAGCAGGCTACCGGCTAAGCCGGTAGTC
>CAJTYV010000156.1 GCA_910584195.1 uncultured Ruminococcus sp. | reverse complement strand
AAAGCCGGAGTGAAGAATATCCGGGTACATGACCTTAGACACCCGTATGTCAAGCCCACGACAAAAAAATATGAAAACAACAATTGCAAACATATTTCTTTATGCTTACAATTGCTGTTCATACCCTCATGGAAATAGTACAAATGAAGCTAATACAAAATCTTTACGACTGAATTGTACTGATGATCTTTTGAAGTTCCTCGTTAATTATCTCTTCTGCAACGAAGCCTTCTGTTTGGCTGGTTTCTTTATTTCTTCTCATTGCAATAAGAAAGGCAACAACATCCTTCTTGGTTTCTTTTAAAAGAATCAAAAATTCATGAGTTGTTACAAATACATTCATACGCGAATAGGCGTCCTCTACATCAATAAATTCACTGAGAGTTTCCTTATTTACTTGGCGTGTTTCTACAACTAGCCTGACTGCTGTTTTTCCACGAGAGGTACAATAGCTGATAACTTTTGCAAGCGATGTATCATCTGTAACAAGCGTTTCTTTGATGTGTTTTACAAGTTCTTCGTCAAGTTGGCTCAACATCCACAAAAAGTTTAGCCCTCCATATTGTGACAGAGCCGCACCTGAATCTATTGCATTGATGCATCGCGACTTAAACACAGACTCAAGTTTTAAAAGCTCGTCTAATAAAATCGCTTGTTTATCTTCATTCGGAGCCTTATCGGTATAGCGCCCATGCGTTATTTCAAAATCCTGCAAAAGCAACGCTAATATTGATGGTTCGACCATTTTATCCTCAAATATGCTTCGCAGAAATGAAAAACGCTCCACCATATCAATTGCTTCCAGCAAAGGATCTACGCAAAACAGTAATCTCCATGCAAATGGAATGGTAAAGAACCCTTTTTCCTCAACTTCAAAAGAGCTCCACATCCGGCAAAGACATCGTATTAAAATTGCAGCTCTTTCAGAAGGGATATTTTTCGAATCACCTTTGTTCGCATACGCTTCAATTTCTTCTAGCAATCGAATAATTTTTCCATCCTGGTATAATTGGGTAATGTATGTTACAAGTTCTTTTTCACTTGCTTCATATATAAGTTTTCTCATAGTTGCAGTTGAAATTGCATCATCTTCAAGAGAGAGGGAAAAATAGCGATCAAAGCATTCCGGAACAGCAATATTACAATTGATCAAAAAATTCCTATGATCGTAATAGCGACCAAAAGAATAGGTGCTTCCCAACGCCGCTTCCATTTTTGGAAATAGAATCCCAAGAATACTTGTGGCTGCTTCTTCATTCGCAGCAATCCCCTCTGAGAAAATATGACTAACAGCTTTCTTGATTTTCTCTTCATCAATTTTTTGACGATCATATGAGTAACTGCCAATTGAACCACATAGCATATCTTTGTAATTATTCAGAGTGGAGTAGATAGCCGGTTCAAATACTTGAAGACACGTCAGACCGAGGAGATCGACAGGATCGGTCTCACCTTGCAATAGCTGATATTTCAAGTAAAATACATTTGAATATCGAATAACATCCCGAATGGATTTAATATAATTTTTTACTCCATACTGGAATAATTCTGCCCATGTTGCTTTGTCCCATCGGTTATCCGGTATATCTCCAAGTATCCCATTGAGCTTTGAAAAAAGAGCATCATGAATACTTTCCATACTCGGCGCAGGTATTTCAAATGGAACCTGTATAACTTTTTCAAGGTATTCTCGTCCATCTCCGTGTTGCACTGTGCCAAGCGCACGCACCACAACATCATAATCAAAAGCAAGTAAATATACCGCGTTTGGGAAATCTGCTAGTGCTTTTACCAACTGAAAAACAGCGATAATCTCTTCTTCTGAAAGTCGGTCAATATCATCTATAGAGACAATTATTTTTAAATTCTCCTTAACCATTGTGCGGATAATCTCATCTTTTTGTCCCTGCATATCGTTACTCTTTCGGTTCATGCGCTTTCTTGCCTTGGTTGTAAACATTTTACCGGCTGCTGCAATTGCGGCTCCTGCATATGGGATAAGACTGGCTGCATCAAAAATATCCGCATATTGATCGACCAATTCACACACAGTATCTGCCGTAGGTTTTTTCATTTTTATTGCGCTTGCTAACTGTTTAAAGAATTGGGTAATAAGTTGTTTTGGATCAGAACAGAGCCAGGGATTAAACCTTAATATGACCACATCTGTACTACTGCGTTCTATTTGCTCTATTACCATATTTAGTAATGAAGTCTTTCCGCTTCCCCATGCGCCATACAGACCCACAGTAAAAGAAGTAGGAAAAGCTGATTGCAATATAACATTGGCAAGGCTTTTTACAAACGATTCTCGATTTAGTTTATCTTCAGAAGATTTCATAATGGGAAGATCCGG
>CAJTYV010000155.1 GCA_910584195.1 uncultured Ruminococcus sp. | reverse complement strand
CATTGCTTATAATTTTATTATAGCAAAGTTAAGTGACAACTCAGTGACTGTAAAAACGGATTTCACTTAGAGTATAATTATCATTGGCAAAAATAAAGGGAAGAAGGAATCTCCCTCTTCCCAATCATACAGATTTGTCTTATGATTGATTTTCTCCGATTGGAATATCATCTTTAGCATTCTCTAATATATAAAACATCTGATAATCCGCTGGTATGCTTACATTTGTTCAAATCATAAACAATCACTTCATCATTGGAAATACTTTCAATAATTACTGAATAAAATCCTCCGGGTTTATTAAATCCCAGCTTACCCTTGTCATTCATAATAATTAAATATGACTTCTGAATTGATACAAGAGCAGAATGAAAATATTTAATCTCTTACAGGGTTTATTCTCTGTATCTTATGGCATAAAAGACCATAAACAAGGAGGAACGATTTTATGAGTGAAAACTATCTTCAAAGTGGGTTTGCTGGCAGAGTTTGCATCAGGGCAAAGAAATGTTGTTCCTTACCGCTGCTGAAATAGTTATACCACGCTTCCAATGTATCCGTCTGAAATACTTCCAATCGTTCAATGATTTGTTTTGCCCATAACAAAGCCCCGGTGGAGCTTGCAGTAATCAGGTTTTGATCTGCAACAGACGGCTTATCGACATAGCACTGCTGTCCTTTGTAACAGGGAGAAACCATTTCGAGGTACCCCATTCCATTGCTGGTGTGCAGACGTTGATCCAGCAGACTGACATTTGCCAGCGCGGCAGTAGCGCCGCAAATGGCACATACCGTACCACCTGCTGAAAGAAGATTACTCGCTTTATCAATGATAGCTCCATGTATCGGCTCGCCCCAGGTGTTTGCGCCCGGCAGCAGTAATACACTTTCTTCGTTCATTGCAATATCGCTGATGGCGCAATCAGGAATGATAGTGAGGCCGCCCATTGTCTTGACAGGCTCTTTTGAGATACCGACTGTTTTGACCGATATATTCGGCGCATCCTTTTTGAAAAAGCGTTTAGAGTTGAGTTCTGCGGTAGCATACCCCATTTCCCAATCTGCCAGGGTATCAAGGATATAAAGATAGATTGTAATCATGCCTTTCCTCCGTTTTCATTTTCTATTTGCTGTTGGCTTCTTCATTGTACCAATCAATCGTTGACATCAGTATGGCAACAATCTATAATGAAAGAGAATTTTGGAAAGGCGGCTATGAAATGAAAGTTGACAGGCTTGTTAGCATTATTATGACGCTCCTCGATAAAAAGCGTATAGGCGCACAGGAGTTGGCAGATATGTTTGAAGTTTCGCCCCGTACAATCTATCGTGACATAGATGCAATCAATATGGCGGGTATTCCCATTCGCTCAACTTCGGGAGTTGGTGGCGGCTTTGAAATTATGCCAGAGTACAAGATTGATAAAAATGTTTTTTCGACTGCCGATCTTTCCGTAATCTTGATGGGACTTTCCAATCTTTCCAATATGGTACGAGGTGATGAACTTGTAAACGCGCTTGCAAAAGTTAAGAGTTTCATCCCTGCCGATAAAGCGAATGACATTGAAATAAAGATAAATCAAATCTGTGTAGATTTAAGCCCATGGTCAGGTAGCAAAAATATACAACCATACTTGCAAATGATTAAAGCAGCTTTAGAATATCACAAACTGCTTTCCTTTGAGTACATAGCTCACCATGGAAATAAAACTGTGAGAACAGTTGAGCCATACCAGCTTGTATTAAAAAGCGGCCACTGGTATTTTTATGGGTATTGTTATAATAGGAGCGACTACCGCCTGTTCAGACTATCCCGTATGTCAGACTTGAAGATAAAGCAGGAAACCTTTGCCGTACGGGATTATCAAAAACCGATTTTAGATATTGAGGAAATTATAGAAACGATGCAAACAGAAATTAAAATACGCATCCACAAATCTGTGCTGGATAGGGTCCTTGAATTTTGTACCTATGACCACTTTTTGCCGGATGGTGACGAGCATTACATTGTAAATTTTCCGTTCATTGAAAACGAATATTACTATGATATTCTCCTTAGTTTTGGAGATAAGTGCGAGTGTCTTGAGCCTCTACATATCCGCGCAAAGATGAAGCAAAAAATATACGATATAGCTGCGATATATAGTAATTAACACTTCAAACAACAAAAAAGGGGCTGTCGCACTAAATAATTAGTGCGCAGCTCCTTTTCTGTACAAAAAATTACAGCCGGACTTCGAAAAGTCCGGCTGTTGGTGTAAAATATAAGTATGCGAAAACCTATATATTTACATCAAGATTATACTTTGAACGTAAGCGCCAAATAAGAAAGTGTAAAGAAATCTTCTGTATTTTCCTGTAAACTTA
>CAJTYV010000154.1 GCA_910584195.1 uncultured Ruminococcus sp. | reverse complement strand
GATTCCACCTCACGATGGACACCCTTGCTGTTCAGCTATACACTTCCTCGTTGCCTAGGCGTGTTAGGGACTTTCACCCGTTAGAGCGCGCCCATGGCGCGCAAACCAAAAAAGCCGCTTACTCTTAAAATCCATAAGAATAAGCGGCTTCATGGTGATGTGCCTTAGACATATTCGATTTTCACTTTCTTTATCGGGGCATTGGCTACCTTGAAGATAAGCTCGTCAACGCAGTCCCCGTATCTGCCCTGCTGTATGAGCTGGTTTTTCAGCTCCACAAGGCTATGTAAAAGTAATGATTTCTCCCTGCTGTCTACATATAGATGAGTTGTCTTTTCCCTCATGCCGTCCACCGTCCTTTCTTGGCTTCATTATACCGTTAAAGGGAAGTTCGGTCAAAACTGTAACTTTGCATTTCTTGGTATTTTACCGTATCAAGGCTCATTCCCCAGTAGTAAATAAGTAGTAAATAGGGGTTGCAATCCTCAAGAAATGCGGGGAAATGCTTTGTTTTGCGGGGATAGTTACTCATTTACTTGATTTTTTAGATAATAAAAAACGTTAAACTATGTTTTTGACTTGAACATTTCCAAAATTAAAAAATATAATGGATTACAATTAGATTTTGATGTAGTGCAAACTTATAAAAAGAAAAATTTTGATTTTATTGCTTCCAGTCTTTTCTATCGAGGCAATTTAGGCTTGGATGAGTTGGTGCTTCGGATGGAAGATAATATAGAATATTTATCAATATTGAAAGGACTGATAAATTCAATTTTACAAAGAGAAAATTATGATATTATAATTATTGATTGCCCGCCATCTAACAATATTATTACAAAATCTGCATTTTTATTATCGGACTATTATATCATACCGACGATTTTAGATGGAATAAGTTCTAATGGAGTTGCGCATTATATTAATACAGTAGCGGCGACATACAAAAAATATTGTGAAGATTCGGAAGATGCACTTTTGGCGAGACATTTTTTTGGCGGGAAGCCGAAATTATTAGGTGTGTTTTGTACCTTTATCAGGAACCAGGTGAATTATTCGGCAGAAAAAAATGTTCTGGTAAGTACATTGCAACAAAAGTGTAAAGGGGAACAAATTTACTTTTTTGAAGAAGAAATCAATAATTACATAGATATAGCCCGCAGTACTGAGGTCGGAGAGGCATCCAAAGCCAGAAATGATTATGTCCATTTGGCAAATGTAGTGTTACAGAGGATGAGTGCTATGTAAAGGATGAGTGGTATTTGGGAGGTGATTGGTATGTGCATTACCCGGAGTCAGATTTTAGAATGGAACGAAATAATTCAACAATTAAATTCTATTGGTGACGAGAAAGAAAGAGAGCTATATTTGCAGGACAAGGTCGAGGACACTGATTTGTTCTTATCGGCTTTGAAAAAGGTAAACAAAAGCAAATTAGTAAAATCCAAAAATAAAAAAACAACAGAAAAGAGAAACAGTCATTTTACACAGAAAATGGTAATAGATTTGTTTAACGAATATACTTTAGACGACATTATCGCGGAATATTCAAAGCAGGAGTTGAGTGATATGTATTCAATCTTCTATTCTGTGAAGCCATTGACTTCTTTCGATAAGGCAAAAATTGTGCAAATGATTCATCAATATATTTATAAGATGAACAGAGCCGGCGTTCTTTTGGGATAAGCCTATTTTTACAGAATATATGTTAACTAATAGAATGTATATTATTATACCCCTCTCCGGGAAGAGAAAGGAGAGGGGTATTTTTTGTCTCAAAAGGTATACTTTTTGGAACAGAAATAAATTTCTAAAACTTTGTCTATTTTAATACAAATTTGCGGAAAAGGCAAGAGAGAAATGCCATTTTTCTTGGTAAAGTTTGCCTAAGGAGGTTTTGATTCATAAAGTATACCTTTTGAGATTTAGGAACAGGAGCCCCGGATTTCCCGGGTTCGGGCGAGGCCGGCAGGGAAAGGGAGCGTTTATACACAGGGGAGTGTTGCGGTTATGTACAGGAAGAAGGCCGGAGGATGGCTGAAGCACCTGGATTTCATACTATTGGACCTGCTGTGCCTGCAGGCGGCCTTCATGCTGGCCTACACGGTGCGGATGGGCCCTGACAGCCCCTATGCCGACAGAGAGTACCGCAGTATCGGAATCGTGATTCTGTTGGCGGACGTGGCAGTGATGTTTTTGTTGAATACTTTTCGGGACGTGCTCAAGCGGGGCTATTACCAGGAATTCGCCATGACTCTGTGGCATGACTGCGTGGTGGAGGGGATAGTGGTATTTTATCTGTTTACCACCCGGAAGGATGTGCCGGGGGCCAGGTTTGTCATCTATCTGATGGCGCTGCTGTATGTGTGCATGGGGTATTTTAGCAGACTGTTCTGGAAGGCATGGCTGCAGAG
>CAJTYV010000153.1 GCA_910584195.1 uncultured Ruminococcus sp. | reverse complement strand
CGAATACCGCCAGCCGCGCGCCGCAGGAAATCAGAATCGACTTCGCGGTTTTGCCTGTTGCTACTTGTCAAGGACATATTCATCATTTTTCATCACTTTTTCTCGGTCTGCCCTGTTTTCCATGCTCTAAGTCGTGAAGAATGACACGCTTTAACTTGTCCGCTACGCTTTGGGTACTTGTAGAAGAAAAATGCACCTCGACTAAGTAGGTCGTCTTATCAATCTTTTTTTGCAGACAGGGCGTTAATCGCCCTGTGGTGTTGGTCTGAATGTTGTCGCTCATGTTCCTCCTTTTGGGCGCAAAAAAAGACGCATGATTTACAATTTTACTGTTCCATGCGCCTTTACGCTGTTATTTTGATATTAAATTGTTTTGCCGATTATGCTAACTGCATAATTTCGGTTTCGATTTCTTTCAGTTCATCGAATGACAGTGTAGATACACAATCTGCAATTTCTTCAAGTGTCATTTTGCCCTTTCTTATTAGCTGTTCCGCCATTGCTCTTTCTGTATCATGCCTTTCGCTCTTGATAAACGACTTCATAATCTGTTCTTCATCAAACAAACTCATCATAATCGTTACAACCTCCTTTTCTCTCTGCGCTAAATATTCCCTTAAAACATTCCTGTCCTTGCATATGCGGATTGTTTCTGTAACCGCCTTTTGTGTCATTCCATGCTGTTTTGTCTGCTCGTTAAAAACTTTGCAGAAAATAATGTACTGATTGATAATATCATCTGTATCGCTTTCATAGATAACTTTTGCTTTTACCTCAATATCTATATCTGCGCCCTCGAAAAATTCTTTAGACAAAGATATTTTATCGGGTTTCCGCCCTTTGTTCCCCGTAAAAATCACATAAAGTTCAGGCTTTGGCATTTTTACTTTCTTGCTTTTGTAATAGTCTTGGCTGGTACGCTGAAAATATTCGTGATAGCTTTGCGCCAGATACAGCAAAACTCTTACTAAAATATTCACTGTCCATGTTGACTGTGCCTCTACAAGTATCAGCAGTTTATTGTTGACAATAAAGCCTAAGTCGTTATACAGATTATCAGTCAGCACATTTGTGATTGTTACATCTGTAAGTGAGTCCTCTGTCGCTGTGGTGTCCTCTGGGTGGAGTGTTTTATATAGCTTTAGCAGATAACTCTTGTTTTGAAAAAGGTCAAGGAATACGCTGTTTTTTGCTGTACGTTTTGCCATGACTTCCTCTATCTGTTTTGTATCGTCCTGCACTTTAACACCTCGATTTCTAAAAATCTGTGACATAAGATACGATATATCCTGTTCCTGCTACACTTCAATTATACAAAAAAACGCCCGTCTTTACAATAAAATTCACATTAAATTTCTTCCTCCCTACGTTTCGTTTTGTTCTGTTGCCGATTATGCTGTCGGCTCTCGTTCTGAAGCTCCCTATCAAGGTTCTTTTTGTTATAGCTGATAACTTCCGCATACGCTAATTCTGTGGCGGTCTTGGTCTGCTCCTTGCCGATACTGTCATATTCAGATTGCAAAGACTGTATCTCGGCTTTCCACTGTTTCGGCGTTATCTTCTCGCCATTCTGTAAAAGGCTCTGCATACGCTCCTTTAATTCTGGGTATTTCGATAAGCTGTCTTTATGTTCCTTATCGTATCGCATTTTCGCAAGCCCTTTTAGTGACTTGCTCTCCTTATAGGTGGCTTGGATTGGCGCATAGAGGGCATACATTTTTGACAGTTCCTTTAATCGGTTTAGTTTCTGCCCCTTTGAAAGATGTACCGTTTCCAACTCTTGGTATCTCTGTTCCTTATCCGCTGTGAATTTCGCAAGGCTCTCAAAGCTGTCTATCTTCCTTGTCGTGATGAATTTCTCCGCATTGTCGGCTGACTGCAAGGCGGTTCTGTCGGATATTTTTCTTAGATGTTTTCCGCTGACAATCGGCAAGTCTAATCTGCCCTTGCGCTCCCTTACTTTTGCAATCATCTCCATGACTTCATTCTTTACGTTGACCGCCGTATTTTTAATCTTTTCGTACTGTGCGCTATGAAGTTCCTGCTTGGCAAGCATGAACATTTCTTTTGCCTGTTCCAACAGCAGATTGCTCCTGATGATTTCCCGATTGATATTACCCCTCTCGGTCTGTATGCCTTTGCGTTCTAAAGCGTTGACAACCGCCCCTATATGGATAGTCGGCTCTCTGTCAATCCCCTGTTCCTTAAAAGAGCGGTGTTCCCAATGTACCGCAATACCCAACTGCTCATTGGTGGCGTTGATTGTGTCGGCTAAATCCTTTCGCCACATTTTAGCGTTTTCTTTGCTGTTCCAGTCGGTGCTTTCTACGGTGTGACATTTCCATTGTTTTCTGTTCCGCTTGTCAACTTTCTGCTGACCAGTCTTTTTATCAATCACTGGTATTTTCTCGCCGTTTTCATCAAGGTCATAAATCTTCTTTTGTTTTGCTCCCCATTCCCCGTTTTCAGGAGGCCGCTGAAAAAGTAGATACCACCGCCTATATTTGGTATAATATAATTAT
>CAJTYV010000152.1 GCA_910584195.1 uncultured Ruminococcus sp. | reverse complement strand
TGGTTATGAAATGGACTGGACACAGTGATTACAAAGCCATGAAGCCCTACATTGACATAGCGGATGACATCAGGGCAAACGCCATGAACAAGTTTAATCAACTATAAAAGTATCAATTAGTTTCATGGATTACCACCATTGAAGTATATTTGTATTCTGAAAATATCATAAGATGAGCAACAACGGACATAACATAGAAAAGACGAATTTTGATGCATTTATAAATGCTGTCGGTTCGGAAATACAACAGGCGCAAGTACGGCTGATTACCGCTGCCAATGCGCAAATGTTGTTCCATTACTGGAAAATGGGCAACTATATTCTCTATCATCAGCAACTGCACGGATGGGGAAGCAAAACCATCAAACAATTGGCAAAGGCTATCCGATTCAATTATCCCGAAAAGAAAGGTTATTCGGAACGCAACCTTACCTATATGTGTCAGTTTGCAAAGGCATATCCTTTAAGAGCGTTGCAAAGTTTCATAGAAACGGATGCAAGCCTGATAGCACCAAACGTGAAGAAAATTGAGGATGAAGTACACTTCTTAAACGATTTTCAATTTACGCAAGAGCCTCTTGCGCAAATTCAATCTGCTGATAACAAAGAAATGATAATCACGCAAGAACCTCTTGCACAAATCCACAATGTTACCAAAACTGTATCTGATATTTACCAAATGGAAATTAAGGATATAGAAAGCGTATTCATGACATCACCTGTTGCAAGAACTAATTGGGCAAGCCATGTGATTATGCTTAACAGTTCACTTCCATTGGGTCTAAGCTACTGGTACATGAAGCAGTCCGTAGAAATGGGATGGAGCAGCAATGTATTAAAATTACAGATTGACAGTGATTTGTATAGCCGACAAATCAGCAACAACAAGGTTAACAATTTCACGACCACACTTCCGGCTCCACAAAGCGACCTTGCCAATTACCTACTCAAAGACCCGTACATCTTTGATTTGGCAGGAGCCAAAGAAAAAGCAGACGAAAGGGATATTGAAGAACAGCTGGTGAAACACGTTACCCGCTACCTGTTGGAAATGGGCAACGGTTTTGCCTTCGTTGCCCGGCAGAAGCATTTTCAAATTGGTAACAGCGATTTCTATGCAGACTTGATTTTGTATTCCATTCCCTTACACGCATACATCGTAGTAGAATTAAAGGCTACCCCATTCAAACCGGAGTATGCAGGACAACTGAACTTCTACATCAATGTAGTGGATGACAAATTAAGGGGAGAGAATGACAACAAGACTATCGGATTGTTGCTGTGCAAGGGGAAAGACGAAGTTGTAGCGCAATACGCATTGACAGGCTACGACCAGCCGATAGGCATCAGCGATTACCAGTTGAGCAAGGCTATACCTGAAAACTTAAAATCGGCTCTGCCAAGTATAGAGGAAGTGGAGGAAGAACTGACTTCCTTTCTTGATAAAGATAAGAACCCATAAACCAAGCGTATATGGCAGGAGAAATACAGATTATGATTCCCCAATATGGCGAACTCAATCGGATATACAGCGACTTTATAGTCAGCCATACTTTCTCTTTTGACAGGCAGAAATTCATCACGGACTTCTACAAGCAATACAATGACACAAAAGCTTTTGAAGCCGCCATCCTTGAACTGGTGCTTGACAAACCGAAAGAACAATATATTCTGGTTCTCAACAGCCTGAGAACCGAGATAGAGAAAAACATACTCATTTACGAAAAACATCCATTGTTTGATGATGAGATAATTTCCCGTGTGTGCTACAACTTCGCTGGCAGATATGACGCTGATATAGAAGCACAGCTGAGAGTTACACAAAATTTAAGCAAGCCTTTGAATGAAGCATACAACAGGTATGATTCCATTGGCTACAGGGTACATACGGCAGCAGAAGAAAAGCAAGCCGAAAAGGAGTATGAACGCTGCAAGGCTGAATATGAGAAGGAAAAAGAAGAACTGGACAGGCTTTATGAATTGGAAAGGCAGGCAAGAAAGGAATCTCTCCAATATATTGAGAACTGTTGCGGAGATATTTATAAACTGAGTTTCCATTTTATGGAAATATTGGCAAAATATATTCCCGTAGAAAAAGACAAGCCGGATGAACCGAGCAAGCAAGAGAAACAGCAGGATGCGCCAAAGGAGCAATCCGAATATTTCGATGCAGAATTACTTTCGCTTATTCATAAAGTCTGTGTGGGGGAACAGTTTGAAGATATTGCAACGCAGGACTTCTATGCCAACATGAACCTATCCTCCTGTAAAAAGGAATTAAAAATCAAGGCACGAGAAAAAATACGGGTGTGTTACCTGATATTCCTGATGAGTGAAAGACTGCCCAAACAAGACAGGGATAAATGGAAGAATATAATCCTGAAACAGTTGGATATTGACGAGAACTACTACAAGTCAAAGTACAAGGAACCGGTGTCGGATTTTCCAAGTGACAGTAACCAGAAGTTCGCCAAAGAAATGGACGCAATATTCCGATAATCCGTGATACACCCTGATATTTTACGAAATTACCACTTTTACCACTCAAATTAATTTTTGAGTGGTA
>CAJTYV010000151.1 GCA_910584195.1 uncultured Ruminococcus sp. | reverse complement strand
ACAGTTCTTCCACTGTGTACCGTCTGCACTCGTCCACCTGTTCCTCCGCATCATCGTAATCAAAGACACTTGGCGTACCATTGCAGTAAAGGTTAAACGCCATCCTGACTACTTTTAAGCTCCCGCTGGTCTGCCAGCCTTCGTGCAGGCACTCCGTTTTTACACAGCCTGTCTTAAAGTTATAAATGCTGTTGATATTTCTTCTTGTGTCATCGCTGATACCAAGACAATATACAAGCGCTTTGTGGTACACGTCCTGATACCTGACCTCTTTCAATTTCTCATAGTAGAATTTTTCATGTGCATCGCTGATAAAAATAACCGCTTTCTCTGCTCCTAACGCTGTACTACTCATTCTTTCTTCCTCCAATTCATAAATTTTTTACTATAACACAAAAAAGACACCCTCCTAGTTTTCACTTGGAAAGTGTCCATTTGATACAAAATTTTATGAAATTGGATTCACTCACATGCTGTCAAAAACGCATTATCACGCATTATTCAGCATTATGCTTTGCAAATTTGTTGCAATTTTGTTGCAAAATCCATTTTCAAAAGCTCAAAAGCCTTGAATTTACTGGATTACTCGATGATAGTAGCCACACGACCGGAACCAACAGTTCTGCCACCCTCACGAGCTCTCGGAAATGAAATCTGAATGTTTTTCCTTGTTTTTGCTACTTATTATTCATCATATTATCTGATTTGACACTATATTTTTACTGTTCTGAAAAATTTTAGAGCCAAAATAGAGCCAGCAGCAAAATACCGATTTTCTCCTTATCCATCCTTATTACATGGTGCTAGCACCATGTATAAATAACATTAACAAGGAAAATATCAATTCGTTGTCCTCCACCACTCTAATCAACAAACCGGAATTTTCGTTTTCACCAGACTTATCGTTTCTTAACAAAATCAACTTTCCGCCAGTGCATCAATCAATTTCTGGATACTATGTTCAAGAGTGCTTTCACCCCAGCCAAGCTCCCATTCATCATTTGAACCACTGTCAGATACAACGTAGATCGCTGTTGCCTTGCGGGAACGGAAATTCGCGATTGTAAATAGTCCTGCTCCTTCCATCTCAACGCATTTCGCACCCAGATCGTTAAAATAATACCGTTCTCTCCATTCAGGCTGAACATATCCGCCATCCGTTGTCCAATGATAGCCACGAATACAGGATATTCCCTTTTTCTCCAGCTCCATACAAAAAGAGTCTGTCAAATCCTTTGTTGAATCGATTCGTTCCCCCTTAAATCCATATAACCTGGTAATAGAGGTATCGTTATAAGCCCCATCGGTAAGGACATAGTCTCCAATCTTATTCCCGCCGGCAAATCCTACATGAATCAGTTCTTTCACTCCTGCTGCATATAAATCCTCTGCCTGGGTTGCCAGTCCCGGTGAACACATCTCGCCCTTTGCAAAACCTAAATTGCTGTTATGATTCATTACATATATGCCTCCACCGACATCAAAGGTAAGCGTAGCAATGTTCTTTGCAAGCATTGTATCAAACAGGCTATCCGCCAGCAAATAAACTCTTTGGGGCACCTTTGTCTGATATTCATCAAAATCAAGTCCCTGCAATTCAATCTCTTTTCGGACAAGAACAGATGGGGCATTATAAAAAGCCGGGTCTATATCAAATTCTCTTTTCCGCATAATAGAATATGACAATAATTTTCCATTTGCAACGGAATGCTCCGCTTGTCTTAATAACTCGTATCCCCGTTTGCGATAAAATTCAACAGCTGGCAACGATGCATCTATATTTACATACGAATAATTCTTTATTATTTCTTTTTCCAAACAATCCATAAGCTTGGTTCCAATTCCCTCATGTTGATGATTCGGAGTTACATATACCCTTAAAATAGCGTTTTGATTGATTGTGCCTGTTCCAAGAGTGGCAGCTCCACAAGCAATCACATAGGTATTACCTTCCAAAATGTCCTTATGGATATTATCGTGATTATGTAATTCCAAAAAGAAATCCACCACTTCATCCGAATAGTATTTTGAATATATTTCTTTTATCGTTTCACTTACGACTTCATTAATCTCGTCAGTCTGATCTAACCGAGCTTTTTTGATTGCTAATTGTTCCACTCTTTTTCCCTCCATAAATTCCGATTTGTCCATTTCATTATATCACTTCCGTTCCTCATTTACCACAAAAATATAGGGCGCAGCAACCACCGCGCCCCACATTTATTATCGTTCTAACGATTTCTCTATTTTCCACTTCTGCCCTTTCAAGTCATTCTGTTTCTCATACAGATTATTGCGCTCTTTGCAGAGTTCTTTCATGCGTTCCAACTGCGCCCGCACTCCCTCCCGGCAATCCGGCTCTATCTTCTTATATTCCCCGGTCAGATTGCGGATTGTATTATTGTTTTCCTTTATCTGCTCCGAAAGGCATACCCAGTCTATCAGATTTTGCACTTCCTTGTCCGTTTCGTAAAGGTCTGTATCTGCCACGATTTTAGCACACAGCCGCACCATGACTTTCTTCTCCATATCTGTCATATCCTATCAATCCCCTTTCCTATCGGCTCATTTCAAAGGCA
>CAJTYV010000150.1 GCA_910584195.1 uncultured Ruminococcus sp. | reverse complement strand
CCATAAAAGAAAGTATCACTTATTATAGCGGACTTCAACAACTTTCTTTCGGGGTGCTGTTGATCGTGGCTGTTATTGTTGTGTGTTTTTCTTTAATCAACCTTGTTAATACGACAATCACAAACTTTCTGTCCCGTAGGCAAGAAATTGGAATGCTACAGGCGATTGGTTTGAGTAAAAAGCAACTTATCAAAATGCTGTGTTATGAGGGGGTGATTTATTCAGTTTTTGCCACGCTTGTAACATTGGTTTTAGGAACTGGATTGGGCTTCCTATCCGTACAGGTAGTTGTGAAAACGATGAATCCATACTTTTGTTATTCATTTCCGTGGCTGATTGTATTGATATATTCGGCGATTCTGTTGATGGTGCAGTCTATCTTGATTTTCTATACAACTGGAAACTTGAAACAGCAATCTCTTGTTGAGCAAATCAGGACGATGGAATAACCGTATGGGATCGGCGAGGCGGCGTGTGCTGCCCCGCTTTTTTCATCATAGATTAAAAATTTTTGAAATGTCCGAGCTTTGTAACAATTCAGCCTGCTTTTTGTCGAAATCAAAATCGCCTTGGACATTTGTACAATATTTGCAGTTTATGATAGACGCAAATCAAAATAATAAATATCTGCCCGGCGGAGGAAAAGAAAGAAACCGCTGACAGGCCCTTCCCAGCGAACAATGTGAGGACGAGAACGAGCAGTCCTGCCTGTTCCGAAAATTTGAATCCCTGTCCTGTACCTGGGACACCGGCGATGTGAACGCCCAGCGGTTTGGCTGGCTGTCCTCTCTGGAGGATGAGATGCTGTACCGGCGGCTTTGCAAATTGTCGGAGGACGATTTGGAACTGCTGCCCCTGCTTATTGTGGACGGATACCGGCAGACCGATGTCGCAAGGCTGTGAAACTGTTCCCGAAGCGCAATCACACAACGAATAAATAAAATCAAGATTTTTTTGAAAAATGCTTAACAAACGGCCTTACCCAATGCCTACACATTGAGGGGACAAGTCCTCTTGCCCCTATTGCAGCTTGACAACTGAATATACGGCATAACAGGTATATAACCCATATCGAAACGAAAAAAGCGCGCCGCCAGGACGATTGCTTGCAGGAGGTGATGATGGACAGGCAATCCGGGCGATCTGCGTTCAGCCTTAAAACCGGAGATGGCGTTCCGGGTGCGATGATGGTGCGGGAGCTTAAAGATACTTCCTCACGGCCCGCCAAAGACTTGGGGGGAACCCTGCGGCGCACGAGTAAAACGGCGCTGCGGAGTTATGACAGCTCTGAGCCGGCGGGAGGTGCTGTACCGATATCTGTCTTTTGTATATGCCGCCAATGTATGATTTAGATTACTATAGCATTGCCGATATGAGGTTGCAATATATTTCTACTGGTTACTGTTTCCTATCTATTGCAGGATACAAAATTGCAAAAAAATTAAAAGTGCGGCAGCTTAAAATGTATGATTGCAGATACATGTGTTGAATATTACTATATATAGTATATAAAAAAGGACGAGGAGGTTGCCATTATGCTTTTAAAAGAAGAAATCGATAAATATTTGCACTACTGTAAACTGCAAAAAAAACTTGATGATAAAACGATACGGGCATATAAGGCGGATTTGGAGCAGTTTATCACTTTTATTGGGGGAAACAACTTAGACAGGGAGACAATAAATTCATATCTTCGGTACATTCATAGCATGTATAAACAGAAAACGGTTAAAAGAAAAATCGCCAGTGTAAAAGCGCTGTTCCATTACTTGGAGGAAGAGGAGATAGTAGAAATAAATCCATTACACAGGGTAAAGACAAAATTTAAAGAAGAAGTTGTCCTGCCTAAGATTATACCCAAAAATATTATAGAACAGTTTTTAGATTACCTTTATAAAGAAAGAGAGCGTGTGGAATATTCAAAATGGTATAGGAAAATCGTTTTGAGAGATATAGCGGTAGTGGAAACTCTTTTTTCAACAGGACTCCGCATTTCTGAATTATGCCATTTACAGAACAAGTATGTTGACTTGAGAAATGGTGTTTTATGTATTCAGGGCAAAGGTGGAAAAGAGAGATATCTTCAAATTGGAAATAGCGATGTGCTGTCAATATTGAATGCTTACAAAAAGTGCTTTGAAGAGGAAATAAAGGAACATGGATATTTCTTTGTCAACCGATACGGAAAACCACTGTCGGAGCAATCGGCCAGGCGCATGATCCATAAATATGCACAAGAGATACAGGCGGAAATAAATATTACACCACATATGTTCCGACATTCATTTGCCACATATTTGATGGAAGAGGATGTAAATATAAGATATATTCAGAAAATGCTGGGACATTCTTCTATTACAACCACACAAATATATACATATGTAACTACAGAAAAAGAAAAAAAGATATTACAGACTAAGCATCCGAGAAATAAGATGGATTTTCGGTAAAATTTTTTATAGTAGTTAAAATTTTATATTATGAGATTGCTTTGTTTAGCAAAAAAATGTATAATCAATTTGGTAGTGATAATTGAAAATTATCGGGCGAAAGGAAATATGTTTCGTCTAAAGCAGGACGCT
>CAJTYV010000149.1 GCA_910584195.1 uncultured Ruminococcus sp. | reverse complement strand
ATCATCCCAAAGTCCTGAGGGGCAATGGCCATTACCGGAATCCCCCCGGATTTCTTCCTGATATCATCCAGCGCAAAACGGATTTGCGGCCCTAACAAAACCGCATCGCATCTTTGCTGCATTGTCAAGCGGTGAATTCAATTTTTCTTGCATACATTTTTATATTATGGCATAATATAAGTAAGAAATTCTTACCAGAGGAGCATAAGCAAATGAATACACAAATATTAACAGTTTCTTCCAAAGGACAAATTTCATTGCCAATCAGCATCCGAAAACTTCTGTCGATTAATACTGGTGATAAATTGGTGGCATATACATCAGGAGATGTTATTATGCTTAAAACTTTAAAACTTCCTTCTACTGAGGAATTTGAAGCCTCACTGGACGAAGCGCAAAAATGGGCAGCATCTGTTGGGTATAGTGAAAATGATGTTAATGATATAGTCAAAGCGGTTAGAAAGAAGAAACAAGTATGAAAATTGTTATAGATACAAATGTCTTGATTTCCGGTGTGTTTTTTGGCGGGTTTCCGCGAAAAATTCTTAGTGCTGTTGTTAGTCAGAAGATAACAGCCTGTGCTACAGCAGAAATTATTAACGAATACGAGGAAATTGTACAGGAAATGATTAACAGAAAGCAAGGACATATCAATAGGGCAATTTTAAGCCCGCTAATCCAGGCTATGGAAATTATCGAGCCTGTTACTCATATTGGAATATGCCGTGACCCTGACGATAACAAATTTCTGGAATGCGCAAAAGATTCTCACGCTTTATATATTGTCAGCGGAGATAAAGATCTTCTCGTAATAGAGCAGTTTGGAAATATTCAAATCGTGAATGCAAAGGACTTTTGTGAGAAATATTTTTCCGAATAAAAAAGATCCATTACCTTTCCGATTTGTTGAAAAGCACAGATAAAAACCGTATCTTAAATAATAAAGGATATGACTATATTGAAGACATAAACTGTCTTAATCGAGTAGGGAAGATCCCCCCCCCGACTCGCTTAGGCTGTGTCATCTTTCAATGCCAATTTAATCAAATACCCCGCTGCAGAGCAGCGGTATTTGACCCTCGCGGCAGTCGCCAAATGTCCAATCCAACCTTTGGTTGGATTTAAGCATGCCACTTGGCTCGTTGCCAGCGGGAATAAAGTCCAACAAATCAGAAGAGTGTATCTTACTAATAGTTTATGTTATAATTTAATAATCGTATTTACAAGGCGGCAGTCTCCTCAAAACTTGCAAAAGAAGGGATAATATTATGAACATACCTGTGTCTCAATATATACAGAATTATATTCGGAAAATAAAATCCGCCTTTAAAAGTAATAGGGCGACTTTGCTCATTCTCATATTTTACACGATATGGGAGGCTGCCAGAACGGCGATTCCTTCTGAATATTACTGGGATGTTTATTTTTTTGTTGATATAATTTCCAGGGCATTACCCTATCTGATCATTTCTTCTTTATTCATAGAGACATATTTTGCAGAAAATAAAGTGAAATGTGTATGCGGCTATATCATTGCGCTTATCTTTTCGGGAGCATCGGCTGCATGCGGAGATCTGTACCTTTTTTCAAAGGCGGCCGTAAACAAAGATCTTCCTGTGCAGATATATGAGATCCTGCCTGTGAATATACAACAGATTGCCGGACCCAGCGGTACGCATATGAAATATTATGCAGAACTGATCCTGTGCGGGATTTTGCTGATATTGTCTGTGGCGATCGTTTATAAAAGTTTTAAAAAGACAAAGCTGCATTTTGAGGAATATGTGATAACGGTTCTTCGTAATGCTGTAAAATCCATGGCCGTCTGGTTTGTTTTAGGAGTATGTAGCTCATGTATCGATTCGGTCATGGAGAATTGCTTTTTGAAAGCGTATTATTTTGAGTATGATATACAGATTTACGGGAGGACTCTTGTCATGGACTTTTTTTGGATGGGAACCGTGGGGATCCTTGTCACGGGGCTTTATCTGGGACCTGCAATGATTTTGACGCTTAAAGGTGTTGACGAATAATATACCATCGTGGATTTTTTTATTCAAATAAGGAAGGAACAGTATGTCGGATTCTACATGAAAGCGCTTTGAAATTCCATCCATAATAATATCCTTATCAACGTCATTATTGCATTATACCGGGTAAAAAGCGATAATTACATCGAGACTTCGCCGGACTCCCAAATCCGCAAGGACTCCGATGAATATAAAATTGCCAAAGAAATCTACGAACAGTATGCGAACCATTGCCATATCAAACCGGAAGACAACGATATCATCGCTTTATCTTCCATCCTGGAAGGGCAAATCAAACCTATCGACAGCAATGGATCGGATATGGTATCCCAGGAAATTTTGCCGGAACAGTTCATTTGTGAATTCCATGTGGAAATCGCCGACTCGGAAATCAGGTTTATCAGTATCCATCTGGGCTACCTCATCGAAGCGGCATGCAATACGGATGATAAAGTTTCCGTACTGCTTCTTTGCGACAGCTACCATCATATTTATGGAACTTTATAACGGCGTAGTCAGGACGTTGGGAGACCCGAAAAAAGTCCAGAAATTAGTGCTGGCCGATAACCTGATTGACT
>CAJTYV010000148.1 GCA_910584195.1 uncultured Ruminococcus sp. | reverse complement strand
TTTGTTATCCATGTTGTTCTTATTCACTAAAATTAACGGATAACACTTGATTATCCGTCGTTTTTTAGTGGGCAATTCCAAATTAGCAGAATTGCCCATAACCTTTATAGATCAAAATCCTTTCGTGGGTGTTTCGTAGCAAGAATGTTTCGTTGTTTTGCAACTGTAACGTGTGTATATATTTCAGTAATGTTAATAGAACTGTGTCCTAACATCTCTTGGATATAACGAATATCAACATCTGCTTCTAAAAGGCTTGTTGCAAAGGTATGGCGAAACATATGCGGTGTGATATGTTGTTGAATGGATGCCAGAGAGGTATATTTGTTAATCATTCTTCGTATTGATTGGTCAGACAGTGCTTTCCCTGATTGATTTACGAAAAAGTTAGTGCAGGATTGTCTTTCGGAACAAAAATCATCATTATATTCTGCTAGAATTTTGATTACAGATTCATTACCGATTTGAATTCGGCGTTCTTTGCTGCCTTTTCCATATATAAGGATGGTTCCGTCATATAAATTTACATCATTTACTTTTAAGGAGCAGAGCTCGGATATTCTCATCCCGGTTGAAAATAGCAATTCCGCAACGGCAATGTCTCTTAGGGCATTTCTTCTCTGATAAGGAGTTCTGGCATTTTTACGTTGTTTGTATATTGTGTACAAAAATGTTTCAATGGTATGCAGGGGGATTGTTTTGGGGAGTTTCACAGGCTCGCGAAAGTGTATCAATATTTTGTTGAATGGATTATTGTTAATGATTTCCTTGTAGTCCAAGTAGTGGAACAGGGCTTTTACCGATGCTATTTTGCGTTTTACGGTCTTCGGTTTGTATTGTTTATGTAGTTTAGAAATATACTGTTCCAATATTTCAGAAGTAATTTCTGGAATATTGATATTGGAAATTTGTTCAGAAAACTGTCGTAAATCAATCTGGTATGCTTTCAGCGTTTTTGCATCAAGACATTTTTGCGATTTACAATATTCCAAATAGTTTCTAATGTGCGCTTTTGTACTGTTCATAGTTTAAAATCTCCTTTTGTATTTCTAAGTATCGTATATTAATTCTAGTTCTTATGTCAGTTCATTGGCAATTATTGTATAGCACTTGAGATAGGTTGTTTCTAAAATAACAATTTTCAAGGTGGCACATATCAGCTATAAATAGTGTATTTCTGCACTTTGAAAACAGTTTCCTTTCAGTTATGATTGTTGCAGGCTTGAGAAAGCCGCAATAATTTAATAGGACACGCATACACCTGATTTTATTTTCGCCTTTTTATCTGTCTGCATTTATACAGGGATAAAGGGGTGGCAGAATCCCATTTCGTGCGAAGAGTTGCCTGCAATAGGAAATATTGTTGCCCATGAAGGTAAAGAGCAGAGGATTGTGCCTACTGGCATGGCGGTCAGAGATAATGAGATAAAACAGCACCGGAATTTCAGCGAGAAGCATTTTCCGGGAGTGGCTCCTTGCGGATTTCGTCTGGATGGGCATGATGAAAACGTAGTGAGGGATCAGCCGTCCCAGTGTATGTTACCCGGTTCGGGGATTGGAGAGAGCATATATAATATTTTTGGATGAGGCAGAAGGGTAATGTGGTGGAAAACACCACGTTGTCCTCTGATACAGGTAAGCCTTGCAGTTATTATGTGATAGAAAAACGAGGTTTTCCTGTATGAGAGAATAACGTAAAGGAAGATACAAAACGAATCAGTCTTACAGCAATTTCCTTGATGAATGAAGTATCAGCAATAGTTCGGCAGGAAGGTGATGGTATGGTTCAGAAGTGTTATCAAGTGCGTTAAGTTTAGGTAGTGTTTCTGCTACAGAAAAAATTTTTAGATTTTACTTGACAAAAGCAGAATTATTAGCTTTGACAAAGGGCGATATAAGTTTTGAAAATAACCAAATCAGCATTACCAAAACGTATTATCGTACTGGCAGGCAGGACGTTATTACAGAACCGAAAACAAAGCAGTCGGTAAGGACGGTTGAAATCCCGGAGTTTTTGAAAAAGGAAATTAAAGATTTTGTTGACGGTCACTATGGTATGCCGGACGATGAAAGACTTTTCCCAATCGTGCAGGAAGCGGTTCAGCATAAAATGAAACGCCAAATAACGAAAGCCGGAGTGAAGAATATCCGGGTACATGACCTTAGTTATCCAAACTTAAATAAAATCCAAACCTTTCAGAAAAAAGACGTAAACCGCAACAAATACCGTCTGAAAAGGTTTGGATTTTATTTTTGGTGTATGATTCCTTTATAACAAAAAAGGGAGGTCATACCATGGATTTACAAAACTTAAAGGAACACCATGAAGAGCTTCTTTCCTTCATGGAAAACAATGGCTATTGCAGTACCTACATACACCGGTTCAGAGATGAAATCAACCGTATACTGGCGGATGCAGACAGCCACCGCTGGCAGCCATACCAGGATATTTACCTTGAATACTTAAAGGTACCGCTGCCCCGCAGATCCGCCATTTCATACGGTACTGGCAGGCGTCGCAGCGCTGGAACGACCCTTCCTATGAAGAGAACCTGATGCTTTTCGACCGCTACTGCCTTGAAAACTATCCGGGTGATACCATGCTGACACAGGAGA
>CAJTYV010000147.1 GCA_910584195.1 uncultured Ruminococcus sp. | reverse complement strand
ACTTGGATATACAGGTCTCCAAGCTCCGCACCCTAAAGCAGAGCTACCTCTCCGAACATTACGACCTTGAGGACAGGATACTGAAACACTTTCCGAGGGAGATAAAGGAGCTTGAGGAACGCATTGAAAGCTACGGCAGCGATGCCGTCCTTGCCGGGCAGCACAAGCCGCAGGGCGAGGACAAGTTCTGTCCCATGACCCTATGCGGCAAGACCTACGCAGAAAAAGCGGACGCAGGCGAGATGCTCCTTGCCGCCTGCAAGGAGAACACTTCCCCACAGCCCGTACCAATCGGCATCTATCGGGGCTTCCAAATGGAGGTCTGGTACGACAGCTTTTACACCCACTACTGCCTAAACTTGTGCGGCACGGGAAAATACAAGGTGGAGTTAGGCTCCGATGCTTTAGGAAATATCACCAGAATTGAGAACGAGCTTGGGAAGCTCCCCGCCAGACTGGAATCCGCCAAGACCAGAAAAACGGAAACCTTGGAGCAGCTTGCCAACGCAAAGACCGAGGTGCAGAAGCCCTTTGCCTACGAGGAAGAACTGAAAGAAAAAACCGACAGACTCAATCTCCTTAACATCGAGCTGAATCTGGACGAGAAAGATACCCCCGTCATGGATACCGAGCCAGAGCAGGAAACCGAACCGCCCGAAAAGAAAACGCCGAACCGTGAGCGGTAAATTTGCCGTTTGCACATTTGTATTGCAGGATTCTGGGCAGTATAATAGGTGGCGATAAGAAAAATCGGAGGTGAGGAAAATGTCTGATACGTTCAGATTTGAGACTTTTGTAGACGTCCACGGCAGCATCTTCAACGAATATCTAAGCTCTGTCACCGCCAAGCTGTCACGGGAGGATAAGGAATACCAAGCCCTGCAAGCCAAGATTGAGGGAATCTATGAGAAATATCCCAAGGTCTTAGGCGTGTTTGACAGCGAGACGGAAAGCGAGCTGACCGAGGAAGAATGTGCGGCTCTCATCGAAGTGATGGAGCTGAAGAACCAGCTCACGGACATGGAGATGCAGGCGGTATACTTTCGTGGCTGCTATGACAGCGTAGGGTATCTGAAAAAAGCAGGGATTTTATGACGGACTGACCGATGTAAAAGGCGGCGTTGGCGTGGAGCTGATGCCGTCTTTTACATAGCCGAAACAGACAAGAAACCCTATAACCCGATTTTTTTCATTGATAATCATAAAAAAGTATTGACAAGCTTCTGCAAAAGGTTTAATCTGGATAAAAGTACCAGAGAACACACATTCTAAAAACACTAAAGATAAAGCACAAAAAATATGTGCATTTATTTATTGATAAGTGTTAGAATGTGTTTTTTTATTGATTATTTTAGAGGAGGTTCAATAAAATGATTAGATGAAGATTTTCCAGAGACTTTATGGATAAAAACAGATAAACGTAATATCCGTGAAATTGCTAAAGAGGTCATCGAAGTGATTTGGTTTTTGTATATTGTTTAAAGGTTGAATAGTAGCGATATTTATAAAAAATGCGAGGTGCAATATGAGTGAGAAAAATAGAGACGCAGATTATAATCGTTTAGCTGAAACTATGCAGAAAATAGCAAACGAGATTACCCGTAACTTCCAACTGAACAACATACTTCCTCAGATGAAAGCAATACAAGATACAATGTCAAATTTAAGGACATTTCCAATTTCAGAGGAAGTAAAAGCATTTATTGTTGAAGCAAAAGCCAGTGAAAATTTGTCGCATGAAGATTTCTTGAATAAATATGGAGAGGAAATAGATATTTGCAAAACAGTTGGGAAAGCAGGTTGGGTTGTATCGGAGCATTCTAATCCAAGAGAAATCAAAGAGTGGTATCAACTTATAGTTCAAGGAAAGGATGCCGAAATAATAAAATATTTTGATGCAGATGATAGCAATAGTCTAAGGTGCATCAGAAGTAGCTTATCAAAGTCCTATGTAGAAGCATACAGTTGCCGTTACTATAATAAGGGTATGGAAGCATATGATAAAGAAGATTATATGACAGCTGCTATGTATTTAGTTGCATTATTGGAATCAAGGACGAATGACTATATGAATTACCCCAGAAAAATGTCATATTCAAATAAATACTCTGAAAAGGGTTTTGAACAACATTTACAAAAAGAATTTATAAAAGCAGATTCATTTTTTACAAAGAGATTTCTGTTTTTAGATATGTATCCATCCTTGATTGAATTTCTGAATAGATTATTTGTAGATGGAATATATACACTTGAAAGCAAAAATGAACCGCCATATATTAACCGTAATTGGCTCTTACACGGAAAATGCACAAGAAATATTGAGAGATTTGAATGCGTCCAGCTTCTTAATGCATTAAGTGTTATAGAGTTTGTGTTTAAGATGGCATGAAATACAAAGCAGACTTTTTACATAGCCGAGAGGTTTTCCTTACCGAAAACCTCTCGGCTAAGTCTATTTCTGGAGGTGATTTTATTTGAATGGCAAGTAACGGCTATGTGCAGTTTGAACCCGCCGTGATTGAGCAGGCACGGCAAATCGACCTGCTCTCCTATCTCCAACGGTACGAGCCGAGCAACCTAAAGCGTGTGGCAGGTAATGTCTACTGCACAAGGGAACACG
>CAJTYV010000146.1 GCA_910584195.1 uncultured Ruminococcus sp. | reverse complement strand
GTGATCCGCCTGGGAGTGACATTTGTGAATCGTATTGAATCGTAATGAATTTTAGTGTTCAAAGCTAATTGTCACGCATTGATTGATTATCAGTGTCTTATCACAACAAAGCCATTCGCAACATTTAACTTTGGAAATCATCGGGGCGCAAGTAGAGGCAGAAGATGTGGACAAAGCGTGGACGGAAATTTTGCCATGTGGACAAAATTGCGTAATTTTGTACCACATCAAAATAATCTCTCTGAATATGGCAACCATAACACGCTCTCTATCCTCTAAGGTCAACGCCAATGGCGAAGCTGAAATCATGTTGCGACTGTCGGTGTCGCGCGAACTGCGTCTGCGCCTGAAAAGCGGCATCTTTGTTGAGGCTACCCGTTTTCGTGACGGTAAGATCATTATGCCACGCGCAGACCGAAAGACACTGGCAAAGTTACAAATAATAAATGACAATCTCGTATCTTTGGAGAGCCGACTGATTTCACTCTGTGTAAGCACACCACAAAAGTCTCTCTCCAAAGAATTTTTCGAGGACGCTATTCTGCGTCACCACCACCCGGAACTGTTTGAGGCCGCTCCGAAGAAGATGTCGTTTTTCGATGTGTTCAATGAATTTCTCGACAAGCATCTTGACGGCGCACCACTGTCAGGCCACTACAAGGTGCTTGCCCGACTGTTGCGTCGCTTTGAGCTGTACAGGCAGAAAACGACCCGGACAAAGTTCACGCTTATTCTCAACGACTTTGATTCCGCTGAGATAGAGCGGTTCAAGGAATTTGTGGTCAATGAGCCGAAAATTTATGACAAATATCCCTCAATATACAAGACCGCCTCTGATGTCGTTGAGACTGCACGTAAGCCCCGTCGCCCGGAGAAACGCGGCGAGAATTCTGTCATAGGGATACTAAAAAGGCTTCGGGCTTTCTTCAACTGGTGTGTGAGACGTGGCTATCTCGACCGCACTCCGTTCGCAACTTTCACAGGTATAGGCAGTGAGAAATACGGCACTCCTTACTATATCACAATAGAGGAGCGCGATTTGATAGCCGATTTCGACCTGTCGGATAAACCGGCTTTGGAGGTGCAACGCGACATATTTGTTTTTCAGTGCCTTATCGGTTGCCGAGTGTCGGACTTGTTGGAAATGACGTCGGGAAGCATCATAAACGGTGCAATCGAGTACATCCCCAACAAGACCAAGAATGAACGCCCGGAGGTTGTACGAGTGCCACTGAATACACGCGCACGGCAATTGGTGGAGAAATATTCTGCCAAAGGAGCTGAGAAACTGTTTCCTTTCATCAGCGCACAGAAATACAACGAGGCAATAAAAAAGATATTCACTCTCTGCGAGATAACCCGAATGGTGACTGTACGCAATCCAAAGACCGGGGAAGAGGAGAAACGCCCGATAAATGAGATTGCAAGCAGCCACATGGCACGGCGTACATTCATAGGCAATCTATACAAGAAAGTCAAGGATCCCAGTCTTGTTGGGGCTTTGTCAGGGCATAAAGAGGGCAGCAAGGCTTTCGCCAGATACAGGGAGATTGACGAGGATATGAAAAAAGAACTTGTCAGCTTGCTCGACTGATGTTATTTTATCAGCCTATTAAGCTGATTATGTGAGAAATTTGTTGTACCTTTGTAATTGAATTAGTAAAAGGAGATAAAACTATGGCAATGACAATTAAAACATCCCCCGAACTTTGGGGCGAAGATGCAAGAATCTTCACCGAGGAAGCGGAGCGCAATGGCAAATTGCCTACGCCAAAACTCTCGGAATCACAGCGTAAGGTGCTTTCCACAATGTTGGAGAGTGCCAAGAACATCATATTTCCTCCACGGAAAAATTGACAATGGCTGAATTTATTTTCGTAGAAAACACCTTTATGGTGCCTTATACCAAGGAGGTCGCAGATTACTGTGACCCCTTTTCTTGTGGAGATTACGACCTTGACGATTTTTTCAGCCATGATGTCTTTCTCTATGAGGATGAATTGCTTGGCAAAACGTATTGTTGGATAAACCGAGAGAATCAGCGTGAAATTGTGGCGATTGCCACTCTCTCCTACGATGGCATTAAGACCTATACACTCGACAATCCGTCACGAAATGCTCTCCAACGAAAGATACCCCAGCAAAAGCGCCACCGCAGCTATCCTGCGGTGTTGATTGGTCGTCTCGGTGTGAACAAGACATTTCAAGGTCAAGGATTGAATATAGGCACTCAGCTCATGGATGTCCTCAAATACTGGTTTATGGACGAGAATAATAAGGCGGCTTGCCGCTATATGCTCGTTGATGCCTACAATACCGAATCCACTCTGCATTACTACCTGAAAAACGGCTTTAAGCCTCTATATAAGACCGAGCAAGGAGAGAAAGATGCGTTTGGCATATCTGCCGATGAGGATTTGAAAAGCCGGATTTTCTTCTTCGACCTAAAATTGATAACAGCATAATTTCCTCTGCATTTTCTGCATTATCCGCATTTTGCGTGGAAAATTTTAGTAAGAAGACGGATAGATATGAAACGCGAGTCCATACGTCATACGGGTATGGGGTTGCGCCGTATCTTTCTTACAGGTCTTCCACAACAACCCTCGTGTTAGATACGACGCTTCTCCATACCCTTTTTGCGTAATGTCGAAACATCGGGAACAATC
>CAJTYV010000145.1 GCA_910584195.1 uncultured Ruminococcus sp. | reverse complement strand
GAAAGAAGCGGAGAAAATCAGAAAGAGCGTTTACAGTATCTTGCGGCAGGAACAGCGGGAACAACAGCCCCGCAGGACACAGGATATGGAGCGATAAAAAAGGCGGCGGGATAGTCAACATCTACCTCGCCGCACGATAAACTTGAAATTGTATTACCACTTTTAAAACAATTCAAGAAGTAAGGTCGCTTTATTTGCAACTTTCTCTTTAATAGCAGAAACTGTATCTTCAACTGAAAGTTGTGTTGTGTCTATAATATATTTTTCATATGCTCCCAAATTATCGAATTGCTCCCACATGGTTTCTACTAATTCAATATTAGTTTTTCTATCTAATTTTGAGCGTTCAATCGCCCGCTTCGTGGTTTCTTCTTTATCAGCCCTTAATACAATATAATGTACTTCATACCCCTCTCGTACAATATGCAACCACGGTTCTAAGAACCACGGACCGATAATACCATCTACAATCACATCATATCCTCCACGGACATAACGCTTTGCGGCTTCTAAAAAAGCCTCAATCACAATTAGATTTTGCTCATTAGATTCAGGCAAATGTGGAGGGACTGCTCCTTTACTAAGATAATGGTAAAAATCATCCGTGTGCATATGCACAGACTTTTCCATAGTGGATTCTTTGGCAACAATAGCTGATGTTGTAGTTTTGCCTGTTCCTGGTGTGCCAGTAATTACAATGATTCTTCCATTGTCCATTTATTTTTATCCTTTCAATTCAGATTTGTCGCTTTGTATTGGAAAAGATTATAGCATACCCAAGCAGGAAAAACAATCTGCAAAATCCCCCGTTCCGCCTATCCAGACCGTCAAGGGACAAGTAGTATTTTTTCGCAAAGTGCGCGAAAAAATCTCCACTCTTAAACCCTTGACCGTCTGGATTTTTGCCGTTGCCATTTCGCCGCCGAAAACGGGGAACAGGATTTTTCAAATCCTGCCCCGCTTTCGTCTGCTTCATTCTAACGGCAAAACCATCTGCACTACTGCGGCGGCAATCGTTAGGTTTTGCGGTGGCTCTGCCCCCGCGCCCCCGACCTCTCCCAAAGAACAGAATGGAATGTTACGCAATAGGGTTTGAAAAGGCTTGATTTTTAAGGCGTTGTAGACGCGAAAATCCATAGGGTAAGGTTTTATACTGCCTATCCCCGAAAACGGCTTCTAACCGTCCACAGGCGCGTTTTATGCCCCTTTTTCTGCCCCGTTTCCCACCATGCCGAAAAGTTTTCCGTCAATAACTCAAAAAAGCACTTGACAAAACGCTTCATGGGGGACTGCAAAGGATATTGAGCCTTATATTGATCCGGTTTTTGAGAATAATGTTCTGCTCACAGAAACGGAAAGGCTGATGATGTCGGGCAGACCGAGAGAGCCGAAGTATGCGAGGAATAAAAATATCCTTGTCATCGGCGGTTCAGGCTCCGGCAAGACGAGGTTTTTTGTAAAACCAAACCTTATGCAGATGCACAGCAGTTATGTGGTCACTGATCCAAAGGGAACAGTGCTGGTCGAGTGCGGAAAAATGCTTTTAAAGAACGGGTACAAGGTAAAAGTGCTGAACACCATTAACTTCAAAAAATCAATGCACTACAACCCTATCGCTTATATCCGGAGCGAGAAGGACATTCTGAAACTTGTAAACACAATTATATTAAACACCAAAGGGGAGGGGCAGCAATCCGGCGAGGATTTTTGGGTGAAAGCCGAGAAGCTCTATTATACCGCACTGATCGGGTACATCTGGTATGAGTGCGTGGAGGAAGAACAGAATTTCACTACCTTGCTTGACATGATAAATGCCAGCGAAGCAAGGGAGGACGATGAGGAATTTAAAAATCCCGTTGATTTGATGTTCGATGAGCTGGAGGAAAGAGAGCCGGAGCATTTTGCAGTAAAGCAGTATAAAAAATACAAACTGGCGGCGGGCAAGACAGCGAAAAGCATCTTAATTAGCTGTGGCGCACGTTTAGCCCCCTTTGACATCAAGGAGCTGCGTGACCTGACAAGCTATGACGAGTTGGGACTGGATATGATTGGGGATGAAAAGACAGCGCTGTTTGTCATTATCTCCGATACCGATGACACGTTTAATTTTATCGTGTCTATCATGTATACGCAGCTTTTTAACCTGCTCTGTGACAGGGCGGACGATGTGTATCATGGGAGATTGCCCGTCCATGTGCGCTGCTTACTCGATGAGTTTGCAAATATCGGGCAGATACCAAAGTTTGAGAAGCTGATTGCCACAATCCGGAGCCGGGAAATATCAGCTTCCATAATTTTGCAGTCGAAGTCGCAGCTTAAAGCCATTTATAAGGACAACGCCGACACCATTGAAGGGAATTGTGATACCACCTTATTCCTCGGAGGGAAGGAAAAGACCACTTTAAAAGAGATGGCGGAAATTTTGGGTAAAGAAACGATTGTGCGCCCGTTAGGGTGTATGCCATAAACCGCCTTTAGCAAGCGGTAGACAAAGATATTGAAGAAAGGAAGGTGAAAATTCACTGTCTATCATTCCACGACTTATCCGTGAGGGGAAACCCTCTGGGGAGTGTAGCATGTCGTTGTTATAGTGTTCTTCACTATAACTGGCATGGAATGGCGCAATCTTCTAACCGTCATTTTATGCGGGGATGAAAATCCGTGTATGAGGAT
>CAJTYV010000144.1 GCA_910584195.1 uncultured Ruminococcus sp. | reverse complement strand
AAGGCGGGCTTGGGGTGGCAACCCCAACAAGATTCCCATAGGACAAAATGAGCCGGTAGGCGAAATTTGGTACTGTGGTAGAATCTTGCTCTAAAAAAGTGGCGGCTTCCGCTGTGCTTGCTTCCGTCAATACCTTTCGTGCCGCAAGCGGGGATTTTGCCAAAGCTGCGGAAACATTTCTCCCTCTGATACCTACAAACCCGCAAAATGCAAAATGGACGTTGATTTGCGGAAATTTCCCCTTATTCCTTACAACACCACACAAGCCGGAATAGGCGGAGATTTGCGGAAATTTCTCTTTGCCCGCCCTCCACGGACAGCTTGCGGATTTGCCAAATGGGAGAGGAAATTTCTTTCTATATCCCTTTGCACGGCATAATACCGACGATTTTTTAAAATGCCAAAAATGGGCGCAAAAAAACAGGAAACCTTTTCTGGATTTCCTGTCTTGGTGTACCGTTCTATGTAACGGCGGTTATTCGATTTTCTGTTTGCTACAATTCCACAAACTTGAATTTACAATTCATCTTCGCCTGTTTTTTAACTTTAACATCTGATGTAAATACACTGTTATCCAGCACTTCTTTTGGATTTCCAAATCTGGCTGCGTTTACTATCTCTACTTCACCCCAAATTTTTGACCGTGCTTTTTCCACTTCTTCCTCAGTCATATAAGAAATTCCTGCGATTTCTTCTTCTGCATTTCGTGTAACCTTAATGCTGACGGTTCCTTTTGAATCTGTATTTAGCAAATAAACAGAACTATCGGCATGCTGATCCTTGATAATATATACTAACTCGCCTCGATAGTAATAGAAGTCTTCAATTTTTACGATGCCATAGGCTGCATATTCTTCCAAAAGCGCCGTATCCTCCCAACCTTCCTCATTGCCTGACTCCTGTGCTTCACTTGCTGCATTTCTTATGGAGTCTTCTGTATCTGTCTGTCCGGCATTTTCCACATACGTCTTCTTTATTTGATTGTTAGTTCCAGTGAAATCTTCTGCTCTGCTTAAAGCTCCACATCCCGTTAATTCTAATAAAGTACCGATTACAAGAACCATACAGCTTAATTTTCTGATATTTTCATTATACATAACATATTTTTCCCTTTCGTCTGAAAATTCCGTTTTATCTCTGCCTTATTATATATCCGTTTCTTCCAAAATGAAAGCAATTTATTATACTTTCTGTTCATCAAAGCGAAACTTAAACAGGGCAGCGACAAGCCGCTGTTTTATGCTGTCCTCGGTATCTCTGTCGATATGTCCGTTTTCAATGGCGGCGATTCGGATTCGCTTGCTGTAATGCCTTAAAACCTCGTCCACGGCTTCCGGCTCGCCGCTGGTCGCCCGGACAATCGTTTCATAAGGCAAAAGGCTCGGATTCCCCATGTGAAAGCACCTCCATTTCTTTGTGCAGAAGCTGTAAAGTCCTGCGGATTTGATACCCGGTCGTACTCCGGCAGCGTCCGTACATTTTCCCGATTTCCTGTTGTGTATACTCCCCGAAAAAGTAAAGGAATATGATTTCCCGGTTTTTCTCCGGCAGAGATAACAGGGCGGCGGCAAGCTCCCCATTGGTGAGGATAACTGTCTGACCGCATACCGTTATAGGGTGTTCTTCGTAGGGTGCTTCAAAATATTCGTCTGTTGTGCCTAAGGGTAAAACTTTTCTTCTGTGAGGTATTCAAAGGATATTTCTCTTTGCCGCCGTTTGCTCCTGTTACGCCATGCGTTGATAGCTGCAAAGCGTATGACGGTCTTGCAATAGCCGTTGAAAGTATACATGATGTGTTCTTTGTATGCTTCTGTGCAAGGCATAAATGATTCCCCCTTTCTCCCACATGGGGCATTGCGTGGTTTGCAGTTGCATTTATAATTCAAGGTGCGGTAACTGTTTGAACTATTCCGCTCCTTAAAATTTTCTCTGGCAAAATCATAAAAGTATTTATTTTGACAACTGGCGTTATTCTGTTAATGGTTGTCAAAATATTTAAAACACACTGCATAAACTATATGGCTTAATAAAAATATACCTACAGCAATCATGCAACCTACCATATCTGCCTTGCAGATAGCGGAATACAAAGCAAGAACAATAAAACCAATATTTGCAAATTCAGATACAAGGGTGTATGCTTTGCCGTTAATAAGCACGTTTCTTTCGTCCTCATCCATGATTTTAGCGCGTCCAATCTTATGGATAAAATGTTCAAATAGAAAATCTACAATGCCATAAGCTATTAGTGCGCAGCCAGCAGAGAGAATAAAAGCAGCCGGAAATCCCTTTATAAGACTAAAAGGTAAGAGCAAAATACCAATACCGATAAATAAACACGCAAAAATTTTCTTACTCTTTCTCATGTCAATCCTCCTCAAAATTAAATAATTCTTCAATCTTCAATCCAAATATTTTAGCTAACTCATGAGCCAGCAAAACAGACGGATTATATTGCCCTTTTTCCAGTGAAATGATAGTTCTTGAAGAAACATTTACTAAATCAGCAAGTTGCTGTTGGGTAAGTTGTTTCTCCATTCGGTATTCTCTTACATTATTTGACAGTAGTGTAGGAACTTCTTTTTTCAAATTTTGTCTCCTTTGCACGAAATAAACTTCACGTGAAATTTATTTCATATTAGCGCTTGGATATACATTTGTCAACAATTTCTTGCTTTTATTGCTA
>CAJTYV010000143.1 GCA_910584195.1 uncultured Ruminococcus sp. | reverse complement strand
TAAGTTGATATAGCTTGCCTCTTTCTGTTGATCTGTCAAAATGAACCTCCCGAATTAGCGAACTTCAAAGTCAATAAATGGCTCCATCTTTGTCCTATCGTATGTATAGAACATATCGTTTACAGAATCGTCCGGCACAAATACTATCTTAATCCTGGTTTTTATTATGTGGTGAGAATAAAGCGTATTCTGTAGCCAGCCGGCCATATTATAGGGATGCGGCCAATTTGTTTCGTTATTTTCCTTTGGAACCTTCACCTCGACAATGTCCAGCCCTGCTTCATCTGCTGCCACAATTTGCCCGATAATATACTCATCAATTGCCTTACAGGTTTCATAATCCCTGCCTCCGTACATATATCGGTAATTTTGATTCGCGGCTGTCAGCGATACCATTACAAGTATCAGCGGCATTAGGCATCTCACAGACTGAAACCTGGCCATCAATATCGCGATACATACCTGGAACAAAAGCAAAACATAAAATAAGATCGCCCAAGTTGCATCGGGCCGGACCGCATATGCCCCCCCTGTTTTTGCATAGAGCAAAACAAGATACAATGTTGTCAGGCATATGAGATACAGGTGCCCTATACACTGGCATTGTATATCCCTATTCTTTTCCCGACATAAAACAAAAAGAGTAACGAGAAAAACCAACATCATAGTTACCAGGAAAAAACGATTCACCTGTTTTGCAAGCTGCATCAGCTGATTCAATGTCTGTACAATAGCCTTGTCAGGGAAAAAAGTATCCGAATTCAGCATTCCTGCTCTGCGGCCTTGGGACTCAAACAAAAGTGAGATGAACCATAAAATTTCAATTACAAAATAAAGCCACATCTCTTTCACTATCCATGCAAAGCTAAACTTATGAGTCTCCAAAATCTGCCCAATTCCTTTTTTGATAATTATCCATGAACAGTATCCTGCCAGGATAATGCTAAGCTGGATAGATGAAAATATTGCAAAGTAAACCCCCAGAATGAACATCCCTTTTTTGTATGAAGACAATCGCAAATAACTCTCCATAAAATCCGGCATCTGTGCCATCCACAAGACAATTGAAGCATTCAATAGTCCCGGAATTATGTAATTGAAGTAACTGTTCAGATCAGATGCCCAAAACCCATAATAGCTTTCCCCCCCATAATGCTTATATACTATGAAAAAAGAGAGCAAAAATAATAATTCAGCTACAATCGCTTGAAACCGTGTCATCTTCATCCGCCTTACCAAGAAACAGGTAAACGAAACGCAAAAAGCTAATATGAACAAAGACACTATGCATGACTGGACAATTGAAATAGACCGAACATAATCCCCTAAAAACGGATATACAAGAAACGCTGCAATATACCCTCCAAACGGTTCCAACACTTCCGGCAACACCTTAATCGGATTAAAAACTCCCCATATAGGATATGGTTTACGCATTGCACCAGTAAAATACCAGTCATCCCCATTATACGGAATAAGAGGCGACACTTGCGTAAAAAAGACAAAACAAACAATAAAAATACTGATTTGCCATAATAATATCACCAGACAATCCTTTTTCATATCTCATATCACTCTTTTCGTTTCTTAATCAAAACCTTAATCAGCTTATCTTTGATTTCCAGAATCACAGGTTCCTTTGTTTTGTATAAAAATAATAGATACCCCCCAAAGAATAGGCACGCTGATGTTGTCAATGTCATAAACAATCTCCACCCCATCCACTTCACCCACAATGAAACAACAACTCCCGTCAGCAGTGCCCCTATAAATACCCTATATCGCATCTGGCTGTAAATTTGTCTCACTCTCGCTCTTAAAAAGTAAAACTGGACACCCCATACTACCATTTCAGCTACCAATGTGCCCAATGCAGCACCTGCGGCGGCAAATTCTGGAATCAAAAAAGCATTCAAAATAATGTCAACGACAGCACCCGCCATTTCTGAGTAAAGAACAAGCTTTTCCTTCCCCATAGGCACAAGCATCTGTATCCCCATAATATTTGTCAAGCCAATCAATATCAATGTTGGCATGATGATGCACATTGGTATGACAGCGTCTGCATAAGCTTCTCCAGACAAAAAATATATGCTTTCCTCAGAAAACAGCATGAAATAGACGCATAGCGGCACCGCGATGACCAAAACAAAATCTGTAGCCTTAGAGGCAATTGTTTGGAATGCTTCAAAAAGCCCATGCTCTATATAATAAGAAACTCTAGGAAGCAATACAGCTCCCAATGATGTCACTACACTAACCAAAATTGTTTTCACCTTAACGGCAGCGTTATAATATCCCACATCCGTATCAGATTTCATGAAACCCAGCATAACCGTATCCAGATTAGTATAAATCACAGTGGCACATGACATGGCAAAGAACGTAATAATCGCTTTAAAATGTCTCCCCATACAATAAGGTCTCAATGGCCTCAAAATCACCATTTTATGGAGATGTATCAGGTTAAATATATTTGAAGCGGAAGCGGCAAATATAGTAATAGCCCCATAACATATATAGTCATCTTGACCATGTACCAGCAGAAACATTGCCACAAAAGCAATGAACTTAAAAACAATGGACCGTACTGTAATATAGGTATATCTTTCCGATGCTTTATACACCCACTCCATGCCTACTGTATTCAGTATAATTGTCAAGCTGATAATCAAAAACAATTCCTTTTCCTGACGAAGCCTTGGTATATAAAATACCACAAAAAACAATGCCACGTAGGATACCAGGCTCATGCCCAAGTTAATAAAAAAC
>CAJTYV010000142.1 GCA_910584195.1 uncultured Ruminococcus sp. | reverse complement strand
GCTTTTATTGTCCAGTGGCCTATAACGGTATCTTCTACAACCTTGCCTCTGACAACCTGAGGGACGGTTGCAATTACGGTGTCCTCCGCCGTTTGCTGTGATACGGTAGTTTCGGATTTATGACCTCCGCCACATCCAACGGCCACGACAGACAGAATAAGTATCAGAATAATTATGCCAATCAATTTTTTCATAATATCAATCATTAGTAATCCACAGTTCGGTCATTTCCTTATAATATGCCTGCATTGCCGGATTGTCAAGTCGGGCGATGGCTTCGTCGATGATTTTGCGGGATTGTGGAGTATATGTATAATAGAATCCAAGCGGCATTGTCAAGGATAGAGATTTGTAATCACGATTATCGTAAACCCACTTTAAGACCTTTTCAGGCTGTGGCAAGAATACATATTTGAAAAAATGATCAACGAATGATTCAGAGGAAGCCGCATCAACCATATTCCCCAATTCATTCCATTGGTCAAGCACTTTATTATCTGAATAAGGATAGCGGGACAGTGAGAGCATATCATTCATTAGTTTCCATTCCTTCTTACAGTCTGAACCACAACATAATCTGAACACTCCATCTTCATATCCGTCTTCCATAGTTATGTCGATTTTACCGTTCGGCTCTATGTTACAAGTCATTGATGCCATTTGAGAGTAGGTGGTCGTGTCCTTGTCGGTATTGACGTTATGTTCTATTTCTTTGTATTCATGGTTATGTGTAAATTCATGGTCTCCGATAAAATATACTAAAGTATGATCGACGGAGACTAACTCTGTTGAGTCCGTCAGATTATAAGCTAATTCCGACTTATCCCAATCGTTACCCGCGAACATCGCGTCAATCAGATGTCCGTCAGTATCGTATGTGGCAATATACACATCTTCGGCATCGCTGAAAAGATATTTGTATTGACATAGGATTACGTTATCGTTTATTTGACGGACAGATACAAGATATGCCGATGCGGTATCCGACGGGGCAAAATCAGGAGTGATTATGCCTCTTAGTAATGAACACTGCTCATGAGTGGTGAGGAGAAAATCACGGTCAGATGGGGCCGGCAAAGAATCATTTTTAGCGATAAGCGATTCATATTCTATGCCGAGTTTTCTTAAGAACTCAAAAGGCCTGTTGTCATCTATCGCTGTAATCGAGTCATGAGGGCTATCATTCGATGCCGATGCTGATCCTTTGCCCCTGCACGAGACACACAAGATCAATATGGCTGTAATTATCAAAAGTATATGTTTCATATCTTAAGCACTTTATGACAACAAATCCGTTAAATGAGGTTGATATTTACTGCCTCCGGCAATTTCAGCCAATTGCTCGGTACTCCATTTTTGCCTATCTGAAAAGAGTGTTGACAGGCTGTTCTCTTGCAATGCAAACAAAAGGTCGAGATATGATTGCTGATCCTTGGCAATATAACTTACAATGCAGTTATCGTCCGCCCAGTCTATTTCGACTATCTCCCCGGTTGCTTTATGAATTGCAAGCGGAAAAGCCTCTCTCCATCCGAAAAAAGTAAATGGCTCTGTCTCTTTCAATTCATTGGATTTGTTGAAACTGAAAATCATTATTATCAGCTTGGAGACATCATAATTTGACATCAAGTCTATGATAGCATTTTCCGGCTCTACATTCGTGTGAATACTCTTATTGCCAATGAATAGTTCGTCCAGATAGATTTGGGCGAAACCTTCCGGCATTTTCGTAAACTTACTTTCATCGGGAGTTATCTCCCTTATGGCGGTTACAAATTGGGCTGCTGTCATATATTTCTCAACTTTTACTTGATATTTCTGAAATGGTAATTGAACTTCAGTTTGTCATGGTCAATAAGTGACTCGCCTAACATAACCCTATCGTAGGGAAGAATGGAGTCACCGCCGGGGAATTTACGATAACTGACATAGACATTTTTACCTTTGATGCTGTCAATAGTGGGTGTAGCATCTTCGGCTCTAATGTGGATGCTTTCAATATGTTCCGCTTCACTGTTATGTAAATAGCCGATATATAATCCAATAAAGAAAAGTATTGCGGAAAGGATTGGATATAAGATTGCGAGCGTTTTATATATAGGCTTATCATAAATATCATGCTCTTGGTCTATTATTTTATATTGTTTTCTTCTCAAAAACAGCCACCATGATACCGCTAATCCGAGAATGAACATAGTAAAAATGACCATTTTTATATCATACTTCTGCAAAATGACAAGCCCTGTCACGTCAGCAAAAATTGCTATAAAACCTACTATACCAAATAGAGGAACCAAAAGACATAGCACAGCCAAAGCATGCGCAAAGGATTCATCATTTTCTTTGCGCTTCTGCCACCAATAATATTGGTAAAATAAGGCTCTTAGCAGTTTCATTTGAGTCTATTATCTGTAATTAAGCAAAGTTACAACTAATAATCGACATTCGATGTGACAAATGTCCCATCAGGGTATGAAAATCAGCGCAGAGATTAGCCGTTACATAATCATTCAGCACCGACAGGTCAATCCTCGGCATGAAGTCGTTAAGCCGTGCATATTTCGGGTGTTGTTTCGTCTTATCCTCAGTTGTTCTTGTTGATTAGGTTGACGATGACTTTTACCATTGTGTCCTTTTCCTCAGTGCGGCTTTCGGCTATCATCAGGGTGAGGGCAACGAGTGTGTTGTCGGCGATGCGTTTGGTGCCGTCTCCGTTGTAGAGAATGCCGTTGCCGTTGAGGAACCACAGGAACAGTGTGGCGGCAATGCGTTTGTTGCCGTCGCTGAATG
>CAJTYV010000141.1 GCA_910584195.1 uncultured Ruminococcus sp. | reverse complement strand
TTGCAACATCATTTTCCAATTCGTTCCGTTGGCGAAAATTATATACTGTTGGAAGCAAAAAATAAATCAGCAGGTGGGAGACTGCCACAATTACAATCATCAGACTAAATGTATATAAAAAGGTTTTCGGAAAGAGTTTCAGCTTTCTCATACACCCACCTCCAATTTGTATCCAATCCCTTTCACCGTGACAATGCAATCAAGTTCCAGTTTTTTTCTCAAATTTCTGATGTAGCTGTCAACAATACGGTCTATCACATAGGAATCGTCTCCCCAGACTGCATTTAATATCTGTGACCGTGACAGCACCAGTCCTTTATGGTCGAGCAACAGCTTTAGCAATTCGATTTCTTTGGGGGTTATGTCGATTTTTCCGTTCTGATTGCAGGCGGAGTATCCAGAAAAGTCCACGGTCAACTCGCCATACTTCCAGATATTCGGCTCATCTTTTACGCCTGCCCGACGCAGCAGGGCAGTAATGCGCTTTCCAAGCACCACCATAGAAAACGGTTTTGTCATATAATCGTCTGCCAGACAATCAAAGCTCGATACCTGCGTATATTCGTCCTCTAATGCCGTAAGCATGATGACTGGTATCTGGCTTGTCTTTCGTACAGCATTTAATACCGCAAGTCCCGACATTGTGGGCAGCATAATATCAAGGACAATTAAATCTATATTGTTCTGTGAAAAAATCTCCAAAGCATCTGTTCCATCATACGCTGATACAATTTCGTGACCTGACTCTTGCAGATATTCAGAAAGAGCTTCGCTTGTATCAACATTATCTTCTACAATCAATATCTTTGCCACAAAGACCACCTCCAACTTTATCTTAGCATCTCCGTGTGTATGGAGTATGAATTTTAGTTTTTCTTCAAAAACATCGAAAAGGTGCTTCCGTTTTCATCAGATGAGACTTTCATATATCCATTCTGTTTATTGATAATTTCACGGGTAAGGTATAAGCCGATTCCCACCCCGTCAGTACCCACGGATTGTTTTCCTCTGTAAAACCGCCCAAAAATCTTAGCCTGTTCTTCTTCCGGGATGCCAACACCGCTGTCGCTTATATCAAGCCGCAGAAAGGACGGGTACTCTGTTATCTGTAAGCGGACAAAACCTCCTTGCGGCGTATATTTCACGGCATTATCAATGACATTTGATATGGCTTCTGCCGTCCAGTTAAAATCTAAAACCGCTTCAAAGGCTTGGTCACATTCAAAGGTTATCAAAATGCCTTTTTCCTTTGCTTTTGCATATACCGTTTTTACAGCTTGGAGTACAATCTCGTTCAAGCTGTTCTTTTCGGGCTTTAAGCTGATAATGCCGCTTTCCAGACGGGACATTTTAATCAAGCTGTTTGTCAAAAAGGTCAGTTTTCCAAGTGACATCTGCAAAGTGGTAATATATTCTGTTCTTTCTTCCGCAGACAGTTCCCCATCGTCAAGCAGCTCGGCAAATGTATTTGCTGCCGCAATGGGCGTTTTTATCTGATGTGAAATATCAGAAATCAGCGTTTTTATCTGTTCTTTTTCCTGTGCTAACATTTGATTTTGGGCTGTCAAAATGTTGCGGAGTTTTAAAAGCTGATGCTGCAAACGGGCTGTCAGCGTATCTTCTGCTTCTGAAAAGATTTGCCGTTCCTGCTGTTCAACTAAAGCTTCTATGAGCAGGGTAATCTGTTCTAATAAATCATCGTTGTAACGATTGTGGAGAAAATCAAGCAGGAGCAGTAAGGCAAATAAGATAAGCACGCAAAAAAATCCCCAAAGCATTGTAACAGGGCTGCTCCTTGCAAAAAACACCATAAGAACAGATAAAACCGATATGACAGCTCCTGTAATCAGAACCAGTTTTCTGTAAAGATCAAAATGCTTCATCGTCATTCTCCAAAGGTATATCCCATGCCAAAAACAGTTACAATATATTCCTGCTTCTCATCGTTCAGCTTTTGGCGTAACCTTTTAATGTTGACACGGATTGTATTGTCATCCACAAAATTTCCGTCTATATCCCAAAGGTGTTCCAAAAGCATTGTTTTTGTAACGACTTTTCCTTTGTTTTGTATCAGATACAAAAGCAGTTTATATTCGGTAGCAGTCAGATGTAGTTCCTCCCCGCTTAACAGAACAAGGCATTTATCCGTATCTATCTCCAGGCTCTTATATTTCATACGGGGGCTGTCGCCGCCTGTGCGTTTCAAGATAGCATGTACCTTTTTCCGCAAAACTTCAAGGGAAAACGGCTTGGAAATATAATCATCACATCCTGCCCCGAATCCCTCCAACATATTTTCTTCGGTATCATTGGCTGTCAAAAACAGAATTGGTGTATCGGATGTTTCACGGATTTTTCTGCACAATTCCAAACCGCTGCCATCGGGCAGATTGATGTCAAGCAGAAACAGGTCAGTTTTCCGTTTTTGATATTGCGTTAAAGCGTCCACAAAACCATAAGCAGCAGTTATGGTATGACTGTCTTTTTTCAAGGCAATCGAAATTCCTTTCGATAAAATCTTGTCATCTTCAAGTAAAAAGATATTTGCCATAGCCTAAAACACACCACCTTTCCTCAATAAATTTTTGATGGCAGGTACAGACGCAGCAGGTTTGCGTCTGCACCTGTTGATGCTTATTTATACTGCCTAACGATTTCACTTGCCGTAAAACCAGACTGCATAACGCTGACTGGTTCAATCGCATGATTACATTAGGCAGCATTCAGCGTTATGCAGTATAATTATCAAAACTGCGCATCCGTTCTATGACTGTTTCATTGGAAATCAGCTTAT
>CAJTYV010000140.1 GCA_910584195.1 uncultured Ruminococcus sp. | reverse complement strand
ACGGTAACGTAGCAAGCATAGGAAAAGAGTACCCTTTTCCGTATTTCTGCCCGCCTTGTCGGTCAGAAATTGCTTGTTGGGAAGTGTCCCAAACCCTCTATGAGAACGGAAAGGAGCGAAAAACCATGAACGGACGCAAAAGGACGGTACAGGTCAAATTCTATGTGACAGAGGAAGAAAGGAAACTGATTGAGGAAAAAATGAAGCTCGTCCCCACAAGCAACATGGCGGCGTATCTGCGCAAGATCGCCATTGACGGGTACATTATCCAAGTAGACCACACGGATATAAAGGCAATGACAGCGGAGATACAGAAAATCGGCGTGAATGTCAATCAGATTGCACGTCGCGTAAACGCGACGGGGAACGCATACAAAGAGGACATAGACGAAATTAAGGGGGTGCTTGCGGAGATATGGCGGTTACAAAGATTAAGCCTGTTAAAAGCACTCTAAGCAAAGCCCTTGACTATATCGAAAACCCGGACAAGACGGACGGAAAAATGCTGGTGTCCTCTTTTGGGTGCAGTTATGAAACGGCAGATATTGAGTTTGGCTATACCCTCTCACAAGCGCGGGATAAGGGAAACAATTTAGCTTTTCACTTGATACAGTCCTTTGCGCCGGGGGAAGTGGACTATGAGAAAGCCCATGAGATCGGGCGGCAGCTTGCCGACGCGGTAACAAAGGGGCAGCATGAATATGTACTCACGACACACATTGACAAGGGGCATATCCATAATCACATTATTTTCTGTGCGGTCAACTTCGTAGATCATCACAAGTATGTTTCCAACAAGCGGACGTATTACGGCATACGGAACATGAGCGACAAGCTGTGCCGGGACAACGGGCTTTCCGTGGTCGTCCCCGGCAAGGGAAGCAAAGGAAAGAGCTATGCGGAGTACCAAGCGGAGAAAACGGGGACAAGCTGGAAAGGCAAGTTAAAAATTGCCGTGGACGCGCTCATTCCCCAAGTTTCCAGTTTTGAGGAATTATTGCAGCGGTTACAGGTGGCGGGCTATGAAATCAAACCGGGAAAATATGTGTCGTGCCGCGCACCGGGGCAGGAACGCTTTACCCGCCTTAAAACCCTCGGCGCGGACTATACAGAGGAAGCCATAAGGGAACGGATAGCGGGCAAGCGTACCCGTGCCGCCAAAGCTCCAAAGGCAGAGCGTAAGGGCGTTAATCTTCTCATTGACATTGAGAACAGTATCAAGGCGCAGCAGAGCCGGGGCTATGAACAGTGGGCGAAAATCCACAATCTGAAACAGGCGGCAAAGACTATGAACTTCCTCACCGAAAACAGGATTGAACAGTACGCCGATCTGCTCACCCGGATAGAGGAAATCGCCACGGCAAGCGAACAGGCGGGGGACGGCTTAAAGGACGTGGAAAAGTGGCTTTCCGATATGGCGGTGCTTATCAAGAATGTCACTACCTACCAAAAGACAAAGCCCCTCTATGAAGCCTACCGCAAAGCCCGGAACAAGGAGAAATACCGGGCAGAGCATGAACGGGGTATTATCCTCCATGAAGCGGCGGCAAAGGCATTAAAGGCGGCGCAGATCGGCGGCAAGCTCCCCAACGTCCCCGCCCTGCAAGCAGAGTATGAAAAGCTCCAAGCGCAGAAAGAAAGCCTTTACGCCGATTATGGCAAGCTGAAAAAACAGGTTGCGGAATACGACGTTATCAAGCGGAATATTGACAGCATTTTACAGGCAGAGAAGCAGACAGAACGAAAAAGAGAAACAGAACGGTAATAAAGTGCTATATCGTGGAAAAAACAAGAAAATTATGATAAAATGAATATGTCCTTAGATTTAGAAAGCAGGTGAAAGCATGAAAACAAGAAAGAAAAAAAGTAAATATTTGATATATAACGAAAACACAAAGCTACTTGAAGTAAAAGCTGATACCAAAAGTAAATTTCAAACTTTTTTAGAGAGAAAGAAAATTTACTTTGAAACAGTTATGATGTTAGCTCTTTCTATTGCAGGAGTTATAGTGTCAATCGTTAGTGTTAAAGTTGCAATGGTTGCAAATGATATATCTTTGAACGAACAACGGATAGAAGATTTAGAAAAACAACCCGCTTTTATTTTAGATATAGAAGCTGATGAGGATAAAATGAAATATGTTATTAAAAATGTTGGTGGAGATATAAAGTATGGGAATGTGTTTGGTGATGTAGTGCTTATTATCGCTGTTTATGATGAACAATATGATTATTTAGGAAAAGGGTATATTCTTTTAGGGGGATATTTGGAAAAAGACTTTTCTACATATGACTTTGAAACGAATAGTTTTGAAATGTATAGCACATTAGAACCAAAACCAGTCACACAATGGGTAGATAAAATCCAAGAGATAATAATAAAGCAAGGTTTTTTTTGTGGGATAGAGTGTACAGAGTATTTCGATTTTATGTATACTGATTATAAACAAGAAATGATTAAGAAAACTATGGTAGTTCAAGGGGGTATTATTAAGGATATAGAAAATACTGGTGATTATGAGTTCAAAATACGTGTGGATATTGATGATTTGGAAAATGAACAAATATGTAGTGAAATAAAAGAACAATTAGAACATTTGGTAAGATATAATAGTCTCTACAATTAGAAAAAACCGGGACGCGGCAGCTATCATATAGCCACCGCACCCCGGATTCTCATTGGTGCAGATATTGGAATGTTACGCAATAGAACGGCATTTTCGGGGATAAAGGTATAAATCTCAAACTTCCCACATCTAAAGTGGGATTCGTACATTGAAAAATCAATACTTTAG
>CAJTYV010000139.1 GCA_910584195.1 uncultured Ruminococcus sp. | reverse complement strand
AGGACTTTGTAAAGGCATATCTGCGCTTTATGCAGTAGGAGGGACAGACATTGAGTGAAGCGGGTTTTATTCTGGTGGTTGATATAGCGGTTCGGATTGAAATACTTTTGTATGCGGTCTGCATGGCAGCCTTTTTCTATCCGTTCATGGCAGGGAAAAAGGAACAGAGGAAAAGCAGAATCAAAAAAGTGCTTATGGTATTTCTAATTTATACAGTGATGTATTTTGTGAATATGGCAGCTTCGGTATATGGCTGGCTGTGCATGATAATTGTAATTATCCTTTTAGCGGCGGCTTCAAAGTTCTTAGATATGAACAGGGAATTTACATTCTTTTTGGGAGTGATCTTCTTCTGTATCAGAAATTTAAGTGCGCTGATTATGAGAAGCATAAGCTACTTCTTAGACAAATATCTTGAGCAAAAGGCGGTATCCGTAGAAAATGTCTTTGCCAATGCTGCATGGAATTATGTTTTTGTTGCGGTACTGCAACTTATCCTGTTTTCTGTTATGCTGTATGCCGTTGTACGTCTGTTAAAGAAAAAGACAATGAAGCTGCATATAAAGGAATTGTGTTACCTGCTTTTAATACCGATAACCGGGATTTTATTTGTAAACATTATTTTTAACATTTTACTAATCGTGAATGAAAATCTGGTGTTTCAGCTTTATGAACAGTTCCCGGTATTTCTTGGGATTGTGCCTGTGGTTGCCGCCCTGTTCTATGCGGGGATTTTGATTACGATAGTGTCCTATCAGAAAATGATAGGCTTGCAGGAGGAAAAGGAAAAATATTTCGTGGAACAGCAGCAGGTTCACGCAATACAGGAACGAATGGAGGAAGTGGAGCAGTTTTATCATGGCATACGCCAGATGAAGCATGAAATGAAGAACCATATGACGAATATCAAAGGGCTTGTCAGAAATGGCAGCTATGGGGATATAGAGCAGTATATAGACCATATGGACGAAAGCATGGATGTATTTGAGCTTACCATTAAAACGGGAAATACTGTTACAGACGTGATCGTGAATGACAAGCAGAAAGCCGCAGAGAAACAGGGAATACAGTTTCAGTCGGCGTTTTCCTATCCAAAATCGGACGGCTATAATGCGTATGACATAGGGGTTATTATTAACAATCTTCTGCAAAATGCCCTTGAAGCCTGTGAAAAAATGGCAGAGGGGAAAAGATACATTTATCTTTCCGGCAGGCAGAAGAAAAAATTTTATGTGATAAATGTAAAAAATTCATTTGAGGGGGAGGTGACATTTGACACAAAAACCAATCTTCCACTTTCCACAAAGGGAAAGGATATAGCCCTGCACGGCATTGGATTATCCAATGTAAAACGTGAAGCAGATAAATACATGGGAGATGTGGATATTAGGGCAAGAAAAAATGAATTTAGCGTAGCTGTACTGCTACAGGAAAGGAGAAAAAAATGAGTATTTTAGGAGTAAATGGAGCTTTGGCGGGGGCATACCAATATGCAAACAGGACACAAAAAGCAGGCACAAGCCGAACAGGTTTTACGGAGCAGTTGCAGAAAACAGGGGAAGCGGCGAATACATCAAAGGTAGATACTTATACAGAATATTTAAGACAGAAATATGGTGCGGGTGTATCTATCCAGAATATAGGAAAAGGTCAAGCCAATATAGACCGTATCGGTGCGGGAACTGCGGGGACTGGAAATGTAGTAATTGCACAAAACATTTTGGAGCAAATGGCAAATGACCCGGAGAAAGCAGCTTATTATGAAAAGAAAATACAGGAACATTTTGATTCTCTGCCGCAGACAGAGGCTTTTATGGCAGCAATCGGGCACAAAATTACTTCCTGTGGAGTGGTAGTACATGAGGACGGAACTGTGACCTATTATCTTAGCGGAGAAGAATCGCCCGAAAAGAAAGCAAAGGTGGAAGCTGAACAAAAGGCAAAACAGGAAAAGAAAGCGGCACAACGTCAAGAGAATTTGAAACGTAGTCAAGAAGCGGCGGAGAAACGCAGGCAGGAAATGGAGATAGCATATAGGAAGCAGACTATGGAGGAAGCACTTGCAAACCGTACAATGGAAACAAACAGGTTTACATATACGGCTACATCAGAGGTTATGGGTTCTGTGGTTGCTGCTTATGAAAATAACATCATGGGAGCAACAGGCATTTTGCAGTAAAACAAAATATGCCCGGACTTATCACAAGGGGGCAAAGGCGGTTCTGAATGACAGAAAAACCGCCAATAAATATTGATAACAATGGAGGATTTGAAAAATGAGTGTTAGCGGAATTGGAACAGCAGGCTACCCGGCGGCGGGGTATGAAACAAGAAAGACAGAAAGAAATGTGGCAGGCGGGAGCTTTGCAAAACAAGCAGCGGAAGCGGCGCAGGCAACAGGACAGACTTCAACAGCTACATTGCATGGCTCTAAGGAAGAAACGGGAGATATTGCAATTTGCTCTAATGTTGATGTAGTAAACAATTCATCTATTACTGTATATAAGACGCAGGATTTTGATCCGGGCAATCCAGTTTATAAAGTAAAAACATGGGATAAGGACGGGAATGTAACAGAACGAATGATAGATGTTTCTAAGATAGACCCGAAAAATTGTGATACGGCTGAAATGTATGCGTACACTTCCCATTTGAAAGAAAGCGGGAAAGGCAGTTTTGAAGATACAGTGTTGAAAGCCGCAGTTGCAAAAGCCGTAAAAAATGCGGAGCAGAGAAATTCCGGCTCTTGGGGTTTTTCAACAAAGATGAATTGGGTGGATATTGTCAAAGATATTATGCATGTAACGCGGCACTTTATAGTAGACGGAAAAAGCATTTTGTTTTCAACAGTATAA
>CAJTYV010000138.1 GCA_910584195.1 uncultured Ruminococcus sp. | reverse complement strand
GTGATTGCTCACTCATTCATCGGCTCTGCGTCTAAAGCGTCTGGCTCTTTGATGACGGTTACTTGTAAATCCTTTACTTCAATCAGAGTTTCCCGTTTGCACTTCGGACAGTAGAGAGGAAAGTTTTTCAGAATGGTATCTTCTCTAATTTTGTCACGGGTTTTGCTGCCACAGATAGGACAGCGTATCCATTCTGTTTGTTGTTTCATAAGCACTCCGATATAAATTTTTCAAGCATTGGATTAAGTTGCTTGGCATTACGCATTGGAAAGTCGTGGTTTGCTCCTTGTAATATCATTGTTTGACAGTTTGGATTTTGAGCAAGTAATGTAAGAGAAGTTTTCATATCTCTGACTTCCTTACTCCCACAAATCGCCAACATAGGTATCGTTACTGCTTGATATTCAGGTAACTTTGATAAATCTAATGTATTGGAAAAGAATGAGTCATACACCTGCGGAGTAATCTGTTTTGAATATTCTGCCATATTATCGGCTTGTTTTTTTGTGTAATTCCAATATTTCCCTTGAAATTGCACTAACCATCTCCAATGTAGCATTTTTGCGGATAAACCTGCAAGAGAACAGTACATCCGAATTGTATTCGGCTTGGGATTTACCCATGCGCTTAAAAATACGGCAAAGTCAAATAATTCGGGCTGCTTGCTGACAAGCATTATTGCAATCTGACCTCCAAGCGAATGACCGATTACGCCGATCCGTTTTTTATGTAGGGTTTTAATGAGCGCAAAGAGTTCCTCTACGGTCTTTTCTGGCTCATAAATCTCAGTAGCCGCCTTTCCTGCACCTGCTAAGTGAGGTACAATAAGATGGTATTTATCAGAAAAGCAATACTGCCTACAAAATGTATCAAGCGCACCCGCCCCATGCAGAAGCATGATAGTCGGATTTTCCTTGCTTCCATATTCATCATAATACAGCATAATTTTTCCTTTCTTTGTGAACAGTTTCAATAATAAATTTTTCTATTTCCTTGTTTACTTGCTCTGGATTATCTCCATTGGCAAAATGCTTTGCCTGTTTTATAAAATGCAAAGGATAACCTGTTTGCTTTGCCCATTCTTTGCAATATGCCTTAACCTTGCCTGTGCTGTCTTTCTCACCCACCAATATCAATATGGGGAACGAAAAATTAACATCTTTATTTTCTACAATAAAATATTCATATGCAATCCGCATTTGCTGGATAATTTCTGCTTTAGACAGCGGCTTTAACATAGACAACATTTTTTGATAGGAATAGCGGCTCTCTGATACTGACAATGCCATGCTCTTTCGTAAAAGATTTGTTGTAAAGCATTTTGCCATAGGAACAACCTGCTTCAGCCACCACAAGTCTGATTTTGAGTAATATTTAAGTCCCAATGGCGTTGTATCTAACGCCACAAATCCTTTTACCATATCAGGATACAAAGCAGCAAAATGTTGACTTGGATAGCCGCCCATAGACATACCCACTAAAAATGTTTTTTGAATGTTCTCTTTCTGCAATATGCTATGTAATATTTCTGCTGTATCTTGATAAGTGAATTTCTGATATGGTTTCGACAATCCATGCATAGGAACATCCCATAAGATGATTGTGTAATTATCTGAAAAGTAGGGTATCTGCTTTTCAAACATAGTATGGTCTGCGGTTACTCCATGCGTAAAAACAATACAGTCTGATACATTGTCATTTCTGGCAATCCAATAATGTACAGTTCCGCCTTGTGACAAAATTGTTTTATGCTGCATTTTGTTCACACCTCCTGCGTATAAACCTTTTTCCAAAAATCAATTAAAATAATAATTTCTTTCTCAATTTCATCTGGTATAATACAATTTAAACGATATTTTTTCAGCATATATCCATCGACAGCGTAAAAGATTTCAGCATACATTGTTTTTATATCAATATCTTTCCGAAATTTTGATATATCTATTTTCTCAAACACTATCATTTCACTTGCCTTGCTAACATCATTAAAGTTTTCTTGAATGGACTTGTGTATTTCTGGAGCCGTTTCATAATATGCTCTTAGCGAAAAAGCATATAAATGCGGATAATCACGCATAAGCGAACACTTTGATAATAGGCTTCTTTTCAGCATTTCAAAAAAGTCATCTGTTTCCAAAGTTTTGTATTCTGTAACCGCTTTCCTTGTCATCTCAATAGCGTTCATCCACAAGTACATATATAATTCCTTTTTGTTAGTAAAATAGTGAAAAAGCAATGCTTTTGAAATACCGCTCTCGTCTGCAATTTCCGACATTGGGGCTTTTTTATAGCTGTTTTCTGAAAACACTTTGTAAGCAGCGTTTATAATACGCCGCTGTTTTTCTAATGGAAGTTTGAAAAACTTGTCATTCATATACATTCTCCTTATTGACCGCAACGGTTAATGCAAGTATATTATATATCCGTTGACCGTTTTTGAGAAGACTATTGTTAAAATTAAAAAAATAGCAACAGAGCTTTAACCCTCTGCCGCTATGCCGCCTATGCGTAAATGATTTCAGTATTCACAATCTCCATCGCACAAGCCCGTATGTTATTCATCCTCCCGACCCATTCTAAGGCGTTTTCAGCCTTTAGCTGTTCCGTGATACCCTGCGCCTGCTTCATGCCCTCTATGAGCCGTTCAAGGCGTTCCTGCGCCTGCCTGTCAATGTCGGCAAGGTAGGAATTGAGCCTGCCGCTTGTGAGAAGATTTGTGTATGTAACCCTGCGGTGCTGTTTCAGATAGTCCAAGTGCCGCCGCCCGAATAAGCCAATCGGCTGTTCCTTTTCGGCAGGTAAGTGTCGAGCAACACTTTCTGGTAGACTTAAACAGCACTTTATAATCGCCGACTTTTCCAGAAAAA
>CAJTYV010000137.1 GCA_910584195.1 uncultured Ruminococcus sp. | reverse complement strand
ATGAAATTTGGGTGTCAAAATTCATCCTTAGTCAAGGGTTTTTATATCTGCCTTAGGTCAGTTTACAAGGAACTACACACAGACCGTGAAACGGGCTGCTGACAACAAACGGCGCTATGCTCCTGACAAGGGGTATAGCGTCTGTTTATTGTGGGGGTATCCAAAGGGGGCAGCGCCCCATTTGGCACACGACTTTGCGAAGCAAAGTGTAGTGTGTTATACGCTCTGTCGGCGTTGCCGTGAAAATGCCGTTGCCGCCGGGGAGGGCAAGGGCATTTGAAGCGGCAGGAAAACAGGGCTTTGTTTGGGGCTGGGAAGCCGGAAACAAAGGGCTGATTTCAGCAGCAGACAGGGCGTATATGAAAGCCTCCGTCCACCGTCCCCAGCCTATGGGACAAAATGTCCCATACCTCTGGACACCGTGACTATACGTGTGGCCACACTTATTTGTTTTAGGGGCTGTTCTTTTCTCAAAATTGAAATGGGCGGGAAAGCCATTTTAGGGCTTTCCCGCCTTGATTACCCATCAGCAAAGACGGACGAGGCTGTCAACGGCGGCGCTGAAAGCGCCGTTCATCTTGACCGTTGACTGGCTCGGCTGGCTTTGCTAATTCCCACAAATTACATAAGTTCTTGTTTTAGTTTGTCAACAATTAAATCCTCTCTTTCAGATAAGAACTTTTGGAAATTTGTATAGGTCAAGTCCATATCAGTGGGAATTAGATGTTTTAACTTGTAGTCTTGCAAAGATTCCATGGGTATCGTGCTATGTAACCATGTATCAAAATCGCAGTTGCTTTTTTCGATATTTGGAATTGCCTCTAATAGCTGCAAATTTCCCAAATAGTTATAATTCTTTAATGCAAATTCAATTTCTTCATCGGTCAGCCCATGCTTTTTCAACTGTTTGCGGGTGAATTTCGATTTAGGGTACATATGGTCGATATGAAAGTGATTTTTCATATCTGCCCATGGATACAAAACCGACATTATTACAACAGTTATTCCCTGTCCATATTTTGCCCACAGCAGATTACTAATATCATCATCTGTAAAAATTAAGGAACGGTTTGTACCTTTGAAGCGTTCTTTAATTTCATTTAATGGGAAATGCCTATCCATAGAATGACTGCGTATAATTTCTCTTATGGGCTTCAACGCCCCATCTGGCATAAAACTAAAAACTCTTTTCAATAAAGAGCATATAAACCATTTCTTGATTTCAATACGTTCAGTCAGCGTAGAGGAACTGCTATCAAAGTTGTCAGGAAGCCCAATTTGCTTTAAGTAATAAGCTATCGGAATAAATAAATTATTAGAAGTGATATTCTCACGATTAAACCCAAAACTTGCAACCAATGCTACTGCGCTTCGTATCGCTTTTGTGATGTTCTCCCATTCATCTTGAATTTTCAGCATATTGGTTCGGTTAAAATTGTCTACTTTGAATGAAATATCATCAAAATCACAAAGCACTAAGCAGGATTTCAAAACAAAATCTTTTGTGATGTTGAATCCATCACCCATCTCGTTTATTTCATCAACAAAATCATATATTACCTTTCTTGCGTCTAACTTGTCCCATTGGGCTGTTGCAAAAGAAAGTAGCAAGTCCGAGTAACTCAATGTGGTTCCTCCGCTATTCACTCGGATAAAAATATTCAACACCTTATCCAATTCGGCACTATCTTCTAAATAATAGCAAATTGTAGGTGAAACATGAATGACTTCGTATAACTTTGACAATGTTTCATTTGCAAAGTCACATTGTTCACTTGAATGATTCCCATAGACAATATTTTTTGACCAATATTTCATAACATCAGAAAGGCTTTTCATATCCAGAATATTACCAACCATAAACCAATAATGTGTATTATCATTTTGGTTGGCCTCTTCTGGGGTCAAAAAATTAAATTCATATTCGCATTCGCTATCTTCAGAGCGTTGTAACAAATTTAAATATAACTTTCGCACAGGATACGCATTTGGATTATCCCACCGTTTATAAGATAACTTATACGCATATGACCCCTTTAATCCGATATATAACGAAGTTAGTCGCTGCTGCCCATCCAACACAGCAATTATACTCTCATTGCCTTTCAAATCTGCTTTTTCGTTGTGATAATTCTTCATTTGGTGGTAATCACGCAAAAATTCATAGAACATAAATTCATTTAGATTCTCTTTCCCTACCTCCCAAAAGAGAAATGCGTTGATGGGATAATCCCGCATAAGGCTATCGAACAGCATTATAATTTGATTCGTATCCCATACAAATTCACGCTGAATGGATGGTAATAAATATTTTTTGGTATGAATTTTTGCTATGACCTCGTTAATTGTCAGTGGTGTTTGAAATGACATGATGTACCCTCCAATATGTTTTCTACTTTCGTTTTTTCCCTCTCTGCGTTGTATGCGATTTCAAGAAATCCGATTTAGAACCTATCCGTATCAACCACTGCTTTTCCTCCTCCGTCAGCCGGTTATAGGGAAGATGATTTTGCTTGCAGTAGATTAAGAGCCATTGTTCAAGACGGCTTCCCTTAAAGCTGGCAACTTCCTCTAAATCTTGTTTCATTTCTTCTATCACAGATTTCTTTGGTGCGCTGTCGCTCCGGCCCCGGTGGGCTTGCCGCATATCCTCCATGATGATGTCAATGTCCTTATGTACCCGGCTGCTGAAATAGTCGCCCTCGTCTATGTGGGCAGCTTGCAGAAGATAGGCGGTCTGGTCATGTTCCCTCGGCTGGTATTTCTCCACAATTTCAGTCCTCGCCACATCTACCCATGCGTTCAAATTCTGCACCTGCATGGCGGCGATGCCCTCTACAAAAATCTGTATGTCGGCCAGTAGTTTTACAAAATCCGGGTGCGCCGCCAATTCGCACAGCAGAGCATTGTCCACCTGCCCGCTT
>CAJTYV010000136.1 GCA_910584195.1 uncultured Ruminococcus sp. | reverse complement strand
TTTGGAAACAGTAGAATTAAGATTTCAATATACTCAAAGTGAATATATAAGAGCAGAAAGGCAATATTTAATTTCTAGTAAAATTATACATAAATATGATATTGCTTTAGTCACTGTATTTTTGCTGCTGTCGGTAGTTTATATGCTGTTCACCTCTTTTAGCATATTTAGTATTTTAATATTTGGATTGGTAATTGTTGTAACTGCATTGGGAAGCTATTTATATATTCTAATGCCTATACTGAAATTCAAGCAAACTGCAAAATATCATGAGGAATATACGCTGGTATTCTCAAAAGAAACAATTAAATTTAAAACACAAAGCATTGAATCAGAAATGAAGTGGGATATTTACTCTGCACTATGGGAAAGCCATGATTTTTATTATTTAATTCAAGCACCACGAATATATACGTTAATTCCAAAAAGAGTTTTTAAAGACCTAAACGAAAAACAACTATTTGAAGAAATTACACAATCAAGAGTAAAAACAACAAAACATGTATAATAAACATACCCCACAATGTAACAACTTCCTATTTTATAGAGTGGACAAGGAGGGAGAGCATGGAACTATCCACACAAGAACGCTTAAAAGACCTGCGTGTGGAGCGTGGCTTGACACTGGAACAGCTTGCGGAGCAAACGCACCTCTCCAAGTCTGCGCTGGGCAGTTATGAAGCGGATGACTTCAAGGATATCAGCCACTATGCTCTTATCAAACTGGCGAAATTTTACCGCGTGACTGCCGACTATCTGCTGGGGCTGTCCGAAACAAAAAATTACCCAAACGCCGATCTTGCAGACCTGTGTTTGAGTGATGATATGATTGAACTATTGAAAAGTGGGTTGGTAGACAATTCCCTCTTGTGTGAACTGGCGGTGCACCCGGATTTTCCCCGGCTGATGGCTGACCTTGAAATTTATGTGAATGGAATTGCCGGGAAGCAGGTGCAGGGCGCAAACGCCATTGTGGACGCTATGAGCGCAACCATTATGAAGCAACATAATTCCGGCTTGACCGACCCGCAGTTAAGACAGCTTATCGCCGCCCATATTGACGATGACAGCTTTTGCCGCTATGTGATACAGCAGGACATAAACAATATAGCATTTGACCTGCGGGAAACCCACAAGGACGATTTTTTCAGCGTCCCGGAGGATAACCCGCTGAAAGGATTGTTGCAGGCCGCAGACGAAGCCGCCAGCGAGGACGATGACATGGAGCAAGCATCTATGGCTTTTATCTGCAAACAGCTCAAATTGAATTTGAAGAAGCTGTCAGAAGAAGAAAAGAAGTGGCTGAAAAAGATTGCGGAGAAATCGGACTTGCTGAAAAATCCAACCCCACAGCGGGGGAGAAAATAAAAGAGCAGAAAACCAAAGTATGCGGAGGTATTTATGAAGAAAATTCTTGTTTTATGTATTGCACTTATTAGTATGGCGGCCTTAACATCATGCAAAAGTTCCATAGCCAATGCCAATACCGCAGATGGTGTAAAAATCGAAATGCAATTAAATGAAAATTATGATGATACAGAACCATTTATCAATGAAAAGCTATTTTGTGTATCAAATGATTTAGAGAATGTGACAGCAAAATGTGAATTGGAAATGGATGGAGAAAAAGGAATTTTAGAAATCAAGAACAATAAAACAAATGAGATTTTATGGAGTAATACATGGGACGGAGCAGTTGAATTAACTACTTTTTCCATTTCACTGGACAATCTAAAAAAGGATGACGAATATGCTGTATGTTTTACAGGGACAGGAATAAAAAATACAATAATTTCTATTAGCTTTGAAAATGATTATGTTCAAGAACGTGAAAAGCCACTCAAATAATTTCCTAATCTATCGGGGAAATAGCAAAGCCAGGCGAGCCAGTCAACGGTCAAGATGAACGGCGCATAAATGCGCCGCCGCTGACAGTCCCGCCTGTCTTTGCTGATGGGTAGTCAAGGCGGGAAAGCCCTAAAATGGCTTTCCTGCCCATTTCAATTTTGAGAGAAAAATCCGTCTTCTTTTTTGTGAGTGTGGCTATCCGTTTGGGACACTTTGTCTCATAGTCCGGCGTGGAACGGAAGTTCCATATACGCCCTGTCTGCTGATAAGACCAGTCTTGCGCTTGCGGCTCCACGTCACGCAATCACAGCCCTGTTTTCCTGCCGCTCCAAATGCTATTGCCTTTCCCGGTGGCAATCCCATTTTCGCAGCAACGCTGACAGAGCGTATAACACACTACACTTTGCAAGCAAAGTCGTGTGCCAAGGGGCAAGCCCCTTTGGAAACCCCAACAAACAACAAAAAGGCTGAATATCCCGCACTTTCCCTGTGCCGGATATTCAACCTTTATTTGTTGTCAGCAGCCCCATTTCATGGTCTGCCTTTTGTGTCCTTGTCCATAATGTTTCCGTGTACTGGCCGACTTCAAGGTAATTCCGCCCGAAACGTGACAGGTCTTTTACAACCACAAGGTTTATCTCCCTGCTGCGCACCTTTTCCATCATTTCATTAAAAGCCGGGCGTCTGTCAAAGTTCGTGCCTGTATAGCCGTCGTCCTTATATACTTCGGCAAGGTTCCAGCCATGCTCGGTGACATACCTTGTCAGCATTTCCACCTGTGTTTCGATGCTTGCGGAGTCGCCCCGCTGTTCGTCCTCTTTTGACAGCCTCGCATAGACGGCGGCGTTATAAATCTTTTCTTCCTGCATATGGCAAGCCCCCCCTTTCAGGTCAGCTCCCGGCTGCGTCTCTGGCGCAGCCTTTCCCATAATGTTTCATCACACGGGATTCCAGAAGGCTTTCAGACAGCGCCTGAAAATCCCCCCTGCCAGCATAGATGCTGTGTACCCGGTAAAGGACACCGCCGATTTTCTTCTCCATGCAGTCATTCAGCCTTTTTACGTCCCTGCCGCCTCCGGGCAGGAAACGCAACGCTGTGGGGCGGCGGCTTCCCGGCTCAGGGAAAAGGGATGGTATCAGAAACTTTATTCCCTTTAATGCAGGGCGGTTCATATA
>CAJTYV010000135.1 GCA_910584195.1 uncultured Ruminococcus sp. | reverse complement strand
TTCCGTGGCTGCTATGACAGCGTGGGGTATCTGAAAAAGGCAGGGATTTTATAACAGACTGACCGAGGAAAAGGCGGTGTCGGCGTGGAGCTGATGCCGTCTTTTACATAGTCAAGCGAAGATAATTTTTCTCAATGATTGTGTGATAACCAGAAGAAGTTGATGATTTCATATTTATGGAGTATAATGAACGTCACAAACGAGTGTTGTTATTTTGTAAATTAGAGAGCATCTATGTGTGTACAGAATAGAGAAGCAAGGGAGAAGTGTATGGTGAATATGGATAATAGTAAAGCTCCAATGAATTTATTTGTAGTAGAAAACGTATGCAGGTTTAGAGAACAAGCATTATGTATAAAATCGAACATACAGGTTTTAAATGATATTTGGGAACTTCAACCATACTTTAAAGAAAAAAGAACAGGAGCATTTTATAAGATTGTTCAAGATAACTGCATATTCAGAGTGATTTTAGAAACTTATAAAATGCTTTATGATACAATGAAAAATTCTGCGACTATTTATCAAATGACAAATGATGTATATAGGGAAATGATAAAAATGGAGACATTCAATGACCGACAGAGGGAATTGCTGGATAGGAAAAAGAAATTAGTGTCTGACTTGAATCAATATAAAGATGTTGAAAATGTTATTAAAGCAAGCAGAAACAAAGTCTATGCACATAACGACTTGAATTATCATTGGTTCAAGGACGCATACGTTGAAAAGTGGGGGATGACAGAACAAATATATGACGATATTTTAACTATTACAAATATATGCATTGACTATTGTAATGGGATATTGAAATTGTTTAATCAAAGACTCATCTATGAGTATTCTAATCATGATGATGTGAAGCACTTGTTTGGATTGAAAACAGAACGGGATGAAGAAAAAGAAATTCTTGAACAAATATTGTAAAAATTCTCCGATAATCCAAAATACAAATTTGCTTACAAATTTCCGTTCATAGCTCAATTTCTGTTAAACATTATAATATTTTACATAGCCGAGAGGTTTTCACAACGAAAATCCCTCGGCTTATTTTATTTTCAAGGAGGTGTGTGATTGAATTACCAAGAGTACAGACAGTCCCTTAACCAAAGGCTGACCGACAAGGTACAGCGGGAGCTTTCCTCTTTTCGGGAAGAAATGCAGGCAAAAACGCCGCAGGAAATTTATGATGCCGCATATCAGATTGCCATGAAAAATGAGATTGCCGACTGTTTTTCCAATGCGGATTATTCCCCGCAGGCGGCAAAAGCCCTTATGAAATCCCCGAATCTTTTGCAGGATGTTTATGAGGAATGGCTTGGACGGGAGGATTCCCACATGGATGAACTGCGCCAGACCATCGCAGATTTTAAATCCTATATGGTTAAGACGGAAAAGATTTTGTCTGGGAAAGAGAGGTGATTGTGTTTGGATGAGAAGTAACAGACCCTATGTGCAGATTGACCCAGACGTGCTTGAGCAGGCAAGGCAGATAGATTTACTCTCCTATCTTAGAGCCTATGAGCCGAGCAACCTTGTCAAAGTCAAAGGCACGACGAACGTCTACTGTACCGCCGAGCATGACAGCCTAAAGATTTCCAACGGCAAATGGTACTGGTGGTCGAGGGGCTTCGGCGGCTATTCCGCCCTTGACTATCTGATGAAAGTCAAGGAATACGGCTTTGTGGAAGCCGTGGAAACCCTCACGGGGCAGACGATGGCGGACTGGAAGCCGCCGCCCCCTGCCGTGAAGAAAGACGAGCCAAAGGTGCTGCTCCTGCCGCCGAAGAACAAAAATTGCGACAGGGTGACCGAGTATCTTTTCGGGCGTGGCATTGATTATCAGCTTATCCAAGAGTGCATTGCCGAGGGGATTATTTTCGAGAGTGCCGACTACCACAACGCCGTTTTTATCGGGAAAGATGAGAACGGAACGCCAAAGTACGCCGCCTGCCGTGGCACGATGGGGAGCTTCAAGCGTGACGCATCGGGCAGCGACAAGCGGTATTCGTTTCGGCTTCTGGCAAGAAGTCCGTGTGTTTCGGTGCATTTATTTGAAGCCGCCATTGATTTACTCTCCTACGCAACCTATTTAAAATGCGAGGGAACGGATTATAAGGCAGAGAATCTTCTCTCCCTGTCGGGCGTATATCAGCCGAAGAAAGAGCTGAAAGAGAGCAAAATCCCCGTTGCCCTCACGACTTTTTTGAAAGCAAACCCACAAATCAATACCATCTATCTGCATCTGGATAAGGACAGGGCAGGTCGGTTATGTACCGCCGCCTTAAAAGAATTATTGCAGAAAGACTACCGAATCGTTGATGAACCGCCGCCAGTCGGCAAGGACTTCAACGATTTTTTAATGTCCTATCTGGGGATTGCAAGGCAGAAACCGAGCCGTGAAAGGGGTGATGCCCGTTGATTGTCGGATGATTTTTTTAAGACAGAGTATGAAACCAGATAAAATTTAAAGCCAAAAGAAAGGAAAAGAAGATTGAAAAAATATGATGTTACGCTTACAGGTCACTTTGAAAAGACCGTTTCCATCTATGCAGACAGCCCCGAACAGGCAGCGGAAAAGTTAAAGATTATCCTGTTTGACACCGACCTTGTGAGGTTTTCCGATGGGGATTTTGTCTGCGGCGAAGCGGATATTAAGGACGAAGAAGAGGACGGATGTGAAGAAATGGAGAGCGAGGGCGGTGGTTTTGAGAATGAGGATTGTTCAGACTGTCCGTACTTCTGCCCTATGTGTGGAAAATGTATGTATGAGGGCGAAGATTAAAGACACGTCTTACCAAGCACTGAATTTGGTTATCCATCTGCCGATGGAAACAAAATTCGCTTGTTAGGGGAAAGCTCCCCTAATACCCCGTAAAAAGAACAATGCCAAAGTATGCCGCCATGCCGTGTGCGGCACGGCGGTCACAGAAAGGAATCCAAGAATGAGTGAATTTTTATATTTTATCCTCGGCGCAACGCTCGGCGGCATGGTCGGCGTGGCGTGTATGTGCGTGCTGCAGATTAACAG
>CAJTYV010000134.1 GCA_910584195.1 uncultured Ruminococcus sp. | reverse complement strand
GGATAAAGAAAAGCTGTTATCCGAAAATGAAAAATTGGAGAAACAGCAGAAAAAGCTACAGCAGGAAATTGACAAGATGGTGCAGTCTAAGGAAGTCATGGAGCGGAATATATACGTCTATGATGAAGATGTGAAATGGCAGTTGCCGGAGCCGGGTACGTTAATGAGCGCAAAGGCTTACCGGGATAAAAAGGCTGTGCCGCTTGTGGAGAAATTGAAAGAGGTAGTAAAAAGTCTGACTATCAAATGCGTACAGCTTACAGAGCGGGGAAAGAAGCTGACCGCCAAAGTGGACGGGCAAAAGAAGCAGATTAGCCGCTTGACGGATAAGGTCATGGAGCAGAGCAGCACCATAGACCGATTGCAAGAAAAGGCGGCTGATTTGGGGCGTTTGGAGCGTTATTTAGGCAGGGAACAAGTGCAGTCAATAGTAGAACAGTCAAAGGCATTAGAACAGGCAGAAAGGGCAAGTAAACGCCTGAAACGTACCTTTGAAATGAGCCGATAGGAAAGGGGATTGATAGGATATGACGGATATGGAGAAGAAAGTCATGGTGCGGCTGTGTGCTAAGATTTTGACGGAAACAGAATTATATGATACGGATATGGAGGTGCGGAATCTGATTGATTGGATATGTGTATCGGAGCAGATTAAGACAAATAACAATACAATCCGCAATTTGACCGGGGAATATAAGAAAATAGAGCCGGATTACCGGAAGGGATTAAGGGTGCAGTTGGAGCGCATGAAAGAACTTTGCAAAGAGCGCAATGAACTGTATGAAAAGCAGAATGATTTGAAAGGGCAGAAACAGCAGATTGAGAGAGGATTGGAGTGGTAGAATGTAGGGCATGGCAGCGGTCATGCCCTATAAATAAATTTATGGCGTATGGAGTGTGGGTGTGGTATAATCAGGTAAACAAATCAGCATTTATGTATGATTAAAGGCGGGGGAGCAAAAATGATTAGACCGATTCTTTCTTGCATAGACCCATATAAGGCAGCAGAGGAATTTGCCACTGTTGGGTGGAATATTGATTTTTCGCAACCTTGGGAGAGTGGTGATCCTTTGGTGGGGGTATCACTTTGTGGGAACTCTGTCCTGCTTGGTATCACGGAGGGATATGTTTCTGACAATCAGCTTCCACATATCGGATGCGGAGTTGAAATTTACATAACTGTACCTGTCGAACAGATTCAGCGGGTATATGAGAACCATCTGGCACTGAAACCAACTGAGTTGATGGTTCAGCCGTGGGGCGATACGGCATTTGAAGTCAAAATCAGCGGGTATCAGTTTATGATTGCCGCTGTAAATTCTGATTTAAAGGAGGAGCTTGACAATGAGTAGCGACATGACGGTATCATGCGATAATGGTCTTATAAATATTCGTGTTGGTGCAATTATTATGAAAGACGGAAAAATCCTGATGGTAGATAGCGAAAGAAATGATTATCTCTATTCCGTTGGTGGTCGTGTAAAGTTCGGTGAAACGGCGGAGGAAGCGATAATCAGAGAAGTGTGGGAAGAAACTGGGATAAGAATGGAAATTGACAGGTTGGGATTTGTTCATGAGAACTACTTTGTTGGCAACGCTCCGGTTCATTCAGGAAAGCTTATTTACGAGATTTCATTTTACTTTTATATGAAAGTTCCCGAAGATTTTTCGCCCAAAAATAATATCTTTATGGAAGAATACGGCAAAGAATATCTTAAATGGATTTCACCTGACGACGAGCGGACAATATACCCTGATTTCTTTAGAACGGAATTGATTCATCCGAAAAATGCTGTTCAATATTTCATAACGGATGGGCGCTGACTTTTAGTTTAGCTGGCAGTCAAATCAAAGTTTAGGTGGAGGTAAGATAATGAATATAGAAGAACAGTTTAATTTAATTGCTAAGGAATATGATAGCAATCGCAGAAAATTTCTTCCCTGCTTTGATGATTTCTACATAAATGCAACAAAATTTATTGTTTCAAACATAGATGAGCCGAAACGGGTTATTGATTTAGGAGCAGGAACAGGATTATTGACTTATTTTTGGTATCGGCAATGTCCAAATTCTGAATATGTGCTTGTGGACATTGCTGATGAAATGCTGAATGTTGCCCGAAAGAGATTTGAAGGTATTAGAAGTATATCATATCAAATAGAAAACTACATTCATAAATTGCCAGATACTGTTTTTGATGCTGTTATTTCTGCATTATCCATTCATCATTTAGAAGATGGGGATAAGGCAAAATTGTTTTCAAGAATATATGATAATCTGCCAAGTGACGGATTATTTGTAAACTATGACCAATTTTGTGCGGAACAGCCGCAAATGAATAAGTGGTTTAATTCTTATTGGGAAAGCCAGATAGAACACAGCGGATTAACGGGTAAAGATATTGAGTTATGGAAAGAACGCAGAAAATTAGATAAAGAATGTTCTGTTGAACAAGAGGTAGATATGTTAAGAAATTGCAAATTTAATGTTGTTAAATGTGTTTATTCCTATCAAAAATTTTCTGTAATAGTTGCAATAAAATAATGCTTTATATTGCCAATTTTCGGTTTACAAGGGAGAGACGGTTTTCAATCAGATTTTTCCATAGTGACTATATAAACATGGTGCTAGCACCATGTTATAAGGGTAATTAAGGGAAATTAGGATTTTGATGCGTAGCTTTCAAAAAGGAGTTGTTAATTTGCGAGGATTTGCTATAATGTATGTGTGGCAACATTTTGGCAACAGAAAATTAGCAAGCCAGAATAAATGATGTAATTAAAGTAAATAAGGGCGTGTATTTGCATAAAACTTAAACAAATATAGTTAAGAACAACAAAGAACACGCCGAGTTCGAATAGTAAAAAAGTATATTATTTATTTTATATGGCAGGTAGTCTATGAGATTGCCTGCTATATTTGCAATTTATAATTTCAGAAAAATTGAGGCAGTAAATTGTTGCCAATAGAAATGGGTATCTATTATAGTAAAATGCTTTACAAATGCTATAATATGGAATATACTAGTATTACGATTAAGAAAGAGGTGATGTAATGGCTCAAATTAGTTTGCGTATAGAGGATGATGT
>CAJTYV010000133.1 GCA_910584195.1 uncultured Ruminococcus sp. | reverse complement strand
TTTTTTGTGTATTTGAAATTTAAATCTGAAAAACGGTATGTTTTTCAGCGGCCTCATGTGAGAGAAAGGGGGAATCATTATGCCTTGCACAGAAGCATATAGGGAACACATCATGTATACTTTCAACGGCTTTTGCAAGACCGTCATACGCTTTGCGGCTATCAACGCATGGCGTGACAGGAGCAGACGGCGGCAAAAAGAAATATCCCTTGAATACCTCACAGAAGAAAAGTTCTACCCTCTAAGCACATCAGACGAAGCTCTCAAATCACCTTACGAACAATACCCCATTACAATCTGCGGTCAGACAATCATACTCACCAACGGGGAACTTGCCGCCGCCCTGTTATCTTTGCCGGAGTACGACCGGGTATCAAATCCGCAGGAATTTACAGCTCCTGCAAAGGAAAAAGCGGTTGAGAAAGCCATAGCCGCCCTTGCGGATATGATACCGCTGGAAGCCATACAGCCGCAATCCCCCGCACTGGTTTTTCCGGGATTGGAAATAAGGCTGCACCAACGCCGGGTATTTACAAAGGCGCAAATCTTTGAATCCGTGTGGAGCATGGAGAGCGAAAGCTGCCAGTCAAGCGTTGCCAGCGTGATATGCAGCTTGCGGAAAAAGATAGAGCCGGACAGCCGCAAGCCTACCTGCATAAAGACCGTTACAGGCGTGGGCTATAAGTTTGCTTCCGGAGAATGACAGACAGATTGCTATTGCCGGATAAATATAATATAATACCCTCAGTGAATCCCCATAGAATGTAAAGGAGAAAATCGTATGGAAAAATTGATGTACATGATGATGATTGAGAAAAGCAAGACCTATAATAAAATGACAAAACAGGTAGTTATGGAACACGTTGAGAACATAAGAAAGCTGGACGATGAGGGAAAGCTGGAAATCTGCGGTGTCTTTAAAGGCTATCCGGGAATGGCAGGTATGTATATCCTAAAAACAGAGAGCCGTGAAGAAGCAGAAGAAATTTGCAAAGCAGAGCCGCTGGTTATGGGAGGATATGCAACCTACAAATTGGTTGGTTTGCAGATTGCAAACCGGGAAAATAATTACTTGCTGTAATTGCGAAAAGAAACAACACCGGGGCAAATAAAATCCGGCTTATATGTAAACTGAATAACTGCCGCTACATGGAACGGCACACCAAGACAGGAAATGAAGAAAAGGTTTCCTGTTTTTTTTCGCCCATTTTTGGCATTTTCAAAAATCGTCAGTATTATGCCGTGCAAAGGGGATAGAAATAAATTCCCGCCTATTCCGGCTTGTGTGGTTTTGTAAGGAATAACTGCTGCTACCCGCCTTTTTGCGGATTGCGGAAGTGCCGTTATTGCCCTACATGTGTAGGACGGATTTTGCGGACATTCAAAATAAAAAGGAATGTGGAGGTAACAGATAATGGCAAAGACGATTTTTGAGGAACTGGGCGGAAAATACGGACGGCAAGGAGATTATCTAATCCCATGTATAGATTTACCCGCCGAAGAAGAACAGCCGATAGGCACATGGGGACACAGATACGCTTTGAAAGGCTCATAGAGGACATGAAACAGGCACAGGGCATAATGGAACGCTTAAAGGAAGAAAACTCCTTAGAATGGGTACAACATTTAAATAACATAAGGGCGTGTGCGAGGGAGATTGTAAACGAAGAAATAGTATTTGTTTAATTGATATGATGAATGTTAATAAAACGGGCAGAATTGCATAATTACATTGATAGCAATAATTTTGTTTTAACAGTATAATGATGGAACATTACAAAAAGGAGGATATGATATGAGTTTAGGAAACAATTTATTTAAAGCAAGAAAGAAAAAAGGGTTATCACAGGAAGAAGTTGCTGAAAGATTGGGGGTTAGCAGACAAACTATTTCAAAATGGGAAACGGATGAAACATTACCAGATATCCGCCAATCCAAAAGTCTTGCTATTTTGTATAATTTGTCCCTTGATGAACTGATTGAATTTGATATTGATGTAAAAGAAATCCAAGAAGTGATTGACAAAACAAGTGATGAAGTTTCTGAAAAAATTAACTGGACAAACGCATGGAGTAAAAAATATCCAATTCTTGCAACATATCAGAATACAGTTGAGGTGAATAAGTATGCAGCAGAATTGGGGCGGCTATTAGATGATTTGCAAAAGGAATATGGGTATAATGAGCTGGATACTTTTTTGGTATTAAAAGATATTTTAGCATCCGTTTGGAAAAGCAGAAAAAAGTGAAAGACGGATATACAGACTGTAAATATACGTTATATTAAAAAGGGGGATTGATTTTGCAAATTCGGTGGATATGTTGTCCTGTTTGCCAAAGAAAGACCCGTAGTAAAGTGAGAAAAGATACAGTTTTGGAACATTATCCTCTCTACTGCCCAAAATGCAAGCAGGAAATTTTGATTAATGTAGCTAATTTACAAATAACAGTCATCACAGAACCAGACGCATAAGACGCTGAGCCGATGAACAAGTGAGTTGATAAAATCTCACAGTTTATTGGCTCTCTTTCATTTCATAAGGATTTAAGGCAAACGCCCACCATTTTTTAAGGTTGGGAGGGATTTTTATGTTCTTTTTTCGGGCAGTAATCTATCTGTTCATGCAACGCAGATTTGACTTATACATAGCATATCAGGGATTGGCGGGAAGCCAGTTAAAAAAAACCCTGCTTATGTAACGCTACTTCTCACCATGAAACCAGAAGTAGAATCTCCGATTAACAGAATATATATCTCCTATAACCGTAGAGGTCACAGAGCCTTTGCGGTTTTTCTTTTATTGTTTTTTATCGGAATGTGCAGCAGGGCTGTTTCCGCTGTTGGCAGTCGTTCGCTGCCTTTCCAATCTGGATTTTTTACATTTTCAAAAATTCGGATTGGAAATAAGGAATGGCATGTAACCACGGACGTGAGGACAGGGCAGATTTTAATACCAACAGGCGGTTTTACCGATGGACGAGCGACTTCAGCGAATACCTTGAGGGAATGGCGGACGCTGAAAAGCAGGCGGAGCCGAACCGTTGCGGACTTTACTGGACGAGATTGAGGACGAGAAACTGTATCAGGCACTTCTTACGGTGGACAAGCATACCCTGCTTATTCTCCTGCTGAAATGCTCATGTACGGTAAAGAAGCAAGCAGCCAAAAACAACAGATAGACCGCCAGCACCACACTATTCCGAACCAAAGAACCAGAGACGAGAAGACAAGCATTGTGGAAATGTGCATAACTGGCTATGGAATCCCTCTCATACCTTTTTAGCAATAAAAGCAAGAAATTGTTGACAAATGTATATCCAAGCGCTAATATGAAA
>CAJTYV010000132.1 GCA_910584195.1 uncultured Ruminococcus sp. | reverse complement strand
GCAAAATTGCCTGGATACGTCAAATTTTGATGTCCAACTTTTTGTCCGCAGGCCCCGTGCAGGTGATCCGGCAAAACTGGTGGCATCCAGCGAAAAAGCAAAAACCATTCTCGGATGGAATCCGGTTCATGACAGTCTGGAAGAAATCATTGCTGATGCCTGGAATTGGCATAAAAAACATCCGAATGGGTTTCAGAAATGAGGTGACATATATGGTATACAGGGCAATAAACGGATTGATTCGTCATGCTATCGAATCAGAATTGATAACCAATGATGATGTTTTCGTTGTAAGAAATCAGCTTATGGATATACTGAAACTAAAAGATTGGGTAGATGCTGAACCACTTACAGGAACTATTGAGCAACTGCTTGAACCGGTAATTGATTATGCTGTTCAATCAGGAATTATTGAAAACACTTCTGTACAGCGTGATTTATTCGATACAAGAATTATGGGCGTTTTTACACCAATGCCGAGAGAAGTCAATTCTGTATTTCAAAGAAAATACGCTGTTTCACCGATATCAGCAACAGAATGGTACTATACTTTTAGCAAAAATCTGAATTATGTTCGTGCTGAAAGAATCGCAAAAGATTTAAAATGGACATATGAATCAGAATACGGAACACTTGACATCACTATAAACCGTTCCAAGCCGGAGAAAGATCCTCGTGACATTGCCGCTGCGAAAACACAAAAAACATCAAACTATCCAAAATGCCAGCTTTGTGCTGAGAACATGGGATTTACAGGACATTTGACTCATCCGGCAAGACAAAATTTACGTCCGGTAAAACTGAATATCAATAATCAGAAATGGTTTATGCAGTATTCTCCCTATGGTTATTACAATGAGCATTGCATTGTGTTTAATAAAGAGCATATCCCTATGACAATCAATGCACAGGTATTCCACAAGCTGTTTGATTTTGTTGAACAGTTTCCGCATTATTTCATTGGATCTAACGCCGATCTTCCTATTGTAGGTGGTTCTATTCTGACACATGAGCATTTTCAAGGCGGCAGCTACGATTTTGCAATGGCAAAAGCACCGATAGAAAGAACATTTCTTTTGAAAAATTATATGAATGTAAACGCTGGTATTGTCAAATGGCCAATGTCTGTGATACGTCTTTCTTCTGATAATCGTGATTCTTTAGCAGATGCGTGTGCTGATATTCTGTCAAAATGGAGAACATATACAGATGAAACTGTTGGCATTTTTGCAAAAACAGAGGGAATCCCACATAATACAATTACTCCGATTGCAAGAGCAACCTCTTCAGGATTTGAATGCGACTTGGTTTTGAGAAACAATATTACAACGAAAGAAAGACCGTTAGGAGTTTTCCACCCAAATCCGACATTACATCATATCAAAAAGGAAAATATCGGTCTGATTGAAGTTATGGGACTTGCCGTTCTTCCGGCACGTTTGGCTGATGAACTGGCTATTTTGAAAGATGCAATGCTGTATGGAAAAGATATTGCTACAGATGACAAAATTGCATCTCATGCAGACTGGATAAAAGAAATTCTTGCAAACCATGCAGAATTCGATAATGATAATGCAATGGATATTATTCGTTATGAAGTCGGCAAAGTATTTGAACAAGTTCTTGAAGATGCTGGAGTATTTAAGAGAGATAAACAAGGAAAAGAAGCATTTGCAAGATTTGTAGAACAATTAAGTTGATTTGGAATATACGAAAATGAGCTATTGCATATGCAGTGGCTCATTTGTATTTGCTTTAGTTTGTTGTATTGAAACTTGTGGTTGTGGGCATAAGCTTTTTTGGTCAGAAAGCTTGTTTCTTTACACGCTTTGAATTAGCTGTTTCTAAAGTGAATTTATCTTGTTTTTAACAGTGTAAGCATTTTTATTCTTTCTCGTAATTTAGATTTTTGTAATATTATGTTTTTCAAAGAATTAAACAACATAATTATGTAATAAATGAAAATTAGCAACCTACACAATCGATTTTTCTTTATTTCATAACTGTTGGATAAGACGTTATTTATCAAAACTTTGATCTATAACTCCTGTCATTATACATGACAGCATGGCGTAATATAAGGAACGACAAAATGAACGCAAAATGCAGACTACTATGTTTAAGAGAAATGTTTATCAAATATACAGATCAAAATAACTACGTTTCAATGGAAAGAATCCAAAATTATCTCAACTCCTGCGGCTATCCGGCACATAAAGTAACCATAAAAGATGATATTCAAGCATTGATTTTGAGTGACATGGATATAGAATACGTCCACAACAAAGGATACCATTTGAAATCTCGTCGTTTTTCACTCAGTATTTTGAAAATATTTGCCGATGCCATCGCATCTTTACGATTTCTGACAGTTGACGATTCAGAGTTGCTGCTTAAATTGCTTGAAAGCCTGTGCAGTATTTATGAAGCACCGTTGCTCAGAAGAAAAATCATGCTGACCAATCGTGTGAAATCGGACAATGAACAGACCCTTGATAATATTGATGCTGTCAATTCTGCTTTCCGTAGTAATCAGCAAATCAGCTTTGATTACTATGATTACGATATAAACAAGCATTTGGTTCAGCGAGGAACGAAGCGACTTTGTTCTCCATTTGCATTGGTGATGAGCGGGGAATGCTATTACGTTGTTTCGTATTACGAAAAATATCCTGATACTTACACCAATTTTCGTCTTGATCAAATGAGAAACATCGAGCTTGTGAATTCGGTAAGAAAGTACCCAGATGAAAAACTTGATTTGGAACAATACATAAAATCCTCTTTTTCTATGTTCAGCGGAAAGAGCGAGTACGTCACACTCCGTTTGCCGCTTGAGAACAAATACTGTAACATTGTGATTGACAGGTTCGGAAAATCAGTTCTCATGCTTAGGGACACGCAATCTGACAATCACTTCATGATACATGTTCCCGTAAAGGCTGAATATCCGCAGCCATTCTTTTCCTGGATATTTTCATTTAGAGGAAAAATTGAAATCGTAAGTCCGATCAGACTAAAAGAACGATATACAGAAGTCCTTTATGAAAGCTGTATGCAGCAATATATGAATTAACGAAAACAGGCACTTTACAAATGCAAAGTGCCTGTTTTATCATTCTATTCCATTTTTGTACTTATTCTTTTCATTTGATTCAGGTGGCTTCTGCCTATCCTTGAAAGCTTCCTTTTTGAGTTTTGCCCTCTCAAAGTAGCAGGTACGCTGTTTTTCGGGAGCGTTTTTCTTAGCTTCAATGGCTGCCTGATTCAGTTCATCCGTAAGCGTTGTAAGCTTTGCAGAACGCTCTTAACGCTAAAGGCTTCGGCTGCGGTTCTGCTGACG
>CAJTYV010000131.1 GCA_910584195.1 uncultured Ruminococcus sp. | reverse complement strand
AAATACCCCGGAGGGGTTAAAGTTAGACCCCCATTTGAAATGGGGGTTGCTAATTAGATTCTCTTTTTGATATACTGCGGTTAAATATAGCAAAGGAGATTTATTGTATGGATCAGAAAAGAATAGGTGCATTTATTGCACGGTGCAGAAAAGAAAAAAATCTGACACAAATGCAGCTTGCCGAACTATTAGAGATTACCAATCAGGCAGTTTCCAAATGGGAAACGGGGGTTTCACTTAGATAAAGATACCACATCAATCCCACGCTGACTTTTGCTCAACCGATACAGCCGGAGGGCTGGATAACAAGAAAAGGCGGTATGCGCCCCGTGGAGGGGTAGCGTACCGCCTTTTCTTGTGGGGGTTTCCAAAGGGGGCAACGCCCCCATTTGGCACACGACTTTGCTTGCAAAGTGTAGTGTGTTATACGCTCTGTCGGCGTTGCCGTGAAAATACCGTTGCCGCTGGGGATGGCAAGGACATTTGAAACGGCAGGAAAACAGGGCTGTGCTTGTGTAGCGTGGAGCCGCAAGCGCAGGTCTGGTTTCAACAGCAGACAGGGCGTATATGAAAGCCCCCTTCCCTCGTCCTACGCTCCGACTTGTGGATAAAGTGTCCCGAAGTTGTAGCCACACTCCTGGAAAAGTAGCAGGACAGCGGGCAACCGTCAAGGCTGAAATGAACGAGTTTACACTCGGCCTTGACCGCCGCCCGCCGCCCCACTGAATGGGTGAACAAGGCGGCCAATCTTTCAAAGTGCTTGGCCGCTCTCTTTCTGATTTTGGAGCGTTTTATTTTAAAAATATTAATAGAATGGCGTTTTTAACATCTCTGAATAATATAGGGGTTTATTCAATTCATATTTTTGCATTACATCACGTACCACATCCTCAAACCATTTTGGCGCATAAGGAGAAATATATACTGCTGAAATTAGCTTCTCAAGATCGACGGCTTTTTCTATACCGCTATGTGCTTGATGACTTGTGATAATAGCACGTACTTCTCTTTCGTGTTCAAATGCTTTTCGTTTATACCAGAACGAACCATTTACGGAAGAAAATCTTTTGGAAAAATCAATATATTTGACTTTCCCAATTTTTATTGCGGGGTCTTTGTCAAGAGCCTCATACAACTGTTGGTATGTAGTTTGAATTGCAAGTGCATTGTTCACATTTGTTGAGTACAATTTCCACATTGCTTCCGATTCCGATTCGTTACAGTGCCAACAACTTATAAACGTATGTTTTCTTTGTATATTTCCACTGGCGTTCAACTCGGACAACAAACGTGTTGTATTTTCCTCAATGTATTCATCTGTTAAATCTACTGGTTTCATGCCGGGCGCAGTTTGAATTGCTTCTCTAAAAAAATCAAGATAAAATGCGTCCCATTTTTCTTTCCGCTCCAATGTGCCTTTTGCACCCTCAAATATATCTTCAAATGATTCCGCAGATGCAAAATATAGTGTCTTTTTACCAATCATCGAAAGAAACTTGCTTAAATCCATGTAACGCCAAAGTTTAGATTCTGGCGAAACTTTTTCGTATTCTGGTTCCATCCAATGATAACGAACTACGGTTTCTGATAGCAAATATGCGCAATCATCACAAAGGACAACAGGATTTCTTTCTGCGTCATATCCCAAATGCGCACACATACCATTTTGAAATCTTCTTCCACAATTAGTACAAGCATCGCGATGCTCGTTGTAAAACACATCCAATTCGCGGGTGTGCCTATGTGTCATTTCCTGCATCACTTACCCCCACTCTCTCATGTTCTATTTTTTAAAATTGATTAAGTGTTTTGCAAATAGTATTCATTCAATATATTTGCTAAGGCTTTTGGATTTTCTTCATTGATAACATGGCCTGTATTCTCAATAATTTTCAATTCTGCGCTTCTAATATTTTGTGATAAGTAATCTGCTGATTTCATATTTGCACTGTCTTTCTTTCCGCAAAGGATTAAAGTGGGGCACTTAATATTTTTCACCCTATCACTGAAATCTAAATTCTTCATGGTGTCCCCTAAAGCAAATGTGTTCTTTTTATCAAATGCCATAGTTTCAAAAATAGATTTTGGTAAAAATCTGAAAATTATATTTTGAAAACTAAATGCTACTTTCGGGACTTTATATGGCGTTCCGATTAAAACCAATGTTTTCACTTTTTGTGGAAAATCCAAAGCAAAATTCAAAGCCAAAATACCACCTAATGAAAGACCACATAAATGAATTTGTCCGTCAAATTCGTTGCAATATTTTACAAATGAAGAATATAGATTCTCATAGCTTGCCTCTTTCCCTTCGAGGATGGAGGATAAATTTGGACATACAATATCTTCGTTGTTTGTCATGCATGAAATTGTTTTTTCCCAACTTGTTGCCTTGTGTCCTGAGCCGTGAACAAAAATTTTTGTTGCCATAAGTATCTCCTTTGAATTTTATGTTCTATTTTCCTGACTGCTCAATCACCTTTTTCGCAAACTGCTGGAACATTTCAACAGTTTCTTTATCCATCGGTGCAAGCTGTCCGATCTGTCCGGCAATCATCGCCGTCACATCATCAATGGAAAGCGGGTTTTGTTTCTGCTCCGCCAGTGCGTTCCGCATGGCTTGGAACATAGTGGCGGTCACAGCTTCCCCCGGCTGTTCGCCATTGTCAATATCTTTCTTAATGTTCCGCAGGATAGCAAGAAACACATTTTTGATTTTTTCAATCTCCGCTTCATGTTCCCCCATCTTCTGGGCGTTCAAAAGCTGTAAATCCTGCTTTGCTTCCGCCCGGTGTTCCGGGTGTTCTTTCATCAGGTCAGACAAGGAAGCCGTTGCTATCTCGATAAGCTGGTTTCTTGCTGTTATGCCCTTTGCCGCCGTGTCCTGAAAATAAATCCGTATCAAATCTATCAGCTTGGGAAAATTTCTGTGTTCCAACAAGCGGTTGAGGATTTGCACATCAACAGCACCCGTCACAAGCCCCCTCACGGCTCCCTCTGACAAGCCTAATTCAGAAATATCGTAGCTTTTACGGACGCTCACGGTAGACAAGCCCAGTATGTAGTCTGTCGATACCTTAAATTCCTTTGCCACACCTATGAGAATATCACTGCTTACCGTTCTTGTTTCGCCGCTGACAATGCGGCTCAACTGGGAAGCGGAAACGCCTATCTTCTCCGCAAGCTCCTTTTGTGTGATGTGGTTCCCGTTGCATAAATCGGAAATCCGCTGTCTGGGTGTTCCGGGTAAAGCCATAGACACGCACCTCCTCCGCATACTTCCATTATACAGATTGATTGCAAAAATGCAATTTCCAAAGTGTAAACTTCATCAAAATGCAATTCTCGCAA
>CAJTYV010000130.1 GCA_910584195.1 uncultured Ruminococcus sp. | reverse complement strand
AAACTAAAAATTCCTTGAAAAATAAGGAAAAAAGACTTGACTAAATAGGGAGGTGGAATTCAATTTCACCTTCAATAGATAAAGTTGAAATAATAGCAAATTTTCTCTCTGTATCGATAGAAAACCTAATCACTGGAAAAGAACCAGGCAATCTTATCTTCGAGGAGCAGCAACGAGTAAATCTATACCGCCAGGCGGACGATCGGGGCAAACGAAGTATTTTTCGAACAGCCCAGGACGAAGCCCGGGAACTTGAATCATCAATTTCTGGGACTGGATCAACCGGCACCGATAGTTAGTTGTGCTACAAACCACCTGTAGAAGTACGCTGCAGCATGAACTTGTAGCACAAATTTTTCTTTACAAACAGAAAAAAGGATGTTATATTACATGTAGGCAAGGATAAAAGGTAAGGCATTTAGACAGAGAAAACCCCGGGGGGCATCCCGGGGCTTTCTTTTTTCAAGGCTGGGCTGTGTTACTTATTGTCTCCATCCAACCATTTGCATATGTAGTAGGCAACTACACTTGCCGATATGGAGACTAAAAAGGATAAAAGATAACCAAGCATTTAGACACCCCCTTTCTACTGGGGCGACACAGCAAAGTTATTATAACATATTCATTCGGGGAAGAACATCAAAACTTGACAGGAAATGCCATGAGATGAGGGGGGAATAGTGCTACAAGTAAGTACGCAGCGGGTCGGATCGGGTTTTGAGTCTGAAAAGTCAGGGAAGAATGGTCTGGCGCAGGATTGGTCGCAGAGCCGCCACAGCTGAAATAAAAATGGAATAAAGGCGGAACAAGACAAAAAGGATAATGTGCTTTTAAGGCATGTTATCCTTTTTCATATCTGCATCTGCCTGTATGCTGTTTTGTGCATTTTTCTTTGACAGGTCGCATAACCGCATCATATCTTTTATCGTCTGCAGGATCAGCAGCTTTTCATCTTCAGTCCTGTCGCTTATCTGTGCAAGGATCTGCATAGAAACAGCGTCCCCTGGCTTTTTAGGAGCCTGAGACGGAGAAAAAAAATCTCCAAGACTGATATTGAATTGACAGCATAACTGTTCGATCACTTTTACGGTGGGATTTTTCTGGTTCCGTTCCAGTAAGCCAAGATAGGTCGTGGTGATGTTTGCCCGCAGTGCAAGTTTTTCCTGACTTAACCCGCTGTTTACCCGCAGCTCATGAATCCTGTCACCTATATTAAAATTAGTTTTCATATCCATAAATATAGTTTAGATTATTGACAATTTTTATTCAAACTGATATAGTTATTTGTGGAACAACAAACTATATTTACTATTTCAAGAGATAAATACATATTATCTTAATGCCAGAAAAAAGACGCGGAATCCGAAGGAGGAAAAACAGGATGGCATTTATGGACAAAATGAAAGATATGGCGGGAAAAGCCAAATCGACAATGGAGAGTGCGGCACAAGTTGCCAAGGAAAAGTATGAGCAGGTGAAGCAGGAGAACGCCGAAAAGAAGGCGCAGAAAGAAGCCTACATTGCAGAGATGGAAGGCAAAGCTGCGGAATATGGGAAGTCCCTCTGTAGTGTGGTGAAGGAGAAAGGAAGTACAACGCCGGAAAGTTTTATGTCTCAGGTTCCTGAAAAAGAGCTTTTGGCGTTCACAAAAGATTTTTATGAAAAGATGGTCTTGCCGGGCAGTAAGGCAAGTGTTTCCTGCATCATCATGCACCCGTATATCGACGAGAAAAAGGTGAAGGCAATCCAGAAAAAGATTCCAATATATGGTGGTGAGGAAACAATCATTCTTTACATGAATGAAGCGGAGGGGCAGCAGTTCCTTCTCACAAGAGACCATTTCTATTTCAAAGTGTGTCTTACAGAAGATAAGAAGTTCTATGCACAGGGAACGATTGACTGCAAGGATATTGACCGCATCAGAATTGAGAATGGAAATAGTGAGTGTATCTTAAAGGTCAATGAGGTAGATTTTGCCACAATCAAGATAAGGGATTCTTACAAGCAAGATTTCATCACCTTAAATGAGTATTTCAAAAATATCGTGGAGCAGGATTTTGAAATTGTCCCCGAAGAAATCGACAGGCTGATTCATGAAAAGATTGGAGACAAAATCTATCAGCATATTAAGAAGTACATGACTTACGAGGATGAGCTTGTAATGTATTATGCGGGCGGTCTTGATTCACTGGCGGCTATGGATTATATCGCATGTACCACAAAGCAGATCATCATTGTCAACAGAGAAATGCTGGGAGCTACTTCCAATGTCAAGCAGTTCTATTATGAGGATATTACTTCTATGGCAACAGAGCAAAATTCCAAGTCGGATGATTTGCTTGTTGCAGTGATTGATTCGGCGTTGACTGCCGCCCTGAAGATATGTGATCTGATCATTATGGTGGCGGGTACAAAGGAAAAAATCAGTACCCTTTATACCATTGAAGCGGAAAGAGTCATTGCCATCTACCATGAATACCGCAAAGAGCTGAAAAAGGGCAATCAGGCTACACAGACAATCATTCAGCAGAAAGAGCCGGATGTGCTTGAACAGTTGGAAAAACTTAGTAAGCTAAAAGACAGCGGCATAATTTCGGAGGAAGAATTTAACCAAAAGAAAGCAGTACTGCTTGAAAAACTATAAGATGCAGATATGTTTTCAGGCATTGCGGATAAGATTTCGAGAATAAGGTTTTGATTTAGAAGGGAGATTTTATATGAACTGGATTTGTAAAAACTGCGGTAAGACCATGACAACAAACGCCCCGACTGCAAAACCGACAGGCGGAAACTGTCAGAAAGATAAAAATGGTAAGATGAAGCCTCATATCTGGGTAAAAAAATAGGGGAGTTCAAATATATATCATTATTATGAAGGTGGCCTTCAAAGAATATCATTTTGTGTATTATAAGCAGAGTGCTGACACAGGAGTTTTCACGATGGCAAAAGGGACAGGTTGATACAATCTGTCCTTTTTCTTTGCACAAATTTAAGGAGGGAACAGAGTATACGAGACGCTTTCATGATGTAACGGCAGGGGAGAAGGTTTATGGAGACAGTCAGACAGAATGTGCTATTGGAGCGGACAGGGATATTCGGCCGGACAACGGATAAAAAGGGTTACAAACTATAGAGTCTATATTAAGTATATTAAGCCTGTAATTTGAACCTTGACAAAACGCTCATCCTGTGATAGCATATCACCAGTTGAAAAGGTCCTTTTCAGAGTCTTTTCAAAGCAATTACTTGGACCACTCCCCTGGGAGTCGAGGCCATACGGACAGCCGGGTCCACTGCCGATTGGCAGCCTTGCGTTGCCTTATTGATTGAGTTAAAAGCTCAAATTTTATAAGTTGGTTACTTCATAA
>CAJTYV010000129.1 GCA_910584195.1 uncultured Ruminococcus sp. | reverse complement strand
TATAACAAAAAGAATCCTGTATTTATGCGGGTTCTGGCGTTTCGCAAACGCCTATATGATGTAGCTGTGAAAGGAGATTGACTATGAATGAAGATTATCTGCTGAATAAACGTATACTGCTTGTTGATGATGAACAGGAGCTTTTAGATATGGTTTTGTCTATTTTGACTGAATACGGATTTCAAAATGTCAAAACTGCAAAAAATGTGAAAGAAGCTAAGGAACAAGCTGTAAAATCCCGTCCGGAATTAGCAATACTTGACGTAATGCTTCCGGACGGGAACGGGTTTGAGTTAATGGAACAGTTAAAGAAAGGCGGTGATTACCCCATTCTTTTTCTTACTGCCCGCGGCGAAGATGATGATAAATTCAAAGGCTTTGGTTTGGGAGCCGATGATTATATTATAAAACCCTTTTTGCCAAAAGAGCTTTTGTTTCGTGTCATGGCAATCTTACGCAGAAGCTACAAAGACGAAAATCCTCTTGTATGCTTACATGATAGTCAAATTGATTTTTCGCGTGCGGAGGTCATAAAGAATGATGAACACATCCCATTGACAGCAAAAGAACATGATTTGCTGTCTGTCTTATATCGCAATGCGGGGCGTATTGTGACGATTGATGCATTGTGCGAAGCAGCGTGGGGCGACAATCCCTTTGGATATGAAAATTCTTTAATGGCGCATATACGCCGTATCAGAGAAAAAATAGAACAAAATCCTTCACACCCCATTTCGTTGGTTACAGTCAAGGGATTAGGTTATAAGTTAATTGTAGAGGGGAAATAGCATGAAAAGTATTCCAAAACTAATACGCCGCTTTGTGGGAATAATGGCGTTGAGCACAGTATTTCTAGTTATTTTGAATATTATTTTTTTTGCGATAGTCTTTGTAAGAAATGCGTCAACATTTTCCCCGTGGGATATGGCGGATCATGCCGCCGCCGCATTGCAATTAACAGATGGGGGTTATTCCATATCTGATAATGTAATGGCTGAACTAAAAGAAGAAAATGCCTGGGCTATCCTTATTGACAATGATACACGGCAAGTTGTATGGCGGACAGATAATTTGCCTAACAATATTCCTATGCAATATACATTATCAAATATAGCGGAGCTGACGCGAGGCTATGTAGATGGATACCCTACTTTTACGGGAGAAGCGCAAAACGGATTATTGGTATTAGGCTTTCCAAAAGAAAGATTTTGGAAGCATACAAGGGCAAGTTGGGACTATAACTTTATTGCTAATTTGCCCAAAAACACAATTATTTTTTTGATCATCAATATTGTCTTAATTTTCCTTATATATGTTGTGGTTGATTCTAAATTGTTGCGTTCCATTAGACCGATAACAAATGGAATACAAAATTTGTCAAACGGCAGTCCTGTTTGTATTAAAGAAAAGGGTGTGTTTGCTGAATTAGCTGAAAAAATCAATAAAACATCTAAAATATTACAAATGCAGGCTGAACAGTTACGAAAAAAAGAAACTGCAAGGGCAAACTGGATCGCGGGCGTTTCCCATGATGTCAGAACACCGTTGTCAATGATTATGGGGTATGCCGGACAGTTGGAAAATTCAAAAAATCTGTCAGAAATTGAGCGTAAAAAAGCAGCTGTCATTATAAGGCAAAGTAGTCGAATGAAAGATTTGATTAACGACCTTAATCTCGCTTCCAAGCTCGAATATGATATGCAGCCGCTAACAATGAAACGGGAAAATGCAATATCTATTGTTCGGCAGGTTATTGTGGAATTTATGAACACCAATATTGATGATAAATTTCCGATTGAATGGAAAACCGCTGATACCCTGTCTGCCTGTTACATTAACGCTGATAAGGATTTACTGAAACGTGCAATATCAAACCTTATACAGAATAGCATAAACCACAATGAAAACGGGTGTGTGATTTATGCATCCATTGATGATGATAACAATACCTGTAAGATTTGCATTGAAGATAACGGGAAAGGAGCGTCCGACGAACAGATTGACAGATTAAACAATGCACCGCATTATATGATTTGTGATACGAATACTACCGAACAGCGGCATGGTTTGGGATTGCTTATTGTGAAACAGATTATCAAAGGGCATAATGGAAAAATTTTAATAGACCATAGTGAATACGGTGGATTCAAAGTCGTACTAATCATACCCAAATAAATTTGCTTGAAAAAGCGGGGAAACCTGCAACTTCGATGACGCTGGATCCATTCCCAACAAGCAAAATCTGTCCTGCAGGCCATAGCGCGGACGGGCAGATTTACGAAAAAGGATTCTCTTTTCTTGCTTACACCAGTATCAAAGAACAGCGGCTTTCGATTTCTCAAAAGCCGCCGTTTTGGGCGTGATAATGCTCCGCTGTACAAAAGCCAGAGCTGGACTGGATTTCCTATTGCGTGTGTTCGTCAAATTCTGCTTGGCTAAATTTCTCAACGGCTGTCAACGTTCCATACCCGGAAGTGTTCAAATTTGCAAAATCACGAACCGTATAGATGTCGATTGACCCGTTTGCGTTCCACGAACTCCGGATTTCGCCGTTGAACTTGCCGCTGGTCAGGCCTTCGCCGTTGGAAGTCAGCACATCCTGAAAGTACCGCACTTTTTCACCGTAGAAATACCACTGGTCACTCTTGAAGTCATAAGTGATACCAAACGACTCATATTCCTTGGCCATATCTTCAAGCTCCTTTGCAGAGGGCGGATCGCCGGCTAGGGCAACGACTGGAGGAGGATTTTTGATTGCCTCAATGTCACGGGCGGCAAATTCTTCCGCCGAAAACTCCTTTACACCGATCAGCTTTCCGCTGGGGTCGAAAGAGCCATCTTCGGAGCGGACAATGTTGTTGAGGTCACGGACGGCATATACATCAACCACGCCATTTTCGTTGAAAAAGTTGTTACCAGCCTGCGCTCCGTTCTCCACGGTATAGTAGTCCTCGAACCACCGTACTATTTTGCCGTTATATTGCAGTTCGTTTTTGATGGCATCGTACGTCAGGCCAAACTGCTCATAGGGCTTAAATTGTTCCTCGTAGGAGACATCCTTGTCTGCCCCTCCATCTTCGGTAGTTTCAAAAAGGGTCGGGCCAGACGCATTTGAGGTTTGGGGGGAAATCGTACCGAGTGAAAGAATACCGCCGCTCTGGGATGCTGCTGGCGTACTGCATCCGGCTAAACTCCCTACAAGCAGCACTCCGCCAAGGGCTAACGCAAGTAATTTCTTTGAGTTCATTGAAATAAACACCATCCTTTCTTTGAGTGTACTTAAAGAATACCATCCTTTTTTGTGATACATTTGGGAATAGTTTGTGATTTATGTGTAGTTGAAGGGGCTGTTGCAAAAGTAGATGAATAATCTGCCGGAGCAACGGCTCCGTTTT
>CAJTYV010000128.1 GCA_910584195.1 uncultured Ruminococcus sp. | reverse complement strand
TCGTGCTGATGGCCATTGGCCTGCTGAACTTTGCCAATATGTTGGTCACAAAGACCATGGTGCGGAGAAAAGAATTTGCGGTCTATCAGAGCCTTGGCATGACAAGCGGACAGCTGCGGTGGCTTTTGCTCACAGAGGGCCTGCTCCATGGGGTTCTTTTGACCGTGATCCTGCTGCCGGTGACCTTCTCTGTGACCTGGTTTGGGATGCCGATGGTTTTTTCACGGCTTAACACTTGGTGCATGACCTATCATTATACGCTGGCTCCCCTGTGGGCAGCCCTGCCCTTCATGCTGTTCCTGGCAGCGGCAGTACCCCTGATGTGCTGCCGGTTTATTGAGAAAGGGAGCATTACGGAGCGTTTGCGGATTGTAGCGTGAAATTGATATTTCCCGATTCCGATTGTGATTTGATGATTTTAAGGGAAATTTTATCGCAGGTGAGCTTTCCCTTAAAGTTTCCCTTGTGTCATATCTTCTCGCAGGGCATTACGATTACGAATCCTGATTGAATATGCAAGATTGTATCTTGAAGGAAATATGCAGATGTGGGTGGAAGCGGAAGACAGTCTTGAGCTGTGGTAATTTTAATTCCCCCGAATTCGGGGGAATTAAATTAAAAGTTTCCCAATTTTCAGGACTATAGACTTTTGCAAGAAAGCGCCCCTTTTAAGCCATTTGCAGATTCCTGCATATACGTTGACGGAACTTTTTTGCAAAAATTATACCACTTTACAAATAAAATCAGGTATTGCACCAAGCGTTGCTTGCCAAATCGTATTAAAAAGCATAGTATATATAGTCCTATTTTGCTATAATTGGACTATATATTTTACACAGTTTTCATAAAATGGAATTCAAAACTGCGATTTATCAAGGTATATGCTTCTATATAATAAGATATAGTCCGACAAATTGGGAAACTTTTATTAAATCACTTCAAAATCTTTGTAGTCTGTTCTTCCAAGATTAACATCTGATGTATTGCAATCTTATTGAGTTTTATTAGGCGTTCTTTCTGGTTCAGCCCATCTTCAATCAGGACTGCATTGATGTTTTCCATATTTGACAGGCATATCAATTCATTTATACTCGCATAATCCCTGATATTGCCTTTTTTATCTGGGTTCTTATCCCGCCATTGTTTAGCTGTCATACCAAATAATGCCATATTCAGCACATCAGTTTCAGATGCGTAAATAACAGAGATTTGCTGTGGCGTAAGTTCCGGCGGAATAAGATTGACCTTAATGGCATCTGTATGTATCCGGTAGTTGATTTTTGCCAATTCCCTTTTGGCGCTCCATCCAAGTAAAGCCTGTTCTTCTTTCTTTAGCCGCTCAAATTCCTTGATAAGGTATAATTTGAATTGCGGAGATACCCAGCTTGCAAACTCGAACGCAATATCTTTATATGCGTATGTACCGCCATACCGTCCCGCTTTTGCCACGATCCCCTTTGAATTTGTGCGGGATACCCATTGCTTAACCGACATAATAAAACGGTTTAATCCTGCCTCCAGCATGATTTCTTCATAGGCGGCAGCATTGAAGTCTGCATTATACATTTCTTCCCATATGCCAAGAAATTCTATTGTATTCTTGTTGCGCAGCCATTTTTCTATCAGCGCAGGTCCGTTGTCAATTTTCCTTACCATATCCGTTAAAGAAATATAATCGTCTTCTTCAATCTGTAAGACTTGTATCTCTGTTCCGTCAACATTTAGTTTTCCCATAAGAAGATCCTTTCATTTCATAATCACATTCCATTTACCGTTTTCAATTACACAAAGAAATTTTTCTGTTCTCTGCACACGCTATCCCCCCATGTACCGCTCTATTTCATTCCAGGTCTTTACCGTCAAGATATTTTTATCTTCTGTGTAAGGCAGATCGATCGCCCCTATGTACCATATTGGCAGAAGACCGGCATTTAAGGCGCCTTTTACATCGCATTCATACTGGTCTCCGATATACCAGACTTCATCTGGCTCTAATCCGGCTTTTTCCAAAGCCAGATCAAATATTCTTTTGTTTGGCTTACGGAAGATATAATTGCTTGAGGTAATGATAAATTCAAAAGAATTTTCCGGAAGCAGTCTGTTGATACGTTCTGCAACCACAGAAGAAGCATAAGAAATATTGCTGATTACGCCTGTGCGGATACCTTTGTTTTTCAAATATTCAAAAAATCTTTGATACCCGCTGTAGGCATTCCCGGAGCAGCGGCATTCCAGAATACGGTATCAATTTCGGAGTTGCTTAATGCAATCTCTATTCCCTGCGAGTCATAAAGGTAAGGTGTAAACATGGTATTGGGTATCTCTATCTGAAATATGTGTCTTTTTTCAGGATCAAATCTCCCGAATTCCTGATTGAGTTCATTTGCTTTAGCTTGTACCTGCTCTGCCGACAAATGATACTTATTTCTTGTAGCATACTGTAAGACAGCCTCTCTGTTCTCTTTACGCCGTCAAATTTCTGTTCTGCAATCAGCGTCTGACCATAATCAAACAATATCATTTTGGGTATTTTCATGTAATTTATCTCCACATTCAAAATATTCCTCTTGTATCAGTAATTCCAATACAAGTGCCTCTCGTTCCCAACTAATATAACTGCTCCTTTCTTAGATTTTGCAATAGGTTCTTCATTTCTAAAAAACCTAGCGCAAAAAATGTTTGAAGTCTGCTCCCAACATCTAATAATTTTCCAGTCAACTCCGAAAATTCTATTCATCTATCTTTTTTCTTGGAGAACCATTCCATATCAAAGTTTTCATAACAACCCCATTTCGGATCTTGTAAATAATCAGTTACAAATCTATTATATCATATTTTGGGGTGTTCATCATCAAAAAGTTATACTCTCCTCTCTGTCTTTTCCCTTAAGAGTCCCTTGTTGTTGGTAATCTGCGGTTTCTTTGGCGGATTCCTCAACCGCTCAAGCACACTTTCCTTATTTAGCTTTTGATTATCATCCCCATAAGTTTTTCCCATTTAGCCACTTGTTCCTTACACTGCTGTCAAACGGCGCAGCGCCAAAAGATGTGCAGGACCTTTTGGGACACTCTGACGTGAGTACCACCATGAATGTGTATGCCCACGCCACAAGGGAGGCAAAGCGGACTTCCGCAAGACTCTTGGTAAGGAAATCAACAGCGAAAGCTGCACGCGCCCCGCGCAGCGGGTAGGGGAGAAGAGCATTCCTCTACTCGATTAAAAGGTACAAAACTGTACCTTTGTTGTACCTTCCCTGTGACATGGAACTGATAGAATAGAATCAGAAAAGGGAAACCGATTCCCGGTCACAAGGAGGAAATATCTATGGAAGCAATTTTAAAGGCTACCGGTCTTAAAAAATATTACGGCAAGGGCGAAGCCTTGGTCAAGGCTTTGGACGGTGTAGATCTGGAGATCGAGCGCGGCAATTTCACCGCCATCATCGGCACCTCCGGCTCCGGCAAATCTACGCTGCTGAATATGCTGGGCGGACTGGACACCCCCAGCCAGG
>CAJTYV010000127.1 GCA_910584195.1 uncultured Ruminococcus sp. | reverse complement strand
AATATATAAGGTTTATCCTTGCCGGACGGAACATCAATCACCCAAACAGTTTTATTCACAAGATTTACGGAATACAATTCACAGTGAAGTGCAGGAGATATTTCGCTGATAGAACCTTGAATGGCAGAACGCTTATCGTTTTCTAAGTTAGTATCTACCACTTGCCCGTTATCATCTACTCCAATAAGCAAATATCCTCCGTCTGCATTGGCGAAAGCACATATTTCCTCTGTCAGTTCACGAACCTTTGAAGGAACACGAACTTTAAACTCCACATTGTAGCCCTCTCCACTGTCAATGAGTGATTGTATGGTTTCTGTATTCAGCATAAGTTTTTATGACGATGATACAAAATTAGTTATTATGAAAATTAATCAATTCTCGTTTTCTTCAGCCATTTTTTTATATCCCCAATCAACCAAATATTTAATGAATGGAATAAGCTCCTTGCCTGTCTCGGTTAAAGAGTATTCGACTTTTGGGGGAACTTGGGGATACATTTCACGATGAATCAAATTATCCATTTCCAACTCTCTCAAGGTTTGTGTGAGCATCTTTGTACTTATGTCGGATATTTCACGGCTCAGTTCACCATATCGCATAACCGTATGTTTTGACAGAGCCCAAAGAATACGTCCTTTATATTTCCCTCCTATCCGTTGGAAAGCAAAATCAAGCACACAAATATCTTTTTTAATGTTCTTATTCATTTTTATTTGAGCACATTAATTTGATAATCAATATTCGATACCTTTTAGTCTGTATCATACTAAATTGTACATACTTGATACAAAGATAGTAAACATTTAACTTTGTGGGAAATATTAAAAGCATAAAAATGAAAAAACAGAAAGCATTAATTCTTATAGACCTCCAAAATGATTATTTTGAAGGTGGATTATATCCACTGGTAGGCAGTTTGGATGCTGTATTAAAAGCGCAAAAACTTATACATTATTTTAGGTTAAATTCCCTACCAGTTATATATATACGGCATATTTCATCTAGACAGGATGCAACTTTTTTTCTACCTGATACTATAGGGGCAGAAATACATAGCAGTGTTGCTCCGATAAAAAACGAAGATATAATTATTAAACATTCTCCGAACAGTTTTTATCAGACAGAATTAAATAATTTGTTACAATCTAAAAATATCACAGATGTAGTTATTTGTGGTATGATGACACACATGTGCGTGGATGCTACCGTAAGAGCTGCTAAAGACTTGGGATATAAATGCACTATAATACAGGACGCTTGCGCTACTAAAGATTTAGAATTTCAAGGTTTTAAGGTAGAAGCAGAAAAAGTGCAAGCTGTTTTTTTAGCTGCATTAACACCATTTTATGCCACTATTATATCGACTGACGAGTACATAAAATCATGTTTAACGACACTTTAAATTAAAGAAAATGAAAAGAATCCTTGAATTGAGCATATTTCAGTTATTGTCTGAATATACTCAACACAAAGCATCTGTTGCAGAGTTGACAGATGCTATCAATGAATTGACTGCTTATTTAGTAGAAATAAGTACAGTAGAACAGGATTATGCAGTCCTATTACGTTTTTATTCAATGGGATTAAACAAGCTCAAATTGTATCGTATGCAATTTGGGCAAAAGGAAAATACCCTTTACGCAATTTATTGATGAAGCAATAGGAATAATAAATACAGAAATTTATATTATAAGGTTACGAATTAAATATCCCGAACAGTTCAGGACACATTCTAATACACAACCACTTTCCCCTCTCTACCTCGCTGACAAGACAACCCTTATCAACATCATGGAAATGGTAAGCGGTTTGTTCCTCTCCAAAGACATCGTGTATCAGAACGGCAAGCCCGCCTACTTGGTGGACTTGGCGAAAGCCTTTGAATGGCTGTTCAACATCAAGATAGGCGACTGTTACCAAAAACATGAGGACGTGATAAAACGAAAGCCGGGCAAACTGACCGGGTTTCTTAATGGATTGGTAGAACTTATCAAAAAGGAACATGACAAGAAAGGATATAGATAATCAGTTACTTATGATTTATTTATAGGGGATTCCATTAGTTCCCCTATAATTTCTTTGCGCCTGTTTTCTGAACTTTGCTTCATCAATCGATTGACAGACCATAATGTATAATCAGAAAAATGAAGCAATCATGTATATAGACAATGACGATTTCAGCGTATGGATGCAGAAGCTGTACGCCAAACTGGAAGAACTCTGCAAGGATGTACGGGTACTGCGCAATGCCGACAGGGTGCTGCCCGAAGATGACAACCTGCTGGATAATCAGGACTTGTGCCTGCTGTTCAAAGTAAGTATCAAGACCCTGCAACGCTACCGGGCTATCGGTGCGCTGCCGTACTTCACAATCAGCGGAAAAGTGTACTACAAGGCTTCCGATGTCCGGGAGTTCATCAAGGAGCGGTTCAGCGTTACCACGTTGCGCCAGTTCGAGAAAGAACACTGCACGAAGAAAAAGAAGTGAATTAAAAAGCCGGGGCGGTTCTGCTCCGGCTTCGCTTTGGGTTTATGGTTTGCCCAGCTTGTCGGCTTCCTCCCTTAGCTGCTCGGCTTGTTCGTTCAACAGCCTTGCCCGTTCCAACGCTTCCGCCTGCTTCCTGCTGCGGTATTCAAAGCCTTTCACCGAATCGGTCAGGCTTCGGATGAAATCGTTGTCCCGTTCCCTGCTGAACTTCGTTTCCAGCAAATCAAGGCTGCTGCCGTCTGCCTTTCCTTTCATCAGGATATAGCGGTATTTTATATCGTTGTCCTGTAACCGCTGCATTCTTTGTATAAACCGCACATTCAATGCAAGCGACACAAGACAAATGATTATCCCTGCTGAAAGAAGAAAGAACTTGGGTTTCAAATAGGGAGTTACCCGGTATGTCAGTTTGCCGTACCATGAAACGGGCGTTATTTCTCCGGCTGGTGTATCATCAGCCGGGAACAACACCTTTAACCGCTCCTTGAAATATCGGTGCGAGGTCACGATAAGCCCCTTTATATCTTCAAGGTCTTGTTTTTGGTTCCCGGACTGCCCTTTTCCGATACTGCCGATTTGGTTTAGAATCTCCTGCACCATGTTTTCAGTAATGCCGGATTTGCCCTGCATTTCCGAAATGCGCTGTTCGATAACGTCCAGTCGGTTAATCGTTTCCTCCCGGCTGGCTGGCGTTACCTGCTTCTCCTGCCGTTCTTTCAGTTCCGTAACCATGGAGAGAAGCCCCTCCAAAATTAAGTTATTTTCCATGTCCCTATAATTTTAAGTGTCGTTTCTTTTTCTTCTTTTTTCTTTCACCGGGATTGTCGGGCGTTTCATCAGCCGGAGAGGACGGGGCGGAGAACAGACCGCCCAAGCCTGCCAGTAACGGACTGTCGGCTTTGCCCGGTGTCTGCGCTGGCTCCTGAACAGGTGCGGAAACCGTCTGTCGGTTGCTTTCGGTAGTGTTCAACCTCGCATCCCCGAAACATTTATCCAGCTTGGAGAAACTGAAACTGCGGTCTATCTCCGAACCCTTGAACGTGTATTCGCCTTTGGAAAAGGATATGCCCTGCACTTCGCCAGTCTGTCCCCTGTACTTGAAAT
>CAJTYV010000126.1 GCA_910584195.1 uncultured Ruminococcus sp. | reverse complement strand
GCGGATAGCGTCGCCGCATCATAGCCCCGCATACGCCGCCGCTTTGCCAGAGCAGGCGCACGCCGCAGGAACTCTCCCCAAGTCTTTAGGGAGCCGTGAGGAAGTACCATTATGATCTGTGCCGTTGTCGCGTCCGGCCTGCCACAGCCGGTTTCGTGGGTTGCGTTTACCGCTCGGACAGCCTGGATTCATCACCTCCTTAGGCCGCCTGTCACCGCGCCGCCCCATCTGCCGCTCGGAACACAGAATGAAGTACCTGTAACAGCGTGTATTCGGTTGTCAAGGAGCAAGCGAGGGGCGTGGCAGTTATGACAGTTTTTCAGTTGGGGCGGGCCGGAGCATATGCTGTACGGCCACACCCGCCAGGCTTGTCCCGCCGGATAAATATGTCCCTCTATTATTCATTTCATTTTTGAGGTTAAAGTTGCCGTCTGTCAGGAAATTTTTTCAAAATTTTTTCCAGGCTGTGCAAACCAGCGTTGATAGAGCGGGTGATTCTGCTCTTATGAGTGCCTTCCGCTTTTGCAATATCTGCTTTGCTCATGCCAAGAAAATAATGTGCATAAATCCGGTTTTTCTGTTTCTCCGGCAAAGAAGCAAGCGCCCGATACAGCCGGATATTTTCTTCTTTCTGTTCCAGAATATCAAGAGGCGACAACGCAGCCATTAGAACATCCCGCTCAACGTTCACGTCATAATCCAGAGAAAAATATGCTTTGTGCCGATATGTACGCAGGAAATAGGCGGCTTCCGCCAACTTATATTCCCGGAGCAGATCAGCCACCTCGTCCGGTACTTCAACAATCGTGTCCTGCGTATAAAGCGGGTAATACTCCCGCAGATTGATTTTTTTCATGGGTAATTCCTCCAATTTCGATTTTTTAGTTGACTGGCAAAATCGAAATCAGAGGGTGGGGAGCGGCATCCTGGGACATTGCCCTTACCGGTACCGCAGAATAATATAAAAAGGCGTACCCCTAAAATAGCAGGTACACCTATACAGCCATATTTCAGAAAAACAGAAGGACACTGTTGGAAAATATCTTTTTCTGTCGAAACAAAAAATGCCGTAATCCACAATATATGGACTACGGCAAATAAAACATCACATACAGGACAGCGTTTCCGCCTCCCGGAACCTTTCGACAGCATCCCTATATCCTCCCAAACCAGGAGGAACGATAACTGCGCCTGTTAACAGCCTCCTATCTTATTGGGCGATATTATACAGAACGAACACCAAGCCTTTGCCTCGGTACAGCCTCGCTACAATCATTATGGCCGCAAATTCTCCCATATCCCGACACATTAAAGCAGAAAAAAGTGTGTACCTGAAATCACAGATACACACCCATAACTGTCTGTCTATGTTGTCCCACGGCAGTCACTGTCAAATTTATAACCTACGCCACGTATACTTTTTATATAATCCGGCACCGCATCAGAAATTCTCAATTTCTTTCGCAGATTACTGGCATGGTTGATAATGACCTTCCGGGAATAAAAAGAATCTTCCTCATTCCAGACCAAATCCATAATCATTTCAAATGTAAATACCCGCCCCGGATTGCGTATCAACAGGGCGAGAAGGTCAAACTCTTTTGCAGTTAAATCGATTTTCTGATCTTGCACACAGACTATCCTTTGTTCCAGACAAAAAAACAGATCGCCTTCGTAAATCTTCGTCAAAGGGTATCCCTGATGTTCCGATGAATCATGATTAGGGGTAATGACAACGGGGTTATCAACATCACTTTGTTTATCTCGTTCAAAAATATATTGCGTTAATTCTTTCTTCTGTTTAGATTCAAGAACAGCAAACAATTTTTTACCAATTTGCCGACCACTTTCTGATATATCGAGCATTGCTATTTTTTCCATGTCATCACCTCCTGCGTATTTGTTTATTTTTGTAATAACATATTCTTATTCAAGAACAATAAGATAGTGCTCTCAATATTCTGATATTTTTTGATTGGTAATCGCAAAAATAGCCATAGCATATTTTCACTATAACACCATGCTCTTGCAATTCTTTGATTGCATAAGCGCAGTAATGATTTCTGTACTATTTACGCCGCCATGCCATATTTGCCAGCTAATTAGATATACACTGTTTACCGCTATATTCAATACAAACTATGCTCCGATATAATCAAGAAAACAACAGTAGTGTCATTGCTGAAATCCTTATTTTATCTCGGCTTTTCTGAAAACTAAGTGTGTTGCTGTTAGTGAAATAACAATCACCGCTGCTGCAAACAACGCCGATAATGCAAGTGTTCTGTTATCGCTCGTTTGTGCAAGGCTAAAACAGGTCAGCCGGAAAACGCTCTCGCTGATGAAGTTTCTAAGGATATTGCAGGACACAAAGCTGAACACAACTGTTACAGCTATTCCCGATGTAACTTTTTTGAGGGCAAAGACAATAAACATAACGATACAGATGTTAGCACATATCTGCAATATGACAACCAGCAGCCAAACAAAATCCGTTACAGAAAATATACTGGTGTCAAACCTGTACTTAACAGCAAATCCAATAACTGTTGCAAAAACATAGGTTAAATGAAGCAGCACTGCCATGATAACGGTAGTAACAGTTCTTGCAATAAATATTGAAAAACGGCTGTACCCTGCCTTTATCTCATTATGTATCGTTCGGTTTAGAAAATCATTTCCAGCAAACCAAGCTGCAACAAGTGAAATGATAAACATAAAAGATGTATCGCAAATCGAAAGAGAAAACACCGTTGCTGTATCAAGATTTTCCGGGAGTTTAAGAAGTCCAAGGAAAAATCCTGCTGCTGCAAGAACAACCGCCGCAAGATACATGATAATAAATCTTTTCGCTTTGTATTTTTCAATGATTAGCTGATTATACATTGCTGTCACCTCCCGTAATGCTAAGGAAGTATTCTTCAAGGCTTTGCCTCGTAACTGAAAGTTTTTTGTCAAGTTCATCATGGGTGATCGACTTGATTATCCTCCCCCTGTGGATAATATAATAATCAGTAGCAAGCAGATAAAGCTCATTAAGGATATGACTTGACAGGAACAGTGTTACGTCATTTTCCTCATTCAGCCTTTTGAGCAAGCTGCGCAGTTCGGATATGTTTTTAGGGTCAAGACCGTTTATCGGCTCGTCAAGTATAAGCAGCCTCGGCTTACCGACAAGAGCCATTGCTATGCTAAGTCTTTGCTTCATGCCCATAGAGAATTTTCCTGCTTTCTTATCCTTAACCTCGGTCAGCCCCACCATTCCAAGCAGCTTATCACATATTTCCTTGTCGGGATTACCGATAAGGATACGCTGCAATTCAAGATTACGGTAAGCAGAGTATTCCAGATAAAGGGCAGGAGCTTCAATGGTACTGCCGATATGTCGGCGCATTTTCAGAATATCACACGGTTTATTCTTCCCGAACAGCGAAAAATCACCGTTTGTCGGATAAAGCAGCCCTGTCAGCACTTTCATCAGTGTGGTCTTACCTGCGCCGTTCTCACCGATAAAGCCGTATATATGCTTATTTTTGAGACTAATGCTTACATCATCAAGAGCAAGGAAATTACCGTATTTCACGGATATTCCGTGTGTTTGCAGGATAATGTTTTCCATTTTGCAGCCCTCCTTTCATTATCCAAATGTGCGCTTGATCTCGTCACGTTCTCTTTGTGTTTCCACCCAATTTTCAACATATCCGCAATCACAGCAGAC
>CAJTYV010000125.1 GCA_910584195.1 uncultured Ruminococcus sp. | reverse complement strand
AAAAGCGGCATTGCTTATCAGGGACAGTTTTGAGAAAAAGATGGAAGAAGTTAGAGAGGAGTTGTTCCAGAATGTGGGCGATGTTTTAAAAAAGAAAAGCCATATGAAAACAGTTACTTATTCGAATTGTGTGGATGTTTTTCTTGACCGGATTGAATACAGGAAAAAGACATATTGTTTTGTATTTGAGCTGGCAATAGATTATTGTCTATATGGCTGCTTTGGTTTTGTGGAGCAGTCAGAGAATAGGTTCATCCCATTGGCTGATGCAGAAAAGCTGTTCCCTAAATTTTATCATACCTGGCTGGAAAGGATAAGGGCATTGGAATTGCCGAAGCTGAAGCAGAGCCCCTATACTTTATGGTATTATATTGAGAATACAAGGGGAGAGAAACTGAATTTCAAGGAGAACAGCGATTCCGTGCTGGAACTTATAGACGAAATGGATGTACAGAGCAAGTACATAGGATTAGCTATTTTCAAAAATGCATTGAATCCCCTGCTTCAGTATGTGTCGCGATAGCATAAATAGATGATTGTTGAATGTTGCTATGGAATTTCCTTTTACCGGAAGGACTGCGAGGTGCGGTTGGGGAAACAGGCGGAGTTAATCTCACAGCTGGAAAAATAATGCCATATAGTTGAGTAAAGAAGAAAATGTGTTATAATGAAGAGGAACAGGGAAAGGAATGGCAAATGGGCGATACGAAAATACAATGGCATCCTGGTTTTGTGGCGGCAATGAGTCTGGAATTTGAAGATAACAGGGACAATCTCATTTTTGAAAAAGAGTACAACCTGAATACAGGGCCGCTGGAGATTGACCTTCTGGTAATCAAAAAGGAACCGGGTGTCCGGATGGTCAATGACATAGGAAAGCTGTTCCGCGGACACAATATCATGGAATACAAGTCTCCGGAAGACCACATGGATATTGATGCTTTTTATAAGGCGACCGCATATGGCTGCCTGTATAAGTCTTATGGTGAGTCGGTAAATGAGCGTCCGGCGGATGATATTACGATATCTATTATCCGGGATATCAAGCCTGAGGGTCTGTTCCGGTATTTTAAGGAGCGTGATATCCGGGTAACAAATCCATATGAGGGAATCTATTATGTGCTGGATGCGGTTCTGTTCCAGACGCAGATTATAGTGGGCGGGGAATTGAGACAGAAAGAGCATACATGGATTAAGGCCTTGTCTGACCGGATACAGAAGCAGGAGATGCGGGAATTATTGGAACGCGTGCACAGCCTTAAGCAGAAGTTTGACAGGGAGCTGGCAGATTCTGTACTGGAAGTAAGTATTGAGGCGAACTGGGAAATAGTGGAAGAACTGAGAGGAGATGACAGTATGTGCAAAGCATTGTTGGAGATTATGGAGCCTGAGATTAATAAGATTGTTGAATCTAAAGTTCAAAAATCCATTTTAAACGCTGTGAGAAGCTTCCGTGACTTGGGTGCGGACGATAAGCGAATCCAGGAGATATTGGTGAAAAATTATGAGCTTACCCCGGAAGAGGCAATCCAGTATTTATAATGGGGCTGTAGAAAAGGCTGTTAGATAAAAGGAGCATTTCCGTGCAAGGGATGCTCGATGCTCCTTGTGGAAAAGGATCTGTGGCAGATATACGATAAAAAGCACATCAAGAACGACAGACAGAAAGTATCGGAAAACGGTTGCTATGGAATTTCCTTTTACCGGAAGGACTGCGAGGTGTGGTTGGGGAAACGGGAGGAGTGACCTTGCCGAGTGGGAATACCAAAGCCGAAGAAAATCCGCAGCCAACAAGGAACAACGCAGACCGCCCGAAAAGCAGAGCGTACTAAAACATCTGCACGAAATACAGGAACGCAACAAGCAAAAGCCACCCCAAAGACAACGCAAGAAATCCTTGACAGAAATAGCCGATAGGAAAACACCGCACAGCGGTTCATACTCGCTGACTGGGAAGATTTTTAACCTGGGTTCACTGACATAGGACAAGCTGGCACAGTTATAATCCCTGTATGCTTCTGTGCAGTCCATAGAAAATCCCCTCTTTCTCCCACATGGGAAACAATATGGATAAGTTTATTTATTTTGCAAGAGGCAGCTTTGTTTTAGTCAGCTGCCCCCTGTTAAACCATAACAATTTAATCAAGCAATTCATCAGATAAGACTGCAACAAAATTAGTTTTCTTATCTGTCTGTGCCCTTTTCAGCCATTCCTGTTTTTCTTCCTTTGTCATGCAATCAAGCAGAATTGTAAACCGGGCAATATTATTAGCTTCATAGTATTTCTCGGCATATTTTTTCAAATCACTTGATTGCATATAATCTGAAAGTACGGCAAAGAAATTTGATTTATTATCCTGTTCCGATTTATTAAAAGTTTCCCAATTTTCAGGACTATAGACTTTTGCAAGAAAGCGCCCCTTTTAAGCCATTTGCAGATTCCTGCATATACGTTGACGGAACTTTTTTGCAAAAATTATACCACTTTACAAATAAAATCAGGTATTGCACCAAGCGTTGCTTGCCAAATCGTATTAAAAAGCATAGTATATATAGTCCTATTTTGCTATAATTGGACTATATATTTTACACAGTTTTCATAAAATGGAATTCAAAACTGCGATTTATCAAGGTATATGCTTCTATATAATAAGATATAGTCCGACAAATTGGGAAACTTTTAATTTATCTACATACTGTAAAATTAAATCTGCGTCCATGTCCTGTACAATAGTTGAAAAGAGCGCAATTTTATCAGCGTCATATGCTTTCTTGTAGTAATCTTTTTGAGCTGCTTCGTCTAATACCGAAAAGAGTGCAGAAAATCTAATCAAGTCCTCATTTTGAAAATATTTTTCCGTCAATGCTGGTATATCATCAGTTGCAACAGGCGTTATGCTCATAATCAAAGGCATTTCTATTGTCGGACTAATATTGGCGCTTTTCAAAGAATAAATCAATTCTTCTATTGCCGAAACAGCTCCGCTGTCATTTATATAATCTTTCGCAGTATCAGAAAAATACACCGTCACTTTCGAGTTGTCTTTCATGACAATTTCTGTTACTCCATAGTATGACTGGGCTTTGGCATATACGTTCCACCCCATTTCAATAATATAGGAATTGCAGTAATATCCTTTTTGTGTATAAGTGTATTTGTATGATTCATCCTTTTCAAAATCCGTTCTATCCAAATTTTCATTATCCAGATACCAACCAACCCCTAAATCTTCATCATAAATATAGGTGTCTCTTCCGTTGTTTTTCTTCTCTGATATTGATGCCGCAGTTTCTATAACCAATTCCTTTTCTTTTTCTGTAAGATTTTTCATATATTTACACTGTTCTGTGACATCTTCAAGAAGTGTTTCCTTATTGTCAAACGGTCCAATAGATGTCCAGCTGTCTTTTCGCACCACAACAAACTTGATGCTTCCAACTGAAACAGATGCCTGTGGTTTATCTTCTTCGTCCGCACCTTCACAAAAGATATAGTACACTCCATTATCTGCTAAAACTTCATTCAATATTTCACTGTCCTTCCACGTTTTCATATCATTAGGAACAGAAGGGGCAGCGTATGCACCAGTCACAAAAAAGCAGACACAAACAGCAACCGTAAAAATGGCAGTGACGCCAATCATTATTTTTGATTTTTTCCTAAATTTCATAATCGCACCTAACCTTTCTTTTAACTGTTCTGCTCCCTCTGTCAAAGTGACGGAAGCTA
>CAJTYV010000124.1 GCA_910584195.1 uncultured Ruminococcus sp. | reverse complement strand
AAATACTTGATGAATATATGCAGGACTTTCAGCGGCGCAATCCTACGTTAAGGGTGTTTTCGGCACATCTCCACATGGGCGGGGCAATTCAAAACCGAACACCCAGAAGACGCTTGCGCATCTTCTGAAAATGGCGGTTCTTCGGTACTGTCCAGCATATCAATATAGCTTACTTGCTTACCGCCTTTGATATTATAATAAATCACAACTTTATCATCATACAGGTAAACAGAATTTATAAATGTGTCAATAATCCTTTTCTGAAAATCTATGTCAAGCGCATCACCATTGCAGAACTGCTTTAGCCATTCTACAATTTGCTCTTCTGTAAGCTGTACCTTTGCCGATATGCGGAGTTTGGCAAGGTCAAGCTCTGCCGCCGCCTTTTCCGTGTCCAGTTGTTCCATTTTGTCAAATATAGGCTGGCGGGCGGCAGCAGGGCATACAGCCAGAGTATCAACAAGGCGGCTTATTTCTGCGTCTATCCTGTTAAGCTGCTTTTCGTATGCCTGTATGCGGTCAAGCCCGCAGTCTTTTTTATACTGGGCTACCAGCTGGGCGGCAATATACTCTATGCGCTCCGGCGTTAGGACATATTCTACAGTTTGCTCTACAACATACCATTCAATATAACCTTTCTTTTCGTTCTTTTTATCGCAAGTATGCTCTCTTCTGCGTTTCCTGCAAGTGTAATAGTGGTATGTTTTTCCGTTCTTTCCGTGTCCGGCTTCTGCAATCATGTTAGTGCCGCAATGCCCGCAGTATAATTTCCCCTGTAAGAGATACTCTACAGTAGCTTTTGAGGCAGCAGGCGCAACTTTCCGCTTGTCCATTAGCTCTTGTACTTTGTAGAACGTCCTTTCATCTATGAGGGCATCACAGCCGCCCGCAACTTCTTCCCCGCCATGTTCATAAATTCCAATATACTTTTTGTTTTTCAAGACAGAATGGACGGTTGAAAGGGCAAAAGGAAGCCCTTTACTGTTTCTTAAGCCGCGTGCGTTCAGAGCGTCTACAATTTTCTTTTTGGGAACGCCTTTAGCGTATTCCTCAAAGATATAGCGGGCTATAGGTGCGGTGTTTTCATCTTCTACAAGCCGTTTATTTTCCAGCTTATAACCAAGAGGCAAATAGCCGCCCAAAAACGCGCCTTTCATTCTGCTTTCACGCTGCCCGCGCAAAACCTTTTTAGAGAGGTCAAGGCTGTATTGTTCTGCGCTGGCTTCCAGCAGCGCTTCAAGGATTATGCCTACTTCACCCTCACCGACATTTTCCATAGCAGAAAGCACTTTAACGCCGCACTGCTTTAATTTGTGCTTATATATGGCGCTGTCGTATCGGTCACGGGAAAAACGGTCAAACTTCCAGACAATCACGCGCTGAAACTGCTGTTTTTTTGCGTCTGCAATCATGCGCTGGAAGTCCGGGCGTTCGTCTGTGCGCCCTGTTATGGCGCGGTCTATATATTCCCCTACCACTTGCAGCCCTTGACGTTCTGCAAAGGCGTAGCAATCCCGCAGTTGCCCTTCTATGCTTTGCTCTGTCTGGTTGTGTGAGGAATAGCGGGCGTATATTACGGCGTTTAGTGTCTGCTGCATTACTTTTCCCCCTTTGTATTAGTTCTTTTTGATTGAAGATACTTAATATAATTGACAGCCTCTATAAGCTCGTCCTCAGATAAATCTTGACATATTTTCAAAAGAGGGAGTCTCTTCCTTGCTTGATATGGTGTCCACCTACCAATAAGGTTAAATACTTCATTTTTTATTTCTATTGCTGGCTCTAGCGAATACGCTTCATATCCTGTAAGTTGCTCTAGTGAAACACCCAGTTTTTCTGCATATTCATAGACAGTTGTTATTTTTGGCGTACGTTGGGCGGTTTCGTATCTGCTAATAACTTGCTTAGAAGTTCCCAGCAAGTTTGCAAATTCATCTTGGGACATATTACGAGATTCTCTTATTTGCTTTAGGCGTTTACTAAATTCATTGTTCATAGAGCCACCTTCTAATATTTTGATGTATCTATTAAAGCATATTTTGTAACCAAAGTAAAGACAAAATAAAAAAATAATCACCAAACGGTTGACAAACAGAAAATCTGATGATATTGTTATGTTGTCACCAAACAGGCAACAAAGGAGGTGCTAACAAAGTGAAGGAAAAAGTAAAGGCGTTTCGCGGTTTGATATACTCAAAATTTGATAGCGAAGCGGAATTTGCCCGTAAAATGGGCTGGGAAAGACAAAAAGTAAATAAACTGTCAAACGGTGTACGGCAACCCAATTTGGAAGAGATTGACACAATGGCTAAAACGTTAGGAGTTTCAGAGCTAGAACTTTTTCATATTTTTTTAGCCCAAAAGTCACCAAATAGGCAACAAACAATGGAGGTATAAGAATGGATTATCAAAACGCACTTAATAAATTTAACCAGAAAGAGCCTGCTTTTAATGGCACACCCCTTGAAGGAATGAGCCAGAACCAAGCATATATGCTGCTGTTTGCGAAAGTGGCAGAAATTATAGGAAATACGCCAGATATGACAGCACAGCAGAAAGATATGTTGATTACAGAATTAAATAAGCATGACCCGGTTGAACTGTTGTTATCAGCACTCGAACAGGAGGCATAGACAATGAAAAGATTTTTAGCAGAGGGGGAAGCCCTTCAACAAGTGGCGGTTATGGGATTGCGTGCGCCGGACGGCACAGTAGCGGAAAACGTGCCTCTGTACCGCATCATACAGTCAAAGGAAATAAAGCCGGAAAGCGGGCTGACAGCCGGGGAAGAGGCAGCGTGTGAGGACATAGGCAGGGGGCTTGCGGATATATACAGACAGTACAAAAGAGCGGAAAGAAAGGCAAAGGCGGGCGCGAATATGCGGGCGCAGAATGGCTGAAACTTTTGTATTGAATATCAACCCTAATTACATAACAGAACTACGCAAAGAAAGAAGGATAACCGTAAAAGAGCTTGCACGGCAGGCGGGCGTAGGGGAATCAACAATCTGGAATTTAAAGTGTGACGGACGGCACGGGAGTATAAAAGCGGAAACAGTAGAAAGGCTGGCAGCAGTGCTGGAAGTAGAGCCGGAAACAGTATTCCCAGACTATGCGAGGGCAAAGAAAGACCATGCAGAAAAAAGGGAAAGAGAAAAGGAACATATTTTCAGCAGCCGCGAAGAGCGGGACGAGGCTATAGAAAGTGTGAGATACCTTGCAGTATATATAGCCAAAAAGAATACATGGAGAATAGAAAAATGCCGGAATAATGTTATGGATATGGAAGACCTCATAGGAGAGGCATTGTTGACGCTTGTAGAAACTGCGGAGAAGGTATCAAAGGAAGGAATAACGAGAAACATGGAGTTTTCAAAATATGCGGGCTTTGCTATGGAATATCGTTTTAAGACAATTCAAGGCAGCCAGATGAGGCAGAAACGGACGGCATATTTTAATGTTTCCCTAGATGCACAAATACCGGGTACAGATACAACGTATCAAGAATATTTAGAAAGTGTCGCGCCGAGAATGAAAACGCCGGAGGAAATAGTCATACTGCGGGAAGAGTGCAGGGAAGCCGTGCGGACGCTGCCGCCAGAGCGGAGGCATGAGCCGGAAATTGTAGCATTGTTACAGCAGATTGCAATATAGGACAGGAGGGAAAGGAAGCCATGAGCAAAATAGAAATGATGCAGGAATTGTTAGGGAAAATGAGCGAAAAGGAAATCAGTCTATTGTACTGTTTTGCTATCGGAATGAGG
>CAJTYV010000123.1 GCA_910584195.1 uncultured Ruminococcus sp. | reverse complement strand
CGGCCGGATACCCCCGCTCCCTGGGTAAACTATCTGGGTTCTCCGGAATATGGAGCAATTATTTCCAATAATGCAGGCGGTTACAGTTTTGCAAAGTCAGGCGCAAATGGAAGGATTCTGCGTTACATTTTCAACAGCTTTGACCAGCCCGGCAGATATCTTTACATCCGTGATAACGAGTCTAAGGATTACTGGTCTGCCTCCTGGCAGCCGGTGGGCAAAGACCTTAACAATTATGAAAGTAAATGTTATCACGGTATGGGCTATACCAGGATGACCTCCAGTTATGACGGGATCAGCTCGGAAGCCCGCTACTATGTTCCTCTGGGTAAATCCTACGAAGTGTGGGGACTTTCTGTAACAAATGATTCTGCACGTACCAGAAGCCTTACCTTGAGCGGCTATGCCGAATTTACAAATCATAGTAATTATGAGCAGGATCAGGTGAATCTACAGTATTCTCTGTTCATTACAAAAACATTATTTGAAAAGAACCAGATTATTCAGCAGATTCATGGCAATCTGGACGTCCTGCCAGAAGACGAGCAAGTAGATGACAAAAATGTAACAGAACGCTTCTTTGGCCTTGCAGGCGCTCCAATATCCTCCTATTGCGGGGAAAAAGAACATTTCCTTGGCAGATATCACAGCTATAGCAATCCACAGGGAATCCTGTCAGGCGATCTTGGAAATGTAACCAGTTACAACGAAAATTCCTGCGGCGCTCTTTCCTGCAGCGTTACTCTGGCTCCGGGAGAAACGAAAGACATTGCTTTTTTGCTTGGAACAGGCGGCTTTCATGAATCGTCCGCTCTTCTTGACGCTTATATAAATCCGGCAGAAATGATAAATCAGGAATTACTGGAACTGAAAAACTACTGGAATGAAAAATTAAACCGCCTGAAGGTAAATACGCCCAGCCCGGAATTTAACACGATGATAAATACTTGGAATGCTTATAACTGCTTCATGACATTTATCTGGTCCCGTGCCGCTTCCTTCATTTACTGCGGTCTTCGCAATGGATATGGTTACCGTGACACCGTACAGGATATACAGGGAATCATTCATCTTGCGCCAGAGATGGCAGCAGAGAAGCTCCGTTTCATGCTCTCGGCACAGGTAAGTAACGGCGGCGGACTTCCCCTTGTTAAATTCACACACAATCCAGGACATGAGGATACGCCGGATGACGCTTCCTACAGGCAGGAAACCGGCCACCCCGCCTATCGTGCCGATGACGCGCTGTGGCTTTTTCCAACCGTATACAAATATATTGCCGAGACCGGAAATACGGAATTTCTAAATGAAGTCATACCTTTCGCAGATAAAGGTGAAGCCACTGTTTACGAACATCTGAAACGTGCGGTTACATTCTCATTTGATCACCTTGGTCCCCACGGTATGCCCGCAGGACTTTATGCGGATTGGAATGACTGCCTTCGTCTGGGCGCAAACGGAGAGTCCTCATTCGTTGCGATGCAGTTCTACTACGCAATGACTATTTTAAAGCAATTTGCCGGGTACATGAAGGATACGGAATATGAAAAATACCTCGAAAAAAGACAGGAAGAGACAGGCGATATAATTCAAAAATTATGCTGGGATCAGGATCGCTTTATTCGCGGATATACAGAAGCCGGAGATCGGATCGGCGCTGCGAAAGACCCGGAAGCTAATCTGTGGCTGAATCCACAGAGCTGGTCTGTCATCAGCGGACTTGCCGCCGCCGATCAGGCCGATACAGCGCTTACAAATGTCTATCAACAATTAAATACGGAATATGGAGCCCTTCTGATGAATCCGCCCTATCATGCCAATGCCTTCGACGGCGCTCTTGCCGTCATATATAATCAGGGAACAAAAGAGAATGCCGGTATCTTCTCGCAATCTCAGGGCTGGTTGATCCTGGCAGAAGCTCTATGCGGACATGGAGAACGTGCTTTTACCTATTTTATAGAAAATGCACCTGCCGCTTGGAATAACCAGGCGGAACTCCGTTGTTTGGAACCTTACTGTTACGGACAATTTACAGAAGGACGTGCCAGCAAACATCACGGACGTTCTCATGTCCACTGGCTAACCGGAACTGCCTCGACCATGATGGTTGGATGTGTGGAGGGGATCCTGGGGCTCCGTCCTGACCTGAATGGTATAACCCTATCTCCGGCTATTCCAATAAGCTGGACACATTTGGAAATAGAGAAGGATTTTCGCGGAAAACATCTGCATATTCTTATCGAAAATCCGAACAAGCGGGAAACCGGTTACGAAAAGCTTATTCTAAATGGCACAGAACTTGACAGTAATTATATCCCGGCCGATTGCCTTAAGGATAGAAATCATATTCAGATGATCCTCTAACCTATATAAGCGATTACCCAAATAAAGGACGCAGCATTCTATACACTGCGTCCTTTTATTTATTTTATCTTCTGTTTTTTACTCAGTATCCCATTGGATCGTATGATTTAGATCCCGGTATTTCTTCGGAGTCATGCCGACATATTCCCGAAATTGTTGTATAAAATGGCTCTGTGAAGAAAAAGACAAACGGTTTGCAATATCAATCATTGAATATTCACTGTACTGTAACAGATTTTTTGCCATCTCAATTTTATGTCTGCGTATATAAGCGCTGACCGAATCACCAGTTTCTTTCTTGAACAATCGAGACAGATAGCTAGCAGATACTCCAAGCTCATCTGCTAAATCTTCAATCGTAATACGTTCTTTTATATGAGAATAAATATATTCCTTGCAAACACTGATATGCCTGGAATTCGTATCACTATGGCATATCTTACACATCTTCTCCGTATAATCCAGAACCATAGCGTCATGAAGGTTCCGTACCCCTTGTACCGTGTGTATGTCATCCAGTCTCTGGATATAAAAATCACTCATTCTGAAAGCCTGTTCTAATTCCATGCCTTTTTGTTTACATAGACGAGTAATCATCGCTGTTGTAATAACAAAATGATATTTTAAATTCGTAACCGGATTCCTCGATAACACACCAACTCCGTCGCTGTCCAGAAACCTTTCTTGCTCACAGTTCTTCCTGACTGCTTCCATGTCGCCGTTGGTTACTGCCTGATAGAATAAAAATTCTTCTGTTGGTTGTCTATGCTCTACTTCATCGATATCATCTTCCGCTTCCAAGAGAAGCCATTCATCCTGATATCCCATAGTATTATCCCCTTTCGTATCATTTCTTTCTGATAATCCGAAAAGATTTTATCGAATCTACGTCTAATTCTTCCTATAATCAAAAATCTTACTAATAATTATAACTATAAAATTCTCATTGAACAATTATAATTTTTCTGTAGAACCTTTTTTAGACTAAAAGATTATAGTATATTTTTATTTTTTATTATATTACATGAATGAAAAAAATATCAAATTCATGATATTTCTTTATTTATATAATATCCGAAAGCATAACGCTTTTAAATACCTACAAACAGATATTTTTTTCGTAATGTCTGATCGGATACATCTCTGCAGATATGCAGTAAAATTATTAACACTAATTCTGCATAAAAAATACTGCCGCCATGCGGTTACAATTTTTTTAACAAACTACTTATTGCATTCTTTCTTACAACTTTTTTACAAACAGACAACGGATTGCGTTCAGCACAGCAAGGATCATAACACCTACATCTGCAAAAATCGCCAGATACATATTCGCAATGCCCACAGCCCCTAATGCAAGGCATGCGAATTTTACAACAAGCGCCATCGTAATATTCTGGTACACAATCCTCAGACACTTCCTTGAAA
>CAJTYV010000122.1 GCA_910584195.1 uncultured Ruminococcus sp. | reverse complement strand
GACTGGCGGTTTCCGCCAGCCCGGATATGCGGTTTCACCGCACAAGAATATTCAGGATTGTAGCAAAATAAAAGAACAATACACTTTGTAGGGCATTGTTCCTTTAGCGTGGCTTATATTCGAGCAGGTCTGAGATAGAGCAGTCCAGTGTATCGCATATCCGTATCAAAACATCAATGTCTAACCGGGTGATGGTATTGTTGAGATAACCATTAAGCTGTGAACGCTGTAATTCTGCTCTTTGGCAAAATTTGTTTTTGCTCAGCCCTGCCTTTTCAAGCAATTCTTTTAGATGGATTTCGATAGTACCACGTTCTCCGTTCAATGTAGACACCTCCTTATGTTTGTTATGTATATTATATCTTTTTTATTGCTGTAAAATCAGTTATAATATATTAACGGTAATCTGATAAAGATAAGAAGTTATACAAAAAGAGGGATATTTATGGGAAAACAAGTATACATCACGGATGAAGAGAGGAAAAATGCCAGAATGTGACAAACACATTTAGGGAGCTTTACGAAATAAGACAGGATGGATAAAAACTGAATATTGTTTATTTTGGGTAGCGGTTTGTCTTAACGGAGAATCAGCTACCCTTTTCATTTTGTAATTATTGATACAGAAAAGAGCAAGGAGGAAACTTTTATGCAGTTAGTGGTAACGGAAAAGCCCAGCGTGGCACAGTCGATTGCCCGTGTGATCGGCGCTGGTGAAAGGAAAGACGGGTATATGGAGGGGAACGGCTATCTCGTTTCCTGGTGCATCGGGCATCTGGTGGAGCTTGCGCAACCGGATGCCTATTCTGACGCATGGAAAAAGTGGAGCTATGAGAGCCTGCCCATGATACCGGAACAGTGGCAGACGGAAGTAAAAAACGATACGGCGGCGCAGTACAAGGTGCTGAAAAACCTGATGCACGATGACAGGGTTGACACGGTTGTGGAGGCCACGGATGTTGGATAGTGCGGAGGGGCGACAAACAAATACAAATAAAAAAGGGACTTCCTCAATCCTTAAAAGGCTATGACAGCAACGGTTATAGTCTTTTTTCATGCGGTAATTACCGTAGGAAATGAACTCCTATTCCCCCAAGTAGAGAAATATCTGTCAATGATATTCCGCAATCCAATCTCTCGACAATTAACGAAAGAAAATCATTTATCAGCACCTAAACCAATCAATCATATCAATCCATATCACAGGAGGGCAAAGACTATGAACAAAAAGCAGGAACAGCAGATTTTGGACTATTACAGCACCACAGACAAATATATCCATAGCAAGACACACTCTAATGCGCATCAGACTGTATTTACCAAAGAAAGCGACAAATACCAGTGGCTTGTGTTGGAGCAGAAAAGCCAGTGTGAAGTCGAGGTAAGGCAGACCGACAGTCATGGAACAATCACAGCGAGGGATAATTACGAACTGACAAGAAATCTCCCTAAGTGCGTGGGCGTGGAGCGTTTATGTGAGGGCGCAAATTTTCAGATACCTTTTAACGCTGATGAAATCAACTTAATCTATCAGTTTGGGGAGCAGAGCAAAGCGGAAACGTGCGCCAGTCTGTCCGCTATTCTTCCGCAGATAAAAGACAATAACACAAAACAGATTGTAAGTACCACCTTAAAAAAATTAAATGCCCTGTCAGAAAAAACGTGTGCAGAACTGACTGCCACCACCAAAAAACGGAAACTGACCGAGCGTGACCACTCCATAAAGACAAGGTTAGCCAAAGCAAAGGAACAGGCAAAACAGCCGACAGTTGCCGAGGGAAAACAGCACAGAACCCACAGCAAGGGAAAGGGGGATATGGTACTATGAAACTTTCACGATACGAGCGGGAAAGTATTCTCAATTATAACGCAGGAGAACAGACCGCCACCCTCTACACAAGAGATAAGGCGGTTATGCGGAAACTTGACACGCTTGTTGCCGACTTCCCCGATACATACAAGCTGACAGAGCAGGACGAGGTATCTAAGACCTATTCCTTTCCGAAGTCATACGTCAGCTACCGCAAGCCGAGGGCGGTCAGCACCGAGCAGAGGGAACGGGCAAGGCAGATGATGATTGAACGGAACAAAATAAAAGAGAATTAGGAAAAATTTATTGGAATTACGAGTGTGCTTGTGATAAAATATGAATACTAATCAAATCGAAAAATTGCCAATATGAAAGGAGTAGCATTATGGAAGAATTAAAATCTATTATGGAAAAATTTGTCGCATCTGGTTGGGATTTAATATCTATTCCAGCACAACAGTGGTTAGACGGACAAGCCGATAAAGATACTTTAGTGTCAGCAATCAGGCAGGCAGACGAAGAATGTGGAAGTTGCGGTTGTGATTTAGACCCATTGTATAAAAGAGCTTTGGAATTAATTTGACAAAATTACATTAAGGATGAATAAAATATGCCATTTACAGAAATTTGTATTTATCAAGTTAAGCCACAAAAGGTAGAGGAATTTGAAACGTTAATGCTTGAAGTCAAAAGCTTTTTGGAAAAACAAGAGGGGCTTCTTTTGTTTCGATTTATCAAAAGAGAGTATCGCATAGATATGGAGCAGATTAAAGAGGGACTTCCCCCTCTTAAAATTAACCGTATTGTAAAAAGTGTTAAGTATATGCTTTATTGGGAATTTGATACCAAGGAAAGCTATGGAATGGCACAAAAAAATCTTTACAACAGCTATTGGAAGTCCATTGAAAAGTGTCTGATAGTTCCTCATGATAAATATTTGGGTGAACAGTTGTTTTAATGGAATAAGCATATAACAGAGTAAAAATATGAGTGAATAAATGAGAAAATTCCCATTTGTGGAGAGAAATAGTATCAAGCACTTAGGAAAATCTAAGTGCTTTTCTTCTGTCATATTTTCACTGTCAGAACAGAAAGGGAATACTTCTATTTTGGGTAGCGGTTATCTTAACAGACAATCAGCTACCTTTTTTATTTTCAGAAACTATCAACACAGCACAGAAAGAATGAGGTATCAGAAATGATTGAGAGCAAGAATGACACAAGCAAAAACTTAGAAAAGGCATTGCAGGTATTGAAACAGGCGCAACAGCGTGTAGCCAATGAAAAGAAAAAACAGAACGAGAAGAAACGCAAAGCCGAGAACCACCACAAGTACATCATGGGCGGTATTATCGTGAAGTATTTCCCCGACTGCTACCGCTATGACGAGGGCGAGTTAAACCGTATCTTGTCGGTTGCATTGCAGACAAGGGAGTGTCAGCAGATTATCTCTAAAATCAAAGCGGAAAGCCGAGAAACCACTCCCCCACAATCCACTCTCCCCAATGCCGAAAATGAAAGCGAGGGCGGTACGGAATGACAAAGGCGAGGACACTGGAAAGCGGAGGTAACGTATTCACCCTGTTTACAGGGTGCGCACAGATATACCACCAGAGGTGGTATGTGCGCTCTCCGAGGGGCAAGTTTCACTTGCATGGACTCCTGCGGAGGGCGTTGTCTGCCTTGCGGCAGCCAAAAGGGGAAACGACAATTCCCCTTCGCAAGCTGCGCTTGCTACCCTTTAGTGAACTTTGCGTTCAGATAAAGGCTAAAGAACAGCCTTTATCTGCCCACAAAGTCTATGAGTGCGCCCCTATACCCTGTCGGCAGAATGTAGGTGTTGCGCATGGCTAATGTTACGAAACAGGCAAGCACACGTTTTTCCATTGTCAGGCGGAGCAAGGGGCAGTCGGCAGTCGAGAAAGCATCATACATCAGCAGGAGCATTCTTGTCAGCGAGTTTGACGGGCAGACCTACCGCCCGAAATACCATGAAGATTTAGTCCACAG
>CAJTYV010000121.1 GCA_910584195.1 uncultured Ruminococcus sp. | reverse complement strand
ATGCAACAGGCAGGACAGCCAGACAGCCGTTACGGGAAAATACGGGATTTGAAAACCTTTGCAAAGGCGGTCAGCTTCTTACAGGTCAATAACATTTCCACCCTGTCCGAGTTGCAGGAAACGCTATCGAAAATGAAAAAACGGTACTGGAATACCAACAGCGAGATAAAGCAGACAGAAAAGCTACTCCATGAGCGAAAAGAACTGATAGACCAAGCGGAAAACTATCTCCAGTATCGGGATTACCACAAGGCATACAAACAGACCAAGCCGAAAAAGCAGGAGGATTATGCGGAACGCTACCGCACCGAACTTGCACTGTATGACCGAGCGGAAAGGTATCTGAAAGAGCATTTAGGGAGCGACACCAAGCTAAGACCGAAAGCGTGGAAAGCTGAGGTTGCAGACCTAACCGCACAGAAAGACCGCCTTTATCGGGAAATGCGCAAGCTGAAAGATGAAGTTGCTGAAGCTGAAACCGTCAAGCGTTGTGTAGAGCAGGCAATACCGCCGACAGAGCAGAGAAAGGAGAGGTCAAAGGCGCATGATATGTCATTATAAAGTGAATCTTGGATGGAAATATATTAAAATATTCATTTTCTGACCGATAAATAATATGAGTATAAAGTGAGATAGTGGATAATTACAAAGTAAATCATTCAGTTACGCATATCTATATTTGTGGAAAGTGTGTGAAAGGGGGTAATCAGATTTATATAAAACAAGAAAGATAACACAACATATTGATATGCGAGGCTGATTAGATATTTTAACTATAGAAAGGATGAGTGAAAAATGAAAAAATTCAAAAAGTTATTAAGTGTTATGTTGGTTAGTACGTTGTTGGTTGCTAATGTTATTCCTGTAAGTGCTGCGGAAATACAACCGCGTGATGCGGCTCCTGCATTGACACAGTTTTATGTGTATTCCGTATCTTCTGAAAAAGGTGGAACAGAAGTTATTCAACGTTCGGGGTCATTTGCGCAGGTTGGTACAACATTGGATCACGGCGGGACTTGGTTGGAAGTTGAAACGATTGAGATCGGGTATGCAAAAACACGCTCAGCCACTCTTAACAGCACTAATATGACCTTGAAATCTAAAAAAGCGATAGACCTTGATAATGATCGTATAATCGATGGATGGGCTTGCGTTTGGAGATATGAGAACAGCTATGGTTTTGAAGCCGGAACATTTAAGGCTAGTTCCAAATCTGCAAATTCACCGTGGAATACAATGAATATTACTTTTTATATACATTAAGCTGTATGGGGGTAGCGTATATGCAGGTTAATTCTAATTATCGGCAGAATATCATATCATACGAAAATATGCAGAAAAGTAACGGGACTCCTACATTTGCACAATATGTAACCGAAAAGAATGAAGAACGGCTTCGAGATGAAGCGGCAACGGATTTTGAGGAACGTGTGCTACAGAGTGCTGGACCGAATGCTCCACAATCTGTAAAAGATGCTTGGATGGAGACAGTGAAAGAAGTTGGAGTAAACGGATTGGGTGAAACTAAGAATGGACGGACTCATATAACAGATATGCACATACAGCAAATTATAGCCCATTATTACGGGTTGTCGAATAGTACGGACATTTTGGGTAATTCCGTGGAGTCTGCAATGCGGGCTACTCAAAAAGCTTTATATGATTTTGACCATCCTCTAGAACCTAATCGGGTTATAAGTATTGAAGAACAACAGGCACTTGTAAAGGAAAGGCAGTTTTATGTATCTTTTCTGGAAAAATTGGAAAAGCTTCTGACAGGGAATAAGGAGCAAAATGGAACAGACTTGTACGGCGCAATCAACAGAGGTCTTTTGCGTAGTAAATAATTTTGTTGTGCGTAAATTGTTACGGGAGTATGCACCATGTGAAGATTAGCATGGTGCATATTTTTTGCCCAAAGTTAGAAAAAGAACGTTCTACAAAGTACCGTTTTCTGTAGCGTCAGCACTGAACTTGTACCCAACGCCTACCTAACACCGTTTTCAGATAAGTCGGGTTTTTACAATCCGGCCCAATCCGAGTAAGGCGCACATCTCTCCTATCCCGCAACACCCTGCGCTGATGTTGCAGTATTTCCACCTTGAAAGGACAATACAGGCAAGGAAACAGGTTGTTGTTCCGCTTCAATCTGTAATTCGTCTGCTAAGAGGGAAACCGCCCTCTTAAAGATTGTTTCCTCACTGTCCGAAAACGTCAGCACTATCATTTTTCCCATGCTTATTACCTCTCTTATCCGTTGCATTGATACAACATTTTTTCTGCCCTGTTTACCTTTATTTGACAGTAAGCAACAAGTATATATGCCGGAAACCGCAATGTCAATTTCATGCGGATAAGGGAACAGACAGCCACTAACAACAGCGGGCGTATGGAGATTACTCTGTATGCCCTCTTTTCATGTAAAGGAGATTTATGTATATGCCAAAAAATAATGAGAACCAACAGGCACAGGAACGCCGACCGCACTTTGTAAAGACCATAGGCAGAACGACCTACTTTGTGACGTGCCACTTTAGCGAAACAAGCAGAGAAACCTTGCAGGATAAGCTAAAACGCATGATTGTACGGGATATTCAGAGTGGAAATTATTAAATTTCATGTTCACACTTTTTTTGTCTTGACGGCACAGACGATAAAGGAACTGTCTTAATCGAGTGCGGGAAGCTCTTACAGCGGGGCGGCTATCGGATAAAAGTGCTGAACACAATCAATTTCAAAAAGTCCATGCGCTACAATCCCTTTGCCTATCTGCGGAGCGAGAAAGACATTTTGAAGCTGGTAAATACCATAATCGCCAACACCAAAGGCGACGGGGAGAAATCCGGGGAGGATTTTTGGGTGAAGTCGGAACGGCTTTTTTACTGCGCCCTTATCGGCTATATCCACTATGAAGCCCCGGAGGAAGAAAAGAATTTCACGACGCTGCTTGAAATGATAAACGCCAGCGAAGCCCGCGAGGACGACCCGGAATTTCAAAGCCCGGTTGACCTCATGTTTGAACGGCTGGAAGAAAAAGACCCGGAGCATTTCGCTGTCCGGCAGTACAAGAAATTCCTGCTATCGGCGGGCAAGACGCGAAGCTCTATCCTCATTTCCTGCGGTGCGCGGCTTGCGCCATTTGACATACGGGAGCTGCGGGAGCTAATGGAAACGGACGAAATGGAGCTTGACACGCTGGGGGACAGAAAGACCGCCCTGTTTGTCATTATCAGCGACACCGACGACACCTTTAACTTTGTCGTGAGTATTCTCTACACACAGCTATTCAACTTGCTTTGCGATAAAGCAGATGATGAATACGGCGGGCGGCTTCCCGTCCATGTAAGGTGCTTGCTTGATGAATTTGCCAATATCGGGCAGATACCGAAGTTTGAAAAGCTCATAGCAACCATACGGAGCCGGGAAATATCCGCTTCCATCATCTTGCAGTCACAGAGCCAGCTAAAAGCCATTTACAAGGACAACGCGGACACCATAAGCGGGAATTGCGACACAACGCTTTTCTTGGGCGGCAAGGAAAAAACGACGCTTAAAGAAATGTCGGAGCTTTTAGGAAAAGAAACCATAGACAGCTTCAACACGTCCGAAACGCGGGGGCGGGAGCTTTCCCACGGGCTGAACTATCAGAAATTGGGAAAGCAGCTTATGACCGAAGATGAAATCGCGGTTATGGACGGGGGCAAGTGCATTTTACAGGTGCGCGGGGTACGTCCGTTCTTTTCGGATAAATTCGATATAACGAAACACCCGAAATACAAGTACCTCTCCGACGCAGACCCGAAGAACGCCTTTGACATGG
>CAJTYV010000120.1 GCA_910584195.1 uncultured Ruminococcus sp. | reverse complement strand
GCAGGGTTGCAGATGTAGTCTACTGCTTTATTGACGGTTGCCGTGATAGCATGGATTTTTGTGTATGCCATACCTTTTGCATCAGCTCCTTTACTTCATTTACATCGGCTTTGTATATATTGCCTGTGGCATTCATGCGCTTTGCAATCTGGTTTAAATTGTTCCCGATTTTGGCAAGCGCAGAGTTGTATTCCCGTAGCTTTGAATAGTCAACATCATAGACGTAGCCGTACAGAATCAGATGCCGGATAAAGTCGGCACGGCTTGCCATGTTGGAGCATTTTGTTTTCTCGTCGAGGATATATTTTTCATCTTCGCTGAGGTGGATTACAATCCCATATTTTCGGGAACGGTTTTTATTTCTGTGTTTGTCCATTTCCTTGTCCTTTCTGGATATAGCGATAGTTTTGACATTTACAATGCCGTTTCCGGCACTGGTTTTGGAACAAAAATGTGAAGCCCTGCCGCAGCAGGGGATACAGCATTTTTGTGATTTAGGGGGTCAGGGGGATATGCCCTCTGCAAGCGCAAATATTCAGATTCCCACGGAGGGGAAGCTGGATGTTTGCCCGCCTGCGTATATACGCAGGCAGTGCTTGCTATTCGTGGCAAATTACCCGTAGGGAATTTGCGTGTTGTGCGAGCTTAGGCGAGCATCTTACAACACATATGGGCGTTACCGCCCGGTCTTTTGTAAAGCCTTTCGGTATCTGGCTTTCAGAGGATAGTTTTGATAAATAAAAAACTGCTACAACCAGAGCAGGGCATAGCTACCCTGTTCCGGCTCATAGCAGTTTGAGTGTACGTTTATGAATTTATGATTTTATCCATTAAAGATTTTACCAAGCGGCAGGGGAAAAGTCAATTAGAGATACAAACGAAAAGCAGAAAAAGAAAGCGTGATTTTCAGCATGGGAAAAGAACTGGAAGCGGCTGGGAAATTTTCTTGAAATAATTTTGTGTATAGGAAAGGTATTTTCCTATATGTTTTGTAGACTATGATTGGAACTTATTAAAGGAGAGGAGGTGAAGCATGAATACCACTGACCGCAGGATGGAGATCATTAACATTCTGCTTGTCCGGCGGCGTACAACAGCAAGAGAATTGGCAGAAGAATTTGGCGTTACTACCCGCACGATACGAAATGATATTCAGGCTTTATCTCCAGGATATCCTATTTACACACAGCAGGGAGGGGCAGGCGGGATTTTCATAGGGGAAGATTACAAGCCGTACATAAACACTCTTTCTTCTGATGAATTAAATACTTTGTGCGAGATATACAGACAAGTAGAGGGAACACATAAGAAAATTCTGTTGCAGATTCTGAATAAATACGGCCCTGATAAACTGGAAGTATAAACTTGTCATTCCGCTAAAGCACATAATCTTTACAGAACCGTTCATAGCAGACGGAGAGTGCTTATGTGCTTTTTGGGCTGACAAGTCCAGAGATGATTTTATCCAAACAGGCAGGAAGGTGTTTCTGCCGGATTGTACCTTGAAAATTGAATATGTAAATACATACAGGACGTGTGGGATATGCGGAGCCGCTATGCGGACACGCCAAGAGCTGCCTGCTTCCGTTTTGGCATGGGAGTGTATACGAAGGAATACTGAAATCTGGTATTGAAGTTAAGGCAGTGAGCGATGAATGTCTGGCGAAAAGTGCAGCAGTTGCATGAGGCAATGAGGCATATCTTTGATAATGATACTTCCGGGTTTTCCGGTCAATTTAGAATGACGGTGCGATACCGATGTGGGCAGTGTAATGAGCTGCCACTTGTATGTATTTTTTGGAAAATTTGTCTGTCAATAAGGGTATATCTGAAAGTAGATGTATCCTTATTGGCAGATAATGCCAAAGGACAGCGAAAGGAGCAGAACTATGAGTGAAACGGTGACGATTGTAAAGGAGTGGAAAAAGTTTCGCCGATATGATGATGGGGCTGATTACTATGGAATGTGCAAGTCTAGTTTTATGAAGTTGGCAAAAGAAGCAAGGGCAATTTATAAGCCGGGTAAGACGGTGTTGGTAAATTGTGAAATCTTTGAAAAATATTTAGAGGGCTTCAAAGTCGAATAATTGAAATTTCTACTTGACATTTTTGTATGACAAAAATATAATGGTCATGAGGAGGGATGCGCAATGGCGAAAGCAGGAAGACCAAAGGCTGACGTTACCAAAGAAAAGGTTGTTAGCGTTAGAATGAAGCCAGAGGATTATGAAAAATTAAAAAAATATGCGGATTCTTCTGAAATGACTGTTACTGAAGTGGTGCAGAAAGGTGTTTCAATTATCTTGGATAAAGAAAAGCACTGATGGATTCTCTCCTTAGCAATGAAAGGAGGAATACATATGGCATCACGAAAAGACAAGAAAGGCAGAGTACTTCGTAAAGGAGAATCATACAGCGATTCAAAGGGGATGTACTTATACGCATATTCTGACCCTTTTGGTAAACGGAGATACATTTATGCGAAGGACTTGCCAGCACTTCGGGAAAAGGAGGAACAATTAAAGAAAGATCAGTTAGATGGTATTGATTCCTATGCAGCAGGAACCGCCGATTTGAATTTTATGTTTGACCGTTATATGTCAACGAAAAGTGAATTAAGGGTATCTACCAGGGCTAATTATCTGGAAGTCTATGACAGATATATCCGGAACGAGTTTGGCAGGAAAAAAATTGGTGAAATCAAGTATAGTGACATTCTGTTTTTCTACAATCATCTGATTTGCGATTTGGGGCTTCATATAGGAACTGTCCAGTATATTCAGAGATTGATTAGACCTGCACTTGAAATAGCGGTGAGAGATAATATTATCCGAGCCAATCCGGCCAATGGCGTTATTCAGCAGTTAAATAAGAAAACTCAAAGTGGCGGCTCTTATGTAAGGCACGCTTTGACATTGGAACAGCAAAGAGAGTTTTTATCTTATTTGGACGAGATGCCGGAGTATAATAAGTGGAAGCCTTTATTCACGGTAATGATTGGAACAGGATGCAGAATCGGTGAGTTGGTTGGATTGAGGTGGGAAGATATTGATATGCGTAACAGAACCATTGATATAAACCATTCTCTTTTCTACTTCGCAGGCAAAAGAAACAAGTCGGATAATAAGTGGGTAATCAATTTGCCGAAAACTGATTCAGGGGTAAGAGTTATCCCGATGGTTGATACTGTATATGCAGCCTTTATCGAAGAAAAAGCAAGACAAGAGGAAGAAGGAACTTTTTGCATATCTACTGTTGATGATATGTCAGGATTTATCTTCTGTAACAGATTCCGTGAATTATATGTGCCGGAGTCAATCAACAGAAACCTGCGCAGAGTGATTGAGAATCATAATGCAATGGAAGAAGTCAGGGCTGCAAAGGAAAAGAGAGAGGCAATTATATTGCCACAATTCTCTTGCCACCATTTAAGGCATACCTTTTGTGCGAGGCTGTGTGAAGCAGATGTGAATATTAAAGTCATTCAGTCGATTATGGGGCATAAGGATATACAGACAACTATGGATATTTACGCCGAAGTAACCGGAGATAAGAAAAAGAAGTCTTTAGAACAAGTTTTTGATCAAATGAAGTTATTTTAATTCAATATTGAGTGCGAGAGGTTCCTTGGGGAACTTCGGGATGGCATTAAGGTCAGAGTTTGGTATAACAGGATAGTCCAACATAAAATGGGCTAGTCCAACAAAACTCCAACAAATAACCTTTGCGTGATACAACATAATACTCAATAATAGAATTTTGAAGAAGTGAAAAAATCAAGTAATACACGATAATACATCATAATGACCGACAGGGCATAATTATGGAGGAGAAACAGACCATCGTGGCATTGGGGGCCGGAAGTATCTCAAAGC
>CAJTYV010000119.1 GCA_910584195.1 uncultured Ruminococcus sp. | reverse complement strand
CTAACAGAACATCACCTAATACACTGGTTGCACCTATAACACATACCACCTCTACACTTCCTATTGTTGTACCGATTGCGGAGAAAAAAGATTCCTCCGGCAAACTCATACTTGACGGAGATGTTGTTCTGGGAAATATTACATGCGTAAGCAAAGCAAGACTTAGCGATTATATTACCGACCTTTCTGCTGATGAAATGAAAGCTGTTGACAAAGCTATTTCTTTATCGCTTGGCATAAACCACCATTATCAGACATTGCAAAATATGTATGACGATAAACTACAATACATTGAAAAGCTGAAAAACAATCGCACCTTACTACAAACCGATTTGGATTCAAAACAACAACAACTTGATAAATTCCAAGAATTGCTTGATACCTACCAATTTTCAGATATTCAAAATTTAGCAGATTTTTTAGAAAAATCTCAAAAAGAAATGTAGACAAATTTAGATGTTCATGCTAGTATAAAAGTACAAGAAAGATGTTCACGAGTGGAACGTCAATATAGTATTTCAAACAAGGGAACTACGAGCGAGTTCCCTTTATTTTATCTATACATAATTTTTCTTCTTCAACATAAAATACTATTACAATTCTTCTTTGGACGTGTGCCAAAGAATTTATTGTAATTAAGCAAAGGGAGTCACGAGCGGACTCCCTATTTTTAATTTATTTTTAGAGCCATTTTAGAGCCACAAGCCATTCACAATAAAATTTCGGCAAGTGGCTTTTCCTTTTGTTCGCTATTATTTTTAGACATTAAAAAACCGCAACCCCTTGATTTCTGAGGGCACTGAAAAACTCCCACTTTTTTGTTGGGAGTTTTCTTATCTCTATATAAACAGCATCTGTGTACAAATTTGCTCCAAAGCATGCAAGGAAAAGCGTTTCCTTACTGCATAACCGGCTCCGTCAGCCTCGTGATTCTCTTGACATTTGCCACAAATGCTGTGATATACATTTGCAGTTCCATGGCAAACAGCCCTCTCGAATCCGCTCTGCGTAATCCGTGGGCTTCTTTTAATTCCCCATTCTTTTCTTCAATCCGATGCCGAATCTTCATCCGTTCCCTGAAATATTCACCCTCCTCAAATTTTAGTCTTTCCAGGTTCTTTTCGCTTGCCTGGGTAATGCTGTAACTTCGTTCCTTTGATTTCCCCCTCCCTACACGGCAGCTTTCTCTTAACGGGCATTTCCTGCATTTCACTTTGCTGAATATATATCTTAAATAGGTATTCCCGTTCTTTGCTGTCCGTTTCTCTACCCGCACCGCCAATTCCCCGGCTGGGCACTGCAGCATTCCGGCATCCTTATTGTAACAGAATCCTTCTTCCAGTTTTCCGTTTGCTGCCGCTGCCACCGCCGTATTTGTCCGTGCAATTAATGTAACCCCTTCGCCACAGGCTTCCAGATTATCATCGCTGGCATATGCCATATCCCCTATTACTTCTGCCACTTCTATCCCGGTCTCCTGCACCTTTTCTATCAGTCCTGGCAACTCCTGGCCGTCCGGCGCACCTCCATGCGTTACGCTTATCCCCGCAATCAAACGTTCCTCTGTCATTGCCAGGTGGTTTTTATATCCGTAAAATGTGCTCGTTGGCGTTTTGTGCCCAAACCGTGCATCTTTGTCATCCTTTGAACGTATATCCCTGATCTTTTCATCCTCAAGCAGTTCCTTCATTCCCCTGGCAAGCTTCTGTATCTTCCCGCTGCCACAGGCTGCTATCCCTTCCCCCAGAGCCTTTAGCAGATTTTTTGTATATGCAATCTCTTCCTCCAGTCCGGCTTCCAGGGATGGTTTTTCGGGGAATTTTTCTGATAAATCAAAAGCATTTTTATAGATTTCCTTCCAGAGCTGTTTACTCATATCCCGCAAAATCTGTGTAGGGGATTTCGCACGGACAGATGCGCTTGTATGGGTGGAATCTACGATAATGGTTCCTGATTTTATCAGACCTTTATCCAAAGCCTGCCGGATCGTTTCCTTTAACAGCTCTTCAAGAATATCTTCTGTAATGCGGGTTTTCCTGAATTTTGTGAGAAGGCTGGGGTCAATCATTTTTGCTTCCGGTTCCAGGTCTAGAAAAAATTTATATGCCATATCTGTCTGGGCGCTGCTGATCAGGGTTTCATCAGACAGGTCGTAGAGTTTTTTCAAGAACAATAGTTTGAACATCATTTCTGGTTCTTTTGCCAGGCGTCCGAAATTTTCACAATACTGTTTCCGCAGCATAGGATTCACAAAACTGAAATCAATGTTCTCTTTTATCTTCCGCAAAAGATGATTTGCAGGAATGATCGCATTGTAAATCCCCTGATAAGGTGATAATGGTAATTTCAACTGTGAATGATCTTTCAGCATTTCGGAGTCCTCCCTCCCTATACTTCTATTATAATACCTACACTGAAAAAAGCCCAATTCTTTTTCAAAGAATCAGACTTTTTCAGTGCCCTCGATTTCTCAAAGGATTGCGGTGCTTATTTTACTTATTTGGCTCTAATCACAAGATTACTCAATGATTGTTGCAACCCTACCAGAACCTACTGTACGTCCACCCTCACGGATAGCAAACGTAAGACCCTGCTCCATAGCGATGGGATGAATCAATTCAATCGTCATCTCTACGTTATCACCAGGCATGCACATTTCTGTACCTTCCGGTAAATTACATACACCAGTTACGTCAGTTGTTCTGAAGTAGAACTGAGGTCTGTAGTTGTTGAAGAAAGGAGTATGACGTCCACCCTCATCTTTGGTCAGAACGTAAACCTGAGCGGTAAATTTCTTATGGCATTTTACAGAGCCGGGTTTGGAAAGAACCTGTCCTCTTTCGATTTCAGTTCTCTGAACACCACGGAGCAATGCACCAATGTTATCGCCTGCCTGAGCTTCGTCAAGCATCTTACGGAACATTTCAATACCCGTAACAACAGTTTTCTTTGTTTCTTCTTTGATACCAACGATTTCAACTTCCTCATTGAGGTGAAGTGTACCACGCTCAACACGGCCTGTAGCAACCGTACCACGGCCTGTAATAGTAAATACGTCTTCTACAGGCATAAGGAAAGGCTTATCTGTATCACGCTGCGGATCCGGAACATAATCGTCAACAGCTGTCATCAGTTCAATAATCTTGTCGCCCCATTCGCAGGAAGGATCTTCCAAAGCTTTCAGCGCGGAACCCTGGATAACCGGAATGTCATCGCCCGGGAATTCGTACTCGGACAGTAACTCCCTGATTTCCATTTCAACCAGTTCAAGCAATTCTGCATCGTCTACCATATCGCATTTGTTCATGAATACTACGATATAAGGAACGCCTACCTGACGGGACAGAAGGATATGCTCTTTTGTCTGAGCCATAACACCGTCTGTAGCTGCAACAACGAGGATAGCGCCGTCCATCTGAGCAGCACCTGTGATCATGTTCTTTACATAGTCAGCATGCCCAGGGCAGTCAACGTGTGCATAATGTCTCTTCTCTGTTTCATACTCAACATGAGCTGTAGAAATTGTGATACCACGTTCTCTCTCTTCAGGAGCTTTATCAATCATATCGAATGCAACAGCTTCACCTGTACCTAATCTTACATTCAATGTTTTTGTGATTGCAGCTGTCAAAGTAGTTTTGCCATGGTCAACGTGACCAATGGTACCAATATTACAATGGGGTTTGTTTCTTTCAAATTTAGCTTTAGCCATTTCTAAAGTCCTCCTTTAAATTGTTTTAAAAATATCGACTAATTTTCGATTTACCCAGCTTCTTTGATTATATTAAATAATGCCAAGTTTTTCAAGTATTATTTAGTCTTTGTTCTCTATTTTGCTTTGCCGCCAAGACTTTTTTCTGCATGATAAAATCTCATTGCTTCCATTTTGCCTTTGCTGCCAAGACTTTTTCTGCAAGATAAAGTCTCAATACCTCTATTTTGCCTTTGCTGCCA
>CAJTYV010000118.1 GCA_910584195.1 uncultured Ruminococcus sp. | reverse complement strand
GTTCGTCAAGGATATTATGTGCGTGAGTGCATTAGTCTGACAGGGCAATTCACAGCGGTAGATGAAGTTTTGACAGGCAGAGAAAACCTAAACCTTATCGGACAGCTTAAACGTCTGAACAATGTCAAAAACAAGGTGAATGAGTGGTTGTCTTTCTTCCATTTGCAGGACGCAGCAGACAGCAAAGTATCTACTTATTCTGGAGGTATGCGTCGCAGATTAGATATAGCCATGAGCCTTATTGGAAAGCCACAAATTATTTTTCTTGATGAACCCACCACTGGGCTTGACCCTCAAAATCGTATTGCCATGTGGGATTTAGTAAAAGAATTAGCTGCCGGAGGAACAACGGTATTCCTTACTACACAGTATTTGGAAGAAGCAGAATATCTTGCGGATTATATCGCCATTCTTCATGGCGGTAAGATACTTGCAGAGGGGACACCGCAATACCTAAAAACGATAATGCCGCAGCGCGGCGCGCAACTCAATTTTCAAAGTGAAGAACAAGCAAGCGAAGCAATGGCATTATTAAATGAGAACGGTATAACGATTGACAGCTTTGAGCAAAAACTTCCCTCTTTGGAAGAAGTGTTTTTAGCGTTGACTGATGAAAAAGGAGGAAAATAATCGTGCATAAACTCAAAAGTATATCATTTCTTGACTCTTGGATAATGTTTAAACGCTGCCTGCTTATTTCTTTGCGAAACCCCGAAGCATTGTTGATGGCAACAATAACACCGTTCTTTTTAATGCTCCTGTTTGGAACGGTATTTGGGAATATAGCAGATGTGGGAAGCCTAAATTACATTGATTTTATTGTGCCGGGAATTATTATGCAAAGTCTTGGGCAGGCTTCTCAACACTCGGCAATGAACGTCGCAACAGATATGACAAAAGGCATAATAGACCGTTTCCGTTCTATGTCAATTTCAAAATCTGCCGTACTGATAGGTCATACTGGCGCGGGAGTAGTGAGAAATACAATTTCAAGCACCGTAATCATTATTACTGCCTTTGTCCTTGGTTTTCGGCCACATAGCGGCTTTGTGGATTGGCTTATTGTTGCAGCCTTGCTTATCTTAGTAAACATTGCGATTTCATTGCTTGCTGTACTATGTGGACTAATTTCAAAATCGCCGGAAGGCTCCAGTGGTTTAATGTTTCCACTCTTTATTTTGCCTTTCATCAGTTCCGGCTTTGCTCCTACTGATACCATGTCCGGCGGTATTAGGTGGTTTGCAGAAATACAGCCTATGACACCGATTATTGACAGTATTCGTGCCTTGACGCTTGGCTTGCCTTTGGGGAACAGCTTGTGGATAGCTCTTGCTTGGTGCATAGCAATAATTATAATTGCGTTTACCGCAGCAGCACAAGTTTATAAGCGCAGACTATCATAGGCACATTATACCTTTTACATAATTTTTTATATATTCACACATGGAGAGAACTTTATAAGATATATAAATAACAGGAAAGGAGTATATTGCATGGTTTTTAACACAGGTGCGGCATTGCTGGATGCCGTTGTGCTGGCTATGATATCCCATGAGCCAGAGGGTACATACGGGTATAAAATTACACAGGAGGTGCGGCAGGTCATTGAAATTTCTGAATCTGTGCTGTATTCAGTTCTGCGCAGGTTACAGAAAGATGAGTGTCTGGAAGCGTATGATATGGAATGTGCGGGGCGCAACAGGCGTTACTACAAGATTACGGAGAAAGGAAGAACGCAGCTTAATCCGTATATTAGCGAGTGGTATCGGTATTCTGCCAAATTGAACGGTATCTTTGAGGGATGTTTAAGGAATGGATAGAACAGAATTTATGAGTAAACTGTCGGCTCTGCCTGGTGATGTGCCGTCTGCGGAGCGGGAAAAGGCAATACAATATTCAAAATATGAGGAGGAAATCTAATGTCAACAGAACAAGCCATTCACACGAAAGGATTATGCAAATCCTTTGGAAAAAATGAGGTGCTTCGTAAATGCTCATTAACCGTAGAAAAAGGAACAATATACGGCTTTTTGGGTATCAATGGAGCAGGAAAAACAACTATGTTCAAAATACTAACCGGCTTATTAACCCCTACTTTGGGCGAGGTTCAAGTATTAGGAAAAGATGTTACAGTACAGAAAGCTGATATATTACGGCATATCGGCAGTATGATTGATGTTCCTGTTTTTTACGAACATTTATCAGCAAAAGAAAACCTAAACATACATCTTGCCTATATGGGTGTTAAAAAAGCTGATACGGAAACGACCTTATCCAAAGTCGGATTGCAGAGCGTCGGAAATCAGCCCGTTTCGGAGTTTTCACTTGGTATGAGGCAACGTTTGGCTATTGCACGTGCTATGGTACATCAACCTAAACTGCTTATACTGGACGAGCCTGTTAATGGGCTTGACCCCGTAGGTATTCGTGAAATGCGTGATTTATTCAAAAGCCTTGTAGAAAAGGACGGAATAACTATTCTTTTTTCAAGTCATATTTTATCTGAGGTAGAACATATAGCGGATAAAATCGGTATCATTTCAAATGGTGCGATTGTGCGGGAAATGACATTGCAGGAATTGAAAAAAGACAACTCATTTAACCTTGAAGAATATTTCATTTCGATTGTGAAAGAGGGGGAAAGATAATGTTGAATTTAATAAAACTTGAAATTAAGCGTAACCGATTGAAAGGCTACATAACTGCGGGACTTTTAATTACATTTGCAGTATTAGGTCTTGTTTACTTATTTGCTGCAATACCACATCTTGACGCTTCTGATACAGATGTTCAGATATTTATTACATATAACGGCATAGCCACCTTATCGTTAGTTGTTGCTACGGCTTGCTTTTCTATCTTATCGTCGGCAATGTATAACAGATTTATTGTTGAAGAATATGCAAGCAAAAAAGTTTTTTTGCTTTTCTCATACCCTGTTAAGCGAAGCCGAGTATTATTGGCAAAAGTTATAACTGTATTTTTGTTTACATTTGTTTCCATGCTGTTTAGCGGCGTGATTACTTTTACAATATTCTTTACTACCGAAGCGTTTGTTCCTATTTGTCAAGAAGCTATAACAATGTCAACGCTATTCGGGATTGCAATATCGCTTATTGCTTACTCTATAATAGCTGCTGCATTGGCGGTAATATCTTTGTGGTTTGGATATTGGAAAAAATCCGCTTCTGTAACAATTATAGTGGGCGTGATTGTTTCATGTGTTTTCGGTAGCTTTGCGTCTGAAATCCTTTTAGCAGGAGAGATATTTAACAGCGTTATTGTTCTTGTGATTGCGGCGGCAAGTATATTAGTTGCTTTCGTTTTGACAAAAGCACTCTCTAAAAAAATCAGCACTATGGAGGTGTAACACTTTCAACTTGGACGGAAAACAAGGATTTGCTATGATAGCTGAACAATGGTTATTATGCCCGGTATGCGGCAACAAAACGCGGGTAAAGATACGCGGCGACACGATACTTGAAAACTTCCCATTGTTCTGTCCGAAATGTAAACAGGAAACGCTTATCAATGTAAAGCAACTGAATATGTCAGTTATCAAAGAGCCAGACGCACCGACGCAGAGCCGATAAACTTGCGAGTAATCGCAGTTTGTCGGCTCTCTTTATATCCCCCAATATTAAGCCGTTTCTATAAACTCATTACCCTGTCTATCAGCGGCGGCTTTGAATAAATCAAGGCTGCCGTTTCTTTCTATCCTCTGAAAAGGAATGACGCCACAAACGCCAACAGATACGGCGGCTAAAAGGAGGTAGCCGCCATGAAGCGCAAAGCGTATCGACAAAATCCGACGGTCATTGACATATCAAAAAAAGCCCGACCACCGCCGGGAACCTCTCTACCCTTGAATATGAACTGTCTAATCATCTGAATACTTTTTACAATACCCTTGCGCCTGTCCGGGCTTTTCGGACAGGCGTATTTTGCTGCTCAAAAAATTTTTTGAAGAAATTTCAAAAAATCTTCGGCGTTTTT
>CAJTYV010000117.1 GCA_910584195.1 uncultured Ruminococcus sp. | reverse complement strand
CAAAATGAGAGTCAAGTAATTCTAAAAATTGTTCTCCGGTGTACTGCCAGAGAGGGAGTTTGAGTAACTGGTCTTTTGTCATACGCAGTATTGTTTAGAGTTGTACTTACCGCCCTCTTGTAGAGCGCATCCGAGTAACTCCCGGACACTGCAAAATTACTGCCGGTCATGAGTGGTGTGTATGTGGTGTATGACTACGGATATAACAAGGATACCCGCCAGAGTATCAAGCTCTAACGGGTAGCATCATAAGGTCTCAAAAGTGGAATTTCAAGTGGTGAAAGTGGTGCGCGGGTGGTATCATTAAGTAGCACGGACTCTCATGCTCGTTTTTTGTGATTTTTGAGGATTCTGTCAATCTCATCAGCATACTCTCTGCTTGACACACTGGCATCATCGCCGCGTGGATGACAATACTTCTTTTCGTAGTAGCTCCACTGAATATCAAGATGAGCGAGAATATCCTCACGCCACGCCGCTTTGTGCTTGGCCGGAACAATTTCGTATAATTTCGATATGAGATAGCAAGCCTTGATTTTCTGCTTGGGGCGTATCTTTATGGGTTCATGTTTGCCGTGGAGATTGAGTGATGAATGGAACTGAGTCTCGGTGCTGTCGAAAACATCAGAACAAACTTCGTATAACTCCGAAACAAGTATCATAGGGAACAGATCTTCTTCCCATTGGCGGCATGATTTCGTATTTGTCTGATTCTGTTTTACGGGTTGTTCAGGTGCCGGATAACTACCATTGGGAACCTGCATCTTTTGGATAAAGGTTTCCCTACATTTCGGATGTAACCGAATTTCACATGGCGGAAAGTATCGTTCCACCGTGATGAAAATTCTACGACAGACACTTCGCAACTCATGGTACACATCGAATGATGGCTTCAACAGAAATTCGTCATATTCAACGCTTTCCTGTAGTTTCTTAAGGAACTCCCGTTTCTTTTCAAGCCATCCTTCACGGGTTTCGGACATATGGAATTGCTCGATTTCCTGTTTGTATTTATCTATCGTCCAATCGTCAGGCACCGGGATTTTGTGGCAAGCCTTTAGTGCGTACTCATAATGAGCTGCACAGATATAGAACATCTCCACGTCTTTTAGGAAGTGGTTGCTTTCGTACCCGTCTATCATGTCTGCCTTGGATTTATTCTTACGTTCACGGTCCAACGTATGGAATACACTCCAGAATGTAAGTAGCCTTGTTGCAATCTCGGCACAGTAATTTCGGGTTTGGTCAGCTTGTACCTTTCCTATTTCTCCAGAGGCGTGAGATTCGATGATAGCGTTTTCGATGTCAATAGAACATAGTTTGCTGGTGGCTTCGGCAATTCGCTTGTAAAAAATTGTATCCTGTTTGGCTACAAGCGGAGCTTTCGTAAGTTGCCTCAGGTCTTCCAATATTGGCACAACATCTCGTAATGTCGTAGGGTTTGGCATTTGCGGGGTGGTGTTTAACGGGTTGATGAATATGAATGCCAATAGCTATGCCGATTTACTGAAATTTTCGTCATAGCGACATTCAGCATATCAAACAACCTCCATTCACCAAGTGTTCACCGATCTAACAAACTACAAGCCATTCATAACGAAGCCCTATAATATACCCCCCCAAAAAAACGTTTCAGAAAGTTTTATACCGCTTACTGGGCGTGACGCATCGTATGCGCCATAAGGCATAGAAAATGAAAATGGCAGAATGAAGGATTAAAATTTATTTATAATCCATCTACCTTCTTTGCGTCCACCTTCACGCGATATAATTCCAGATTTTTGAAGATACTCCATATCCCTACGGACTGTACGGTATGTAATTGCCATGACTTCCGCTATCTCTGGCATGGTCGCATCGGGGGTATTCTCCAATAGATGGATTATCTCCAATTGGCGTGGAGACAATTCTTTCTGCCCCGCTTTCTGCCCCGCTTTCTGCCCCTCTTTCTGCCCCTCTTTCTGCCCTCTTTGTGGGGCAGTATGATTCTCGGCACTAACTATCTTCAGTTCAAGTTTAACCTGCATCAGCTCAGACTGTTCAATGAGCTGCGGCTCCAACCAGTGCTTTTCCTGCCATGCGTTGAGAATGAGAGGGAAACCGGAACCGAGGTTCTCGCCGTATCCAATGTTGAGACTCAGAATCCACTTCTGTTCATTATCTCTCTTATATTGTCAAGGGCTTTCTTTTGCATCTCATCTTGTAAGACTTTATCCGTCAGTTGCACTATGCGATTATTACATTCGGCTAGGGCGGACGAAATGCCTTCAAGATAGCGGGTGTGATTGTTATTTGGAGAGTATAATTGGGCAAAGGCGGCTAACTTATATTCCGATTCAAGACGATCCTTGACAAAAAGGAGCGAAGTGAGCTTTTCAATGCTATTTCCTTTTGATACAAAATCGGCGAACTCTCTCAAAGGATTTCCTTTTGGGAAAAGAAGCTGTATTGCTTTTATGAAGTCTGATTCTGTCATATTTTACGTTCTAAAGATTGTTATTCTATGCTGTAGCAGGATTGGGGAGTTAAAAACGAGAGATGTGGTTATATCAGAAGCCATTTGTAAGCAGCACAGACATCAATGACTTGTCCCTGAACCTCCAATTCACGCTCCTCAAAGGCGGTGACCAAAGTCAATTTGTCACATTTTAGTGATGTCCCGGCTTTCACCAAAGCAGAAGTTTCGCGATTGAGAGTTTTTTCCGAGGATATGTCATAGGAGACCTGTACAAGTTCAACAACCGTTGCTCGATGACAGACTACGAAATCAACTTCGTAAGACTCTGTTTTGTGATAATAGACATCGTATCCGACTCCATATTTTCTGCATATCGCCAAATAAACCAGAGATTCAAGCCTCCATCCAAAATTATCTTTTGCAAAAGCATCCTTTCTGGCGTTCATAAGCGATACATCTATGGGGTAGCATTTCGCATTACGAATCCGCTCGCTGCTTTTGGTAGAATATTTGCGTAACTGTTTCAGGAGATAAGCCTGATAAAGGTATCCGACATAATTCTCAACGGTTTTGTCATTTTTGAAATTAAAAGTCTTCTGCAAAGCTGTATATATAACTTCGCATGGAGCATTATTCATAAGATGATGAGACAGTGACTTAAAGGCATCTTTGTATCTTACCTTAAAACGCTGCACGATGTCTCTTTCCAGAATATTTGAAACCAGAGTATCTATATATTCCTCGGCAGTTTCTTCTCCACTGATTATCTCCGGAAAACCACCTGTCTCCATGTACTTGTCAAATGCTCTGCGAAGTAAGGCGTCAGTTTTTGTAGAAAGATTCGTCGTTTCCACTTTCTCCATTTCGCAAAATTCACGGAACGAGAAAGGAAATAATTCTATTTCATTGTAGCGTCCGGTGAGATATGTGGAAAGTTCGCTACTAAGTAGTTTCGCGTTGCTGCCGGTTATAATCAACTTCATCCCGTGCCGGAGCAATCTGTTGACAAAGAGATGCCAGCCCTCTATATTCTGTGCCTCGTCAAGAAATAGGTGGGTGAAGTCACCATAAATCTGGTATAGGCATTTTAATACATCGTTCAGATCATCAGCTGACAAACGAACTAAACGCTCATCGTCAAAATTCACATAAGCAAATTTTGCCTGAGCCTTATTCAATACATTGAAACACAATGTTGATTTTCCACTACGGCGCACTCCTATTACTACCTGAGCCTTTTTACTCTCAAGTTTAACCATATCTTCTTCCTTTCGTTTGCAAAAGCATTGGGAACGAAGTGAGTCAAGTTCTTCTCGTTGGTCACGTAATATTTCAAGCAGTACTGAAGTCTCCATTAATATCTTGTATTTATGGCGCAAAGATAATGAAACTTCGGTAAATCGGCAAATTCTCACATTGAAAACTACGATAATTAGGCACATATAAAATGTGCAAACTACGATAAACCGATATTTCTGTTACAAAAGTTGGTCTATATCAACTTCATCATATTGGTGGCATGATAAATATTTTCTCATTGAAAGCCTGCATCATAGCAGGTGTTACATTGGATATA
>CAJTYV010000116.1 GCA_910584195.1 uncultured Ruminococcus sp. | reverse complement strand
TAAATTTACAGATAATGGCATTGACGGTCTTTGAGGTATGAACTCCTGACTCCAACTAAAATCTTCGGTCTCAAAAAACCTTGTTTCCTCTACACTTTCACATACCTCTAATAAATTGGAAGGAAAAACGATAGAGAATGTATCACTAAGTTTAAATTCTTTATTACCTTGATTATCTTGGTTTGGAAGAAGTTGTGCTACGAAATTATGGATAGCATTTTTTGTGATACCCATTTCGTCTGATAAGAGCATGAGATCTCGATCTAACTCATCTCTGCCCAAACGCGAAAGGATATATCCAATAAATGGGGGAATAGGAATAGCCCCAAATTCATTGGTATTGTTGTTTATTATTTTGTCAACCCTTACAATGTAAGAGCAATTTTTTTGATTTCTTATTGTATAAGATGGTGATAGCTTTAGAATCATATTGGTAGAAAATAAGACCCCAGCGGCAGTGTCTGTTTCTGTTCTGCCGCTGGGGCAAATTTGATTACTGGCCGGCTCCACTCGAACAGGTGCAAATAGTTTCTTCTCCTTTGACTGTTTCAAAGGAAAGAGCTTTCTGACCAGCTCCGGAAGAGCATGAACATTTGCCACCGTCTTCAGAAGCCTGTCCAGCTCCTTTGGTGCACTCGCAAACTCCGGCGAGTCCACCTCTTACTTCAACCATTTCTTGAAGAAGTAAGGTTTCAATCTTGGGAAGATTCATGATTCTTCGTTGTTAAAGGGTTACGGCAATATTACCGATTGCAAATATACACAAAAAGAATTGATTACAGAAATATTTTATTTTTTTACTTAAATTATTTGGATAAATGGATTGAATTGTGTATGAATAAGTGGATGGGATGGTCATTGTTCTGTTATATATCTGAGGATAAAGTCCTCGATTACACTGGACATAGATTTGCCTCTTGTGGCACATGCTGCCTTGAAGCGAGACTGTAGTTCTTGGTCTATATTGAATGACGTTGGACGCTTGTTAGATGCTCTTGTGGCTGTATCTACTGTGGTTGCCCCAGCGAGCATATTGTCGATAGGTGATGGTATGACTGCTGGTTGAGTACCATTTTGAGGTACTGTCAAAGTCTTATTTTTAGCCATGAGAAACGGTTATTTATTTAGTGATTTTGACAATTAGTGAAATGTTGATTTTGCTAATTATTTATTTAGTGATTAGAGCTTGCTCTCAAGTTCGGTCACTAATGCTTGAAAATCTTTTGCTCCATTCGCTTCGGGGTTGAAACTGACAATGTCAGTAAAATCGAAAGCAGCTTTGGAAACGTCATTATTCTTGCGGATAACCGTGGAAAGAACCCGGTCACCGTACTTAGATCTGACATCTGTTTCTATAGCTTCTGTCATGGTCTGTCCTTTTTCATAGATGTTGAAGAAGATATAATCAATGTGTATGCCGGGATTCAGTACCTGCATTTTGACGCAAAACTGGTCCATCATTGATAAACCATAATTTGACATAAGATCAGCTTTCATAGGTACGATTAATTTATTGGCGGCAGTAAGTGCATTGATTGTAACTAATCCGAGAGCCGGAGGACAGTCTAAAAGAATATAGTCGTAAATGTTACTAAATGGATCGAGAAGTACCTTCAGCACTCTTTCTCGGTTGAACATCATTTGGAGCTCTAAATCGATTCCTGCCATATCGAGCCCACTTGGAACGATGTCAAGATTTTCACGAATTGGGTAGATTGGTAGATTGAGCTGTTCACGAATTGCGTGGTAAATAATTCGTGGGGGAATATTTTCCATGAAGTGCCGGGTAAGGTTGGCTTGGGTATCCAAGTCAACCATCAGCACTTTCTTTCCTCTCGATGCCAATACCGCTCCGATGGATGCGACAGAGGCGGTCTTTCCGACTCCTCCCTTATGATTGGCTACCGCTATAATTTTTGCCTTCATTAACGATGGGGTTAAATGGTATGTTTGTATTTACAATGCAAAGGTAATAATAATTATTGAATTACCGAAATAGTGTTTTACCAGTTTAGTGTTTTCATTAAAATGGTCTAATTCCAACGGGATGACACACCAATCACTAATTATTGAAAAATATAATTAGTGATAATGGTAATTAAACAATTAGTGCCGAAATTTGGGCAATTCCGAAGAATGTTATATCTTTGTAAAAGTGTAAAAGAAATTTCATTGATAATATACGCCCCCTAATGGGGCACGAGGAACGAGTGCCCCTCTGTTCAAAATTTTAGATTATGAGTATAGACTTTAGTAAGGTTGACCTGAATAATTTTGATTTCGATACTCTTCCTGCGGATGAGTACCGGGAGTTTCTTCAGGCTTGGTCGGATTATCATGGTCGGATGAACCGTGTTTCTGTGGATGTGTTGGAGCAGGAGTTTGAGTGTAAATCCGATTATCTTCAGTGTGGGGAACATTATGAATTGTCGGAGCTTTATCCTGATGAGTTTGTCGAGTTGTTGTTTGAGAGGAAAGCCTTTGAACAGGGTGAGGGGATTATTCCTTTTGAGGAAGTACAGAGTTATGAATACCAGTTGTGGTTGAAGCAGAAGATCCGGAACAAGGCTTTGAGGTCAGAGTCCTCCAATTCAGAGGATGCACAGTCAGAGAAGATAGACTATAGTGGTTATCGTATGTGGAGATATAATCCTGTGGTGTTCTACAAGGATGGAAAAAAGAACAGGCATAGGTTGTTGCTGAAGGATGATGGCGAGAGTCTGAGTTTCCTCAATGGGCGGGACTTTGCGATATTGTCTCCGGTGACTTATGTAGGGCGTACCAACTCTTATAGGAACGCTCGGTTTCTTTATGCCTTTGCGATAGATCTTGACGGTGTGAGTATGCACGAGGTCCGGATGTTGTTGCGTGGTATGACAACGGGGGTTTATCCTGTTGCCAATATCATAGTCAATTCCGGACATGGGATTCATGTGTATTACCTGTTGAAGCGTCCGATTGAAATGTTCGCCACTCGCCTTGATGCGCTGAACAAGATGAAACGAGGTTTGACCAAGATTGTGTGGCTCGTGTCAAAACTTGGTGCGGAGAGGGCGCAGGTTCAGAGTGTGGTGCAGGGCTTCCGTGTGCCGGGCACCAAGACAAAGTTCGGCAAACCTATCCGGGCATTCTGGAACCGTTCCGCGCCCATGCACACGCCGGAGGAACTGAATAGCTTTTTAGGGCGTGCTTTCGGATTGTCTGATGAAGAACTCGGACAGTTGACAGATAAGACTCCGCATAATCCGTCCCGTGTGACGCTGAAAGAGGCGCAGGAACGATGGCCGGAGTGGTATGCCTCCCGTGTCATCGGACGCCGCAGGGTAGGCAAGAAATGGCAACTCAATCGTGGATTATATGATTGGTGGCTGAATATCCTTAAAGACGGTCAGCAGGTGGAAGTGCATCACCGGTACTGGTGTATTCTCACATTGGTTATCTATGCTGTCAAATGTGGTGTTCCTCGTGATGAAGTCCTTGCGGATGCTATCTCCTTGGTTCCGGCTTTTGACCGTAAGACTGAGACGGTGGATAATCCCTTTACGGAAGATGATGTTAAAGATGCCATGAGAGCTTATGACGAGGAATATAACAAGTGGCCGATTAGAGTTATTGAAACGACCACAGGAATAAGGATCGAGCGAAATAAACGCAATAATAGAGGACGTGAGAAACATATTAAACTCATGAATTTTGTCAGGGATAATATCTCTTATCCTGATGGAAATTGGAGAGACGGGAGTGGAAGGAAAAAAGCCACTATCGAGAGCAGTTCTCATGCTAAACTCGTTAAGGAATGGCGAGCTAAGAATCCGGATAGCAAGAATAAATCTTTGTGTGCCCGGGAGACAGGACTCTCAAGACCTACTGTTACCCGGTGGTGGAATTATGCCGTGCAAGAACCACTAAAACAATAAAACATTAAATAAATAAAACAATATATATTGTTTTATTGTAGGGCTTGCGAGGCCGTTTCATAGTTCTCTTCAAGAACCATAACCATAGTATGAATGTTATTTGTAAGGAAAATATTTATGCCAGAATGTTCAGGTAAAATAATTTTCAGAAATATGAATTTTCAAAACAAATAACA
>CAJTYV010000115.1 GCA_910584195.1 uncultured Ruminococcus sp. | reverse complement strand
CCTCTATGAAATCAGCTTCTGTTGTTTCCAAAACAGTTCCGCGCTTTGACAGCACAAACAGAGCCTCTGCCTCACTTGCCAGCTTCGGGCCTTCAGGGGGTGAAAGCAGACTTAAATTCAGAGTATTCTCCATAGCATATCGAGTTCTCTCAGAGAATCTGCCATCCTTGTCCATCTCTATCTCAATGACCTTTCTTGGATCTTTCTCGAAAGATTTTCTGACTTCTAAAAAATCTCCCTTTTCTTCTGTTTCATCCATTGATAAAGCATTTGTTATTTGTTCTGAAAATTCATATTTCTGAAAATTATTCTTCCTGAATATTCAGGCGTAAATTTTTTCCTTACAAATAACATTCATACTATGGTTATGGTTCTTGAAGGGAACTATGAAACGGACTCGCAAACCCAGCAATAAAACAATATATATTGTTTTATTTATTGTTTTATTGTTTTAGTGTTTTAGTGGTTCCGGCACGGCAGAATCCCACCACCGGGTAACAGTAGGTCTTGAGAGTCCTGTCTCCCGGGCACACAAAGATTTATTCTTGCTATCCGGATTCTTAGCTCGCCATTCCTTAACGAGTTTAGCATGAGAACTGCTCTCGATAGTGGCTTTTTTCCTTCCACTCCCGTCTCTCCAATTTCCATCAGGATAAGAGATATTATCCCTGACAAAATTCATGAGTTTAATATGTTTCTCACGTCCTCTATGATTGCGTTTATTTCGCTCGATCCTTATACCTGTGGTCGTTTCAATAACCCGAATAGGCCACTTGTTATATTCCTCGTCATACGCTCTCATGGCATCGTTTACATCGTCCTCCGTAAATGGATTATCCACCGTCTCAGTCTTACGGTCAAAAGCCTGAACCAAGGATAGAGCATCAGCAAGGACTTCCTCACGAGGAACACCGCATTTAACAGCATAGACAACCAATGTGAGAATGCACCAGTACCGGTGATGTACTTCCACCTGCTGACCGTCTTTAAGGATATTCAACCACCAATCATACAGACCACGATTGAGTTGCCATTTCTTGCCCACTCTCCTGCGTCCGATAACTCGGGAGGCATACCACTCCGGCCATCGTTCCTGCGCCTCTTTCAGCGTCACACGAGACGGATTATGCGGAGTCTTATCTGTCAGCTGTCCGAGTTCTTCATCTGTCAAGCTGAAAGCACGCCCTAAAAAGCTGTTCAATTCCTCCGGCGTGTGCATGGGCGCGGAACGGTTCCAGAATGCCCGGATAGGTTTGCCGAACTTTGTCTTGGTGCCCGGCACACGGAAGCCCTGCACCACACTCTGAACCTGCGCCCTCTCCGCACCAAGTTTTGACACGAGCCACACAATCTTGGTCAAACCTCGTTTCATCTTGTTCAGCGCATCAAGGCGAGTGGCGAACATTTCAATCGGACGCTTCAACAGGTAATACACATGAATCCCATGTCCGGAATTGACTATGATATTGGCAACAGGATAAACCCCCGTTGTCATACCACGCAACAACATCCGGACCTCGTGCATACTCACACCGTCAAGATCTATCGCAAAGGCATAAAGAAACCGAGCGTTCCTATAAGAGTTGGTACGCCCTACATAAGTCACCGGAGACAATATCGCAAAGTCCCGCCCATTGAGGAAACTCAGACTCTCGCCATCATCCTTCAGCAACAACCTATGCCTGTTCTTTTTTCCATCCTTGTAGAACACCACAGGATTATATCTCCACATACGATAACCACTATAGTCTATCTTCTCTGACTGTGCATCCTCTGAATTGGAGGACTCTGACCTCAAAGCCTTGTTCCGGATCTTCTGCTTCAACCACAACTGGTATTCATAACTCTGTACTTCCTCAAAAGGAATAATCCCCTCACCCTGTTCAAAGGCTTTCCTCTCAAACAACAACTCGACAAACTCATCAGGATAAAGCTCCGACAATTCATAATGTTCCCCACACTGAAGATAATCGGATTTACACTCAAACTCCTGCTCCAACACATCCACAGAAACACGGTTCATCCGACCATGATAATCCGACCAAGCCTGAAGAAACTCCCGGTACTCATCCGCAGGAAGAGTATCGAAATCAAAATTATTCAAGTCAACCTTACTAAAGTCTATACTCATAATCTAAAATTTTGAACAGTGGGGCACTCGTTCCTCGTGCCCCATTAGGGGGGCGTATATTATCAATGAAATTTCTTTTACATTTTTGCAAAGATACAACATCCCTCGGAATTACCCAAATCCCAACACTAAATAACTAATTACCACTATCGCTAATTATATTTTTTCAATAATTATTGTCCATTACCTTTCCCTTTCTTATTTTAGTAGCATAGCAAAAACACTAAACGAATAAAACACTATTTAGGTAATTCAATAATTATTATTATCTTTGCATTGTCAAACTAAGACATAACCCTTAACCCCACCATTAATGAAAGCCAAAATAATAGCAATAGCCAATCATAAGGGCGGAGTCGGTAAAACCGCCTCTGTCGCATCCATCGGAGCGGTATTGGCATCAAGAGGGAAGAAAGTGTTGATGGTTGACTTAGATACCCAAGCCAATCTTACCCGGCACTTCATGGAAAACATTCCCCCACGAATTATTTACCACGCAATTCGTGAGCAGCTCAATCTTCCCATCTATCCAATCCGTGAAAATCTCGATATCGTTCCAAGTGGACTTGATATGGCGGGAATTGATTTGGAGTTACAGATGATGTTCAACCGGGAAAGAGTGTTGAAGGGTCTTCTTGATCCATTCAGCTCCATTTACGACTATATCCTATTGGACTGTCCTCCGGCTCTCGGATTAGTTACAATCAACGCACTTACTGCCGCCAATAAATTAATCGTACCAATGAAGGCCGATCTTATGTCAAACTATGGATTATCTATGATGGATCAGTTTTGTGTAAAAATGCAGGTGCTAAATCCCGGCATACACATTGACTACATATTCTTCAACATCTACGAAAAAGGCCAGACCATGACAGAAGCCATAGAAACAGATGTCAGATCTAAGTACGGTGATAGAGTTCTTTCCACTGTAATCCGAAAGAATAATGATGTATCCAAAGCAGCCTTCGATTTTACTGATATTGTCAGCTTTAACCCCGATGCAAATGGGGCTAAAGATTTTCAAGCATTAGTGACAGAACTTGATAGCAAGCTCTAATCACTAAATAAATAATTAGCAAAATCAATATTTCACTAATTATCAAATTCACTAAATAAATAACCGTTTCTCATGGCTAAAAATAAGACTTTGACAGTACCTCAAAATGGTACTCAACCAGCAGTCATACCATCACCTATCGACAATATGCTCGCTGGGGCAACCACAGTAGATACAGCCACAAGAGCATCTAACAAGCGTCCAACGTCATTCAATATAGACCAAGAACTACAGTCTCGCTTCAAGGCAGCATGTGCCACAAGAGGCAAATCTATGTCCAGTGTAATCGAGGACTTTATCCTCAGATATATAACAGAACAATGACCATCCCATCCACTTATTCATACACAATTCAATCCATTTATCCAAATAATTTAAGTAAAAAAATAAAATATTTCTGTAATCAATTCTTTTTGTGTATATACTACTGGTGCGATAAAATCGCGTTAGTTTAGAAATCATCAAATAAAGAGAGTTCTTTGACATTTTGATTTAGATTGATTGATGAGTCTTGCTTGGTTATAAGCTGACGTAACTCGACACGCTCCAGAGCAGAGATTCTGATCAGGGTTGACACCTCGGTGATTGAATAGCAGCTTTCGCAATCAGCCTTTATTCGAGCCACCGTAAGGTAGGAAATGACAGCTGTCCAAAGGTGGATCTTGACAGCATTCTCGGAATATCCCCAAAGTTTTTTTACGACAATATTCTGTTTGATCCACTTGAAGAAAACCTCTATATCCCAGCGATGGCGGTAGAGGTTGGATATTTCCAAGGCACTGACCTCAAAGTTGTTGGATATGAAATCCACAATCGTGTCATTGTTCGGGTCATATACTCGCACAAACCGCATGTCTTCAGGGTAGAGTTTGCTTGACTTGTATCCGGAGACCCGAATGCGGGAGTCTTCTATGATGCCGGATTTGGCGTCAGGGATTTCCATCTGCCCAACGGTTATGAACCTCATGTTCTCTTTTGGACGGGACAC
>CAJTYV010000114.1 GCA_910584195.1 uncultured Ruminococcus sp. | reverse complement strand
GTGCATTTCAAGAAAACGCAACGCGGTATGGCGGAAAAAGACCCGTCCAGACGGCGTTTGAGGTTGTGAATACAGGTTCTAAAAGAAGGTGAAGCTTCTTACTTTTATGGAGTTGCATACTTGTTGTAATCTTGAATCATTACTGTTACGATTGCTGAATGGCCTTCTGGTATACTATTTTATATTGCTCTTTTCCAAATCCCAGTTTCTTGTTATAACATAGCTTCATCATATACGAACATAATTTAAGCAGTGTCTGAATTTTTACGTGAAAGGAAGGAGGCACTAACATAAACCCTAAATGCATAACATTTTTAGGAGGTGGTCTATTAAAAAAATCGTAGAAATTCCAATCAGGTTTGGAAGGCATTATGTTTTGTTTAGGGCTACAGATTTGAGATTAAACTGGTCAGCGATAGCAAAAGTAGTTGTTATTCCCAATATAGGATTCAACTACGAAAACTTTTACAGCAGGAGGACATAGAAATGCGCAATTACTTTCGTAGAGTTCTATGCGGAGTTATGGCCGCAACCATGGTGTTCAGTATGATTCCTGTCAACGTGCTTGCGCTTGAATTACCGGATGCTGATATTGAAAATACCCTTGCTGATATTGGTTATCCGGATACGAATGAAAATGAGCTACACGATACTACTGGAAATGAAACGCCCGAAGAACCACAGGGGATATTTGATGGGACATCGGATTTGATGCTGGCAGATGAAGAACCTACTGTTGATAACATAGAGTACCAAGTTGAAATTAAGACTTATGATGGAGCCGAAACGCTTGCGTCTCTTTTTGTAACTCCAAACTATATAATATCTAAAAACGATATTGATGCGCTTGTCTCTTCTGATGATCTGCTGTGTGAAAATTTTTCATTTATTGGCTGGTCAACAGATATGGGTGAGGTGAAAGCCGCTTATTCTTGCCCTGACTATTTTGAGATTCAAGGTGATACAGTAATATACGCTGTGTACTGCGCCCTCCCATGCACTCAGGTCGATGATATTGGGCGGAAGGGGCTAAGCTATCCCTTTAATGACTCAGAGCTGCTCAACTCTCCTTTCGATGAGATGAATGCGCTAATTGCTGAAGCTTTGTACGTGAAACGGAACGCACCGGCAGCAATTATTGAGGATGAAGATTTGGATGAACTCAATACTATTCGAGATCGGATTGAGACAGCTTGTAAAATTTTTGAAGAACTGTCAATGCCTACTCCACAGGCTATTAACGCACTATCCAATGAGGTTCCTGATGTCACATTCAACTTCTCTGGAGGCAGCGGTGTCGAGGGTGATCCGTTTATCATCTCAACTGCTGATGACCTGCTCGAAGTCAAGAAAGTCGTTGATGATGGCAGAACAGCATTCTACAAACTTGAATATTGCCCTCAATGAAATTTCGTGGACTCCTATTGGTACTTCGAGCTTTCCGTTTACGGGTCATTTTGATGGCAACGGGTACGAAATTCTAAATTTGAATATTCAATCGACTGGTTCACGTGTTGGATTATTCGGCATAGCGAATAATCCCACTGTTGAGAATTTAATAATCCGAAATGCCTCCATAGTTGGAGGTTCAATTGTGGGCACACTGTTTGGACAAGGCCAAAACTGTACGGTCAGCGGTATTACTTTGAAGAACTGCACTGTTGAGGGAGGAGCTTATGTAGGCGGAATATTTGGCGCATGTACCACTTCGACAGTGGCCAATTGCGTAAATGATGGTTCTGTGAACGCGAGCGGCTCTTACACGGGAGGCATTGTTGGCGTGTTTGATGGCTCCATCGAAAGGGCTCTTTTTACGGGATCAGTTGACGCTCAAGATTGGGTGGGCGGAATCGCAGGCACGATTTATGGTCATGCCTACTATTGCACAAATACCGGCTCTATTTCTGGCACAAAGACCGTTGGAGGAATTGCTGGCGAACTATCCTACTCCCAAAACTCAAGGGATGTAAATTATTGCTATAACAACGGCTCTGTTAAAGGCGGGACGGAAGTCGGTGGAATTGCTGGATATGCATTATCTTCTCAGAATTTCTCTACGGGCGCAAGAATAACAGGCGCGGCCAATGCTGGATCTGTCTCTGGTAGCGGCTCTTATGTGGGAGGAATCATCGGAGATAGTTCTTGCAATGTGTTTATTGTCACATCTTACAACATTGGAAATATCTATGCGAATTCCTTTGTTGGCGGTATTGCGGGCCGATACAATCCCATACGACAGTATACAAGCGGAGTAAGCGGCGTATATAATGCCGGGAAAGTTTCCAAGGATGGCGGTGGGCTGATTGGTATTAGCTACGCTACCCTAATAACAAATTCTTTTTATAGGAAAGACAAATCGGAGTCCATTGTCGGAATAAAATCAAACTACACGGAGAACCGATGTGAAATTTTTCCGAAGACTACTATTGAATTAAGAAACATGGCCAGCACACTGCATTCTACAAGATTTGCTAACGACGAAGTGCTGGTGAATGGCGGATATCCATATTTGGTAGACATTGACTATTCCTGGGGAGAAGATCCACGCCATGGTCAATTCCGGTTTGCTGGGTTCTATTCGGGTTATGATATTGTATCCGATTATTATTACGACGATGAATACTTTTCTCAGAGCTCTTATACCTATAATGAGCACCTTGCCACAATGACGTTATGTCTGGCATTGTCAGCATTCAAGAGTACGGAAGCATCTGTAGTTGTGAATGGAAATAATGAAACGAATGCAGAACAAACTGTTCGCGGTGATGTGAACGTCGAGAGACTTCTAACAGATATAGGATTTACAGGATATGTCCAACAAGACTATAATAAGCCAACAGGCCCTGAAACAATTGGTATAGCTACAGCCAGTAAGGAAATTGAAATTAATGGTGAAGAAGTTACCCTAATTGCGGTTGCCCTTCGTGGACAGGGGTATGATCGTGAGTGGGCAAGCAATCTGAAAATTGGCAAGAGTGGCGCACATGAAGGATTTAGCAACGCCAAGGACAAAGTAATAGAATTTATCAAAGCTACTTATGGGTCGAATGCAGTTAAGACAAATAGAGTAAAATTTTGGATAACAGGCTATAGTCGGGCCGCTGCTACGGCGAATTTAGTTGCCGCTGCGCTTGATACAGGTGCTGTCGTCATCTCTAATTGCAGCTATGGTCCGCAGGATGTGTATGCGTATACATTTGAAACACCCCGGGGAGTTTTGGCCAGCGACGCAAACAACGCTCTCTACAATAATGTTTTTAATATTTTAAGTGGAGAAGATGTCGTTCCAAAAGTGGCTCCGGCGACATGGGGATTCTCCTGGTATGGAACTGTGAAGCCTCTGCCTACAATTACGAGCTCTGGTGAAGACTACGCAAGTCACCTTATGAGAATGCTAAAGTGCTATGAATAAAATTGATCTTGACCTAGCAGAAGAAGAATTGACACTTTTCGTAGAATCAGTGGAGACGCTTCTCAATGAGTTGTATGCAAGGCAGCCAGAAGTATTTACTTCTTTGCTGTTCAGTCTCTCGAATATTATACAAGCTCATGTTCCCGGGGTGTGTCTTGCATGGATGCAGTCCATGGACACCAATTATATTAAAGACGCATCGCAGACAACTTCTTTTGCCCATGGCGGATATAGAATTATTAGGATAAATGGGAATTGCAATGTAACTGTAAAGGACTGTAGTGGTAATATTGTGGCCGAGCTTACAGTTACCTCGTCGGGCAGTTCAACCAATCACATTTCTGCTTTTATAAATTCCGACGGTGAGAAGCAGCTATATCTTCCTGCCGACAAGGCATATACGATTGAGATAGAATCGTTTTTAGAGAGTCAGTTATCCTGTTGGATAGCAGAACATAATCTGTTTACGGGCACAGTTACAAGAATTGTTGACTTTGATCCGATCGAATGTAATTTCGGTGACCATCTTGTCTGCGTTATCCCTGCATGGAGTAACGCATTGGACAAAAATAGTACACATTCACAGCTCAACTACACGGTAACAAATATCGATTCCCAATCCAATGCTATCGGCACCGAGTTAACAGATGCGGGTGCAGCGCAGGCACGTTACTTGGTAGGAGTTTCTCCGGATGGCTATGATAAGGGGTCAGTGACAGGCGCGGGTGTTCGGAGATATGGAACTTACGCAAAAATTACTGCGAAAGCAAATAAGGGCTATACATTTGTAAAGTGTACCTTTGTCAAGGACAAAATAAGAAATAGACACCCCAA
>CAJTYV010000113.1 GCA_910584195.1 uncultured Ruminococcus sp. | reverse complement strand
ATGTTGAACTGCCAACCGAGTAAGGCTGTTGTTATAATTTTACCGGGATTTTAGGCTATATGTATCTTCCGTTCTTTCATATCCACATCTGACAGCGTCAGGCCACAGAACTCTGAAATCCTCATGCATGTCTTGAATAATATATACATCCCCTCATAATATTGGGAATAATGTTTGTCTCCTTTTATAAAATCAAGGAACAGCCTTTCCTGTCTCGGTGTAATCGCTTCCCTTGATACGCTGTCATTTATCAGCACTGTTGCAAGTTCCCAGTCAAAGGGATTCTTCTTTATTAAATCATCCTCAACCGCCATACGAAAGGCAGGACGCACAACACCTCTGATACTATGGATACTGCTGTAACTTCTCTTATCCTCTGACTGCAACTTAATCAGCCAGAGTTTAGCGTCTGACGGTTTTACCAAATCAATCCTCCGGCTGCCAAACTCTTCTTTCTTTAATATATTGACAACCGTTTTATATCCGGCAAGGGTGTTATGTCTTACCCCTGTTTTAGTGGCAATATATCTTTCAACCAGTTCTAATACCGTGACAAAGGCATTGGAAGCCATGCAGATACAGGAAGAAGATTATTTCTATCAGGTCACCATGCCATAAGGGAAGCGCACAAGGACGATACGGACAGTGCGCCGGACGGCTCCAATGCTCTGAACTTAATCAAGAATGCAAAGAAAGCACTGGCTGTTCCGGGTTCTTATCTGGATGTATTCACTGCCCTGATGTGTACGCAACTGCAAATCCGGTATGAGAAGCTGTCGGAACAGGGGCGCACGGTTCTGAAGAATGTTATGAAGAAAACTCCGGCATATAAGGATTCCCCGTTGAGCAGGATGAAGCGGAGATAAGGAAATGCCGTTGCTTGGGTTTCGTCCATGCAACGGCATTTAGGGTAGTTTTGATTCAGTTTTCAGTACATAAGCCGGAATGTCCGGGGCGGTGCGTCCTCGCTTTATAACAGGGATTTTATGCGTTCTTCTTTTTCCTGTTGCGCTGTGTCACGGTACACCTGAACGCCTTAAACATTGCCGGGGACAGTTCCGGGGAATCTTCATCAAATTGAATCTCCCGCTTGGCCGCCGCCCTGACTTCCTCCAACTGTTCCTGCGTAGGAACCTGACCATCCTTAATTGTAAAAGTTTTGGTCATAATAAAGCCTCCTTTCACTTTCCGTTGCCAATCTTGCGGAGATTAACCGGATATTCTCCCCTCGCTCGGTAAATACAACAAACAATAAATCGCCAACCATACCGATTGCAATATAACGGTCTTCTTCCATACTATGCTCGAAATCATACATCTCTATGTAATATTCATCACGAAAAACGTATGAAGCTGTTTCAAAAGATATGCCGTGTTTTTGTCGGTTGATACGGTCTTCTTCCTCATCCCATTCAAATTTTAGTTCCATATAATTTTCCTCTTTCAAATAAACACGGCATGGTCTATACAAGTATGCCTTTGCTTTACAATGGATTTCTCAAAATCCCGATAGTAATGCTTATATCACTATAACTTGCATTTATGAGCCAAACAAATTCATTTATATTGGACGAGCCAGACACTGGTTCTACATCAGTCAAAAATACTTGACCGATATTTTTTAAATTATGGGATAGCCGAAAATATGGCTCATCTTTGTAGCCTCTAAGCATTCCAACAGAAAAATCTCTATCATGAATTATTTTCATATTTTCGGGTACAACGAGTTCTTTTGATTTCCAATATGGAATACTTAAAGTACCACATGGGTCATTCACATATTCTTGTAATAAAAGCATAGAACATATCTCCCAAAATTCCAATTTATCGTCTAAAATAATTCTATCACATATCTACAAATAAATCATCTCACTTTTTACGATTTCCTCCGCCCGGTTGCGGATATTGTTCATCCGACCTACCCATTCAAGCTGGTTTTGGGCTTTCAGTTCCTCCGTCACTCCCTCGGCGGCTTTCATCTGTTCTATGATTAAGTCAAGCGGTTCCTCCGTCTGCTCATTCAGGTCAGCAAGGTACGTCCATAATTTCCCGATCAGGATAAGGGAGCTATACCGTGCCGGATGCTCCTGTTTGAGATATTCCCGGTGCAGTTGCCCATAATGTCCGATAGGGCGGTTTTCCTTCGGCAGTTCCAAGTCTGGAATATTGTAATCACCTACCAACGTATAATGCAGTCCATTATTCTCATCATAAATATGGTTTTTCAATTTATCCATGGTGTTAATCGCCTCATTCTGGTTTTATTATTGCAAGTCTGATTCTCCAGAAATATTGGTAAATCATTGGTAATATTGAGTAAGAAACGTATAAAACATTGGATTTATAAGCATTTTACCATGACCAACAAATCCTGCCATGGCAGATAAATAGTATTTTTATCATATTCTTCATATCTCCATATCTTCTCAAAAAAGAGCGTAAATCTGCAGATTTCCGTCACCGAAAGTTGTAAAATACGTTGTAAATTAGGTGTCCGTACAACTTAGAAATTTCCGGCATTTCCGGCGTTTGGTTCTGCTTCTCACAGGAACGACAAGCGTCTCCAGGCCTTTTCACGCTGCTGTATCCTTGGCTCCATCATTTCCATCAATGCTTCATACAACCAATCAACAAAACTTTCCTTCTCATTTCAAGTCTCCTGATAATTTTGATTTCCTGCACAAAGAAAAAGTCGTGGGCAGAATTGCAAGCAGCTTCAGCAGAAGGAGCACAATTTCACACCAAATATGCTGGCTTTGCTATGATTCGGAAAATGGAGATTTTTGCTGTACATTTATCAGTCCCACACAATGGCGAAACAATGAAAACCATTAGGAACAGGCGGTATACAGGAAAATAAGCGATTCATCGCAGATTCGTTCCATTCCTCTGCCCCTCCCGAACACAGCCATTCGCATCTTGCAAGTGTTTCCAATTCCGATGCTGAAAGAGTGGTGCATATCATGCCTTTTGTGTAAATGATTTTCTAATCATTCAAAGCATAATATAATGCCCTGAAATACTGTTCCGCATCCTGGAATTCCGAAAGGCCGGAAACGCTTCCGTCACCAGCTTCCAGTACCTTCCATGTGCCATCGGCCAATTCTGCAAAATCAACAGTATAATAAATGCTGGGAAGGTTTTTATATTTCTCAACGAATTCTTTTGGCGGTTCTTGGGTAAAATTCTTCTGACCCGAGTTCTTGCATATGCTGACGATTTCGCCATTTGCATAAAACGCCCTGTACTCATTTGGCCTTTCGCCATAGAATTTTAGACGCGGGAACTCTTTTATACATATACCGCCAGTTAACAAATCCCCGCGATACTGATAGAATACTTCCATCCAGTCATCAAATTCCTCCTGGGCAATAGACACATCAAAAAAATTCGGGAACTCCGTACCTTTTACGGATTTGACAAAATCCTTTACCCTATTGAAATATTTTTTCAAATCGCTTATCGCTATCTGCTCATGCAGCGGATATACTTTCATAAATGCTGTATCGTCTCCAAAAAACTTATATGCGTTTGGAAAAATATGCATTCGTTCATACTCGCTTGGGGCAGTGATCAACTCTATATTATCTGCAAGCAATTTATGATAGAATTGCTTATACTGCATAACGCTGAATGCTGCCTAATGTAATCATGCGATTGAACCAGTCAGCGTTATGCAGTCTGGTTTCATGGCAAGTGAAAGCGTTAAGCAGTATATATTGGCTTGGCTTCATCATCCAACCGCGCATGATAGCTTTTCTCGTCGTAGTAGGCGTCCCGCTCAGCACCAGCTTATCTTCGTTAAACCATTTGTCATATCCGAAAAATATTGTATCATATAGTCCCGTTGCACTGACGGCATCATATTCGCGTTGTAAATCCTCATCAACCTTTTTGGTAGAAAAAAAGCTTGATGGAAATAATATTACATCTACCATATTCCGTTCCTCATTCCTATCACGGAATCCTTGTCCGAGCGGATTACTTTATCATATACTTAGTACCCCTTCCGTTGCCTTCGATTTTCACAACACCTTTTTTACCCATCTCTTTCAGTAGATGTGCTGTCTTTGATTTACCAAACGGGGCGTAAGGAGCAATTTCGCTAATGGGTTTCAGCATTGTTTTGCTTAAAAGTTTATATATTTTCCTTTCGTCTTCCGTTAAATTCAGGTTTTTCTCAAAAACCGGAAGTACGATCTTGATTGTATTTTCCGACACTTCAAAATCCGGCTGCTTCAATCCTTCTTCATAGAGCT
>CAJTYV010000112.1 GCA_910584195.1 uncultured Ruminococcus sp. | reverse complement strand
TGTATAAGTGTTGCTGCCGTATGGCTCATACTTAGTGGAGAGAAAATGTTTTTATAATAGAAACATAAAATCCAGTATTTTCAATGCTTTCGTCGGTGAAGTGTAGGAATAGTCAAGAAATAAACGACTTTTCTACACTTTCCGATACACCGTTTTACCCTTTATCTCAGAGCCAGAAATATCTTCAATCCGGTTCCCATCTAAATCCTGAAGGGTATCATAAAAGCACTGTTCGTCCGGATAATTGTTGAACAACGTTCCGGTAACTATTGTACCATCTGCCATGTGTGCGGTGCAACCCTTGAATAATGCATCGGGAGTAACCGTATCTTTCGTGAGGTCGATTAGAATCTCTGTACCGTAAACGACCTTATTTACAGCCATCCAATCACCCCGCAATCGTTATCGTTGTACCCCCTGCCGAATTAGCAGACTCAACGTAGGCAATAGGATTTATCACAACCTGGGACAGATAATCGACCCCGTCATCAGGAAGGATTGTTTGCTTTACCGTAGAAGGTGTTGCTGTCTTTGCCTGGGCTGTAACGTCCGAAGATGGTTCGCAGTTACCCTCTATTCCCAGAACATTGACACCCTTCTTAATATTGCCGGGTATGAGCTTAGCCTTTTCAGTTGCATCAAGCTGTACCGTTCCTGAGCCGTCGTGATAACCGATTGGAATCGTATAGACCGAATCTTTGTCCGCAATTGTTTCAGTAACAGCTCCATTGTTCTTCATGGTGCCGGAAACTTTATTGCCTCTTGCATACGCTGTTTGCCCGCTGAGGATTTCAGCAGCGGTTACAGTAGCATCCGTAGAATCTACGTCAAACGGACAAATGCCTTCAATTACTTCACCGCTCTTGTCGTGGGCAGTATAACCAGCCAGCAGTTTATCTTTTGTAACGCTGTCGCCGGTCAAATCGATCAAAGTGTTACCACCGTAAATCACCTTATTGATCGCCATTTGCATCCACCTCCTTTGCAATATAAGCGGTCGTGCCGTTGGACTCGTTGCTGGTTTCCCAATAGGGAATCTCTGTAACCAAAATATCTTTCTTCAGCACCTTATTTGCAGTGTTCAAAATCTGAGAACCGGATGCCTTGGGAACAACCTTATAATCCCCGGAGTAAGTATCATATTCCCTTGTCACACAGATTGACCCGTTTAGGCTTTCAATTTCAGAAAGAGTACCCTTCAGAACAGATTCGCCTGACATTTTTCCGCTTAACGAATCCAGCGCCTGTATACCGCTCATATCAGCACACCTCCTCCGTTATTTTAATTTTAGAGGTAGTGATGAAAGTATCCACTTCGCCGGACGCCTTCGTTAATTGGACATCGTACACATAAGTTCCAAAAGCAAGGTTTTTTGTATCTTCCGGGTTCAGAACCAGTTTCAGAGTATCAATCGGAATATCTTTTACCAGCAAAGTATCCTCATCCGTATAGTTGGCTTTCATCGCGAAACGAACGGAATCTCCTTCGGATGGTACATATGGATCTCCATTTGATTGGGTAATGGAAATCTGAGCCATGAAAGTATCGCCCCGCGTAAGAGTAATGGTTGTTCCGGAAACCTTATAGCTCATAGCTCTCCTCCATTTCTGTCGGCAATCCAAAACGGCTATACCCGCCACAATAATAAAAGCCGCCCACATACGATAGGCAGCGAATCATAGACGAGTATAGCCGTAAAGATTGCATTTGCGATATTACTTGGTATCCTTGTTGTAGTTTGCAGCGCTGATTCCCAGAAGAACACCCAGAAAAGTATCAACAGCCGTAATGGTACCGACTACCTGCTCACCACAGGGCAGACCCCAGATGCCAGCCAGCGCAAAATATAAAGTGCCGGCTGCCGGAAGCAGATACTGCGCAATCCATTTCAGAGTGTCATAGGTTTTGTTACTCATCTTCATGATTCGTTTCCTCCTTAAAATCCGAGTTGTTTAAAAATATAGCCGAGAATGATTCCGATAATGGCAGTTACTGCGTAACCAACCGCTTTCCGCCACATATCTCCATCTCGGCTTTCCAACGTTTCCAAACGTTTTCCCTGAGAGACCTGTTCTTTCAACATGTTCTCCATGTTTAAAGCGAGTTTCTCTACAGAGGTGCTGATAGAAGCGACCTGTTTTACGGTTTCTTCAAGAATTTCCAAACGATGATTCTGTCGGTTATTCTCGTCTTCTAACCGCTTATTTTCCGCATCCATGCTGCGTCGAAACTCGTTGTGCTCTTCACGAGAAATATAATCTCCGTCCATGCTTATTCCTCCTTATCAAATATAACAAGCTTTTTCCCAACAATTGAAAGCGTCTTATCAAACAAGTCTTCATACAGCGTCATAAGATTTTTTCTTTGTTGTCTTGATAAAAGCTTGTAGAAACTGCCCATCCAGCTGCGGAACATATTTTCAATATTCTCGTATGGGATTTCTCCATTAGCAACTTTTACAGCCAGTTTCTTTAGCTTTCTGCGCATAGTCGTAACCCTATCCGGATTGATTCTTTTAATGATTTTTCCATCTTTGGTAAGTGTGTATTTCACTTGCAGGAATTTGTACGTACTGGATATCTTAACGATGCGAGTCTTCTTTTCGTTAATGTGAATACCCAGTTCTTTGGCGATTACACGAATATGCTCAAGCAAGTCCACCAGTTCTTCTTTGCTCGGATTCATGATGTACCAGTCATCCATATAACGGCCGTAAAATTTCTGACTCCTTACATATTTCACATAATTGTCAATGCGGTATGGATAATAAATCCCGATGACTTGTGAAAGCTGATCGCCGATGTTTACCGATTTTTCCATCCACTTTTCGCCGGTTAATTTTTCCTTTGGTATTTCCCTGTAATCCAGCTTGTTAAATGTGTCAGTCATACAATTGGCGTATTCTTCATCCGTCATGTAAGAAACATCAATTTTGAACCCGTCAAATATAAGCGTCAGAAGCCAGTCGATAAACTCATCATCGTCAAAGAGTTTTAACAGTTCCCGCTTCGCTATCTCATGAATGATATTGTCGTAGAATTTTGAGAAATCTCCGAATGCAATCCAACCTTCGTTTCCATACAGCTTGTAGTACCGCCGAAGATGCACCTCAAAACGATCTCTTTGGTGTGAAATTCCTCTGCCTTTGATAGAAGCGCCATTATCATAGATAATATGCTTCTTAACCTCTGGCAGTAAAATTTCATCGCATAAAGCATGGCGAACAATACGGTCTCTGATTCGGATACTTGTAATAGGTCTTACTCGGCCCCGTTCAGACAAAGAAAACTCCTCGACGGGACCATTTTCCAAAGTCCTATTGAGAATGTCTTCCTGAATGGAAAAAATGTACCTTAAGAAATTCATTATGAACTTCTGCGTCGTTTCTTTCCATTTGCTGCCTTTCACAGAAGCCTTGTAAGCCCTATACAAGTTGTTGGCGTCAGACAAAATCTCTTCATACGTCATAATTATTCACCGTGATAGCAATACTTACCGTAGTAAATTGCGTCCAGCTTTGTCATTTATCCTTGATGGAAAGGACAACGTCTCCTTCTCAGTTGGTTAGACAGAGAATCCGGACGAACCCCGTTAGAGTTCGAAGCGTTGTTGTAGTTCGTATTGCCATTGCTGTTCACATTGGCGAAATTAGCCGAAGAAACGACGCGATTTAGACATTGCCCTGTAAATATGCTTTGATTTTGTTGTCACGCTGACGCCATTTCTTTATCAAACCGATTTCTCGGTCGATAGCATTAACATATCTGCCATAGGTATTAACGTCCACCTCGAAGATTTCCACGATTCGCTGAAGTTCTTTGAGAATCTGCTCGCAATTTATAATCGCATTGTTCTGATAGTCCCGCCGCTGTTCATACTCGCGCATAGAAGTGGGATAGGTCGAATTAGCCGCCCTTACGTTGCTCGTCAATTGGGATGCTAACTGGTCGATTCGATTTTTGAAATTGGTCATCAAATATCGATACTTCGCAAAGTCTTCCGTCTCATCCTTTCCATAGGCATAACGGACCCGTACCAGATGATCTAAATCTTTTACCCCGAAACTTCTCTGCATGAAGTCAAGCAGCATGTCATGTAAATCTATCGAGAAGGTAATGGCCTCAAATTTGGATTCCTTCCGTTTGCTTGCCAGGACGCTCATCAATAATCGGCTCCGGTAATCTCAACAAACTCTTCTTCGGTAATCCAGCCCTTTACTACGGCATTACGAACGCGGCTTTCATCCCACAGCTTCATGCCGTAGTAGTTCTTAACCTTGT
>CAJTYV010000111.1 GCA_910584195.1 uncultured Ruminococcus sp. | reverse complement strand
TGCTCTTATATATTCACTTTGAGTATATTGAAATCTTAATTCTACTGTTTCCAAAAGTATACCTCCATTCGTTGTATAAATAATCTTTGTTACAACTTCGGATTTATACTTTTCTTTTCTTAAATTTTTCTACGGCATATTCATAAGCTTCTTGAATAAATGGTTTTAATTTTTCAAAGGTTTTATCTGACGGATTTAATACAGAAATCCAGCCCATCCAAGCATATACAGGATGTGGAATTATCTTATTTAATTCTGTGAAATCATAATTCATACTTACTATTTCTCCCGCACTTGGTCTTTTAGGTACATCACTAAATAATTCTATAAAAGTTTTTTTGCGAATTCCTAAATTAACTCTGTATACATTTTCTCTATCCAAATTTGAGCCGTTGTCATTATCTCCATCTTTTTCTTTTATTGTAAGTATATACACGCCTCTTTTTAAAACATGATTGGGATTATAAAATATTCCCTTTTCTCCCCAGCTATCTACCAAAACTGTATCTTTTAAATTTTTAAGACAATACTTTAATATTTCTTCTGGTTTCATATTTTTACCTTTCAAATTCTAATTCATCATGCTCTATACGAACTGGAATTTATAGCTATTCAAGCCGTTAGTATTACTGGAACAGCTATCCTTGCTCCCGTACTTGTATCTGCACCGAAGTTAAAACTTGGGGCTATATCATATGCGAATTTATAACCATATACCGCAGGATTGTATTTTCCTATCGCTGCATATGTGATTTCAATCGCCTTACAGAAGTCCTCTTCATTCTCGTATGGTTCACTTTGAAAATAAAGCATGATACATTCTGGAAGTTCCACTGTTTTATATGTTTCTGGAAGTTCTTTATCATAATCTAATGGCACTTCAACGCCTGCTGCTATCTTTGAAAAACCATTTTCGACTAATTTGTCTGGTAATTCAATCAAAGCAGCAGGTTCAAATTTTTCTGGAATACTATTTAGCAGACCTTCCCATTCACAGCCAACTTCTTCGCAATACGAAAAATAATCTTGTGCATGGTGTGACGGGAGATAAATCAACTTCCTTTTTTCACGTTCTTTAACAGTAATCATACAAAAACTTAAATCATTACCCATAAATAATTCCTCCTTATTTTTAAACAAAGCATAATAGTGACTAATCGGATATTGTATGAATAATGGAATAGCAATCTTTTTTTCACGATATACAGAGGGATTGATATGAAATTTTTTATAAAAGGAACGCGAAAATCCCTCGTGCGTTTTATAATGGCTGTTCAATGCGACTTCCAAAATTGTTTTTTTTGTATTCAATAATTCATTTGCGCTATCCGTTAAACAAACTGCACTAACATATTCTTGTAATGTTTTGTTCAGATACTTCTTGAAAATTCTGTCAACTTGTCGCCTTGAATACCCAATCTTAGAACAGATATCATTTATATTGAAATTAGCATCTTTATGATGTATGCGTATATAGTCCTGTATTTTCTGTACCGTTTCTATTTCTCTCATTCAATCATACCCACCTCTAATATACATAATTAACAACGTGCTTATCTTGATTTATTTAGACAAATTGTCATTTGTCGCTTTGCTGTTTCCATTCTACCACAATTCCGAGAGCGTGGAAATAGAAAGTTTTCCGGGCTGATTTCCGACATTATGGATATACGGGACGGGCGGTCATTTAGGTGTAGACTTATCTTAGTTCATCGATGAGCCGCACCTTGAAAACAGAATGACCGTTCGAAAGGCGTTTCCCGGCAGGGGAAGCAACGCAAGGAGCCAGTTTCGGGACAACTTGTCCCGAAGTCCGGGGAGCGTGCCAACGTCGGAAAACCTTTCGGAGAGAACGGCAGCGAAAAAGCAAATGGAGGAAACGCATGAGAGATAATCCATATAAACGACTGCCACCCATAGAGCGCAGACCGGACGGTTCCCTCTACTGCATGAACCCGGCGCAGAGGAAACAGGCAAACGCCCTTATCCGGCGGGAGTGCTGTAATTGTGAAAACGGGGCTTGTATCGCCCTTGGCGACTGGGACAGCCACACCTGCCCGCAGATGATTTCTTTCTCGGTCTGCTGCAAGTGGTTCCGTTGGGCGGTCTTACCACTTATGGGGACGCTGGAAGCGGCGATTTACCGGAATAAGGATCTGAAACGCTGTGAGGTCTGCGGCGGTGTGTTCGTCCCAAAATCCAACCGAGGGAAATACTGCCCGGACTGTGCCGCCAGAGTTCACAGGCGGCAGAAAACAGAAAGTGAACGGAAAAGGAGGTCGAGCGTGGACAGTTAGGGGCTGAAAAGTCCTTGATTTATAAAGCGTTCAGAGGGCAGAACCGGAAGAAGTGGTATAAAGTATCGCCCTCCCCTGAAAATGCCTTTCTAACCGTCCACAAAGCATACTATGACAAGCATGATTTATATTCATCAGCCAGGAAAGGCGTCCAGCTTCACCCGGCTCCCCAATTTTCTCTTTGAAGCGCCCACATTCCAGCCCTTATCCAACGAAGCAAAGCTGCTGTATGCCTTTATCCTGCGGCGGGCGGAGTTATCCCGGAAAAACGGGTGGGCGGACGAGTACGGTCGCATTTACCTGTATTATCCCATTTGCGAGGTGGTTGCCCTGCTCCATTGTGGGCGGCAAAAAGCAGTCAACACCTTGCGAGAGTTGCAGTATGCGGAGTTGATTGACATTAAGAAACAGGGCTGCGGAAAACCCAATCGCATTTATCCAAAATCTTATGAAGCGGTTTCAAACACCGACTTTAAGAAATCCGATTATGGTACGCGGTCGAATTGAAAACCGTACTCGACAAGTACGATAATCAATCCTCTTGAAGTACGGAAACTGGACGGTATATAGAAATACAAAGATTAAAACGATTGATTTATATCTATTTCATTCCTATCCTATCAGAGATAATTTTGGCGGGGAAACCCGCTGGAAAGGAAGGGAACGGGGAAAGGAGTTTCATGGCACAGCACGCAATTTTGCGGTTTGAAAAGCACAAGGGCAACCCGGCAAGACCGCTGGAAGCCCATCACGAACGGCAAAAGGAACAGTACGCCAGCAATCCCGACATTGACACCAGCCGGAGCAAGTACAACTTCCATATCATTAAGCCAGAGGGTAGATACTACCACTTTATCCAGAACCGCATTGAACAGGCAGGGTGTCGCACCCGCAAGGACAGCACCCGGTTTGTAGATACGCTGATTACCGCCAGCCCGGAGTTTTTTAAGAAGAAGTCCCCAAAGGAAATTCAAGCGTTTTTCCAGCGAGCGGCGGACTTCCTCATTGAAAGAGTGGGCAAAGAAAATATCGTGTCGGCGGTGGTTCACATGGACGAGAAAACGCCACACCTGCATTTGACCTTTGTTCCGCTGACACAGGACAACCGCCTGTGCGCCAAAGAGATTTTAGGCAACCGGGCGAATTTGACAAAATGGCAGGACGATTTTCACGCCTACATGGTGGAGAAATACACAGATTTGGAGCGTGGGGAAAGCGCCAGCAAGACGGGCAGGAAGCATATCCCCACCCGGCTGTTCAAACAGGCGGTTTCCCTCTCCAAACAGGCAAGAGCCATTGAAGTCACCCTTGACAGCATTAACCCACTGAACGCCGGAAAGAAGAAAGAGGAAGCCCTCGCTATGCTGAAAAAATGGTTCCCGCAGATGGACAACTTCTCCGGGCAACTGAAAAAGTACAAGGTCACAATCAATGGCCTTTTGGAAGAAAATCAGCAGTTGGAAGCCAGAGCCAAAGCCAGCGAAAGCGGCAAAATGCAAGACCGTATGGAACGGGCGAAGTTAGAAAGCGAACTGCACAATATCCAAAGACTGGTTGAGCGTATCCCGCCGGAGGTGCTGGCAGAACTGAAACGGCAGCAGCATTGCAGAAAGGAAAGGTGATTTTATAAGTAACAGTATCAGATACAAGAAAGAAACCGAAATCGTGACTTTTCAGGGAAAGGAAATCACGCTGGAAAATCTCTCCCCAATATTCACGCCGGAGCAGGAAGCGGAGAAACGCCGGGAGCTGGAACAGCAGCTTTATGAGGTGTTCCGCAAGTACGCCGACAAGCGGCAGAACGAGGAAGCCGGGGCGTAAGGTTTTCCGAAGCCATCGTTGATTTGCGGGGCTGCTGGCGGTATAATGAAACTGTCAGTAGCTCCGTTTCTTTTTTAGAAAAGGAGCGACAATATGGATAATCGAATAGACGCGATCTATGCAAGACAATCGGTGGACAAAAAGGACAGCATTTCCATTGAAAGCCAGATTG
>CAJTYV010000110.1 GCA_910584195.1 uncultured Ruminococcus sp. | reverse complement strand
TATAGTACATACTCGTGGTCGCAATAGTCTCCAGTGGAGGCCGGGATTTTTTTGATACACCAAAGAATGTCAGATTGTGTCGAATGGCTGTGTACTTCATAGCGGCTGCCTCCTGTCAGCCGCCGTATCTGTCAGTGTTACCGCGTCGCTCCTTTTGAGGATAAAAGAACAGCAGCTTTCATTTTTTGAAAACCACCGTACAAAAAGGCATGAAAAATTTTCTGCCAGCAGCGGTTTTTTTCTTTGCTGCCACTGCTGGCAGGTTAAAACTGTATTAGTGTCTACGCCAAAGTTTGCATAAGGGTAAAGAAATGTTGCGCCTCACCAGTGCTGAAATACGCATACCACGCTTCCAGTGTGTTGTGCTGGAAAACATCTAACCGTTCAATAATCTGCTTTGCCCACAATAAGCCCCCAGTGGAACTTGCGGTAATCAGGTTACGGTCTGCCACAGATGGTGCGTCAACAAAGAAATTCTGTCCTTTATAGCTGGGAGAAACCATTTCAAGGTATCCGGCTCCGTTGCTGGTGTGCGGACGCCGATCCAGCAAGCCAGCACTTGCCAATGCCATAGTGGCCCCACAGATAGCGCATACCAGAGCGCCCGCAGAAAGCAACTCGCCGGCTTTTTTCATCATAACGCTATGCCTAGGATCGTCCCATGTGTTTGCTCCAGGCAGCAGCAGGACACTCTTTTCACTTACTGCAATTTCGCGGATCGTGCAATCGGGAACGATCGTCAGACCGCCCATTGTTTTGACCGGCTCCGTTGAGATAGCAACTGTTTTGACTGATACTTCGGGCGCGTCCTTTTTGAAAAACCGCCCGGAGTTCAATTCCGCTGTAACATAGCCCAACTCCCAATCGGCCAAGGTGTCAAGGACATAAATGTAGACTGTGAACATAATACCCTCCATTTTCTTTGGTCTTGTTTTACTTACACCGTAATCTTACCACTTAATTATTGACATCAGTATGGCAACAATTTATAATGATATAAAGGCTATTTGAAAGGTGGCTGCCAGATGAAAGTTGATAGACTTGTCAGCATCATTATGACACTCCTTGACAAAAAGCGTATAGGCGCACAGGAGTTAGCAGATATGTTTGAAGTTTCCCCGCGCACAATCTATCGTGACATAGACGCAATCAATTTAGCTGGCATTCCAATTCGTTCAATATCAGGAGTTGGAGGCGGCTTTGAAATTATGCCGGAATATAAGATTGATAAAAAGGTTTTTTCAACCGCCGATCTTTCTGCAATCTTGATGGGGCTTTCCAGTCTTTCCAATATGGTGCGAGGTGATGAACTGGTAAACGCTCTTGCGAAAGTGAAAAGTTTTATCCCTGCTGAAAAAGCGAAAGATATTGAAATAAAGACAAATCAAATTTGCATAGATTTAAGTCCGTGGATAGGTAATCAAAATATACAGCCATATTTAGAAACGATTAAAGCAGCTTTGCAGAATTGCAGACTACTTTCTTTTGAGTATATAGCTCACCATGGAAATAAAACTGTACGGATAGTTGAGCCTTATCAACTTGTATTGAAAAGCAGCCACTGGTATTTTTATGGGTATTGCTATCACAGAAACGACTATCGCTTATTTAGGCTATCTCGTATGTCAGACCTGCAAATACAGCAAGAAACATTTATTCCGCGAAATTATCAAAAATCAATTTTGGATTTTGAGGAAATTTTGACAGCAATGCAGACGGAAGTTAAAATTCGCATTCATAAATCTATACTGGATAGAGCGCTTGAATACTGTACATATGACCACCTTACGCCAGATGGGGATGAGCATTATCTTGTGAATTTTCCATTTATTGAAAACGAGTATTATTATGATATTCTCCTCGGATTTGGGGATAAATGTGAGTGCATTGAACCTTTATACATTCGTGAGGAAATAAAGCGCAGAATTTGTCATATAGCCGCTATCTATGGTGATTAGCGATTGCAAAAAATATCCAGGACATGATGGATATATCAAGAAGCGGAATGGGGAAACGCTAACGTAGCAAGCATAGGGAGTGTGGCCACACTCCCGGAAAACGGCCAAATCCGGCCCCTGCCGGGCCGTGTCCGTTTTGCTTGTTGGGATAGTCCCAAACCCTTATTATTAATTCAAAAAGTGAGAAGTGAATTTTTTGTAAATTCATACCGCGCTGCCGATACTGGAATTGACAAAAGCTGGTCTAACTGCTACAATAAACTCACCTTATACATTTGGTATAAGGGAAGATGATTGTTGTCAACACCTCCAATGAGATTTCTACGGATATTTCTGCAAGGTTCAGGTTGGCCGATGGTCTGCTTCGGCAGTACATCACCGCCAGGGTGAGCATTAACAAGCTTACGTTGACATATGTCTCCAGCTTAATTGTACCACAGTTAAGCATTGCAATCAGGATAGCTGGTAATCTAAACAAGCCGCCTACAAGGTGAAAATTAAATACCACGTTACGGTTTGTACCCGCTGGCTTAGGAATGCTATCCTCCATGCCAGCGGGTATCGGCATTAAGGAGAGAATTATGCGAGATATAGAGATTTGGCGTACGTCAGAAAAGACCATCAAAAAAAGTCAACGGTACTATGCTCATTTTGATTATCGCACAGATATTTCAAAGAGTTGGGAGTACATTTCTAACCCTCAGAATATCTGCAAACATGGTTTCTATCCGTTTATCCACTATGTTAAAGATATGAGCAAATATTCTGCCCAAAAACGTGGAATAAAAGAAAAGCATAGAGATATTTGTTATGCCGCACATATTGATCGCTGTATCTTCCAACTGTATAATTTTATTCTTAACGAGCTCTATAATGAAGAATGCGCTCGGCTCGGAATACAAGATGTTGCTGTCGCCTATCGAACAAATCTGAATAAGCAAAATAATATTGACTTTGCAAAAAGAGCTATCCAGTTTATTCGCAAAAATCATGATTGCTATATTATGATTGGCGATTTTACAAAATTTTTCGATAAACTTAATCACGAATATCTTAAAAAGCAATGGTGTCGGTTACTCCATACGGATAGATTGCCGCCAGATCACTATACTGTGTTCAAGAATATCACTCAATATAGCTACTTTGAATTGGCTGATTTATTGAAAATTCATGGCTTGGACGACACTCCGAAAGGGAGACGAGAGTTAAACCAAAAGAAACGGGTCTTATCGCCCCAAGACCTGAAGAAAAACGCATATCGTATTCAAAAGAATAAAGACTGTGGCATTCCCCAGGGTTCCCCAATGAGTGGAGCTTTAGCAAATCTATATATGCTGGAAATTGATAAGTCAATCCATGATTTCGTAACAGTGCACAGTGGATTATATATGCGATATAGTGATGATTTTATCATCGTTTTGCCCCATATTGAAGAAGCAACTGCCATTAGCGCCTTAACCGAAATCAGCGATTTATTCAATAGCCCCAATTACCCCGGCCTTGAATTGCAGCCAAGTAAAACCCAGTATTATCATTTTGCAGAAAACAAGATAGAAAATTGTGGAGCTATCATTCACGAAGATGCAGACTGCTCAAACCGTCACTTGAATTTTCTCGGATTTACTTTTGATGGGCAAAAAGTGAGTTTAAGAGCAAAAACAGTTTCAAAACATTATCAACGAATGCGAAAAAAGGCAAAGACAATAGCTAAAAGCGGCGGATATACAAAACGAGGAAATCATATCAGCAAGAAAAACTTATACATGAAGTATTCGGTGCGAGGTTCTACCAGAAAGCCCGGAAATTTTCTTACTTATGTAAATAGCGCTCAAACACCAGAAAGATTTGGAGAAGACGAGCGAATAGGGATTGTTTCTAAAAGAAGTATGCAAAAAATACGGAAATTTCTCAAAAAAGATTATAGTCAACCACGTTAGGACTGTGTTATCAATATGCTCCCCTATCCGATGCTCCCGCTACTGCTCTCCAGATCAGCCCATCAGCCTACGCATTTAGGCCCTATTCAGCGGCCTATTTTCAGGGCTTCCAATCCGCAGTCACATAGGGGGTAATACGATTTGACCTGCACCCTCAAAAACGAGGTTCTAAATGCGTAGAGATGGGCGCAAAAAAGTCAGGGCGGGAGGCCGACACTCCGGCACTCCTGTTCGGGCTTCTGCTGGGCTGTGAAACTGTGCTGTCACACAAGAGGGCCTGCGGCCCTCTTGTGGCACCCACAGAAACCGTACATCCGCTTCGCGTCTGTACGGTTTCTGTGGGTCAGATAACGGCCCTGATAACCCCTGCTGCTATTTGGCCTCCCTGCTTCCCGCTTCCGTTCCATTCCTTT
>CAJTYV010000109.1 GCA_910584195.1 uncultured Ruminococcus sp. | reverse complement strand
ACCTTGTAGATGCTGAAATAACAGGAACAAACCGTTTACTTGAAAGCTGCAATGCTAACATGTAACATAAATCTGTGAGATGGATAACAGACTGTGAGGAAAACCTATGACTACAAACAATATCCGCTATTTATATAACGCAGATGTTATCACCATACAAAAACATATCGGGCTTCTTCTGATGCAGGCTCTGAATATGGGAAAAATTAGTCACTATCAGATATTACAGTTATTAAACTGTCTGGATGAAACCTCGGATTCTTCCAACTGGCAGCTAAAAAACCATACCCCCTATATCCACGACTTAAAAAAACAGTTGGAATTATACCCAGAATGTAAACTTACTGTCGAGGAAATGGCACAAAACGTTTTTCTAAGCAAATACCACTTTATCAGAAGCTTCAAGGCAGAGGTAGGGCTTACACCGCACCAGTTCCAAATCCAGAACCGCATCCGCAAGGCGCAACGCCTAATCCATGAAACCGATACAATAACCGAAGTAGCTTTGACCACGGGTTTCTGCGACCAAAGCCACTTCATAAAGCAATTTGAAAAATATGTAGGCTTGCCGCCTTTAACTTATAAATATTCTTCTGGAATTATCCCCCAAAATACCCCTATACCCTCTGGGGCACTCGTGCCATTCAGCGATACGAAAGAGATATAACCAGATAGAGTTATTAGCAGAGGGCGGACATAAACTTTGCGAACAGGTAAAGCCCGTCATCCCCTGCAATCACTTCATGCGGTACACCTATGGGAAATATGGATATTACGCCCGTTTCATAAGGCAATTCCACGCCGTCATTAACGCACACGCCCGTGCCAGAGATTACTTCATGCGTTTCCAGTTGTTTCTCGTGGATATGATTGCCAATCTTTTTATTAGGGGCTATCCTCACAAGATGGTAACTAAATTCTCCGTCTGTCCTTTCGGATGTGATAATGTGCTTCAGTTCCACACCCTCAAAAGTAGGATGCTTCGACCACGGGATAGCATCAAATGTAATTGTGGCATCTGGTAACAGCAGTTTTCCTCCCTCGTTGAATTTTTCAAACAGATTTTTGTAATCCATTTCCAACACTTCCTTTCAATTTTTTTGGCAATTCTTCTGCCTGCCTACATCATACCGACAGGCTTATTATTTGAATTGTAAAAAATTGCGGAATACAACGCAGAACCGATGTATTGTGATCGGGCAACACACCCATTCTCTGCTTCCTTCTGTTCTCTTGACTTCGCTTTCCGTTCCAGCTTCCCCTATTCATGCTGGAGTTTTAAGGCTTGTTGGGCTTTTGTGCCAATACCCTTGTTTTCCAACTGGCTGTTGATTTCCCTCTGCATATGCTTGGGATTGATTTTTCGCTCTTCGGTTTTTTCTGTTTTAACTGGCAGGCTGAATTTCAGTTTATGCAAGTTTTTGAGCAGAAAATCATACACTTCATAATCTTTCGGCTCTGCGCCGAACTTAATCTTGCAGACCTCATATTTGTCGCCGTCTATGCGCTCAAACTAATAAACGCTGCTGTTCAAAAATCGCTTTCCCGACTAACGGAATATCTGACTTGCCCGCATATCGAATTGAAATTCTTTTACTTCCCCAAACCTATTATCTAACACATAAAAAACCTTATGTGCTTTAACAGAATATACAAAGGAAACCCTCGTTGCCCATATTCCCTCCTGCCGAACAGATTCTAAGATTTTGAAGGCATCCGTGACTGAAAAATTATCATTCTGCTTTTCCAGTTGTTCCTTTGCCCTTTCAAACCTGTCATCTCCAGACACAATATATGGTCTGGTTATTTCTGGATTGAGTATGGAATAATTCGTTATCAGAGAATATCTTTTCTGCTCAAAACGGTGTCCAGTCCCTGGCTCAATGATTAGCACACGCCCTTTCCTGTCTGAAAACATCGCCTGCATAGTAGCGTCTTTGGCATATACAATTTCTTGGTTCTTTACAATGCGGCAGGTATCGTCAAATGACAGTTCTCCTTTGACGTACTGTTCCGTCAAATCAGAAATTGCAACACACCCTGCATTAGTAGAATATCTTCCCTTTTCGTTTCCATTTACATAAAGCAATGTTCCGACATTCCCGTTCCTGTTTACTCCATGAAAAGAATGATACTGATTGTCTGGCATTTTTATCCCGATGAAAAATCTGTCTTTTTCCGTGATAACTGTATGCGTCCACACGGAAAGGTCTATGTCAAAGTTAAATCCAACAACGGTATCATTTCCGTTATATACAAATCTTGTACACATATTTACACCTCTTTCAGTTGTTCCACACATCCCGACTGTATTGCCTTTATATTCCCTGCAATTTTTTCTTCCGACCAGTTCCACCATCTCATTTTAAGCAACTGCTCTATTTTTTCATCAGAAAAACGTCTTTTTATTGGTTTTGCAGGAACGCCGCCCACAATAGTATAAGGCGGCACATCTTTCGTGACAACCGCACGGGTTCCAATAACTGCTCCGTCTCCAACCGTCACGCCTGCTAAAATAACCGCTTCATATCCAATCCATACATCATTCCCGATGTTTATATCCCCTTTATTATCCCAAGCTTCCGTGACACTCTTTTTCTCAAGTCCCCATTCTTCAAAAAACAGCGGAAACGGATAAGTGGATAAGGAAGCCATCGTATGGTTTGCGCTATTGAAAAGAAATTTTGCCCCACAAGCAATCGAACAGAATTTTCCAATCTTAAGTTTATCGTGATTGATTGGATAATGGTACAGTACATTATTCCTCTCAAATTTCGCAGGGTCACTTACAAAATCGTTATACATCGTATAATCGCCAATCTCAATATTGGGATTCGTAACTACATTCTTTAAATAGACGGTCTGTGTATCCCCTGTCCTCGGAAATATTTTTTGCAAATCTGCCATCTTGTTATCCTCCTGTCAATACATAATACACCGTAATTTTACCCTTTCGTTAATACATCCTCAATACATAGAATGATACAGAAATAATCAGTATAAAAGAGAGCTGCCATTGATACGACAGCCCTCCCAATTATTTTTGGTATATTATTTTTCTTATAGCATATATCGAAAGATAATATTTGTCCGCAAGTTTCTCGATAGAAACACCTCTGCGGTATTCTTCAATGATAGCTTTATTGCGTCTTTCAAGTTCTTTCCGATAACCAGACAATTCACCCCAAGATTTATGCTGTTTGCCCTTAACTGGAATATAAATATATCCTGCTTGGACATATTTTTGTAATTCTTCAATCAGCATGTCAGGGAGAATGTCATTTGCATTCACATATTTCATACGCAGGCTTCCTCCTTGATTTTCCTAAAGCTCACTCGAAATGTGTATTTTTAGGTTCTAATGTCAAGCAGCAAAGCCAGATATTTTATATCAGCGACTTATATTTCTCCATGCAAATGTCGCTTATTACACTGGCTTTGCATGGAGTAAACCTTTATTTTTTCTTTTTTTATTCCTACACATAATATCCCCCAAACGATAGCTTCACATCAAAGTATCAAATAAACTTATTTCTCATATTCCCTTTCATCATTTTTCGATATGAAATAGAACTTTTTGTATTATAGCACTTTTTATATTTAAACTCAATCATCCAATGCTGTTTGTTCTTCAATATAGCATTTGTAGTTCCTATACAGTTCCCTTTCAACTGTGTTTCATGAAAGATTTTATCTTTCAAATACACTGTCAAAATTAGATGGTAATGAATCTACATATTCGTCCTTAATTCTTCCTTTAATCCTTTGATAGAGTTCATTATTTTCAACCGCAACTATTTTTCCATCTTCAATATATGACCGCCAAAGACGAACGTCTTTATCATGATCGTTATTTGAAATGAAACAGCAATGTATCGGGAATCCCACCATATCATGCCCGTTCCCAAATACAACAAGTGGAACATTACTGCTGCTTCTCTGGGCACAGAAGAATTGGCTCACATGGAAATGATTTCCGCCATCGTTTACCAGTTGACTAAAAACCTTTCCATGGAAGAAATAGAAAAATCAGGCTTCGATAAATATTATGTAGACCATACCCTGGCCCTCTGGCCTCAGGCGGCGGGCGGGATTCCTTTTAATGCCTGCGTCTTCCAGTCAAAAGGCGATGCGATAACGGATTTGACGGAGGATTTGGCGGCAGATGGGGCGACCATACAAGAACAACATGGCTGGAAACCGTTGAAAACACTGGATTGTTAGTAGGACAAGCCTTTTCCGGCGGCGATGGTGTAAAGACAACCTGTTAAAATTTGCGATGGGACAAGCTGTTTCCAATCCAATTTTTGGGAGAAAATGCATTACAATGAA
>CAJTYV010000108.1 GCA_910584195.1 uncultured Ruminococcus sp. | reverse complement strand
AGGATACAAACCAGTCTGTCGGATCTCTATAGTCCGACAGATTGGGAAACTTTTACTCAAATATACCGTTATGTATTTGTCTTATTTAATTCCCATATATGAGGAAATAACCATTCTCTGAACCTCGCTTGTCCCCTCGTATATTTCCGTGATTTTCGCGTCACGCATGAAACGCTCAAATGGATAAGTTCTTGAATATCCGTTGAAGCCAGCAAGCTGCGCACAACGGCGTGTCACGTTTGTAGCCGCTTCTGCCGCATATAACTTACCCATAGCCGCGAGATGTGAGAAAGGCTCGTGATCCTGTTTTGCCTGTGCCGCACGATATACTAACAAACGTGCTGCGTCAACTCTTGTCTGCATATCGGCAAGTTCAAACTGTGTAAACTGATATTGTGAGATTCTCTGCTCTCCCTGCATATGCTCTGTTACATATTTTTTACAATGGTCAATCGCTCCCTGTGCGATACCTAATGCCTGTGCCGCTACGCCGATACGTCCGCCGTCTAAGGTCATAAGTGCCATTTTGAAGCCTTTGCCTAATTCGCCTAATAAGTTTTCTTTTGGTATCTTACAATCCGTGAAAACTAACTCGTATGTCGCAGAACCACGGATACCCATTTTCTTTTCCTTTGTTCCAAAAGTAAAACCGGGAGTGCCTTTTTCTACAATAAAGCCGGAGATACCTCTGCTGCGTTGGCTTTTGTCTGTCATAGCGGTAACAAAATAGGTATCTGCATAAAAGCCGTTTGTGATGAAGATTTTTGAACCATTCAGTAGCCAATAGTCGCCTATATCAACAGCGGTCGTCTGCTGATTGCCTAAGTCACTTCCTGCGGACGGCTCTGTTACTGCAAATGCGCCTAATTTTTCTCCTTTCAGAAGCGGCACAAGGTATTTCTGTTTCTGTTCTTCTGTGCCAAACTCCGAAAGAGGGAAAGAGCCTAAAGAATGGTGGTCTGACAACATGACGGACGTAGTGGAACAATGTTTTGCCAATTCCTCAATTACGGCGATATAGGCAAGATAGGAATGTCCTGCGCCGCCGTATTCTTTCGGGTAACAAATCCCCATCATGCCTAATTCTGCCAGTCTGTTTCGGTGTTCTTGGGGAAAACGTTCCTGCTCGTCAATTTCTGCCGCCAACGGTGCAACCTCATTCACACCAAATTCGTGGATAAGGTCTATCACTTTCTGCTCGTCTGTACTAAACTTGAAATTCATATGGTACCTCCTTGAAAACTGATTGCTATTTATTCTCTACCGTTTTATAATAGCATGAGAAAAAGAATAAAAAAATTCAATAATATTGATATGATTTTACAGGGAGCGGAACAAATCGGAAATTATGGCAAAAGCCTTTCTGAAATATCCGGCTCTTTAAAACTGGCAATCCCGGACTCCATTTTAATCTATAACATGCAGCCGTTTATCCGGGCATTTGCACATGAAGCCCCTAATGTGCAGCTTGTAATCAATTCCATACAGTCCGGGGAAATCAATCAGTCTGTTGTGGACGGAACTGCCGACATAGGCATAAACTGTGAAAAAGAAAGTTATCCCGATAGCGTCATACATAAGCAGCTTGGTAACTATAAAGCGGTTCTTGTTGCGTCCCCTTTTGCAGACAGAAGTCTGCTCGACTTTGTTACGCCGCACCAACGCAAGCCGTTTAGTTTGATTTGCAATGAGCCGGACGGTTATTATCAGTTGGATATGGATAAATACCTTGCCGGAAAAGACATCATTCTCAATGCGCCCATGAAAGTACAGAGTATAGAAGCGGTAAAAAGATGTGTTATGAATAATTTGGGAATTGCAGTTGTTCCCACATATTCTATCGGGGAAGAATTGAAAAACGGTTCTCTTATGCCGATTAAAACGGAACTTGATGAAAAAAAGTATCATTCTTTTTATATTTATCACAAAAATAAATGGATAAGCCCACAAATGGAATTGGCTATGAATTTGATGAAAGAGCATTTGGGAAAGCAAGGGCAGGTTTTCCGAGATACAGCCATACTTCTCCAAGGCCATAACGTATAATGGAGCCAGTGACAAATCGGATTCTTCACCTGACAACTTTTCGCAAGCCAGGAAATGTAATCCTTTCAAATTGCTTCTATAATAGACTTCAACAGGAGGAAAAAAGTATGGAGTGGATAGCAGCAATACAGCAGGCCATTACTTATATGGAAGAGCATATTATGGAGGAAATCAACTATGAAGATGCAGCGAAGCAGGTGCACACTTCAAGCTATGAGTTCCACAGGGCATTTAGTTTTCTTACAGGGATGACTGCCAATGCCTATATCCGCAAGCGCAGGCTGTCATTAGCCGGGAGAGAAATCGTAGAAACAAATGCAAAAATAACAGATATTGCTCTAAAATATGGCTATGAAACGCCAGAAAGTTTTACAAAGGCATTTACAAGGTTTCATGGAATCGCGCCTAAATTTGCGAGAGAAGAATCTGCGAAGCTCTTACTTTTCAATCCACTTGTCATTAAAATAATTGTGGAAGGTGGTAAAAGTATGGATTACAGAATCGTACAAACAAAAGAGCTGAAATTTATTGCATTAGCGAGAAGTTTTAGAAATGAGATTATTAATGATGAGGAAAATCATGATATTCCTGACTTTTGGGAAGAGTGCCATGACAAAAATTTAGTAGAAGCGATTCGCAATCTGAGGCCGGAAGGAAAGCGCGACTTGTATGGGTTATGTTCTCCTACAAAACAAGGAGAGGGTACATTTGAATATGGTATTGGCGTCTTGATCGATGGAGCTACATCAGAGTTTGATATCGTTGAAATGGAAAAAGCAGGTTATATCATCTGGGACGTGAAACCGGGAACTTATGTTGTATTTGATTGCATTGGTGAAGATGGTGATTGCATTGGTGATACTTGGTCAAGGTTCTATAAGGAATTTTTGCCGCAAATGGGGTATGAATCGGAAGCAGAAACCGACTATGAAATATATTTTGAAAAAGGAAGAAGCGGTCTATTCTGTGAACTATGGATTCCGGTAAGAAAGAAATAGGAAAATCTGCCGCCCGCCAGCGGCACACCCAGGCAGGAAATCTGAGAAGATTACCATCGTCCAGCGGAGCGGGAACAAATCCGCCGTTTCTTCCGCCGGGCGATGGAGCAAAAAGGCAAATGGCTCCCCAAGAGCCGCATCCGGCAGGTACAGGCAGAAAAACAGAAGCCGCTCCAGACACAGAAACAACAGAACATGGATAGAATCAATCGTAAAAAAATACGATTGATTTTTTGCGTATTCCTATGTATAATATAAGCAATAAAATCGGAAAAGGAGCCCAATGTATGCGTGAAACAAGAACAACTGAGTTCAAAGAAATGATTACAAATACATTCTTAAAAACAGTAAGTGCCTTTTCGAATTACGATGGTGGAGAAATATTTTTTGGCATGGATGACAATGGTAATATCAAAGGACTGCCGGATGCAAGACAGGCGTGTCTTGATATCGAAAATAAAATCAATGACAGCATTACTCCGCAGCCTGATTATACACTGGAATTGCAGAATAATGACAGAACGATAAAACTGACTGTAAAAAGCGGGCTTCAAAAGCCATATTTATATAAATCGAAAGCATATAAGCGAAATGATACTGCAACAATAGAGGCTGACACACTGGAGCTGTCAAGACTGATTTTAGAAGGAAAAAATATCAGGTTTGAAGAATTGCCGTGTAAAGATCAAGAGCTGACTTTTGATACGCTATGTCAAAAATTAAAAGAATGTATTCAAATTGAAACTTTTAATCAGGATACCTTGAAAACACTGAATTTATATAACAGCGCTACCGGATATAATAATGCGGCTGGTATTTTGGCGGATAAAAATCATTTTCCGGGAATTGATATAATGAGGTTCGGTGAGAACATCAGTGTGATTCATAAGAGAGCAACATTTGATCATATATCCATTTTGTCAGACTACGAAAAAGTATCGGAGGTATTCAAAGATTATTATCAATATGAAGAAATACAAGGCACCGAAAGGAAAAAAGTAGAAAAAATACCGGAGGCCGCGTTTAGAGAAGCAATCGCAAACGCGCTGATTCACAGGGTGTGGGATGTGGAGTCACAGATAAAAGTTTCGATGTTTGACGACAGAATAGAAATTATTTCTCCGGGAGGACTGCCTTCCGGAATAACGGAAGATGAGTATTTATCGGGGAAACTTTCCGTCTTAAGAAATAGGAATCTTGCGAATGTATTTTACAGGCTGGGGTTTGTCGAAATATTCGGTACAGGAATTACACGGATAAAGCAGCTCTATGAAGAAGGATTGAAGCAGCCGGATTTTGAAGTGTCGGAAAATACAATTAAGATTGTACTTCCGGTTTTTGAGAAAAACCTGAATTTAACGGA
>CAJTYV010000107.1 GCA_910584195.1 uncultured Ruminococcus sp. | reverse complement strand
AGTTCCGGGGAGTTTAGTTTTAATATTTCAACTGATGGAAAGCAGCAAGCCGTTGATGTCCGCAACTCGCAAATTGAGATTGATGCAGCATACGAAGGCCGTAGTTGCCTTGCTTTATTTGAGGCAAAGCGCGATATATCAAATGATTTCTTGGTGAGGCAGCTTTACTATCCTTTTCGGGCGTGGTGCGGGCGTGTTACCAAAAAAATCAAACCAGTTTTTCTCGTTTTTTCAAATGGTGTGTTCTATTTGTATCAATATGAATTTACCGATCCGGAAAATTATAATTCTTTGTCGCTTGTAAAACAAAAGAACTACATCCTTTCTCCGGAAATTACACTTGCTGACATACAAACTATTGTTGAGAATACTCCAATCTGTTCAGAGGCAGAAGTGGCTTTCCCTCAAGCAGACAGCATGAAAAGAATTGTCAATCTTATGGAAATGTTATCAGAAAGAGATATGACGAAGCAGGACATAACCAACAGGTACATTTTCAGAGAGCGGCAGACAAACTATTATACCACTGCCGGTCATTACCTCGGCTTTATAGAGAAAGGCGAAAGGCATTCAGACGGCTTTGTCTATTTTTCTCTGTCTGATGTTGGTCACCGCGTAATGAAAATGCCTTACCGGGAACGGCAAATTGCAATTGCTACAGCTATTCTTCGTCATAGAGCTTTTAATGAAACGCTGAAAATTCATCTTCAGTGCGGTGAAATGCCGAACATAAATATGATCGTGCAAATTATGCAAAATTGTGGTGTTTACAATGTTGGCTCTCCCGAAACGTTCAAACGCCGAGCCTCAACAATCAGAGGTTGGATTGAATGGATTCTGGGACTAATTGAAGGCGAATAAGCCTATACATCAAAATACACAGCTATGTTGATTATTCTAATGCTTGGGAGCCACCAATTTAAAGCTTGAGAGCCACCCAAAATCCGTCCTGATTTTAATGCTTGGGGGCCATCTATAAGATACAAGATATAGTTGTACTGAAAATATCATGGATTGTCCAGAGTAATTTTGGAATGTTCCTGAATAAAATTAAGAAATAACAAAGCAGACCTTTGGCCAGCTATGCTGATACGAAATTCCTCGAAATCTTATTTTTCCAGCATATTCTCTTTTTGAACGAAAGAAGACAGAACCTTTGATGACCGGCTCTGCCCTCTCTTTGTCTGCTAATCGAAATCACCGAGACAATCTTTTGCATAAAACTTGAACAAAGCTTAAAATAACAGCTTCAAATTAATGGCAAATAAATTTCACCTCATTTTTTCTTTCTTACTTCATTAAAAATCTGAAGCTCGGAAAGTGCCTCCATGATGGCAAGTTCTGATATCCCTTCAACAGTGGTTCCTGTTCCAGGATTAAATAATTCTTGCTGTGCATCAGCTCTGAAATCATAAGATTTTAGTTCGGCTGTATACCATGCCAGGATTTCATCCCTTAAATTGTCTGCCAGATCAAGCAATACTCGTAGATTTCGTATTTTTTGTCGAATATCATTAGGAATGGTCGGTTCGTCTAACTTTATTTTCATTAAAAACCTCCTGATAAAAGGAATAAATGTTGTGGCATCTAAAGAGTCATCAGTGTTTCCTGCTAACGGTTGATTTATCGTCTGCCACATACAAAAATAAATCTGCGTTTTTATGAGTTTAAGGACTCCATAAGTTTTCTGGCTTTTTGAGAATCGTACAGCTTTCTGAGGTTATTTTCGGTAGTCGGTATGGAATAAGAGTTATGTATGATCCGGTCCATAATAGAATCGGCCTGGGTTCCGCCGCCTAACCGTTCATGCCAGTCACAGACCTCGTATTGCCCGACAAAGATCGTCGGATTATTTCCACAACGCTGTTCTACCAACTCATATATGAATTTTGACTCTTTCTCATTGATCTTATAGTTCAGCCATTCATCTATGATCAGCACTTTATAGTTTCCCAGTTTCTTCCGGTATCGTACCTGCTCTCTGAGGTTATCTTTGTGGGCCTGAAAATGTCCCAGCATATCCGGCATTCTGATATAACACGTCCGGAGAGTCTGTTTACATGCTTCTACACCCAGGACACATGCAAGATAGGTTTTCCCGGCACCCGTCGGGCCTGTAATGATCAGGTTTGTTGCAGCACCTACGAATCCCATGGTTGCAAGATTTGCGATTTTCTCCCTACTGATCTCTCGTGCATCACAGTCTAAAGTTTCAAGGCTTGCATTGGGATACTTTAAATCTGCATTCTTTGTCAGCCTGGTGATCAGTCTGTTCTGCCGTTCTGTTATTAGAGCTGAGAGCAGATGCTAAAGTCTCTCATTGTAAGTCAGGTCAACAAAAGATACTTCTTTTTCCTGAGCCTCGATCACAGCCACTAAATCACTGAGTTCTAATACTGATAATTGTTTCTTGATCTCTGTATTCATAAATTTTTACCATCCTCTCTATAATAATCCGCACCTCTTACGATTCCCTGCTTATGATCTTTTACGTTCTTTTTTGTAAGATCATTTTTTCTGTTTTTTGCAGCTCTTTTCACATAAGGCATAAGCGTGTTGTAAGTAATCAGATGAAAGTCCTTAAGTGCAAGGCTGCAAGCTGTTTCAAGGATATCTTTACCATATACACCAGCGATATCCAATACGGTTCTTGCATCTACAAGAGCCTGTTCTTTTACTTTTGCATTGTCATACAACCTGCCTATCACGGTTCTTGTACTGTTGCCAATAGCTTCTGCTTTATTCAGCGTTGATTCCATTGTATCCGGAGTGTATATTGGATATGGAAGATGGGACATCTCTGTTCTTTTCGCATTCCGAATGCCTGTGGGAATACGTTTATGCTCAGCTACTAATTGATGTGAGGCGTAGATACAAACAAGAGAACTGTTATACTGCACATCAACGTATTTATTTATGTAACTGCTTGGAACAGAGTATTGTCCCTTGTGAAACCATATATGGGAATTCGGGCCTACTTTGTGATTATATGACCACTCACAGATCTCAAAGGGAAGCATTGGCAGGGTTCTGAGATATGGTTTTTCCTCCAGCTCATAAATTGTTTTTCTACTGCCGTTTCTCTTTTGGAAGGGTTTGTCATTTAGCCTGTCAAGCACTTTTCTGATTGCCGAATTAAGCCCTTCTATAGAATGAAAAGTTTCATTTCTGAGCATGCCGATGATCTTTCTTGCAATTTTTCCCACCGCGCCTTCGACACTTGCTTTCTGTTTGGGTTTCTTTACCTGTGCCGGCATAATTGCAACCTGGTAGTGTTCTGCAAAAGATAAATAGGAATCATTCAGCACGACCTCTCCATGTTTCGGGTGTTTGATCACGCCTGTTTTTAGGTTGTCACAGACAATCCTTACAGGTGTCCCGCCAAAGAATTCCAGCATGTGGACATTGCACGACAGCCAGTCTGATTGGTTCATAGAAGCGGCAGCCTCTACATAGGTATACTGGCTGTACGGAAAAGCCGCAACAAACAGATATGCCGTTTGCTGTTCCTGTTTGTCAGGATCCATGTAGCTCATCGTAGGACCTGACCAGTCAACCTCCAGAGTTACTCCCGGTTTGTGTTCGATATGACTGGTATAATTTTTATCAGCTATAAAGCGTTTATAGCCATTTGCGAATGTAGCATAACAGCAATGGGAAATCCCTTGTGCATTACACTTTTCACAGTATTCCTCCCATAGCAGCATTTCTGTAACCCCGACCTTTTTCAATTCACTGTGGACATACGAATAGTCCACTGGAGCAAATCTGTTTCTTGGCCTGAAGGTATGGGGATAAAAAAGGTGATAGATCTCGTCATCGTTCATCAGACATATTTCATCCCAGTCTTTGTCACATTTGTCATAAGATTCTTTCACAAATGCAACAGAATTACGAGAGACCTTCAAAGTTTTAGAGATCTCTCTGGCACTTAGATCCTTGTGAAGAAGTTCAAGGATCTGTCTTACTTTTGTTTTCTTAAACATAGAAAACCTCCTTTAAAATGTATTTGAAAAGTACGGGTACTTTTCATAAACACATCTTAAAAGAGGGATCTTATCTTAAGCAATATATTTGGATGACCACAATATATAGTGGTGGCTCCCAAGCTTTAAAATACACTGGATCCAGATGGCTCTCAAGCTTTAAATAGATGGCTCCCAAGCATTAGAATAATCAGCCGGGAAGTGGGGGCTTTTGAAGTCGTATAAGAGGGAGCGGAACGGGTGGATTTCGCTGGATTTTGTGACGAGGCTGTAAGGGCGTTTTTGTTGAGGGGCAGGGATGCCTTATTTTTTTGTCTTGCTATATGCTGCCGGAGGGCTGTTGAGGTCTGGGGCGCGTCGGCCGGGGGATTCCCCGGCGGTACATACCATGCCGTTGGTATGAATTTTGGAAAGGTAAGGGAATTGGTTATGACGGTGATGGAGCTGGA
>CAJTYV010000106.1:2204-4455 GCA_910584195.1 uncultured Ruminococcus sp. | reverse complement strand
GGGTCACCACACCTTAGGGTTAAAATATCAAAATATTTTCGTAACTTTGCAGTCGGATAGGCCGTGGTCTGTCCAAACATTTTTGAATCAAAGAGGCGTTATGTCTTCTGCTTGTACGGATAAAGCGTAGGAAACTTACATCCAAGTATATGCAAGAGAAAGTCATGACAGTCTCCATGCCATACGGCGTGGAGCTGTTATTTCCACATCTTCATATACAGGTATTCCTACCACCTATCCGTAAAGGCGTGGCATAGCAGCCCACGCCTCTTTTTTATTTATGACCAAGTGGGCTTTTGGTCAGTTTTAAGTTGAGTATATGGCAATAATAGACGTTGTAAAATATCAAACGGTTGATGGTGAACTTTGTCATAAGTTCGACTCCGATGACCTGCGTATGGGTACTCAGCTTGTGGTACACCCAGCTCAAACAGCTTTCTTTGTAAAAGGAGGTGCCATCTGTGATGAATTTACTGCGGGAACATATAGAATTGATACTGAAAATATACCGATACTTAATAAGATTATAAACTTGCCTTTTGGCTCGGAATCTCCGTTCCAAGCCGAGGTATGGTTTATAAATCAAACAGCAAAACTCAATCTTCCCTGGGGCACTCCGCACCCAATTCAAATTGAAGATCCTCGGTATCATATTATTGTGCCTGTTCGAGCTCATGGTCAATATGGTATCCGTGTCACTAATCCCCGTATCTTCTTGGAAACTCTTATCGGCAGCATGGGGGCGTTTACATCTGAACAGATTGAACAATTTTATAAGGGCAGAATCATTTCCGCCCTAAACTCTTTGCTCGCGAGGCAAATTGTTACCAACGGCATATCAATTCTTGACATCAATACATTATTGTTGTCAATGTCTGATTCCATTAATGAGCAACTCAATCAACTACTTGGGAAATACGGAGTTTCAATTATCGAATTTTCGATAATGTCAATTACTTTCCCTCAGGATGACGAAAGTGTTATTAAGCTAAAAAACGCCAAAGATCTTGCCGCGCGTCTTCGTATTACCGGACGCGATGTATACCAAATGGAACGTAGTTTCAACGTCCTTGAAGCCGCTGCTAACAATGATGGCGCAGGAGGTCAGATGATGGGGTTAGGCGTAGGTCTCGGAGCTGGGATGGGCGTGGGTAATGCAGCCGGTAATATTGCCGGCCAGTATCTAAACACCAATCCTCATGTGCCGCCCATCCCTCAGTCCGCTCCGACATACTATTTGCTGATAGATGGTCAACAAGTCCCCAATCTAACGACCGAGAGTATTTCGGCTTACATCTCAAGTGGTGTTGTCGATGGTTCCACGCTTGCGTGGACGATTGGAATGTCTGCTTGGCTTCCTATCTCTCAGATTCCGACATTAGCATCGTTAATCAATTCTATTACACCACCACCTTTGCCATAATATGAAACAAATATTCCCAATCTTATATGTCATCTTTCTGATGATAAATATCGTAGCCGGATTGATATTATCCTGCTATCCCATGTTCAATATGGGAATAAATACAGTTGTAATCTGCGTTGCAGCCTTGTTTTCCTACTGGGTCAACAAAGGGTCTTTTAAATCTGCATTTACAACATCTCTGGCTTTTATCATTCCGTTATTTACTTTAATAGAATTTATTATGGGACTATTAATGCCTTCTCAGTTAGAAGACAATTGGGGAATCATTGCTATCCTCTGTCTAATGGCATTTAACGGCTGTCTCATTTATGCCATTGCCAAACGTTCTGGAAAATCAAGTCAAAAATAAACCCTCACAAGACTGTAAATCCTCATGAAACCACTTACCTGTGAAATGTGCGGAAGCACAAATATCCTTAAACAAGATGGTGTATTCGTATGTCAGTCATGCGGAACCAAATACTCCGTTGAAGAAGCCAAGAAAATGATGGTCGAAGGAGTTGTCAACATTGAAGGGAAAGTCAAGATTGATCAATCGGACAAAGTTCCAAACTTGTTGTCTCTTGCTCAGAATGCCATTGACAGTTTAAATGTTGATGAAGCGGAGTCATATGTTAATCGTATTCTTGAAATTGACTGCGACAATGCCCAGGCATGGTTTATAAAGATGAAAGCCATCGGATTATCCTCAAGTATTGACAACCTTAGAGTCACAGAGATAATATCTGCCGGAAAAAAGGCTATCGAAAAATCCAATGGAGAATTGGAAATAGACGTATACGGCTTCTATATAACAGTTCTCAACGTAAACCTTCAGTCGTTTAC
>CAJTYV010000106.1:0-2104 GCA_910584195.1 uncultured Ruminococcus sp. | reverse complement strand
AGATTCCGCGATTACACACTCGCCGAAACTTGGTATGGGCGCGCTTTCATACGCACCTACTATGCTGTTAGTCCGACCCTTGTAAAATGGGTTGGCAACACTGCAATCTTTAAGAGAATCTGTCTTGCTCTACTTGACGGACTTGTTCGTAAACTTCAAGTAAATGGCGTTGAATCTACGCCTTATAAAGACCGAATTTTTAAATAACCCCATAAAAATGATAATACCGTAAAACAAATATTTCAGCTATGGCAGACATAAACAGAATCATATATCTGATTGATGAATACCTCGAATCAAACAGATTAAATCATGTGGGGCCCAGTGAAGTTGCCGCCTATTTAGCTAAAAACGGGGCTTTGCCTTCCGACGGAGGAAAAACTTTACGCAAACACCTGCGAGATGGCAAAATTCCTAATGCAGAGCAACCCGGCGGTAAAAAACAATCATGGTATATCCGACATTCAAATTGTAAAAAAACATCGCTTTCCACCCCGGCACATACGTCAGAGACAGAAGTCATCATGACAAAAGTCCCGACATCCAGCGTTGTCACAGAGGGTCTTGCGCCCATCGCCGATTCAGAATCGGAATTTCTGATCTTAGGGACATTGCCGGGCAAAGTATCATTGGAGACACAATGTTACTATGCGAATCAGGGTAACCAATTCTGGAAAATCATGTCAAGTCTGTTTGACGAAAGTATGCCACTCGCTTACGAAGATAGGCTACGATTTTTGGAGAAACACCATATCGCTTTGTGGGATGTGCTCAAATCAGCAGAAAGAATCAGTAGTCTCGATTCAGACATCGAAAACTTAACTATCAATGATATATTAGGGTTTATTTCAAAGCATCCAAATATTCGTGTCATCGGTCTAAACGGAGACAAAGCTTCAACTTATTTTAGAACATATATAAATATAGATGAACTACCGAAACATATACGTGTCGTTTCTCTCCCAAGTTCCAGTTCAACAAACACCCATTTTACGCTAGACGCTAAAATAGACCGCTGGGAAACGATTCTAAAACAATGAAGCCAACGAAGAACCGTGTATACTGCATTGGATGCAGACATCCAAAGATGCTCTTTGAAACTCAAGCAAAGGCAGATAATTTCATCAAGTTCAATCGAGATGAAATAGCCTCTTTGTCTAGGAAAGTCCCGTCCAGAAGCTACTACTGCTCATTTTGTTGTGCCTGGCATGTAACCAGCGTAGACAATGAGGGGGAAGCCGTGGCTAATGATATCCGTGATAAAAAAACTTGGTATAAGATTAGGGATTTGCGTAGGGATAAACTCCCACAAACATCTGAAGGGCAAAAACTTTCAGAAATGCTTGTTTTCGTCCATAGCCTGATACAAAAATGTCAAAGACAACTGTCTCTGACAAATCTCCCTGAAGCACTTAAACTATTTAAAGAAATAGTGCTCGATTTTTCAGTAATTGAAGATATGGCTTCAAAGCAGGGGTTTACATCGTCACGAATAGATCGAATCAATGTCAAGATTAAAATGCTCCAAAACACTTTCGATATAATCGATGAATATGATATCGACAGCGACACACGCAAATTATTTTTAAGTAAATCAGACTCATCATATCATGAGTTGGCTACTAGATACCTACGAAACAAAGAAAAAAGGGAGAGCAAAAATTCGTCTAAATTATAAATAATCAGACATCAAATATTGGACAGGCATTTGTCATTGATAATTTTAACTAATGTAATCGGAGGCACCAAATAGTATCAAAGCAATGGCTTTGAATATGAGTATGCAATGGCTTGTAGGCAAAGAAAAATAGATATTGGACAGACTTTATGAGCTAAGAACGAAATTATTTCGTCGAACTATTACACAAAAAAACAAAGTTAATCCACCGAAAGAAACGATCTTCTCTCGGTGGATTTTTGATTAGTGCAGTTTAGGACCTTTGCGTTGTTGCTTGGCTTTTTGCTCGTCCTTAAAGCGGCGTTTGGCTTCCTCAAAGCTCATGCCGGGGTGCAATTCAAGGAAGTGCTTGAAGTCGTCCGGCATTCCTCTGTCGTGAGCGAAACCTTGTTCTTCAGGAATGTTTCCACCGAGAGAAGGCGATGA
>CAJTYV010000105.1 GCA_910584195.1 uncultured Ruminococcus sp. | reverse complement strand
TAAAAGTTTCCCAATCTGTCGGACTATAGACTTCCGGCAGACTGGCTTGCATCTTTCCTCGGCCGTCCCCGTGGACGTTTTGGTTTAGGATTGGGATCTTTGGGCTTCGGTTTTCGCCCCCGTTTTTTCGGCTCTGGTTTCGGCGCCGGCTCTGACAGCCCGAGTGCTTCCAGCTCTTCAAATACGCACTGCAGGGTATGTACCCAGCAGCCATCATCTGACTTTGGGACAGCTGGTGCATCTGTCCTCCGCCACGCTGAGGACAGGTCGTCCATAAGGTCGCCATAAGTCATTTTGTCAAGCAGTCCGGACTGCCTTGCTTTACGGACAATGCGGCAGGTGGCCACGGTGGATATGAAGTTTACGAACTCAGCCCCGATTACCGAAAAATCTCCCTGGACGCCCGTCTGGTCGAGGCACTCATCGCTTTTGTACTGGTTAAACACCAGCTCCAGGAGCCATCTGTCATCATAGCACAGATACGCGGTCCTGGGGTCGAGGTCCTGATCCGACTCGAACACGATCACGCCGGACACAGCCCTCTGCTTATCGTACTTTTGCGTATCAAAAGCTTTGCCTTCCGCCTTTGCGAGGAACGCAGCTTCTTCCTGCGCCGCCTTTTTTGCATCCTTGAAAGCATACAGATAGCGGCCGCCTTTGATCTGTTTCTTCTTATAAAGGACATGGGCGCCTATCCCGTTCAGCACGCCCTCGAAAGAGAGCATCCCGTTGTCGGATATCCGTGCGTCGTTCCTTTTGATGGGCGTCAGGAAATGCAGGTCAGGCCTCTTTTCCAGCTCTTCCTTGATCTTACTGGGAGGAAAGCCCTTGTCCGCAACGATGATCCCTTTCCTGATGTCATTGTCCCGGATGAAGGCAGGGTAGGAGCTTGCGTCGATGCTGTTTCCGGGAAAGACCTCGGCGCACACCGGCTCCATGAGCTCTATGTCATAGGCGTACAGGACGGAGACCTCGCTGCACCCCCGTGTCCTTGCCTTGTATGAAAACGCCGAAAGGTCATTCACGCTGCTGGTGTCCTGCTTTAAGGTGCCATCAATGGCTATATGGTGGTCTGCTGCCACCTGTGAAAGCCGCAGCTGGTAGAAGCGCTTGCGCCGCCTGCCGTCCTGTCCAATCTTCTGCAGAAGATCCGTAATGGAATTTTTGGAAAGGGCAGCGCCCGGGTAGTCCCTGCAGACGAATGTGCGCCTGTAATGGGTGGACATCCTGTTTGCGGTGATCCGGGGCTTCACCACCTTCAGGGTTGCCATGGACATGATGGCATACGCCTCACCCGAATCAAAGACATCAAGGAGATTCGAAAACAGGTCTCCAGTGACGGCCTTTACAAGCGCGGATGCCCCATAGGAAAGCATATCTGCGTCTTCCGATGCCATTGGGCTGCTGACCGGCACATAGCGGTGGTTGATGATATGGCCGATGACCCTGCCGTTGCGCGGCTGAGGGTTGCCGCCGGGCACGTATTTTGACGAAGCCCTCTGCCTTACGGCAAACCGTTTCGGGCCATCCCTGCCGCTGTCATCCACGATGGTGTTCACGGGTCTTGGGACGGCACGGATATCTTGTGGAACTGCCATAAAAATCACTCCTTTATATAGTCCTATTATACAATATCAGGACTATATATACAAGGATTTTAGGGTATATTTTGCAAAGAACTCAGGCCAAAAGCCAGGGGAATCCCCCTTAAAATCCCCTCTGTTCCACAGTTCTTTGCCGTCACATGGCTATCAAATAACCATAAATGGCGATTTTTGCCGGATTACGGGCTCATTTCTATAGTCCGACAAATTGGGAAACTTTTAATACATATGTTTTGGATTTCTTGTAGTAATTGATGAGCTGAAACTATTCCAGTGAATCAACACAGGCCTTTTATGACTTGTTATATGTAAGCCGGACAATTTATCTTCCAGACTGCGTATATAATGATATCGCAAAACCGAATTTATCCCCAAGGAAGTAATATATCCAAATGTTGTACAAAGGATCAAATTGCTTAGATGGAACAAAATACTCCCATTAATTTCCTCATCAATTTTTTGGCCAAATGCATTTGCACCCATAATCAATGTGAGAATTGTACCGGCCGTTACCAGTACTTGTAACATCTGTAGCTGTGAATTTCGTTCATCCTCACGGCACTGCTCTAATTCACTGATAATTTCTTCTCGGTCATTTTGTGCCATTTTCTGCATTATCATTTTGTATAGACGCTCCTTTATGCAATATATACATCCTAACTTTTCATACTAATAGCATTCATATTAATGCTGTTCTGTAAATTTGCTATCCTTACCTGCATGCTGGGATGTGTTCCATATAATAAATACGAAAGGCTTAATTTGTTACTTGTACTGCAAGAACCCATATATCTTTGAAAAAAGTGAATCATGGATTGTCCGTATCCTAATTTTGCAGTAAAGCTATCCGCTGCCAACTCGTGTTGTCTTCTGCTGTACTGTGCTATCATCACACTTATAAAAACTAAGATTAACACGAATTTATCTATCAGCCAATTCATTCCCCTAACGCAAGCATCTGCTATTGTGAATCCGTTTTTTGCACCCTGCTCTGTCTCGAAAGCAAGCGAAACACCAAATCCAATAATTTTAGCTGTAATTATCATAAAGAAAGAGAATAAAGTTCGGATAGTAGATACGATAATATTGCTTTGAACAGCTAAAATAGTGCAGAATGTATCACCATTCGCTATATGTGCAAATTCGTGTCCCAAAATTGCCGATATCTCACTGTCATATATATTATTGACAAGCATCCCCCGATGCACAGCAATCGTCTTAAGTCCAATTGCAAACGCATTAATATCATCATCGTCATAAATAAACAATCTGATATCTTTAGGTAAATTCGGAGATGCCGCTAATGCTCTTTTATAAACTTCATTATAAATTGGTTCTATTCTTCTTCTTTCTAATTCATCAGGCTCTCTTAGATTTAATGCAATCCTTCTATACCACCAATCTCCAATCGGTGTATATAAAACTCCAATCGAGCATGCAAATATAAGCACTGTGACACCTATTCCTGATGCAAAATCTGTTGTAAATAAACTTATAAAAACAAGAGAAATAATAAAATTTATTAATAATGAAATGATTAAACCTATATTAATAACCTGAAACTTCATGATCAGTCTCCTCTATTACTTTCTTATTCGTACCTTACTCATCTGTATAGTTAACTCATTATTGGATTTTAATAAAAGTTCCAAATAATCTTTATACAGGCTTGTTTTTTCTGGCTCCTGTAAAATCATGTCAATAATGCGTTCTATATTATTTCTGTAACTCTCTATACTTTTTATCATATCCTCTCTCGTTTCTTTGTTTTCACTTCTCTGTTCTGATATCCACATACTGAAACTTTCAGTTTGTGCCTGTATCTTTAGAATTTCAACCCTTGAAAGCTGCTTTGTGCTATATATCTTTGAAATACTTTCTAATGCGTCTACAGGATTAAATGTAGTTACAATGCCAATCTCATCCATCTTTTATTCCCCTCCCTGTTATGAAAAAATATGATGCACTACAGAACTTATCCGGCGAACTGTGTCGAAATATTCCTGTTCAAACCCGTCATCCCGTAACACTGTGTTTCTAATGCTTTCAGCTAATTGTTTCAAGATTTGATAATATTTACCATTAAATCTATCTAACTTTTTGTAATTTCTCATCAAGAATTCTATATTTCTTGTATCTTCCATAATTATTTCCGTATCTTCGTTCATTTTCATTATAATGCGCTCAATATCACTTTTAAAAAAAGTAGTCTCCGTCCGATATTGGATGGCTTTATCAAAATATGAACTAAAATCTGAACTATTCTTTACATCAATCTTAAAATAGTACTTCATCGCTTGCTGATATACCACTTCCGACAACTGTTTTTCCGTTAATGATTTAAAATTCTGGTTAAACATAATTTTGTTTTGACATTGTCTTTGGAGCATGTCATGTACATTCTTTTTCATTAAACAGTTATCACTAACAGCGCTATAAAGAAAACCAACCGTATTTTGAACTTCCAACAGCAATCTATGGTTTATGTCCATATCATCCATAAACATCATTCCAGCCATATACATGGCATGGTGTCTGTTACCTACATCTTCAATCGACTTATTTATAGCTTTAATATTATTATTGCGGACATTGTTAAATATTTTTGCAAGATTTCCCATTTTGCACCTCATAGTGTGTAATAAGAGCAGATTGTTTTGTTAATTAACATAACAACGTATTATGTTTTTGTTTCATAATTATACAATATCTGCCATTTTTCGACAACTGTCACACAACATATCTAATACTCTCTACAACATATCTGGAATTTTTATATTATACACATTAAATATAACAGTAAATATAAGTAGTCTCCTGATAATACGTAACCGGTAGATAGTGCGTACCTATACAAAACTGGAGCAAACCTGTATGATAGAAACAG
>CAJTYV010000104.1 GCA_910584195.1 uncultured Ruminococcus sp. | reverse complement strand
TGATAATCTCTCGGAATCTTTAAGCCAATAAACACAAGGCTTTCAGATGCCTTTTTTATTAAAATCCCCCACTTTTTTTGCCAAAAGCACTTGACAAATATATCGAAAAATGCGGCGCTTCGCGCCTGTTAATTAACAAGTATCGTCCGTTTGCGGCGACAATCTTTTTTCGATATGGAGGCGATTTTATGTTACCTGTAAACTGTGGCAGTCATGCCGACTACCAAAACTTTGTTGTTGAAAATCTTCGTAAATATTATCCGAATCCTGATTCCATTTCCCATGACACATGGGACATTATTGATCGTTTTTGGAATCTTGATCTTTCCTACACTGACGAAATGATGCGAAGCAAATATTCCAAGTATGGTCCTGCACCAAGAACTCCTTCCTGCATGCAGCGTTCCTATCTGCTGTCCATTGATTTTAAGGTCACATCTATAACCGAATGGGCTGCCCAGCTTAAAATAAATCCTCTGTATGCCTTTCTTAGCGGTTTTAAAACAGATGATACTCCCGGTGTTGGCACTTTTTACGACTTCTTTTCTAAACTCTGGGATTCAGAAGATAAAAACCTGTCCCCTCACCTTCACAAGTTAAAGGTTCCTGTCAAAAAACCTGACAAAAAAGGATATAAGGCACAGCCTGTTGATAAAACCACTGTTGAACAGTTGCTGGAAACACTTGAAAACCAATCCTTTTCTATTGACGAACAGCCTTACGGCTCTCTTTTTGACCTCTACACAAAAGAATTCCTTCGCAAGTCTCTTGACAAGGGGGTTATTAACAATACACATCTTTCTATCGCCGGAGATGGCACCCCCGTTGTAACCTCTGCTAGAGAACGTAAACACCGTGTCTGTGACTGTGCTTCAAAAGGTATCCATGACTGTGATTGTAAACGTTATTTCTCTCAGCCTGACTGTGATGTCGGATGGGATTCTTCCCGCAGCTGCTTCTACCACGGATATGATCTTTACATGTTAGTTGCTTCTGATTCAGATAGTGATCTTCCGGTTTTTCCCCTGCTGCATCCCGCATCCATGCATGATTCCCATGGATTCCTTCATGCATTTTTCCGGATGAAAAGCTTTCTTCCGGATTTTCATGTAGAAAAACTTCTGCTTGATTCAGCCCATGATGCAATGCCTTATTACCTGTATTGCAGGCGGAAAGGCATTACTCCATTCATTGACTTAAACGAGAAGCGTGGAATCAAAGAAAAATACAAAGATGATTTCACCATCGGCAAAGATGGCATTCCAATCTGTAAAGCCGGGCTGAAAATGAATCATGATGGCACTGAGATTTCAAAAGCAAGGGTGAAATTCAGATGTCCCCTTGCCAGCAGGAAATACGGTTGCTCCTGTAAAACCCCATGCTCTGATTCGAAATACGGACGAACCGTACATCTTGCAATGAAAGATAATCCACGTCTAATAAACATCCCGCCACGTGACAGTGCGCTATGGAAAAAAGAGTATAACGCAAGAACTTCTGCTGAACGCTCGAATAAGCGTGAGAAAATAGACTTTAAATTAGAAGACGGCAGGCACCGTTCAACTAAGATGTGGTACTGCCGCCTCTATCACATCCTGATGCTACAACATCTGGATGCATGGGATATGCCATTCGAATCCACCCTGAGAAAGTTGATTTGTAATGCAGCATAATCCTATAAATAGTATACCTTATTTTCCGGCATAGCAACAGTACTATGTCTATTTTCTGTACCCATTTTTTCAATTTTGAATAATATCCACTTGTCAAAGTCCAATGCCAGAGTTTCGCTGGCAGGATCAATCAGAATTCCGAGAGATCATTTTGTCCTTTTCCTTTTTCCAAATTGAATAAGCAGACCATAGAAATACGATACCCAGCGAGGCATACAGAGGGGCAAATGAAATATTTGCTTTCACGGCACTAACAACCGCAACAGCCAGCCAGACAATACCCAAAATCAATCGAAAATAAAAATGACGCATAAGATAACCTCCATTTCGTTTTGTGTGTAAGTTTCTGTTACAGTCATAGCATACTGCAAAAGCGACATTTCTTCCGCTTTGTCCATAATCGGTAGGTTTTTGTCCATGAAAAAACAGACCGCCAGCATGGACGCTCTGCTTTCCCGATAGATTGATTATGCCTTTACTGCTTCAAAAGATAATGTGACAACAGCGCAGAATATCTGATCGCTGTATTCTGTTTCGATAATCCCGTCATAGCGTTCAGCAGCGGCACGGACGCTTTGAAGTCCCCAGCCATGCAAAGTTTTATCTGCTTTGGAAGTCTGCAAACTTCCGTTCATTTCGGTAGGTGCAGCACTGCACCCGTTTTCCACCTTGATAACCAGCATATCATTTATGCGGCGGATTGTTAAATTGACAAACCGAAATCTATCTTCCTCATTTTCTATCGCTTCAAGGGCATTATCCAAAAGATTACCTAAAATCGCAACTAAGTCAACACTTTGTATATTGGTGCGGCGTGGAAATTCAATGTTTGTACCTACCTGTATATTTTGGGAAGCAGCAAGGGCAATCTTGCTGTTGATTAGATAGTCTACGGCTTCGTCGCCCACCCATGCTGTCTGTGTAATTTCCCGTATTGGAGAACGCAGATTTTCAATGTAATGGGCGGCTTCCGTTGTATGATTCTTTAACAGATAGTGATACACTACATCAATATGATTTTGGAAGTCATGGAACAATTTTGCATTAGCAGCATAAACATTTTTAAGGGTCTGATAGTCATGCTCCAATAACGCATTTTTTTCTTTTTCAAGCAGCATGATCTTTTTTTCCATTTCATATTGGCGGTTAAGGTTGAAAAATAAGATTGCTACAAGAATTAGCATTGAGAAGATAATCCAAGTTGTCAGCCTATCGTCACTTATGGGTATGGTATTCTGCCCGGATAAAAGAACGGCTCCCAGCAAACCGGCTATTGCAACTCCGGCTATTACCCGTGGTGATAGATTTTCATTTCTTTTATGCGATTTCACAGTAAGAAAGGCAATTCCTAGCATAAAAAGCCGGACAATCCAAACTGCCGCTATATATCCATTTGACCGCATATCAAGAAAACGGTCTGATTGAAAGATAACCCCCAGCCCAGCCGATAGAATAAATTCCCACAAAGCAACCGCTATTTCATAAAAGAAAATGAGAAACAGGCTCACCCTGGGCTGTGCCGCGTATAGATAATATGCAATCAGTATTACAAAAATTATTTCTATACCTGTCAGATAAAATTGTTGAATGGGGAAACAGGACAGCACGGTAATAAAGGCTGCTGCACATACAGAAATGACGCTTGCTTTTTTTCTGTTTCCAGCTAATTGCTGCAATGTTATAACAAGATACAGCCCCAAAAATATCCGCAATCCATTTGTAAAAAAGAATGAAAGTATCTGATACCAAGTCATCATATATGCGCCCCCCAAAACCTGTTTATCTGTTTTTTTACTTCCTGCAAATGGGAACGGCTGATCGGAAGCGTTTCACCATTTTTGAAATATGCCATGCTGTCACTGATTTTCATAATCTGTATGATATTTACGATATAACCCCGGTCAATGAAAATAAATTCCTGTGCTTGCAGTTCATCAAAAATCTGCTGCAAACTTTTTCTAACTTTCGATATTCCCAAACGCGAACATATCATAGAATTTTTTCCACCGTCACGCTGGATATAGAAAATGTCTTTGTACGGTATTTTTTCCATGCGTCCGGCAGCTTGTATGATATACTCCCTGCCAACCTCTAATTCAATCAGTTTTGCAGCGTCTACCACAGCGGACACCAGACGATTACTTAGGTCGCTTTTTGGCACATAACGGAAAATAGAAAGCTCAAAAGCGTCAATCGCATATTCAATATGCGACGTGATAAAAATAATCTTTACATTTGGTAAATGAGGTTTGATCTTTTCAGATAATTCCATACCTGTTATTCCGGGCATTTCTATATCAAGCAAAATCAAATCATAGAAAAAATGGTCGTCTGTAATATCAAAAAGAAGATTGCTGCTTTGTGTATAGGTTGCAATCTCATAACCTATTCCGCAAGAGCGCAGACAGTCTTTCACAATATCCCCATGATATTTGACAGCTTCCTTATCGTCGTCACATATCGCTATCCGTACCAATGCGATCCCTCCGTTTCTTTCGACGTGCATCTATTGGTTTTTCAGTTCCTTTAGGTATAAGCCATACACGGCTGAGGTGAACAACACCATCAATTCTGTTTTCAGCACAAAGTTTCTGTACTCGGCGTTCAGATAATCTCCATTCCTTTGCAGCTTCTTGCACAGTCATATATTCAAACATAACAGACCTCCCTAAATCATATCTTTATTATAGACGGTCAAACGAATAATATCAACGCTATAATTATGAACAAATCAAGAGTTTCTGCTAAACTACCGGTTATACCGAAAGTCAGATTATCCCGAATACCTCAAAGAAAGCCAGCAACAGCGGCATTTCTTTGAGAAATATTCGGGATAACTTTTTGTGTCTGTCTAAGCTGTCAAATAGAATCCAT
>CAJTYV010000103.1 GCA_910584195.1 uncultured Ruminococcus sp. | reverse complement strand
TGTGTGTAATGCCCGAAAAAGTAAAGGAAAATGATTTCCCGGTTCTTCTCCGGCAGAGATAACAGGGCGGCGGCAAGCTCCCCATTGGTGAGGATAACTGTCTGACCGCATATCGTAACGGGGTATTCTTCATAGGGTGCTTCAAAATATTCGTCTGTTGTGCCTAAAGGGTAAAACTTTTCTTCTGTGAGGTATTCAAGGGATATTTCTTTTTGCCGCCGTCTGCTCCTGTCACGCCATGCGTTGATAGCTGCAAAGCGTATGACAGTCTTGCAATAGCCATTGAACGTATATATGATGTGTTCTCTGTATGCTTCTGTGCAAGGCATAAATGATTCCCCCTTTCTCCCACATGGGGTGATGCATGGTTTATAGTTACATTAATTTTAATTTCAGAAACTAGCGGCATTATAAGCTACTGCTACATATCGGAACTGATTTCTCCAAATTTTTCAAAGCTGTTTCCATATGAATTGATTTCATCTTGATAGATTTGGTTTATTTGTTCCAATATGTCATTCCGTATTCTGATAAGATGCTGAATGTCTATTGTGACATATCTCCCTGTTGTGGATTGCTTTATGAGTACTTTTTCATCTTGCAATACCTGTAAAGCCCTTTGCATTGTATTAGGATTCACCCTGGCTTGCTTTGCCAATTCCCGCGTCGGCGGGAGCTTTGCACCCGGCTCATAATATCCATTAAATATTTTCTTTAACAGTTCAATCGCAAGCTGGTTGTACCTTTTTTATTGATTGCTTTAAGCATGGCATTACCTCTTTTTTATATGCTTGTCTATGAAATAGGAAATGACATAAATGCCTATTCCGACAGCTATTGAGACAACCAAATTTTGAGTATAATGTTTCAAACCTATAATCAATAAAACAATGGGAATTGCCGCTGTCTTGAATATTTTGTGTTCGTCCATAGTCTCCCCTTACAATTCCTTTCCGTTAAATATTTTAATTGACGATATTACAGACAAAAGCAATACTGCAAATGTCAATATCAACATTATTGGAAAGGTTATCTTTGTTAGTATTTCCATAATCATTGCCGTATTTGCCTTGGCAATCAATAACGGAAAAGCAATCAACAAAAACATAAATATTAGTTTTGATTTATCATATCCAAACTGATACTGTACAGGCATATAGACACTATAAAGAATGGTAGCGACAAAAAAGACAGGTATGACCAACTCCGGGCTCAGCCTGATTAAATTCGGAACAAATAATGTATCAATCCAATATGCTGTACAGCAAAATACAAACACAATGAAATATGCCAAATATTTACTGGCAACCTGCATATTCCGTGTATAAGGAAGCGTACATAAAAAACTTGCAGTTTTTGGATACTGGTATTCTTTCATTGCCAGATAACGGCATATCAGAAATTCAGAATAAATAACCTCAAATGCAAAAGCCAATGTTGACTGAACCATATTTACTTCATTTGATTTTGATGCAAATGCAACAGGCAGAACAAACACGATTACAATTATGAACAGTATATATTTTCTTAACAGCATAAAGTCCTTTTTCATTAGAGTTGTCATGACGCATCTCCCCTTTCTATCTTTCCAAGCATAATATTTTCAATTGTCGGGCGTTCCATTAAAGCGTCTGGCATGATTCTGGCAATCTCTTCCGGCTTATCGGTTAATCCTATAAAGCTGCAATCCATTGGATTCAGACTTAAAAACAGTTTCCTGCTCTCCGTATTCAGCAAACGGCTGTCACCTTTTACAATCCTGTACGCTTCAAGCAGAGTATCCTTTTTTTCTTGAAAAAGGATGCGCCCATTATCAATGAGTATCAACCTGTCTGCAATTTGCTCCAAATCAGAAGTGATATGGGTTGAAAAGAAAACAGCCCTGCCGCTTTTTTTAATGTAATCTGCCAGTATTTTTAACATCTGGCTACGAATTAAAGGGTCTAATCCACTTGTCGGCTCGTCCATGATTAAAAGCTCTGCTTTATGTGACAATGCCAATGCTAAAGAAAATTTCATCTTCATACCTTTTGACAAGGTGGAAATCTTTTGCTTGGGGTTTAATCCAAACTGCTCCATGTAATCTTTGTAATCCTGTTCCTGCCAGTTTTTATAAGCCGGAGCTACAATCCCTTTCATTTCAGACATACTAAATTCTTCATAGAAGCCGCCCTCATCTAATACAACGCCGACACGTTCCTTGAGCGTTTTTATATTTTTGTTTATATCCTGTCCAAATAACTTAATGATTCCAGAATTGAATTTCACAAGCCCTAAAATAGACCTGATTGTAGTTGTTTTTCCCGAACCATTGACACCTATAAATCCAGTGATGCTGTTGTCTGGCAGGGAAAATGAAACATCTGTCAATGAAAAATTTGTGTAAGACTTATTTAGTTTTGATATTTCTAAAATATTTTCCATATAGAACCTCCTCGTTTATACTTTCAAACCGTTTTATCCGCATATTATTTTAACCCCGGATATTTTTGTAAAAACACTTTATCTGCCGCCGATAATTCTTCATGGTATTTTTGATAGGATTCGCTTAACTGGCACATTGCCGGAATAAATATATCATCATATCCGCTTGCACTGTTGAACTGGCGCAATGCTTTTTCCAGACTGTATGCGGTAGATGCCTTATATTCCTCTGATTGCTTATAGGCAATGCGGCTTTCGATTATCTCCTTGTTATCAGCGATATATTTTTCTGTTTCATGGATAACTGCACTTACGCTGCGGGTTAGGCGTTCCATAAAACTTTCATCAAGAGTTATGGTTATCTCGTCAAGATATTCTCTCAAATCGGCGGGAATGTCAAAATCCACTTTATCCAAAAAAGAAACAATGGTATCATATGCTCCCTGTTGCCTGTCTGTGGAGACAGGCTCGTTAAGATACGGGGCAAAATGTAGACAGAGAAATTTCCCGTAATAACCCGGAAAAGCATTCATCAAGCGTTCCAATATGGTCTGCTCTTTTTGGAGCTGGCACAACCTGTTCTGTACCTGTTCCCAATCATGAGTTGATGCAAGTTCCTGAATCAATTTCTGTTTCTCTTGTAAAACGGTCATTTGTAAATTTCTCCTGTGGTAAATCTCATTCAGCACAGACACAGCGGTCTCGCCGAACAGAACATCTTGTATATCCGTAACTGATAACCCAAGATTTCTTAAAATGGAAATTTTTTTCAAACGGCGTATATCTTCCTCCGAAAAATCACGATACCCATTTTCCTGCACTGTTGGAGAAACAAGCCCTTGCTCGATATAGTATTCAACGGCTTTTTTCGTGACAGAGCATTCTTTGCATACAGCATTGATAAGCATAATTTTCACCTCCACAAATATGATAAACTAACCCCCAGGGGAATAGTCAATACATTTTGAGAAAAAAGACAAAGAATAGTTTTCTCCATTATGCCAGATATTAGAAAAATGCTATGAAAAGGTTATGTATGAGAGGAATTTCGTAGCAGTCGGCATTGTGGGAATGTGTATAACTGGCTATCTTATGGAATTGTGGGTAACTCTGTTTGCAGGACGTGGGAAAGCTGCACTTTAGCTTTTCCATGTGCTGTGAATAGAGTTATCCATGATTCCATAGCCTGTTATGCACATTTCCATAATGCTTGTCTTTTGGTCTTTGGTTTCTTTGGTTCGGAATAGTGTGGTGCTGGCGGTCTATCTCTTGTTTTCGGTTGCTTGCTTCTTTACCGTACATGAGCATTTGCGCCCGGATTATCATTTCCATATCCCTCAAGCAGATTGATGACGCCCCATACACCCACGCCTGCGCCGATTGCTGTTACGACTGTCTTTAATCCTGTTACTGCTGTTGTAAAAAATGCCATTTTGATTACCTCTTTCTTTCCTGAAATTTGATTTTTTGATAAAGAAAGAGCTTTGATATGTAAATTCCCTGCCCTGTATGTTAAAATAAGGGCAGGGAAATCCTTTGGGTGAACCCTGCGGGCATCCGGTACATTCTGTTTGGCGATAGGCTGTGCCGGGTGTCTTGTTTTGCCCATTCCAAAGCACATACAAAACTCCGTTTTTTAACTTCTGGACTTTTTGTCCAAAAGTTCTGCTGCTTGTTTACAGGTTCCATATTCAGTTGTATTGTTTTTGAAGCTATGCTTCAATCACGCCCGCATCCTCCACCTCATCAACGGTGTCATTGTCCCTGACTTTAGCTTTGCACAGGTTCTTCACATATTTTTCGATGTCAAAGGCATTCTTTTCGTCATAGTCGGATAAAAGTCGGTACTGCTTATGTTTGGTAATGTCAAACTTATTGGAGAAGAACGGTCTTACCCCTCTAAGCTGCATGATGCACTTCCCTCCGTCCATGACTGCAATCTCATCTTGGCTCATAAGCTCTTTTCCGGTCTTTTGGTAATTAAGCCCGTAGGACTGCGACGTACCCCTTGTGTCAGAGGTATTGTAAAGGTCATGAGGTAAGCGCCTCGTGGACGCTCCCTCCCGAACCGTGCGAGCACCTCTCGATGCACACGGCTCTCCATATGCCGTCAACTAACAAAATCAGTCTT
>CAJTYV010000102.1 GCA_910584195.1 uncultured Ruminococcus sp. | reverse complement strand
CCATAAGACAGCAAGTTATGCACATTACGCACAGTGCCGACTACTACGGAATCCCCCTCATTCTGCGCTCTGTTTGCGCATGTTTATATAATTTCTGCAAAATAATTCGTATAGTGTTCAGTTGCTACACTTGTATTCTTCGAGAAAGCGAAATATAATATAGAATATTATATCGGAGGTGCATTATGGATTACATGACGCTTAAACAGGCAGGAGAAAAATGGGGTATCTCTCCCCGTATGATAAATTATTACTGCTCTGCCGGACGAATTGCGGGGGCAGAAAAAATGGGAACAGTCTGGTTAATACCAAAGGACGCTGAAAAACCCATAGACGGAAGATTAAAAGAAAAGCGGGGGAATTTGAAATGAAGCATATTTTGATTATTGATGATGATATTCATATTGGGAATATCATTGAAGAAGCACTTATAAAAGAGGACTATCAAGTATCACGGGCTTATTCGGGAACAGAAGCATTATATGTGCTGTCAGCGTCAAAACCCGACCTTATTCTGCTTGATTTAATGCTCCCCGGTCTTTCTGGTGAAGAAGTGCTGCCACAAATAAAGGACATACCTGTTATCGTTATCAGTGCAAAGATTGATGTGGATGATAAGGTTGTACTTTTGCTTGGCGGTGCAGCGGATTATATTACAAAACCTTTTGAAATGAAAGAGCTGCTTGCAAGAATTACCGTTGCACTCCGAAATGGTGCAGCTTCGGTTGATTCTTCCTTTTTATGTTTTGACAATCTGCGGCTGGACATGATGACACATGAAGTCTTTGTAGGACAGCAGGGAGTAAATTTAACGAGGACAGAATATGCAATCTTAAAAATTCTCATGCAGAACCCGTCACAAGTAATAGCAAAGTCTGTACTACTTGAACGCATTAGCGGGGATACTCCCGATTGTACGGACAGCTCATTAAAAACGCATATCAGCCACTTGAGAAAAAAACTGCGGGATATTGGTGGGAAAGAATATATAGATGCGGTATGGGGCATTGGCTTCAAATTGAAGTCGGAATAAATCTCAACGAAATCTCAACTATTTTCTTAACTGTTTTCTCAACTATTTCCTGCTACAATGCCAGTAAAAGAGGAAAAGGAGGCTTGGCTTATGGATTATGTCCTAACTACAAATGCCCTGTCTAAAGAGTATGGAACATTCAAAGCGTTAAACGCTGTTTCCATGCACATTCCAAAAGGGGCTATCTATGGCTTCGTTGGGAAAAACGGCGCTGGTAAAACAACTCTGATTCGCTTAATCTGCGGATTGCAGGCGGCTACTTCTGGCGAATACACGCTGTATGGGAGGAAAAGCACGGATAAGGAAATCAATAAATCACGCAGGAGAATGGGGGCTGTTGTTGAAATACCGTCTATTTATCTTGATATGACGGCAGAAGAAAATCTAAAAGAACAATACCGTATTCTTGGTCTGCCCTCTTTTGACGGGCTGAAAGAGCTGTTAAAGCTGGTTGGTCTTGAAAATACCGGGAAAAAGAAAGCGAAAAATTTTTCTCTTGGTATGCGGCAGCGGTTAGGGATTGCGGTTGCGCTTTGTGGCGACCCGGACTTTCTTGTGTTAGACGAGCCGGTAAATGGTCTTGATCCGCAAGGTATTATTGAAATGCGGGAACTAATTTTGAGACTTAACCGGGAACATCAGATAACGGTACTGATTTCCAGCCATATTCTTGACGAATTGGCAAAATTGGCAACACACTACGGCTTTATTGACAATGGAACTATTGTAAAAGAAGTAAGTGCAGCAGACTTGGAATCTGCTTGCAGAAAATGTGTATTTATGGAAGTGAGCAGCACAAAAGCACTTGCCTGTGTACTTGACCGAATGGGAATCGAGTATAAGATTTTGTCTGATACGACTGCCAACGTGTTTACAAAAGTGAAAGCGTCCCTGTTGATTTCTGAACTGGCAAAAGAAAATTGTGACGTGATTTCCATGCAGGAACGCGCCGAAAGTTTGGAAAGCTTTTATATCAGTCTTGTTGGAGGTGAAAAACATGATTAAACTTTTAAAGGCTAATTTAGCAAGGCTTTGGAAAAATAAAGTATTTTGGTTAGGATTTTTGGTGTTGAATGTTTTTTGCATTATCCAAAAAATCGGCTTAATCCAAGATACAATAGAAGTACATTATTTAGAGGAAACATTTTGGATACAGGCATATGTGCTTGGTATTATACTTTCCGTCTTTATCAGTCTTTTTATAGGTGCTGAATATGAGTATGGCACAATCAGAAATAAGATTATTTCAGGCTATGACCGTTCCGAAATTTATCTTGCAAATACATTTGCTTGTATTATTGCGGGATGGATTATGTGCATGGGGTGTCTGATTTCTTCGCTTTTGGTTGGCGTTCCATTTTTGGGATTTTTCCACACTGAACTTTCAGAGATTCTTTTACAAGGGATTTGCGTGTTTGCCTTGAGTGCGGCTTATACGGCAATTTACTGTTTTTTTGCTATGTTAATTCATAACCGCACAATTACAGCCATTGCCTGCATTATGCTTTCATTTTTGCTTTTGTTTTCTGGAACTGTTGTTTCAAACCGACTGGACGAATCAGAGTATTATTATATTCCGGATGCGTCTTTGGGGATAGGTGAAATTGACGATGGAAGCAATTCTGAATGGATTCGTAATCCCGATTATTTAGAGGGAACGAAACGCCGAATTTATGAAATCGTTTTTGAAGTGATTCCCGGAGGGCAGTCATTACAGCTTAGCGGAATGTTAAACGAACACACAAGCTATACAGAAATGTTTTCTGCTTCATTGGCGTGGATTGTTTTATCATGCGGCTGTGGAGTGCTACTGTTCTGTAGAAAAGATTTGAGATAGAGGGAGGTATATTCATGCTTTTACCGTGGGTTTTGTGCAGTATTCTGTCTTTCATTGTTCTGATTCTCTGCGTGAAAATTCATACGCTGAAAGTGGGCATGGCAGAAATACGGGTACAGCTTGCGGACTGGCTGAAAACAGATACGAATACCCTTATTTCTATATCTTCCAGCGACAGGCAGATGCGACTGCTGGCATCCGACCTAAATAGGCAGCTTCGGCTGCTCCGCAGACAACGCAGACGATACCTTGACGGAGACTGGGAGCTGAAAGATGCCGTAACGAATATTTCCCATGATTTGCGGACACCCTTAACTGCTATTTGTGGATATTTGGACTTACTCCGGGATGAAGAAAAGTCCGAAAAAGTCACTCATTATGTCATGGCTATTCAAAACCGTGCAGAAGTATTAAAGCAATTAACGGAAGAGTTGTTCCGCTATTCGATTATCATGTCGGTACAAGAGCCTATGCAGTTAGAGCCTTTATGTGTGAATGATATATTAGAACAAAGTATTGTATCATTTTATGCTACATTGACGAAATGTAGCATTACTCCGCAAATAGACATTACTGAAAAAAAGATTATGCGTACTTTGAACAGAACTGCTTTCCTGCGTGTATTGAACAATATTCTGAATAATGCGGTGAAATACAGCGACGGTGATTTGAATGTTTTATTGTCCGAAACGGGGGAAATTATTTTCTCAAATACAGCGAAAAATCTAAATGATGTACAGGTTGGAAAACTGTTTAACCGCTTCTTTTCTGTGGAAACAGCAAGGAACTCAACAGGGTTAGGGTTAGCTATCGCAAAAACATTGGTTGAACAAATGCAGGGAACTATTACAGCACAATATCGCAACAATGTATTAAGTATCTGTTTGGATTTTCCGCAAAAAGCAGAATAAAAGAATAAACGATTTACATGAAAATGCAATGTTCTATGTGAGAGAAAGACTACATGACAGGGGGTGAGATTTGTCGGTAAAATAATCATACTTACATTCAAAGATACAGAAGAAAAAGCGGTTGAGAAAGCCATAGCCGCCCTTGCCGATATGATACCGCTGGAAACCATACAGTCGCCGCAATCCCCCACATTGGTTTTTCCGGGATTGGAAATAAGGCTGCACCAACGCCGGGTATTAAAAGACGGAACAGACATATACCTCACACGTTTGGAATATGGCGCACTCTGTTACCTTGCCGCCAGTCCGGGGCGGGTATTCACAAAGTCGCAAATCTTTGAATCCGTGTGGAGCATGGAAAGCGAAAGCTGCCAGTCAAGCGTTGCCAGCGTGATATGCAACTTGCGGAAAAAGATAGAGCCGGACAGCAAAAACCCCACCTACATAAAGACCGTTTTAGGCATAGGCTACAAGTTTGCTTCCGGGGAATGACAACCGAATAACCGCCACCATTTTAGGCAGTCAGAAAGCAGGAAATCAAGAAAAGGTTTCCTGTTTTTTTGCACCAAAAAACGCGCTGATTTTCCAACTTTGTCGAAAAGTTTTATCAAAAAGTTTCCCAAAACCTTGCCATATTTGCATTTCTCTGCGTAGTAAGGAATAGAGGGGGAAATTTGCGCTGTTTTCTTAGAGCAAGATTCTACCACAGTACCAAATTTTGCTAATCGCTCAATTTTGTCCTGCGGGAATCTTGTTGGGGTTGCCACCCCAAGCC
>CAJTYV010000101.1 GCA_910584195.1 uncultured Ruminococcus sp. | reverse complement strand
ACAATAAAGGCAGATACCAATACGCCACAGTAGCCGTCAATCTGCCAGCCTGTCATACGGCTAATTACCGTTGAGAACAAGACTGCTCCCGTAGCAGCAGCATCGCTGATACAGTCCGTGGCAGTTGCTTTCAGCGTTTCAGAGTTCGTTAATATTGCAAATTGCCGGTTGTAAAAATACATATAGCCTTTTACCAGAATAGATAGCACAAGGACAATAACGGTTGTCACGCTGAACAGCGGCTTTTGAGGACTGACGATGAACTGAAAAGAAGTATGTATGAGTTGACCTCCCATCAGCACCACAGCAAGGGAAGCGAAAATCCCCATAATCCACTCAAACCGCCCGTGGCCGAACGGGTGAGTGCTTCCCCGGCCATACCGCGCAATCTGAAACCCTAAAAGCGTCATCAGTGAAATTCCTGCGTCTGACAGGTTGTTAAATCCGTCCGCAGATATGGCAACCGAGCGGCTAAAAAACCCGGTCACAATTTTGGCCGTACACAGGAACAAGTTCAGGATGATACCCGCGATGCTTGACAAAGACGCATAGGCCCGTTTTGCGGCGGCGTCAGATGTGTTCGTTTTGTTTCTAAAATACAGCTTGATTAGTTGAGCCATCATAGACTGTTCCTCCTTTAATCTTGAACACAAATTCAAAATTGTTCAATAAAAAAAGGAACCGGCCTAAAGGCCGATTCCAGACAAATACATTTTGGATAACTTATGTAAAATCATAATTGCCCATTCCTTTCCCTTGTAGTGGTACATAATCTGCATGAGGCCGTCCACAAAATTGTTTGCGATAATGTGGATGAAAACTGCGTCTGCGGTGGTATCGTCCCGATGCTCCAGCAAGTGAGCTTCTATGTCTTTGACAAAACGCTCTTTCTCACATTCATACTTTGTGCCGCCGCTCTTGTCAATCAGGATGATAAATTCTTTTCGATGGTCAAATAAGTTTAGCAGACATTCCGTTTCAGCCTTACTCAACCCATAAATTTCTGTGCCTAAGTGTCTGCCTTCATTTTTCTCACCGGCAGTCAACACCCGCTCCCAATCATATAGCACAGGGCGGAGGATGGCATCAAACAAATCAGCCTTGTTCTTATAGTAAGAATAGATAAGGCCGGTAGGGATCTGCGCTTTGGCCGCGATGTTCCGCATGGCTGCCAACTTATAACCACGCTCGTAAAATTCGTCTAAAGCCGCTGCGAGGATTCTTTCTCTTATTTCGTCTTTCAATACCTGTGCCATAGCGGCCTCCAATATTGAATTATTGTTCAACTATAACATAAGATAGCCAAAGTTGTCAAGTCTATATTTTGCCCTCAAAAGTGGGGGACACTAACGTAGCAAGCATAGGGAGTGTGGCCACACTCCCGAAAAACGTCCCTCTTTGGCCCTGCCGGGCCGTATCCGCTTGCTTGTTGGGATAGCCCCAAACCCTTATCATCCATTTCAAAATTGAGACGTGAATTTTTTGTAAATTCGTACTGCGCTGCTGGCACTGGAATTGACAAAGGCTGGCCTAACTGTTATAATAAAATTACCTTATACATTCGGTTTAAGGGAAGATGATTGTTGTCAACACCTCCAATGAGATTTCTACGGATATTTCTGCAAGGTTCAGGTTGGCCGATGGTCTGCTTCGGCAGTACATCACCGCCAGGGTGAGCATTAACAAGCTTACGTTGACATATGTCTCCAGCTTAATTGTACCACAGTTAAGCATTGCAATCAGGATAGCTGGTAATCTAAACAAGCCGCCTACAAGGTGAAAATTAAATACCACGTTTCGGTTTGTACCCGCTGGTTAAGGAATGCTATCCTCCATGCCAGCGGGTATCGGCATTCAGGAGAGAATTATGCAAGATATAGAGATTTGGCGGACATCAGAAAGAACCATCAAAAAAAGTCAAAGGTACTATGCACATTTTGATTATCGTACAGATATTTCCAAGAGTTGGGATTACATTTCCAATCCTCAAAATATCTGCAAACATGGCTTTTACCCTTTTATCCACTATAACAAAGATATGAGCAAATATTCTGCAAAAAAGGGTGGGATAAAAGAGAAGCAGAGAGATATTTGTTATGCCGCACATATTGATCGCTGTATTTTCCAGCTCTATAATTTTATTCTCAATGAGCAATACAATGAAGAATGCAAGTGCCTAGGGATACATGATGTTGCCGTTGCCTATCGGACAAATCTGAACAAGCAAAATAATATTGACTTTGCGAAAAGAGCTATCCAGTTTATCCGTAGAAGCCATGATTGTTATATTATGATTGGCGATTTTACAAAATTTTTTGATAATCTCGACCACGACTATCTTAAAAAGCAATGGTGCCAATTGCTTCATACAGATAGATTACCTCCAGATCACTATGCTGTGTTCAAAAATATCACTCGCTATAGCTACTTTGAATTAGCTGATCTATTGAAAATTCATGACTTGAATGATACTCCGAAAGGGAGACGAGAGTTAAACCAAAAGAAACGCGTCTTATCGCCCCAAGACCTGAAGAAAAACGCATATCGTATTCAAAAGAACAAAGACTGTGGTATCCCCCAGGGTTCCCCGATGAGCGGAGCATTAGCAAATCTGTATATGCTGGAAATAGATAAGTCAATTCGTGATTTTATAAGAGCGTATGATGGATTATATATGCGATATAGCGATGATTTTATCATCGTATTGCCTCATATTGAGGAAGCAATTGCCATTAGCGCCTTAACAGAAATCAGCGATTTATTCAATAGCCCCAATTGCCCTGGTCTTGAATTACAGCCAAGCAAAACTCAATATTATCATTTTATGGAACAGAAAATCGAGAATTGTGGTGGCATCATTCACAAAGATGCTGATTGTTCCAACCGTTATTTGAATTTCCTTGGATTTACTTTTGATGGGGAAAAGGTTAGTTTAAGAGCAAAAACGGTTTCAAAATATTATCAACGGTTGCGAAAGAAAGCAAAGACAATATCAAAAAGCGGTGGATATACAAAGCGAGGAAACCATATCAGCAAGAGGAATTTATATATGAAGTATTCAGTGAGAGGTTCCACTGGCAAGCCCGGAAATTTTCTAACTTATGTGAATAGCGCTCAAACATCAGATAGATTTGGAGAAAATGAGCGAATAGGGATTGTTTCCAAACGAAATATGCAAAAAATCCGAAAATTTCTCAAAAAGGATTACACGAAGCCCAATTAAGGCGGTGTTGCCAGTATAGTGCCCTATCTAATGCCTCCCGCCGTCCTCGAAATCAGCTCACCAGTCTACGCATTTAGGGCCTGTTCAGTGGCCTGTTTTCAAGGCTTTCAAGGTGTGTTCACATAGGGGATAATACGATTTGACCCGCACCCTCGAAAATGGATTTCTAACTGCGTAGAAACGAGAGGGGAAAGCCCTTCGGCAAATATAGGGCTGGTATGTAACGCTTTAGGGGCGAAACAGCCCTGATATTACAAGGCCTTTCGGCTTTGGTCGATAGGGGGGCAATACGATTTGACTTGAACCTGTCAAAACCGGCCTCCAACGGCATACAAACAGACAAAAAAGCCAGGACAGGAGGCCGGCATCCCGGCGTTCCTATCCTGGCTTTTTCTGATTTGTGAAGCTGTCCTGTTACGCAAGCGGGCTACGGCCCGCTTGCGGCACCCTCTGGAAGCGTACACCCGCTTCGCGTCTGTACGCTTCCAGAGGGTCAGTATAACTAGCCCTGATTGTCCCTGCTGCTATTCTGCCTCTCTGCGCGCCGCTTCCGGTCCATTCCTCTCCGGCGGCTCTGCCGCCTGTTTCCCAAAGGGAGGGGCAAGGGAAAGGATAGGAATGGGTATTTGATAAATCTTTCCTTGATTTTTCTTTATATACTAAAAGTTTCCCAATTTGTCGGACTATATCTTATTATATAGAAGCATATACCTTGATAAATCGCAGTTTTGAATTCCATTTTATGAAAACTGTGTAAAATATATAGTCCAATTATAGCAAAATAGGACTATATATACTATGCTTTTTAATACGATTTGGCAAGCAACGCTTGGTGCAATACCTGATTTTATTTGTAAAGTGGTATAATTTTTGCAAAAAAGTTCCGTCAACGTATATGCAGGAATCTGCAAATGGCTTAAAAGGGGCGCTTTCTTGCAAAAGTCTATAGTCCTGAAAATTGGGAAACTTTTAATATACTTATATCTTTATTTTATTGCGTTGGATTTTCCGACGTCGGTTTTTCCGTTGTCGGATTATCCGACAACGGAAATGCCCACAACGGCAAAAAGGGCAAGGCACGTCTGTTTATGCCTTACCCTTTATCGTCCATATCGTGCCGAGGCAGCTGTTATCGTCCAGACCTCAAAAGTAGTAAACAGGTAGTACATTTACGGGGGCCTCTGCCAAAAGTCCAGATATATCAACCATTTTCAAGGACAGGATGTGTACTGCCGTGGCATATAAATAAAATTTTTATCATGGTTTCCATATCTCCTTATATCTTGGTATATCTTGGTTTTTCCTTATGTTTTCAAGGTTTTTCCTCTGACCTCAAAAACTCCATACCTCGTATATCTTACCATACCCCGGTATATTTTGTCTCCCAAAAAGAGTAAAAAAGAAGTAAAATGACCTCTTTTTT
>CAJTYV010000100.1 GCA_910584195.1 uncultured Ruminococcus sp. | reverse complement strand
ACAGAGAACCCCAATGTCATTAAGACAATCGTTTTTATACAAAACAAAAAAGCCCACCTGCTGCATACAAAACAAACAGGTGGACTTTTTCATGTTTTTAGGAATTTTAGTATCTTGCTTTAGACACAATTTTGGCTCTGACATATTACTTCCATGCAGTTTCACCTGTTCATTATATATCTTTGTAAAGGCCAAATATTGATTTATGACATCTCCTTCTTTTCACAAATTAGGTTCAATATCTTCCTAATGTATTCTTCACCTTGCCATAACGTAATCCATGATATATTTAACAGAATTACAAGTATCTTCAAAAGTAATATCTTTTGCATAATCAAAATTTTTCTGATACTTTTTCCAAAGGTCCTGCATCTGTGGATTATCCCTGATCTCCTCAATGATTTCCACATAATTTTGCATCACCTGGCTGCTGCCCCTCTTTGCGCTTGTCTGCTCCAATGCTCGTTTCAAAATAGTTTTATCGCATTCATTTCCACGCAAAGCAAAGATGATATGTATATCATAAAAATCTCTTGGGCGGGTATTTGCAATGCTGCGTGATAATACAGTTTCTATTTTTTCTGCCAGAACTGTTTCCAGATTATAAGCCAATATACTTAATGTCCTGTCATCAAAGAGAAGTTTAAATGTATATTCTATTTCTTTCGGTGTGATTATATCCCCGGTCGTAACATCTACTGTAAGCGGCACACTGATGGGAGGATAGTTCGCCTTTAAAGAGACACGTATACCGGGATAATCATCTGTTTCACGAATATCATAAATATCTTCTAAAGTAAAGCTCACATCATCCTCTATTTCAACAGCACATATTTCCTTAAAAATCCTTCGGATTGATTCATGGGTTAATGTAAAACCTTTTATTGTTGTATCCAGATCCATCGTTGTCCTGGTATCCAGCCCAACAATTACCGATATTAAGAATCCGCCTTTTAATATAAAATTGTTTTTATATGTAGATAGCGAAATTCTTTCCAACAACCGTTCCAACATGTAGTTCTGCATGACAAGCTGGGCAGAAATATTTTTCTCTGCTGCCTTTTTCTTAATGAATGCTTTCAGCTGCATTGGATTTCTGGTTATCATAACAGCACCTCCATGTAATGTAATATCTTTGGTTTTACTCTTAGCTGCTCCGCATATTTCATCAACTTGTATATATCTTTTTCTTTAGAAGCCGCATACCGTTTCATTGCTCCATTTACAATCTGAATATCACTGCCGCTGCCACGCACAATGTCACATAATGTTCTTTCAAGATTGTATATTTTGATGGGATTCCCGCAGGGCGACTTTATCTCGATGATTCCAAGTGTATAATTATCTGGCACAACTCGTTTCACAATAATATTTTCCTGTTTAAGAGAAGGCGCATTATACCCTTTTGGAAAAGTCATTGTATATTTTGCCGGTGTCCTGTCGGAATATCCTAAAAGGTACAACGCTGTATCATGAGAATAGATACCTCGTCCATACCTGCACTGCAACAGATGGATGTCATCCTCCCATATATCACTCCGTATATAAAGCCCTCGTCCATAACGATATAATTCTCCATCCTTTACAAGCTTCTGCAATATGCTTCGGTGCATTCCGGATTCTGTTATCTGTCTGGCCGTAATAGTACCATCCGGCGAATTTTCCAAAAGAGTTTTTATTGTATTCTCAGTTTTCATGACAGTCACTCCTTTTCATACACATTATATTGTATATAAATAATGTGTCATTGTCAAGTTTTATGATACATAAGCACATTAAATTTGGCACAAATAATGTGTCATTGTCAAATCAATCTACTTTATAGTTGTTTTAATTATGCTATGACAAATCTAACCCATTTGGATAAATATAACGAAAAGAACAAATTGACACACCAACGGCCGGGCTTTGGCACGGTTCTGTTCTTTCCCCATATAGGAAAGCGGCCATGCTGCAAAGCGTGACCGCTGGAATGAAAATATTATATAGAGAGATTTTTTTCAAAATCTATTTGTACCAGTTTTTTGCCATTAGGCAGCATACGTTCTAAAGTTTTGATTGTATGATAATCAATTTTGAACATTGCTTTCTGCAATGACTGTTCTTCCATTTGATGATGCACCTGTTCCAGTCCGTCAAATACATGAAGATAGGGGGAATCTGATACCCAGCTATCTTCCATATTGATTTGAATAATACATGAAACATACTTTGGGCTTGTCTGTACAATAACCTTCTGAAAGCAATCATATCCGATATACTCAATCAACAGATTTGCAATGACCATATCAGCCTTTGGTAATTTATCCGTTTCATTTATCAAATCAATACACAGACATTCCAGGATACTGTTCAATTCAGAATACCTTTGAACGACTGTTTGCAGATAAAAAGAGTTGATGTCAATGCCATATATTTTATCAAACCTGTCTTCTTGGATATGTTCAAGACCGTTACCACCCGCAATACCAAGTATCATTATACTTGATACGGGATATGTATAAAATTGACCTTTCATCATTTCATTCATAATCTGCAACTGCATAACCGAATCAAGTTTCATATGATTTTCATAATCAGCTAATGAAATTTCTTTCCATGGATTTTCCATACTTTTACCTCGTCCAATGCAAATTTGTTGTTTGAACTGATTAGAATATATCGCAGCCCGTCATTGACAGCAACCGCTGTATTCCGCATAAATACTGCGTCTGCAACGGTTTATTATTTGTCTAACTGTTAAAAACAGGATTATATCCTCTTTGTTTATTATATCGCTGATATGGATACTCTATCAAGCTTTCCTTTCATTGTAAAAATCGAATATAAAAATTGGCACACCATCGGCACAACATTGGCACGGTTCTGCTCTTTCCCCGTAAAGGCATCCATGCTATACTTGGTACAGTCAAAAATATGTAAAGCAGCCGTTTTCCATTCCGGGAGACGGCTGTATTCGTCAGAAAGGCGGTGGTTTTACTTTGTCCCAAACTATTTCCAAAGCAGCCGGCAGGGCGTCTCCCCAGAAGGGCAGGCCCGGCAGGAACCCGGCGGCCATACTGAAAAGTGAGAATGGTGATGTCAACTATTTCAGTACGGTGGTGTTCATCTTCATAGCGGTGATCCTGCTGGCATTCATCCTGGACCTGTTCAGCATCATCTCCACCAAACAGGAACTGGACCACTGTGCAGACCAGATGGTGAAGCAGATCCAGCTTTCCGGGGGCGTCAATGGAGAGACAGAGCAGCTTTTTAACTTCCTCTGCTCCCAGATTGAAGGGGCGGAAAACATTTCCTACTCCATTGACGCCTCCTACAAGTCGCCCACCCCGTCCGGCATGAGCCGGGCCATCCAGCTTGGGACCCCCTTCTACATCACCATCACAGGCAGGGCAAAGCTGGGCGGCTTCTGGAACTTCAACCTGGTGAACATCACCGTTGTCTCCAGAGGCGCCGGCGTCAGCGAGCATTACTGGAAGTGAGGTGGCGCATGAAAAAACCGTACCAACGCATGAAAGGCAGCACAGGCAGGAATCCCCTCCGGAATGACCGTGGGGATATTTCTATCTTTACCTGTTTTTTTGTGGTGGGGATCGTGATGCTGGTCGCCTTCCTGCTGCTGTATGCTTCCATCCGTATTACCTGCATCAACATCCGCAATGGCGCAAAAATGGAGCTGAACAATCTAAGTGCCAGCATCTACGCGGACACCTACCGCTCCCAGAGGGAGACCAACTTCAGCAATATTCAGAGAACAGCTTCTCGCCGCTCTGGTAGGCGGCGGCAGAAACGGCGGATTCATTGTTGCTCCGCTTAATGATGGTGATTTTACAGTGCGGGCATGGCAAGTGTGCGCCCTCCTTTCTCCCGGATTCCGGGCAAAAAAGAGCAGGATACCTTTTCAGATTTCCTGCTTGGGTGTGCCGCTAATAGGCGGTGGGTATTTAGTTATTTTTATTATATTTGGGTTACTGTTACATCCTCTTTTCCAACATATGAAACACGATAACTCCTACCAGCCATTGAAGAACAAAAAGTAAGAATATCATCGCTATTATCCATACTTCTACTCTAACCAATGCAAGCATAAGCGACAGGATGAGTAAAGAAAATGTCATAATTTGATAGGTGACATGACCGGCTTTCATTCGTAAATATTGTTTTCTTTCATCAACACTATTGATATGGGCTTCCTTCTTTTTTGCTTCATATTCTGCATATCGTTTAGGATTTTGCCAATAAGTGATACGGATGATCTGTACGATAGAAGCAGCCATGATTCCAACACCCATAGAGAAAATCATAGTCGAATAGTAGTCAGCTTTAACAAAAAAACTCACACATACTAACCCGATACCCTCTAAAATTTCAATGACAAATGGCTTTTTTTCTTTCATTTTGACTCCTCCTCATAAATAAAAATTTCTTCAATACTCATATCAAAATACCGGGCAATTTTAAATGCTAACTGAATAGATGGATTATAACGCCCATTCTCTAAAGAACCGATTGTTTGTCGTGATACTTCCAATGCGTTAGCCAAATCTTCTTGTTTGATTCCCCGTTGCTTTCGCAAATCTTCCAATCGATTTTTCATGCGAACCTCCTTTCTGATGGAAAGTTTGCTTTCCATGATTTCATTATAGCATAACTGAACGTCCATTAAGCCCCCAGCAGAGCTGGGGAGAATAGAGTGAGCAGTA
>CAJTYV010000099.1 GCA_910584195.1 uncultured Ruminococcus sp. | reverse complement strand
TTCGGCTGCTCCTTGCCGTTGTCCAGACGGAAGAAACTCAGCAAGGTGTTGAGCATTTCGCGCATACGGTCAGAAGATTGCCGGATGTTACAAATATAACGCCCGATTCGTTCTATGTCATTCTCTTTTTCCACCAGTCCGGCATAACCCGTTATCGCTGTCAGCGGTGTGCGCAGCTCATGGGTGATGGTATGTACTGCTTTTTTGCGGGAGGCTATCAGAGCCTCGTTTTGCTCTACCGACTGTTGCAACTGTCCTATTAAATCAGTCGTTTTCTGTTTGTACCGTTTGATTCGGTTGGCATTACGGTGTATGATGATATATGAGATTACCAGCAGAAGGAGGACGAATCCTGTCAGGCTACCTATTTGCATAAACGACTGTTCCCTCATGGCGGTTATCTCGGCTTCCCGTTTTTGCAGATCGGCTTGCATCTTTTTATCCATCTGGCGTATAAATCCGTGCAGTTGCCGGTTAAGTTCCGCGTTTCGTGCCGCAAGGCTGTCGGTGTGTTCCGACAGACGGCAGCTTTGCGCCCGTTGCTCGGCTATCATGTCCCGGTCGAGGGAACGGAGCATTGTTGTGGTCACGGTTGGCTTTGGCTTTTCTTTCTTGCCGAATATGCCGAGAAATCCTTTCCGCTTCGGTTTTTGCGGCTGTTCCTGCACACTTTTCTGTACGATTACGGGTACTTGACGAGTGATCTTATCGTTGATGGCTTGTTGCTGTTCAAGTACCTGCACGATTTGACGCATTTGTCGTTCCTTATCTTCAAGAAGACGGCGTACACTGTCTATGCGCTCTGTCGGATAAATCGTTTTGAAACGGCATAGCATACTGTCCATTGCCATGCGTTGACAATGGTAATGTTCCAAATCTGCATATTCCCATTCCAATACTGTCTCGCCCGATAAAGAAAGTTCAATAAGAAGAACAAATATTTCGTGCGATTCTTGGCGAAAAGTATCTATATGACGATTCTGAACTTCCAATTTCTCTAAATCGCACCATTCTTTATACCAAATATACATTATGCCGATAACCAATAATGCCATCAGCAAATAGCCGAGTGAAATTAAATTCTTGATTGACTTCATACTGCCTGTAATTTATCCCAACGTCCATCTTTCAGATAAGGCAAAAGCTCCCGTATCTTATCTACCGGCCAGTCCCACCATTTCAAAACCTGCATCTGTTCTATCATATCAGAATTGAACCGCTTTCGTATCTCTTTGGCAGGGACACCACCCACAATGGTATAGGGCGGCACATCTTTCGTCACAGCCGCCCTTGTTCCAATAATAGCCCCGTCACCGATATGGACACCAGCCATAATTACGGCTTCATATCCTATCCACACGTCATTGCCTATCACGATGTCGCCTTTGTTGTCCCAAGCGGAAGCCACATTTGCCTTATCCAATTCCCAATCTTCATAAAACAGCGGGAGCGTGTAAGTGGATAAAGATTTTAGGGTATGGTTGGCACAGTTGAACAGAAATTTTGTACCGCAAGCAATAGAACAGAACTTTCCAATTATCAGCCGTTCATGGTTAATCGGATAGTGATACAACACATTGTTTTGCTCAAACTGACGAGGGTCTGAAGCAAAGTCATTGTAAATGGTATAGTCGCCTATTTCGATAGACGGGTCTTTTACGACAGCATTCAAATAAACGGTTTGCGTGTCACCTTTACGGGGATATATCTTGTTCATCATAACTTTCAGTTCTTAGTATTGTTTATATTTAAGATAAATGACGGATTGTGTACCAAGCAGTATTACATATAAGTATTCCACTGCCCAATATACCGCCAACGGGACATTACAATAACCTAATCCCCATAAGCAGAACAGATAAGCAATAGTTGTTGTCACCTGAAAAATGAATACCGTCCGTGTCGCTCCCGTTCCTGTTGCTGCATTCAGATAGACGTAACCGGGTAGTGCAAAGAAGTAATTCAATAGCATGACAAGAAAAGGCGGCCATGCAAGTTGTATGATAGAGGAATTTTCCGTATAAGCCCCTATAATGTGCTGGTGAAAGAACAACGCAAAAGCAATCAATGGAATGCCTGTCGCATATCCTAAACGGATAATCTTATGGCAAAGCGGAAAAACTTGTTTCTTTTTACCTGCTCCAATCAGGTTACTCACTAAAGAACCGGTGACACCTGCCAATGCATTGACGATAACGGAAAACAGTGCGGAAACACTTCTTACAATGTTCGATACAGCCAATTCCGTTTCTCCCAAACGTTCGATAGCCACGAAGAACAGAAACCAAATGGCTACACTTGTAAAGAACTGGAGCATACTCCATACCGAGATAGAAAATACCTCTTTCAATATAGTTATATCAATACGCCAGTATAAGCCATACGCTTTTTTATCAATGTGCCGAAACATATATGCAGCCAATACAGCCAGCGAACACATTTCGGCAAATGAAGATGCGATAGCCGCCCCCGATATACCCATATCGAAGCCGAATATCAGGAGCCAGTTCAGCGGAATGTTTACCAGTACGGCAGTGAAAGCTGCCATGTTCAGAGCTTTTGTCTGTGTGATGCCTACCAAAAACGAGCGTAAGGCAAGGAACGGGAAAGAGAACAACAATCCCCAAATACGCCAATCCAAATAGCGGATAATCGCATTATAAACATCATCCGAAGTTATCAGATGCTTCAACAGAACGGGAGAAAATATCTTGGATAGCAGACAGAGGAGTACCGCCAGTATCAGCAAGAAAAACAATCCCTGAAAGAACGTTTTTCCCGTTTCTGCATACCGCTGTTCTCCGTTTCGGCGGGCAATTACCACTTGCAATCCCAAACTGAACCCGAAGCCGAGCATATAAATTGCCAAGAACCATATTCCGGCAAGGGCAGATGCGCCCAATTCCACATCACCCACATGCCCTAAAAACAAAGCATCGGTAATATTTATCAGTTGTTCGATAAGGATGCTCATCATTACAGGAAAAGCGATGAGCCAGATTTTCTTATAGGTATAATTCATTTGTTCAAACCAATATGATACAATACATCCTGCCGCTTTAAGCAGCACGACAATCTTATGGATTTATAATAAGGGATAATGACAAAACAATAACAGGCAAACTTAAAACATAAGCCTGTCTATTGCTGAATAGCAATAATTGGAAGTGCTATTCGCCCGGCGTAGCTATATGCACAACTGCCATTTCATATTGTTGAACAACTATTTATTTTTCTGTTAGTTCTGCAAAGATAGCGTTTTTCCCTGAACTTATATTCTCAATTTATCAATTTCTTTCTGAACCCCATCTAAAAAGCGGGAAGCGTGCGCCCCGTCCATTTGCGTGTGGTGGAACTGGAAAGAAACGGTAAGTGTCGTTTTCAGCAGGCGGCGCTTGTATTTGCCCCAAATAAGAAACGGATTATTAAAAATGCCGCTATACATCCCGACAGCCCCGTCTATTTCATATTGTGCCAATGCGGAAGTTCCGATAACCATGCTTTCCGTCAAGTCGTGATTGACGCAACTTTCAGCCACTTGTTTGGTTAGTTGCAGATAATGTTGGTTAAACAAAGATAAATCATCACAGAAAGGAATATCACACGAACTTACCTCGCCCTTTCTGTTGGCGACAATGGTGTTTACTGCAATGGTATCGTACTGCATCAGTTTGTCGTTTACGGGCAGCAGATAAAATTCTTTCACGCTCCTTGCGGCTTTGCCGATGCACCAGCACATCAACATATTAAACTTCATGCCCGATTTCCGACTGATTTTCACAAGGCGTGACACGTTGAGTGTCTTAAAGAACGTCACCATTGGCATGGGTGCGTTCATCCACATTTCAAAGGCGTATGCCCGGCTGGTTTCTTGGGGATTTACTTCTTTCATACTTAATGCTATTTTCATTTAATGAATCAGACGGCAAAAGTAGGAGAAGCGTTTGAACCCGGATAGAACAAACGGGACATTTATACGGGATTGGTGAACAAATCGGAATATGGATTTGATATTTTCAGCAAAGACATGGGCGTATATCCGCAGAACTTCTTGAACTCCCGGATAAAGTGCGACTGGTCAGCATAACCGCTGGTGTATGCTATTTGTGCCTGGTTGATTTCTTTACCCGCTTGATGCTGCATCTGCGCCAAAGCCTTTTGGAAGCGGACGATACGGGTATATTCTTTGGGATTGATGCCTACAAATGAATGAAACAACCGCTCAAACTGTTTTTTACTTAGGCAGGCAATGGAAGATAATTCGTTTACAGAGATTTGCGGAGTGATATATATTCGCTGTATGGCGGCATCTATTCTTTTAATTCTGTGTGTGGTATCAGCTAAATTATCGGCAATTTGTGACAACAGCCATTTTTCTATATAGCTTATGCAAATAGAATTATTCTCACAGTCGAATATTCGTGTAGCCAGTTCATTCAAACTTTTGTTTTCAAGGCTGTAACCGGACACTTCTTGATTATAAAAAAGTGAAGTCGGTATGTTCAGAAACATACTCATAGCGTGAGGGTGGAATACAACCACTATCATTTCTGTATTGCCGTCAGCATACAAATGGGATGAGAAATTAACTTGTCCGCTGATGGTAAGTTTGTCTTGTGCAGCATTCAATTCTGGGATATATAACGGTGTTTGCTTATGGAAGATGATTTGAGGGCAACCGATAGGAAAAGTCAGGGTATTCAAAAACTGGTTACTTTTGAATACCCAATAATATCTTATATAAGGTTGCAGCAACTTACATGGCTTGTAAAATTTGAACT
>CAJTYV010000098.1 GCA_910584195.1 uncultured Ruminococcus sp. | reverse complement strand
CAATCGCCATAGCTTCCGGGTCGCCCTTTGTTGCGGCTATGATTACCGGGTAAGGTAACAAGCCGCGTTCAGCATTTTCATTGTTACCAGTCTGTGCAGTCATAGGCGCGTTCCTCCAAATAGCGTTTTAATAGCTCAAAAGAGCTGTTCCGGCGATACTTCACTGTTGTTCTCGGAATGTTGCAGAGCCTTGAAATCTCGGTTTCGCTCATATCAAAGAAATAATACAGCAGGATAGTTTCGCGCTTTTCTTCCGGCAAGCTCCGCAGGGCTTCGGAAAGCAGCTTTGCAGTTATTTCCTTTCCCGCGATAATGAAAGACTGTTCAGCTTCGTCGTCTGCGAAATATTTATCGTAAGTATAAAGCTGGTTTTCTTCCTGCGGTGACAGGTCGGAAAATGTTACTTCCCGTGATTGCTGCCGCTTTGTGTCCCTGTGGGCGTTCATTGCTTCGCGCTTCAATGCCTGTTTACAAAAGCCATTAAAAGCACAACGGATTTGCCATTGGGTACGGATTGGTTCATTCATGTTCTCACCTCCTTTCGCAGCCGCGAAAGCGGGTGATTTTTTCTGATGTCCCCTTTCATAAACCCTCAAAACCGCGCACCCCCGAATAGGCGGTGATTTTGCAAACTTTTTGAAAAAATTTTGCCGGGGGAACACAAAACGCCCGTCTACAAAATTGCAGACGGGCGCAGAGGAATTGTAAGCAGTATTTAGTTGATTAGATAGTTCATATTCATGGGTAGAATTTCCCCCGGCGGTGGACGTGATTTTTTTAATACGGCGTTATTTGTTGATTTTTGTCGATAAAGAAACAACACGACGATACCTCCCGATACCGCCGTGCTGTTAAAAAAGGACGACTTTAATACACCCTCCGTTGTCTGGTTTTAAAAAAGAAACGGCGGCATTGAAACAAGTAATCAAAACCGCCGTTTATAACTTACTTATAGAAGCCTACATAGACTGCGGCTTGTTACATCTTAATGTACTTCATTTGTTTAGGATTACAAATTTAAAATTCAGTGTTTCTATCTGTTTGGCATTTTGTAGGTTCACGTCAATCACTCCCAAAACATCATCTGCTAATAGCGCATAAAATGAATTGCCAATAAAAACATTTATTGTAAGCTGGCGTTTAGCAAAATATACTTTAGGGATTCCTAATAAGAATTTCAAATCTATTACAGTAATAAGTTGATCCCCATAATTTGTCACACCTAAAACATAATTTGGAGTTTGCGGTATTCTAACTATGCTATGTAGTTGCGAAACTTTACGAACACTATCAACTAAAATCGCATAAGCCTGATCTTCTAATACAAACTCCAAAAATTTTGCCATATAATCACCTTTTTCTGTTCGGTTAAACATTTCTTGCTTTGTTCTCAATCCTTATTTCAAACCAAACCTTAATGTATTCAGCCAGCACGGGAACTATTTTTTTGATTTCTATGCTGGAAGTATTTATGCACAAGTGGTAATTTGAACGTGCATTTTCTTTTGCGCTTATATAAAACTCCCGGTGTTTTGCTCGTTCTTTATCCACTTCCCGTATCTTACGTTCAAGCTCTGTGGGGGTGAGGTTTTCACCTTTGGGCGCCCGTTCTATACACCGTTTTAGCTTTGTATCCATATCAGCATATACAAAAATATTAAACGGGTTATATTCTTTCAAAATCACATCGGCGCAGCGTCCAATCATAATACAATCCCCTTGCGCTGCAAAAGTTTTAATGATTTTTTGCTGCTCAACAGCAATCGTTACAGCCTGTTTTGTAACCGGGTGTGGGGTCATAGTGAAACGACAGCCTATTGTCCGGGGATATGCGGCTTGCAGATTTTTTTCTGATATATGGGAAACATATTGTTCATCAAATCCTTGTTTTTCAGCTATCATCTGAATGATTTCTTTGTCATAACAGGGAATTTCCAATACATTAGACAAACGCTTCCCCAGTTCACGTCCTCCGCTGCCAAACTCACGGCTAATTGTAATAATCATTTTGTTCCTCCTTTACTCTTTGAAATGAATACCATTTTTTTCAGAATGTTTTAATAGTGCTACTGCAATAATCAATACGATTACTTCATAAATCAACAGTGAAAACCATATTATGCTTTCACCAAATACATATGGCAAAATCAGAATGACTGCCGCATTTACAATAATGCTTCGTAAAACGCTGATATTCAGCGCAAGTAAAGAGCGTTCCGTAGAATACAAGTAAGAAGAAATCATAACATTGACTGCCGTTGCGATAAAGCCAACAGCAAATTGCGGCAAAACTTTGAGCATATATTCCCGTGTTACAGCATCAGTGCCAAATAGACTGCCAATATAGCCCCCAAAAAGAACCGCTAATATCGTAACAGCAGCACTGCCAAAAAAACTGATTTTCAACCCTGCCTTAAAATAGAATTTCAAATCCTCTTTTTTCTTTGCACCATAGCTCTGTCCAAATAAAGGCTGTAACCCCTCACTGGCTCCAAAAAAGACAGCCATAGAGAAAGATGCTATATAACTGATAGCTGAAAAAGCATTGACCCCAAGATCACCTACCATGTCAATGAGAACCATATTCATGCAAAATGTCATAACAGGAGTTGCCAACTGGCTGATTCCTTCGGGCAGACCATGTACAATGATTTCTTTGAACAGACTTTTTTCCAGTTTTATTTTTCCAAAGCGCAGATTTCCCTGTTTACGGATAAAATGGCTCAATATGACCAGTAATCCAAGTGTCTGTGATATGCCCGTAGCAATAGCAGCCCCCTTTGTTCCCCATGCCATAGGATAGATCAGCAGCCAGTCGCCAAAAATATTACATACTGTTGTAACAATCACAACAATACTTACCAATCCGGGCGCATTGTCATTACGGCAATAATTTTGCAGTCCCATAGATATAGCAGATGGAATAATAAAGATAGAATACCAAAACAGATATTCAACCGCTAAATGGTGGAATGTTTCATTTGCACCAAGCAAAGTACAAACCTTATCTGCAAAAAACACGCCAATAAAACTGAGAATTGCTGCGGCACATACCATAAACAGCATTCCATGACGGAATACTTTGTTTCCTCCTTCTATATCTCCTCGCCCAATACGAACAGCGTAAATAGCTACACCGCCAACACTGATAAGCATATTTATTGCTCCAACAACCATGATAAAGGGACTAACTAAATTGATTGCTCCGAGGGCGTTTGTTCCTACACCTCTCCCCACAAAAACTGCGTCAATAATGGTAAACATAAAGAAACAAACATTGCTTAAAATCATTGGTAAGACGTACTTTATAATATTTTTCATGCCTGAACTGGACATTTTAATTTCCTCCCATTCTAAAGCTGGATCGCATAAATAAAAAGAACCGATATTCCGTTTTTGTAACGAATTATCGGCTCTGCGTCTTTGCGTCCGGCTCTTTGATAATTGATATTTTCAGTTGTTCTGCATTGATTAAGGTTTCCTGCCTGCACTTAGGACAAAATAGTGGAAAATGGGAAAGTATTGTATCCTCCCGGATTTTTGTCCGTGTCTTACTTTGGCAGTTTGGACATAGTATCCATTCTTGATTTCCCATATGAAACACTTCCTTACTGTTTTAATATTTGCTCAAATGAAGATTCAAGATGTTTTACAAAATATCCCAAAACGTCAATAAAATCCGCAGGATATTTTTCAAGAGTTTTTTCCATCGCTTGATCTTCTGCCCGATATATAACATCTAATATTTGACTCGCATAAGTCTTTCCTTTTTCTGTAAGGCATATTTGCATTTCCCGCCGTTTTCCGGGAATAGCGGTCAACGTAAGATAACCAGCAGCTTCACACTTTTTAGTAACTGTGTTAAGCGTAGTGCGCGGAAATCCCCATTCCTCACAAATCTGTTTTTGGGAATGTGCTTCTCCGTCATTAAGGGCATAGATAAGCCATAATTCTGATGATTGTCTGCCAATCTTTGGAGTATTGGCAACATAGATTTTTTCAAAATTACTGATTGCTATTGCAAGCCGCCGAACAGCTTCTCGTGTTTCACTCATATTTTACCTCCATATATAATACGATTTCGGATTATATAATAGCACGAATTAGGATTTTTGTCAAGATGGCGTGAAAAATTTCCTCTGATTATATGATGTATTTAAGCTATTTAGTGGAACTGTGTAGACATATCCAAAAAGAAAGGTGAACAGTAAAATATAATAGGGTGAATGAATATGGCAAAAAGACCAGTACCACGATACGACTTTAAGGCTTTTGGGGAAGCAATCAAAGCAGCCCGGAAAGGGCGCAAGGAGAGCCGGAAAAAGGTATGCGACGAAATGTATATATCCCCTCGCTACCTTGCGAATATTGAGAATAAAGGGCAGCACCCCAGCTTACAGATATTCTTTGAGCTTATGCTGCGTTACAATATCTCGGTAGACCAATTCCTTTTGGAGCAGCCCGCCGGGAAGAATACCCAGCGGCGACAGCTTGACGCTCTTCTGGACGATATGAGCGATAAAGGAATACGGATAGTCACCGCCACGGCGCGGGAGATCGCAGAGGTTGAGGGTGAGGGAGAATAACCGCTGTCCGGCTAAAATTGAATAGGAACTAAGAAGCGTTGTAATCTTTTTTGAGGTTGCAGCGTTTTTCTTTTGCGGAAATTCGCCAAATCAGACATTCCCGGTGTTGTAGGTAGTAGGAAGAACTTTCGTAGCAAGCATATGGCAAAGCGAAAGAGCAGCCGCGGGGACGGCAGCATCCATAAGAGGAAGGATGGCCGCTGGGAAGGCAGATACGTCATTGGGCGCAACGAGAAGGGATTGCCCAAAACAAAAAATGTGCTGGCTAAGACCA
>CAJTYV010000097.1 GCA_910584195.1 uncultured Ruminococcus sp. | reverse complement strand
ACGTTGAAAATGTAAAAAACAAGTCCAGAAAATTAATAAAAATCTTTTGTTATGCTGGTGTTATTTTGTTGGGAATAGTTATTTTAGGCTTTATTCTGCATTTGTTCTTTCCCGATATAGAATGGCTTTGGGGAAGCACACAATAACTAATCATTTAGCGGACGTTGAGCTAACTCCATTTAGAAATTTCTGGAAGGGTAACACAGGCTGTAAAGGATAAAGACCCAACATGGACAGCCGGAAAGCCGATTTCCCATAAGATACTGGATGAGATTTTTGCAGGTGATGCTATCTATTAGGACAGTGTAAATGCCTTGTACTCTAAAGGCAGCAAAGGACTGGATATACAGATATAATCTTTACACCTTATTCCGCAGAGGGGCATAATGCTTTGCCTCTGCGGTCTGCCCGGAAGTTAGGGGTGGCTGTAGGTGATAAGAGAAATGAAACTTTTTTGAAGGCTGGTTCGTATTATTATCAGATGACAGCGAAACGACCATTAAAATCATTAATGATAATGGAGGATTTGAAAAATGAGCGTAAATGGAATAGGCCAGAATTATTATCAGAACAATGTATCAGCGAATAACCGTTTCAAATGACAGTGGCCTGACCACATGGTACAAAGGCAAGGCATTGGAAGAATGGGCGTTGACAGCACCAAAATATACAGATCCGGCAACGGGTCTTTCATGGTATGTTATAGACGGCAAACAGCCATATATGACAGGGGAAGACGCCGAAAAGTTCTGGGAAATGTGCAAGGAGACGGGGGAGTTTCCGGTGAAAAAATTTGCGGAAATGACAGGAATGATACAGTACCTTGATGATAATACGGTTGCTTACGTGGGTGATAACGGTACCGTAATCAAGTCAAAGGACGGGCAAGAACTGGAGATTGACACTTCATCCATGACGTATGACATGATCATGAATATGTTCAAGAATCTGCCTAAAAGCGGGAATTACTTTGACAGTTCATATTGGCAGAAAAATATCCAGAAGTCTATGTTTTCTGCGGAACAATGAGGCTGGCTGCTTTGACATCTATAATAAGCAGGGAGAAAGGATAGGCGCTTTTGACTATTCCGACATCAAGGTCAGACAGGACAGCGCAACAGGGAAGCAGTTCCTGATCTCGGAGCATGAAACCATGAGTTATGATGCTATGGTATTGAACGGCGAACTGCAAGATGCAGGGCAGGCATCCCCGGTATTCCGGCGGAATGGGGAATAATTATAACAGCTTTTGGAAGAGGTATCATATGAAAAAGAGCACTATTTTATGGATAGCGGCTTCGGCGGTAGTTATGCTGGCGTTTCCGTGGCTTGCGGTTACTTTCGTAAAAGGCGATGCAGGAATGGCGGTATGTTTTCTCCTGTTTTTTGCAGTCAATCCATTATATTCCGTGCTAATCGGAGCATTTTCTGGAAAGGACATTCGGCACTTATGGAGTCTTCCGGTTATTTCGGCTGTGCTGTTCCTCATAGGTACATGGATATTTTTTGACATGGGGGAGACAGCATTTATCCTGTATGCGGCAGCTTATCTTGCCTTGGGGATAGCGGCCATGCTGATTTCCGTGTTTATCAGAAAGAAAACGCAGAAGTAACCTGACAAAGCAGGGCAGGTATCTTCGGCGTTTCGGCAGATTGGGAAACCTTATAACAAGAATGTGAAGGAGTGTAAGATGTTTGATTTTATCATTAAGATGATTGCAGATATCTTTGATGGAATGACCAATGCACATTATGCTTTTTTAAGTGACATAGGTGGCATTCAAAAAGATTTTTTTGGAAGTTACGTAATATTAGAGTTATACCGTATCAGACAGTTGATGGGACACACATAGTTCTAAATAAGATGATTGAAAAAATTAGAGATGAATTTAAGTAGTAACTGTATTATTTCTTTGATATTGATGGACACAAGAATTTAGGGTTGATAAGAGCGTAAGATGGGATAAATGGAAGAAAATTAAGCTGATATGTTTTTTTTGTTGGATTTTATCGAAAGGTGTCATTTGCACATAGGGGTGTCTCCTTCCCCGGCAGATACGGACACCTTTCCATTCCCGGAAAATAGCCGTTTCGTGCCATCGGATAAAAAACAGATAAATTATATGGTATTTAATGCTGTTTTAATGGCAAAACGAGAAAAAAAGTTGCTCCGCCATTTTTAGTGTCAGTAAAACCAATTTCTGCCGACAGCGATTGTGCTAATTCTTTTGCAATGCTAAGACCAAGACCAAAATGTGATTTATCTGTATGTGATTTGTCTGCACAATAAAACCGGTCAAAAATGTGAGGTTTGTCTTTCTCGGAAACCCCAAGACCATGGTCGATAATAGATATAGTTAAATTGTTGCGTGATAGGGCGGCTTTTATTTTGATAGATGCTTCGGTTTTCGAGTGGATGATGGCATTATCCATGAAGATGCTTAAAATCTGGAAAATGCATTCCCGGTCTGTATATAGTTCCGGAAAATGGCTGTCCATGAAGTCTGCATCTAACATTATCCCTTTCTGGTTGCATAGCGGTTCAAAGGCTTCGTAAAGTGTAATCAATAAAGTGTCAAAGTTTACCATTGTTTTATAAATTGTGCGTGTCCCTGCATCTGAGGAAGCCAAAAAAAGCATATCTTTAATTAATTTGGTCATATGCAGAAGTTCCGTGTCTATAACATTTGTGGCTTTTTGGATATCAGGAAGTTCCCTGCTTAAGCCATTTATTTTATCATTATTGGCAAGAATGACTGCAAGCGGCGCTTTTAGTTCATGGGAAGCAGAGGTAATGAAATCTTTCTGGCTTTTCAATACTTTTTCAGTTGGCTTCAAGGCATATTTTAATAAAAAATGGCTGATGGCTGTAACGCATAATAAAGAGACGAGCCATAGCAGAATATAAAGGGGTGACTGTTTTTTTATAAGTTCCAAGGTCGTCTTCTTCTGATGCAGCAGGCACAGATGGAATATAGTTCTGTTCTTGTCGACAATTATGGCCGATATCCCCCAGTATTTATCATGGTAAACACCGGAAAAGGTTAATATTCCGTTTTGTGTTGTAGAGGATGTTTGAATCAAATCTATGGCAGATTCAGAGGTTGACTTTTCTGCAAATTTTTCCAATAAAAGGTTTATGTCTGTTGGAAATAGGGAATTGCCTTGATAAACTATGTTCCCTTGCGTGTCTGTTAACAAGGCAAAAATGGAATACTGATTTTCATAAGGTTTAATAATCGTCTGAGGATTTTTTTCGGGATTTTCTAATTCATAAATCATCAGCATAGAAAGCCGTTGAAAAAAAATACTATCGCTCCGCTGCTTATTATCAATGGAATTAATACACAGTATGCCGATAAGGGCTGTTATGACAAGCATGATGGAACTGATAAAAATGATATATAGTTTTTTGTATAAATTATCCAGCATTTTTAATCTCCAGTCTGTAGCCGGAGCCGTAAATAGTTTTTATTTCACAAATGCTCCCTATTTCCTTTAATCTTTTCCGAAGGAATGAAATATAATTATCCACGTTTCCGGGTACGATATCCGTATCAGTTCCCCATATTTTGTATATCAACTGCTCACGGGGAATAAGGGACTGGGGATGGTTCATAAAGGCAGACAGTACCTCGGACTCTTTCGCAGTTAAAAGCAGGGAATTTTTGCCGCATGACAAGATTCGTTCCGTTTGGTTGAAAGACAGGTCGGAAAAGCAAATGTGCATTTCCTGTTTTATTTCAGCGGGACGCCTGGTCAGCGCCCTGATGCGGGCAAGCAGTTCTGCGATATGAAAAGGTTTTACCAGATAGTCATCTGCGCCATTGTCCAAGCCCTCTATCCTGTCGTTTAGTTCTGACATCCCTGTGACAATAATGACAGGGATTGAGATATCCTTTTGGCGCATTGCCTTTATAATTGTCATTCCGTCAATGATGGGGAGCATACGGTCAATGACTGCAAGATCATAACAGTATTCTACATTTAGCGCGTGGATCATGGCAGTTTCTCCATCATTGCAGCAGTCAACTACATATCCGGCTTTTTGCAGTTCATCCTGTATGGAACTGCAAAGTTCCATATCATCTTCAATCAATAATATTTTCATTATAACAAATCCTCTTTCTATGGTATTACCTCGTACATGGATGGAAAAGTGTTTTCCCGTTTAGTATAGCAGATAATTCTATAAAAATCCTATAAAAATTGGCGTATTAATTTATTCTGGTTACAGGATTTTTTTAGAACTTTGCTGTTAATATGTATTTACAAAAATGTAAAAAGAAAGGAAATCTTGATTATGAAAGAACAAACGATTTTGAAAGGTCTGATTATTGGTGTGTGCGTATTATCTTTAGCCGGATGCGGAACGAAGCAGGCGGAAATACAGGGGGAGAAAGATATGTCTGTAACGGGGCAGTATCAAAATGATATACCTGGCACAGAAGATACATCATTAAATAGGGATGATAAGGATAGTGCTGCTCCTGAAACAAATGATGCGAATGGAAATGGTAATGGCAATACAGAACAACCTATGCCGAATGACAATGGTAATACAGAACAGCCTATGTCGAATAAAGGTACTGCGATAGAGAACCAGAATAATACTACAGCAAATGATATGGGTGAGAGAGTGGATGCAGACAGTCTGTATTCATCAGCAGCTATGACAGGGAGCGTTGTAGAATTTTCGGACGGCAGTTGTACAGTAAGCGCCGCCGTAACAGAAGATGATGGAAAAACTGGCGTAGTTGCTGCACCTGGGTATGAAAGTGATGATACAAATGTAGTAGTGACATATCAGGAGGGCTGTGTGGTTCAGATTGCAACTATCTATACTTCAACTGGCATTGCAGAATTGGAGCAAGCATCTGTAGCTGACATTAAGAAACAGTCAAGTGTTATTATCTATGGAAGTTTTG
>CAJTYV010000096.1 GCA_910584195.1 uncultured Ruminococcus sp. | reverse complement strand
TCTACACCGTGGAGGGCAACTCTGGGGATGCCTGCAAACAGCAGAGCTATCCAGTTGGGAGCGGCTCAATATACGGCTACGGATGCCCAAACTATTAGTTGGGCGGAGCAAAAGGAAACCAGAGGTCAATCCTCTGGCTCTTTTGCTTTACATAGCCCGTTTACAGTTGCTTCGACAACGGACAGTTCTTTGTCATCCAGTCGGTCAAGCATAGCATCCAAACGTCTTCGGATAGAACTTTTCTTTGCTTTTTCCTCAGTATGTATATGTTCGTCAACTGATACATCAAACATTGTGATAAGTTGAAGAAACAGCTCTATGCTTGGATACTGCCCCTCATTTTCAACAGCTTGAAGATGTCTGGGATTATAATCAATAATCTCCGCAAGCTGTTCTCTGGTCACGCCTTGAGCTTTACGGGCTTTTTTGATTGCCAGTCCTAACGGTCTGAAATCAAAGTCAAAATCGTTGTTTCTTTTGTCCATTCGTTCACCGCCTGTACTCTGAAAATTTTTACCCTTATATTTTACAGAGGTGTGGTATCCTATTAAACGATGTGAAATCTCTGGTTATAAGAGATTTTATCTCCTATTACAAGAGAGGAAAAATCCTATTTACATAATTGTTGCTATTTATATAAGCGGTTATAATAGATGTAAATTAGCACATAAATGGATGTTCTTTCTAAAATTTCACATTCGCTCCATATTGGTGTGTTAAACTGAAAAAAGAGGTGATTTATATGGCGACATTACTTATTGTTGAAGATGACCGAAAAACAAATGAAGCGATTTGCGAGTATTTGAAATTAGCGGGACACAAATTAATTCCTGCATATGACGGGGAATCTGCGCTGCAATGTTTTAGCAATAGCAGGATTGACTTAATTGTACTTGACATTATGCTTCCAAAAATATCGGGGCTTTCTGTTTTGCATGAAATCAGAGAAAAAAGTTCTGTCCCGATACTTATGCTAACAGCAATAGGGGACGAATATACACAAGTTTCCAGCTTTGACGGACAGGCAGATGACTATATCGTAAAACCCTTTTCCATGATTTTGTTAGGGCGGCGCATTACTGCACTTTTAAGAAGAAGCGGAAAGGGGATTTTGCCAGATACAATCGAATTTGGAAATGTAATTGTAGATTTTTTAGGTTATACAGCAAAAGATGACAATGGAAAAATCGACGTTACTCCAAAAGAGATTGACTTGCTGAAATTGTTTGTGGAGCATAAAGGACTGGTTCTGACCCGTTCCCAGATACTTGACGATTTATGGGGCGACAGCCATCCTATTATTGACAGGACAGTAGATACTTATATAAAAAACCTGCGAAAAAAACTGCATCTTGACTGCATTGTTACTGTAAAAGGAATTGGATATAAATATGAGGTGGACTAATATGGCACGAATAAAAATATTTCCTAAAACATTTTTATATACATTGAGCGTCTTGATATTTATTGTAATAACTGCACATGGCATCATGTATGTTCTTGCCCCGCAAATATCTTTAGGGCTTGTTGGCGAGAAAGGAATGGAACTGGACGGATTTTTCGTCAGTACGGACGTAGATGCCTCACAGTTTGTAACATTTACGATAAAACGTGCCCTGCCTGTTTCTGTTTCCTGTTGTATCGTGATTGCCATTGTCTGTGCTGCACTTTTTTCCAGAAGCATAACACGAAATATTTGTCATTTATCAGAAACAGCGCAGCGCATGACAAAAATGGATAAATCTGCGATATGTTCTGTAACTTCGGGAGATGAAATTGAAGATTTGGCAGAGAATATCAATAGCCTTTATAGGAATTTGCTGAAGGCAATCCATAATCTTGAATTAGAAAAAAAGTATGTGCAGGAAAGCGAGAAATTGAAAATAGATTTTTTACGTGCGGCTTCCCACGAATTAAAAACGCCTGTTACTGCTTTAAACGCCACTCTTGAAAATATGATACTTGGAGTAGGAAAATATCAAGACTATGACGTATATCTGCCAGAGTGCAAAGAAATAACAGAACAGCTTTCCGAGATGATACATGAAATTTTAGAAACATCCAAAATGAATATTACAAATGAAGAAAAACCGACCGAAATAAATTTGCCAGAACTGCTCACAAACCTTTGTGAGCCATATAAACTGATTGCCGCTGCAAACGAGATAAATTTTTCTGTCTGCCTGCCACAGCATTTTACAGTCAGTATACCCATTTCCTTATTTGAAAAGGCAGTTTCTAATATTCTTGCAAATGCAGTTGCATATACAGAAAGCGGGAAGCTGATTTCTGTTTCTATGGATGGCAGAAATCTTGTTGTTGAAAATGAATGTGTCCCTGTTCGGCAATCCGAAATCCCCCGGTTGTTTGAGCCATTTTACCGTCTTGATTATGCAAGAAGCAGAGAGCAAGGAGGAAATGGCTTAGGCTTGTATATTGTGGACACTATTTTTTCTGCACTTTCTATTCCATATACATTTCAAGCGAAAGACAATCCGCAAAGAATGTGTTTTACTATATATTTATGATGAAAAACCCTCCGATGTTTCGGAGGATTTTTTTCTTCCGTTTATTTTTCACAGATATTCCATATACGTTCCATATAGGAATGTTATTTTAATATTGTGTTCAAAAAATAAAAAACGGAGGTATCAATATGAATTTTTTAAAACGGGCAATGTTATATGTTACTCGAAAAAAAGGGAAAAGCATAGTGCTTTTTTGTATATTGCTTATTATGGCAACCTTTGTCTTGTCGGGATTGTCTATCGGGAAAGCTACAAAACAAGCACAGCAAAATCTGCGTCAAAGCCTTGGCGGTTCTTTTCATGTCTGGACGGACTACACAGATAATAACCCCTATCTGCATAAAGAATCGGACGAGGATGAAAGTGGAGGGACTGGATATATCATGTATTCCACAGAGCAGTTATCCTCTGATATGGTGAAAAATATCCGTGATATAGCAGGAGTGAAATATTGCGATGCATTTGATGAAACATTACTGGATTTTGAACAGTTGTCTTTTTTCAAGGGGACAATTCCTTTGGAGGAAGAATTAGGGAATAGCACGACTACGGTAAGTCTATGGCGTTCCGAAGAACACAATTTGTTTACAAATGGCGTTGTCAAACTAACGGAAGGCAGGCATATTACAGAAAAAGATACGGGGAAAGCAATTATTTGTAAAGATTTGGCTGATAAAAATGGCTTAGGGATAGGCGATATGCTGAAAACGAGGTCTATGGATGGGCGCAGCATGACACTGGAAATCGTTGGATTGTTTACAGCAATGGAAACAGAAAAAATCGGCAAGAATATAGAGGGCTATAATAAAATACAGAATCGGGTGTTTATAGATATAGCGTCGGCAATTCTTATCGAGAACACCCCTGCAGTTCAGGGATTTTCAGAAGTTTCAATTACCATAAACGACCCAGAAGAAATGGATGAAATTATCGAAAAAGTGAAAAAGACGCCTGGATTTAAAGAGGATGGATTTACGATTGATACGGACAATGAAACTTATGAAAATACGGCTTCCTCTCTGGAAAGTATGGATAAACTGGTGATAGGTCTGCTGATTGCGGCTATCCTTGTCAGCGTTGTAATCTTATCGCTTATTCTTACTCTATGGGGAAAATCACGTGTCCGTGAAACAGGTGTGTTCCTCTCGCTTGGCATAAAAAAGACAGACATTATAGGGCAATATCTGACAGAAGTATTGCTGATTGCAATCGTTGCTTTTGGGATTTCCTTTTTTACAAGTAATATGGTTTCAAACCGTATCGCCGATGTGCTTTTACAGCAGGATATACAGAATAAAATAGAAGAACCGAATGACGTGCAGCAAGATGACATTGTGATAGAATCGTTTGAAAGTACAGCATTAGGAGGTGTAGACAATATAGAATTGAGCGGTGCAGAAAATACAGATTATTTGGAAACGGATATTGAAGTTTCTGTAAGCATAGAAAATTTATTACAGTTATATCTTGTTGGATTTGTAATTATCATTGTATCTGTTATGATATCGTCTATTGCGGTCATGCGTTTGAAGCCGCGTGAAATTTTATCCCGCATGAGTTAGGAGGAGAAAAAGATGACAACGCTAACATGTGAAAACGTAACATATCAATATGAAAAAGGCTCAAAGGTCTTAGAACATATCACAACTCAATTTGAAACAGGAAAAATGTATGCGATACTTGGTGCATCTGGTTCTGGGAAAACGACCCTGTTATCATTGATAGGCGGTCTTGATATTCCACAGGAAGGAAAAATTATGTTTCATGACAGGGATATATCGGAGCAGGGACTTGAATACCATAGGCGCAATCATGTTTCTGTCATATTCCAGAATTACAATCTTATTGATTATATGACGCCGATTGAAAACGTAAAATTGACTGCAAAACAGGACGCCCTGCCAATATTAAAGCAGCTTGGATTGACGGAGGATGAAGCAAAACGAAATGTAATGAAACTGTCGGGAGGACAGCAGCAGCGTGTGGCAATCGCCCGTACACTGGTATCGAATGCCCCTGTTATTTTAGCGGATGAACCAACGGGAAATTTAGACAAAGATACTGCCGCAGAAATTACGGGGATTTTGAAAAATTGCGCCCATCAGATGAATAAATGCGTAATTATTGTTACCCACTCCAACGACCTTGTAAAACAAGCAGATACCGTTTTTAAGTTAAAAAAAGGCAGGTTGCTTCAAATATGAAATACGAGTGGATATATTGCCCGATTTGCAAAAAAAAGACGCATAACAAATTTAGGGAAGATACTGTTTTGAAAAACTATCCGCTTTATTGTCCAAAATGTAAACGGGAAACGATAATTAACGCAAAAAATATGCAAGTATTTATCATCACAGAGCCAGACACATAGATGCAGAGCCGATGAATGTGTGGAATGAATGAAACCACAGTTTATCGGCTCTGCATTTTACTTAATTAAATGCAGATACGTCCACCAAATAAAAAAAACGGCGATTTGGTGGGCGGTATTGCTATGCCCGAAAGACTTAACAAGCA
>CAJTYV010000095.1 GCA_910584195.1 uncultured Ruminococcus sp. | reverse complement strand
CGGTAACGAGTTGGAAACCGTGCGATTTTCAGCGATTTGCGGTGCTATGCTGTCAAATAACTCATTTCTTTTGCAAAGGTAAAAAAATATCTAATACATGCAGTATAGAAGAATAAATATAATCTACTATTGGGTGAGTTTGTTCAATCGCATTACAATCGAAGTTTGACTTCTGCCCATTTTGTTTGCGATATATTTGACACTCTTACCCTCATTATACAGTTTCAATAAAAATTGGTCTGCACTTCTTGTCCATCTTTTATTGGCATTGGGGTGCTTTACATAACTTTCTTCTGAAACCTTTTCAGGGTGTAAAAACTCATCCACAAATACAGAGGGGAAACGCTTGTCATATAGTACAAGTGTTTTTATCTTTGCTCTTGTTACTGCTACATAAAACAATCTCCGTTCTTCCCCATATGGAAATTGGTCACTTTTAGTCAGGACATAATTAAGCACAGGGTCATCACTTACAAGGGATGGAAAGCCATAAGTATCCTTATTACATTGTAAAAGTATCACATAATCCGCTTCAAGACCTTTTGATTTATGTACTGTCAAGAACTCTATCTTTCTTCCTCCTATCACATAATAAAATCTATTACCTTCTTTCACTCCTTTATACATAAATGACAGGTAATAGTCATCAAAAGAATAACGTCCTAATAGAAATATAGATTTATCCGATGGAATAGAAGATATTAGTTCTCCTATTGTTTTGCAATAATCACGTCTGTCGTAAGAATAAAACTCCAATTCTGTTTTCATTTCAGAGCTGAACGAGTGTATATTCTTTTGTATTTGGGCTTTATTACGCTGTATGAAGTGGGAGGACAACGAAACTAAAGGCTCTCCAAATCTGTATGTGGTTTCAATCTTGTTTATCTCTGTTGCGCCAAAGTATTCAGGAAATTGATTAAAAAGAGCCATATCACTTCCCGAAAAACGATATATAGACTGCCAATCATCGCCTACACAATACAACTTCGCAGGCGGATTCCCCTCTCGTAATACTTTCAAGAAATTGTAACGGTCAACCGATATGTCTTGAAACTCGTCCACAATGATATAATCATACTCAACAGGGTGTGAAGTACGACATATTTCTGTGGCTTGAAGAATCGCATCGGTAAAATCAATTTGGTTGCTATCGCTCAATGCACTTATATAGCGGTCATATACAGGCTGAAATATGTTCTTGATAATAAAAACGCTCCGCTCATCATTTGCATTTTTTGCTTGTTCAAGAACCTCTCTAACTGATTTACAACTTGATTTTACCAATGTTACGAAAGTAACTACCAGCCGAATAAAAGCCTTTTCTTGTTTACTGCCTTTGGGTAAGACTAAATCATATAATTCTTCTTCTGTTTTTTCTTGAATTGGCACACCTGCGTCATTTAATAATTGTCGAAGTTTATCTCTTATATCGGAATAATGGAAATCAGCACTTGATGTTACTAAAAGTTGAGTACCAAATTTCTCGTGAGCAGCTTTCTTCCAAGTTATACTATCATTATATTTTTGATTGGCTTCTTCGTATGTTATATTCTTGTCTTTTGCAAACCAAGCAGGAACAAGACCATGTTCATCTACTCCGAAATGTTCCAAATAGATGCGTTTGATTTCTCCTGTTTGCTCAAAATATATTGAGAAATCGGGGCGATATTGAGAGTGCATTTCATCCGCTAATTGATGTTCGTATGGCTCTTCATATCTGAATTTTACTCCAAGTGATGACAAGACAAAGCAAATCTTTTGCTCCTGTTCGCTTCTCACATATATAGCCCGACCATCCATATCGGGGAACATTGCTTTTAGTTGAACATTCTTTTGTTCCGACAATTTTTCTCGCCTTTCATTCTTGCGTTGTTCCCAATCCGCTTCATTGGTTTGATAATCAATGAAGTATTCTACTACGCTATTCTTAAAAGCCTTATTCTCTAATAGAGTGTGATAAAGAGCAATAAATAAAGAATCTGTATTATCGCAAATAAACGGCTTTGTTCCCGTTGTTTTTCCGATAATATCAATGGCTAATTTGTGAAATGTATAACCTTTCAAGCCATCAGTAGCCATTCTTTCCGTAAGTTCGGCTGCTGCTTTGTTAGTGTAACTAATAAGTAAAATTCTATGAGGTGCAATGCCTTTTATTTCTGTTAGATACTTGACTTTTCCGATAATAGAAGAGGTCTTTCCACTACCTGCGCTACTAACAACCAAACAATTATCCTCTTCTGAAACAATTGAGCGTCTTTGTTGCTTATCCAATGGATATTTTAAGCATTTGTCGAAGAAATCTTTATGTGTGTCAAGCAGAAATGCAATAACACCCTCATTATGCTGTTTTACAAGTCTATTGATAGCTCCAAAATCATTGATGAATTTTAATATAGTTTCAGATGGAGTGATATTAAAGGCTTTGAGTTTCTTCTGAAGCGAATACGCTTCTTGAAAATGTGGTTTGTAATGATTGATAAAATCTTTTTCCTGCGTTGCTGAGATTATATTACCATAAAAGCCATTGTTCAAGTTGGTAGGAATATCTATAAACACTTTCTCATTGAGAGCAGATAATCTCTCTTTTGCTTGCTCATAGTTTGATTTCTCACTATATGAAGATATCTGGCTTAACTTGTCTGAAAGTTCATTGGACTTGTTTTTAAGGCGTATTCGCACCATTGCTATCACAATAACCGAAATAGCAATTATACAAATCATCATAATAAACAATAGCTGCATATTAGAAATAATATTTATCTGAATCTTTCAATCCATCTATAATCATCCCCTTTGGTACTCCACTGAAATTTCCACATATCACCTGTATTATCGTTTATAAGATAGTATTGATACATACTTGTTAGTGGCTGAATAGAGAATATACACCTTTCGTTATTTTCTACTAATTCGTTTTTATTGATAGGAATACAAAATAGGTTGTCTAAATCTTGTGTGCTATATTGGACTTGCCATAGTCGCCCATTATATGAGTCCAACAATATAAATGTCCACATATTTTGAGTAGCAAACATCTTAAATCTATTAGTCCAATTTGAAGATTTTTCCGGATATGCAAGAGAAAACATATTGATAGGTGCAGCAAACATATAGTCTTCACCCTTGACGCTAAATTGGACTTGCCAATTCTTACCTGTATATGTATCAAGCATTATGAAAGTCCACATATTCTGTGTTTCATAAAGGCGAAATCGTCCTTCTTTATCTCCTAAAACTTCTCTTGCACTACAAACTTCCCAAGACTGACCATCATCTTGAATTTGTTGAACTTCGCCTGTCATCGTATTTAAACGAAGTCGATTATGGTAGTTCTGAGTCTTATACATCTTATATACCTGAGCATACGATGTAGCAGCGACAACTATAAAAGCAAGTAATACAAAAAGTTTTCTCATAATCAATTGTTCTGTTTATTGAAAATTAAATATCCTCTAAATCTTTTTGGATTTTTGTTTCTACATTTTGAGTATCACGATAACGAATTACGACCATACCCTCATAGACGCCAGAAGTCTTTTCTATTGATAATTCTATATCTCCACCTGTTACCTCCCATGCACTGCCCCACACAACTGTCCCTTGATGAACTTCTGCCATTAAAGCGGTATTAGAATCTGAGTGAGCCGGATTCTTTTCTTTTGAGATAGTTGGGTTTCCATATTTGCGAGTATATAAATCCTTATAATAACCGTAAGTATTAACAAGTGTATTCCATTCACCACTTGGGTCAAATAACACGGCTACAGCAAATACACTTTTACCATCATCAGTAGCTGTTACGCCTATAGTTGCATTACGACCAGTAAAATCTCCCATAAACAATGCAAGATTGTTTTCTCTGCCAATAGATGTAAATCCTTTGCTTTTTAACTTTTGACAGAATTCTGTCATACTTCCCTCAATGGGAATTCCTTTAAAAGTAAGATGTTCCGAACCGCTTTGAGCATACGATGTCAAAGTAATTACCATAAATGCGAACGCTACAATAAGTTTTCTCATAATCTGTTGTATTATTTAAAATCGTTTATTACTAACATAATCCAACCAACGAAGAAAGCGTGGCACTGCGATGCTACGTCTTAGTTCGGAGGTCCTGAGAAAACCCTGTGTACAGATGTAGTAATAGCAGCCCACGCTATAGCGTGAGAACCACTATGCTACCCTTGTACACAATTCAGAAATTTCTCAGGTTTCCGTTCTACAAGATAAGCATAACGCTTCTTCTTTTTCTTATGTCTTGGAAAGGGTTGCCCCAATCCGGATACAAAAGTATAAAAAATCCGTGATATAGTATTCTACTATCACGGACTTTATTATGATTTACAGCTTAATACCCCTATTTTGTTTCCTTGTCGGCATTCCCAACGCTTCCATGAACTCGCCTTTCTTTCGTCTGAACCAATTGACATGCGAAACGCCGTCTATGTTGAGTTCAAAATTTCCTTCTGTGCCCTGTTTGAGTGAACAAACCGCACCGTCAACTTTAAAATGCTGGTTAAACTCACGGGAATATAGTTCACCTTTAATGGTGGCGTCTTTGAATATGCATAGTTTTCTAATGACGGCATCGCCAAAGTGCAGAGAATCACGCAGGAACTTTATTGTCGGTATCAGTTTATCCACGTATGGGAAATAACGTTTGACGAAATCCACGAACTCGGACAACTTGCGGTTCTGCTGTTCGTATGCGCTTTTCATTTCCTGTATCTGTTTGGCTTGCCGTTCCTCATGTTGTTGAACTTCATTTTCAAGTTCATAAATGCGGTTTTGCAATGCTGCATTTTGCCTTTCCAAAGTCTTAACCTTATTACTGCCGAAAAGAGAACCTACACTTTCCGCTATGTGGGTGGCTGCGGTCGTGGCTACCCCTTTCAGCTTCTCGGTCTGCACCTCTTTCTTGGCTCGCCTGAGTTCTTCCTGTACTATTTCTTTGCTGTCTTGGAGCAGCCCTATGTCTGTTCGTAACTGTTCCGTCTGCTGCATCAGGTCACGGTAATACTGCTGTGTGGATATATGCTTAGCTTCCGACCCGTCAATGCCACGTTGCAGCCCGTATCTGCTCATGGTTTGTGCATAGGTGTCCTGATAGGATTTGAGTTTGGCTCGTGTCATAAT
>CAJTYV010000094.1 GCA_910584195.1 uncultured Ruminococcus sp. | reverse complement strand
CCATTTAGCGACACCCCCGAAAATGGCGCAAAAAAACAGAGGCTCTTACTCTTGAACCTCCGTTTCTCTGGCTTTCTTGAGCCCTTCGGCTGTAGCCTCCATGACAACAAGCTCTTTTTCGTTCATGGAGTCTAAAAGTACATCAATGTGTTTCCGGCAACTGTTCCCGCCACGGTTGCCCTCCGTATAGAAAAACTGGTCTACGGATATATCGAACAGTGTGACGAGCTTAAAAAACAGGTTGAAGCTGGGGTGTTGGCCTTTGTTCTCAATATTCATAATGGTGCGGTCTGTCTTGCCGACCAGCTCCGCCACATAGGCTTGCGTCCAGCCCTTTTCCTCTCTGGCCTGTTTCAGTGCCAGACCGAGCCCATGAAAGTCAAACCTTCTTTCATCTTGGTTCATTCTCATATCACCCTATATCATTGTACATTTCGGGTTGAATTATGAGAATGTAATGCAATTTGATGTTATGGGCTATTTTATTTCATCGTTTGTGCGTATAGCGCAAAGAATATAAGTTTATATGGCTCTTGCTATTCAGAGACTTATGTGTTATACTGTTATACATAAAACCATAACAGTTGAAACGGGAGGGGGGTGAGGAAGGATTGAAGCTAATTATTTCAAATGTATCGGGTGTACCCATTTACGAGCAAATTAAACGGCAGGTCAAAGCCGCTATCTTGTCGGGAGAACTAAAAGAGGAAGAAGCCTTGCCTTCTCTCCGAACTCTGGCAAAGGACTTAAAAATCAGTGTTCTGACAGTTACAAGGGCCTATACGGAACTGGAACAGGAAGGGTTTGTCAAGAATGTTCAGGGCCGCGGTTGTTTTGTACTTGGTAGCGGTTCCGAACTTATGAAGGAACAACTAATTTGCAAAGTGGAAAATGGCTTAACAGAAGCTATAAAAGCAGCAAAAATTGCTAACCTATCTAATGAGGAACTACATCATCTTTTAGATATTTTATTGGAGGCGAATACAGATGACTAATTATTTGGAAGTAAAAAATCTGTCAAAATCTTTCGACAGTTTTCAGCTTCACAACATTACTTTTACGCTCCCCAAAGGATATATCATGGGGCTGATCGGGCCGAACGGTTCCGGCAAAACAACTACAATTAAACTCATTCTGAATATGCTCAAACGCAACGGCGGAGAAATCAAAATCATGGGGTTGGACAATATCGCTGACGAACAGAAGGCAAAAGCAGAACTTGGCGTTGTGTTTGATACCAACTATTTCAGTGATGATTGGAAAGTTTCTGAGGTAGAAAAATCCATCTCTGTTTTCTATCCCAACTGGAACTCGGAGCGTTTTAGTGAAATGCTACGGAAATTTCATATCGCTCCGACCAAAAAGGTCAAAGAACTTTCAAAGGGGATGCAGATGAAGTTGATGCTGGCTTGTGCGTTCTCCTATGACGCAAAGCTGCTGATTTTGGATGAACCTACCAGCGGCCTTGATCCAGTTTCCAGAGATGAATTGCTTCAGATCCTCTCGGAATACATTGAGGACGGAGAACACAGCGCTTTATTTTCCACCCATATTACTGGCGATTTGGAACGAGCTGCTGATTATATCACATACATCAGCTATGGGGAACTTTTTTTCACCGGCAGCAAGGATGAATTTGTTGATATGTTCCGCATTGTTAAGGGTGGTATAGATGAACTTTCCGCTGATCTACAAGCGAAGGCGGTTGGCGTTCGTACTTTCCCGACTGGCTTTGAAGCTCTGGTAAAAACCGAGGAAATTGGCTCATTTACAGCATTGGACATTGAACCGGCTACCATTGACGAAATCGTTGTGTTTACAAGCAAGAAAGGTGAGGATTATGAGTAATATATTGAAAGCTACAAGACTGGATTTTTCCCTTGTAAAACCGTATGTCAAAGTGATTGGGTTTACTATGCTTCTCCCCATCGCTTTTGCAGCAATCAACCGCTCTATATTGACAGGAGTTTCTTTCGCCATGTGCTTTATCGCCATGACAACCGGCTATACCTTCTCCGTCACAGAAAAAAATAGCATGGAACGCCTGTATGGTATTTTGCCTGTAAAGAAAAGTGAAATGGTAATGGGACGGTATCTTTTTGTTATTGTGCTTGGAGTTATCGCTTTGGTGGTGTCCCTTATCACACAGCCGATTGTATTACAGGCATTGGGAGAAACCGTTGAACCGTTTGGCATTATCAGCGCGGCCATTGGCGGCCTGTTCTTGTTTGCCCTTTACACGGTATTTCAAATTCCCGGATATTACAAATTTGGCTCTATCAAAGGCCGGGTGTTTATGTATATTCCGGTTGCAGGATTTTTAGTGACTTTGTTTCTTCTTCCTAAACTGCCTGCTGATAACCCCATTATCAACGCGATTGCCAGTTCACCTGTGCTGCTTCTCACTCTTGCGATTGCGCTGGTGGTTGTTATGTATGCTGTGTCGATCTGGTTCTCTGTCCAGATTATGAAAAATAAAGAAATGTGAGGTGGATAGTATGGATTTCACGATTTTAGCAGTAGTGCTTCTGATTGGTGTCGGCGTTCCTGTTCGGAATAAACTTATTCGTAAATATCGAGAGGAAAAAAAGAAACAGGATAAAAACCGGGATGAAAAATGATGGGTGTGGAGAAAACAGAGTTTATCCGTTGCCCGATCTGTGGGAATAAAACGCGCGACAAAGTTAGAGAAGATACTATTCTGAAAAATTTTCCTCTCTTTTGTCCAAAATGTAAAAGCGAATGTCTAATTGATGTTGAACAATTCCATATATTCGTTATCAAAGCGCCAGACGCACAGCCGCAGAGCCGATAACACACAAGGTCTAATTCCTTGTGGTTATCGGCTCTTTTGAATGGGGGTGCCGCTATCAAGCTATTAAAAATGATGAAGGAGGTCTGCCTATATGAGTGAAGTTTTGAAACTGGAACATATCCAAAAATATTACGGCAGTAAAGGTAATGTCACAAAAGCAATTCAGGATATTAGCTTTTCTGTTCAGGAAGGGGAATTTGTGGGGATTATGGGGGCATCCGGTTCTGGCAAGACCACTCTGCTCAACTGCATTTCCACCATTGATATGGTTAGCGCAGGGCATATCTATCTGAATGGAACCGATGTGACTGAAATCACTGAAAAGCAGATTGCCCAGTTTCGCCGGGAGAACCTTGGATTTGTGTTTCAGGACTTTAACCTGCTGGATACTCTGACCATTAGCGAGAATATTGCTTTGGCATTGACAATCAATAGGGTTCCCGCAGGTGAGATTGATGGTAGGGTACGAGAAATGGCCGGAAATCTGAACATCACGGATATTCTTGACAAATATCCCTATCAGGTGTCTGGCGGTCAGAAGCAACGATGTGCTTGCGCCAGGGCAATCATCAATCAACCCAAACTGATTTTGGCAGATGAACCTACGGGCGCTCTGGACAGCCATTCATCCCAAATGCTACTTTCTGCTATCCAAAGCATCAATGAAACGCTTGGAGCGACAATTTTAATGGTAACACACGATGCTTTTTCCGCAAGTTACGCAAACCGTATTCTTTTTTTGCGTGACGGTACAATTTTTACGGAGATTTTCAAAGGCAACAATTCCCGCAGGACTTTCTTTGAAAAAATTCTGGATGTCCTCACCATGACGGGAGGGGGCGTGAGTGATGTATGCTAAACTTGCATTTCGGAATATTCGCAGGAGCCTTCGGGATTATATCATCTACTTTGTGACGCTTACGCTGACTGCGGCATTGATGTATTCTTTCTTGGCGCTGGGACTTTCCCCGGACATTCTTGCCATGACAGAAAGTATGTCAATGCTTACCACTGGTATTTTGATACTGTCGGTACTAATTGCCTTTATGTCCTCGTTTGTCATTGGATATGCTGTTCGCTTCATGCTGGGCCAGCGCAAAAAGGAATTTGCTGCCTATGAGCTGATGGGCATGGAAGTGAAAACTATTCGCAATCTGTTTTTGGTGGAAAACGGCATAATTGGCGGGGGTGCTTTTTTGCTGGGCGCTTTGGTCGGAACCGGCTTATCCGGGTTATTGAACCAGGTTATCCAGAATATTTTCGAGGTTCCGCACACTTATCGAGTTTTGTTTTCTTTCCGCGCATGGGGAATGACACTTTTCTTTTTCACCCTGATGTATGGATTTGGAATGTTTCGTGCAGCAAGTGTTATCCGGCGGCAAAAAGTGATTGATTTGCTTTACGATAACCAAAAAAATGAGGAAATCGGTTTTCAATCTTTGCTTCGGAGTGTTCTAACTGGCTTACTCTCGATTGCCGTTATGGTAGCAGGTGTAATTCTGCTGGAAAAAGGACTTCACATCCAGACTAATGAAGCATTGTTGTATTGTGGCGGGGCCTGTCTGCTAATTCTTGTAGCTGTTTATGAGTTACACCGAAAAATCCCGGTTTTGCTGTACCTGCTTGCCAAACGAAACCCTCAACGAAAATATCGAGAGGAAAATCTGTTTTTCTTGGGGCAGATTGGCAGTCGTATTCAATCTTCCGGGCGTACTATGGCTGTTGTGACAATCTTGTTGACGATTTCTCTTACAACGATGTTTATAGGATTGACAATGGGCGCAGGCTATAAGGCCAATATGGAGGCGTATTATCCCTATGACGCCGGTGTAGCCATTGACGCGCCCTTGACAAAAAATAGTATGGATACTGTTCGTTCCTTTGTGGAGAAACGCTGCAAGGTGGAGGACAGTGCAACCTATTACTTATATACAGTTCCCGGTAAATCCATTGAAGCCTTATCTTTGTCAGACTATAATCACCTGCGAGATATTTTAGGTTTTTCGTCTGTTTCCATAAGCAATAACGAATTTTTAGTTCACTGTGATACATGGAATTATGTGGATGACATTCAGCAGAGATTGGAACAACAATCTAAAATCACATTGAATGGTCAGACCTTGACCGCAGCGGAAACGCCGATCCTGACTGAACCAATGGAGCAGTATCAAATGGCAGGAACAAATGGATATGTGCTTGTCCTGCCGGATAAAGTAGCTTCACAGCTACCCGGGGAGAAAATTCGCTTGGTGATGAAACTGGCGGATGGTGGATACCCGGAACTTAGAAGCGAACTAAGACAGTTTTTGAACAGTGGAGAATGGTTGCCAGACATCCAACCCGGACAGGAACTACCGGAGAAAATGACAATGGGGATAACAGTAA
>CAJTYV010000093.1 GCA_910584195.1 uncultured Ruminococcus sp. | reverse complement strand
TATCATACAGGTTTGCTCCTGTTTTGTATAGGTACGCACTATCCACCGTTTACGTCCATTGTTCCTCCTTAATGACAAAAAAATAGAGCATATAGATTTCAGTTCCTATATGCTCTAACGCTGTTACTATACTTGATTTTGATTGATATGATTAATTATGCCAACTGCATTGATTGGCTTGCTAATTCTTTTATTGTATCAAGAGATAATTCTGTATAATCGGCTATATCTTCCAATGACATTTTTCCTGCTTTAATCATACGAATAGCCATTCTTTTTGCCTTATTTAACTCAGCTTCATTCCTCATATCTTCCATAATTTTACACATAGCCGCAACTCCTTTCTCGTCTTGCTTAAAATATCGTGCTTTTTTAGCAAGCGTTTCATAATTCATATCATCGGGATTAGTGCATGAAAAATCGTGCATCAGCTTTCCAATTTCATCGTTGCCCCTATATTTCCCATTAACATATATGATATGCGAACCATCGCCAAACAATACTTTGTTTTCCCCGATAGTGACATATCTTTCTACCGGATATATCGGCTGGTTTCCTTTCATTACATCATTTTCTGTTATGAAAATAACATAGCTGTCAGGAATATCCTCTGTATCATCACCAGCCTTTAATATGTGCGCATCCAACAAGCTGCTGTTATGCCTTGCCCTCTTTGCGCCTGCTCCTGCGTCTTTCCTCTGAATTTCAACATCAAATTCCTTATCGGCGTCGTCAACCGCATGAACATCTAAAACAGCCGAGCGTCCCTGCAAATTCTTCAATGGTTCTTGTGTCCTGACCGATTTAACTTTTATATCCTCCCGCCCTAAAACAATCCGAAGTATTAGTTCCACACCCTCAAAATTGTCTGCAAGGCAGACGGACATAAAATCATCGTCCATATATCGGAGTGATTTCAGACGTTCTAAATCCTGTTGGTGTGTCTGCTCCGTTGTATTCAAAAATATCACCTTCTTCCACTGCTTTTATTATATATCAGACAATGCCTTTTGAAAACTGAATTTTCCGTAAACTTTTCTCAATTTTCTATACGCTCTGACGCTGTGTTACTTTTTCAGTTATGATTGTGGTAAGGTTTGATAGTCTAAGTTCTCCATTCAACTATATCTTCAAGTTTTTTACGTGGTCTTTCTTTAGGACATTCATTAGGATAGCCAAACGCAATCGCTGCGATGAGCTGTCCGTCACTATTGAGCCATTCACATAGTTCTGAATATGCAAAATAAATATCACATATCCAAAGACTGCCTATTCCTTTTTCAGTAGCAGCAAGAAGCACATTTTGTATGGAAGCACTTATAGATTGAATATTACAAATTTCATAAATATGTTCTTCTGGTGTCAATTCTGACAAAATACTTTTCCCCAAAGAATTAACAACAAAAATTATAGTTGGAGCTTCTTTCATTATATCCACGGTATATTTCGCCGCAGGGATATGTTGTTTGCTTTGTGGTAATAATGCATTTTCGTTTTCTTCCCGTTCAATTCCCTGACGGAAAACTTTTAGCATTTCTGCTTTTGCATTTCCTTGTATCACAATATATTTCCACGGCTGTCTATTTTTTGAAGAAGGTGCTTTTACTCCGCTTTGGATAATATCCATAATATCTTCTTGGGATATAGGCTTATCTAAGAATTTTCTTATACTTCGTCTGTCATAAATTGTAGAAATCATTTTTATATGTCCCTTCAAATTCCGCTTTGTACCTTTAATAGAATACCACAATCACACCCATATTTCTATCAATTATTCATTAAATTTCTTCCGCCCTCCGCTTAGTCTTGCTTTGTTGTCTGTTATGCTGTCGGCTCTCGTTCTGAAGCTCCCTCTCAAGGTTCTTCCTGTTATAGCCGATTACCTCGGCATATGCTAACTCTGTGGCGGTCTTGGTCTGTTCCTTGCCAATACTGTCATATTCAGATTGCAAGGACTGTATCTCGGCTTTCCACTGTTTCAGCGTTATCTTCTCGCCGTTCTGTAAAAGGCTCTGCATACGTTCCTTTAATTCTAGGTACTTCGATAAGCTGTCCTTATGCTCCTTATCGTATTTCATTTTCGCAAATCCTTTGAGTGACTGGCTCTCCTTATAGGTGGCTTGGATTGGTGCATAGAGGGCATACATTTTTGACAGTTCCTTTAATCGGTTTAGTTTCTGCCCCTTTGAAAGATGTACCGTTTCCAACTCTTGGTATCTCTGTTCCTTATCCGCTGTGAATTTCGCAAGGCTCTCAAAGCTGTCTATCTTCCTTGTCGTGATGAATTTTTCTGCATTGTCGGCTGACTGCAAGGCGGTTCTGTCGGATATTCTTCTTAGGTGCTTTCCGCTGACAATCGGCAAATCAAGTCTGCCTTTGCGCTCCCTTACTTTTGCAATCATTTCCATGACTTCATTCTTCACGCTGACCGCTGTATTTTTAATCTTGGCATACTGTGCGCTGTGAAGTTCCTGCTTGGCAAGCATGAGCATTTCTTTCGCCTGTTCTAACAGCATATTGTTCTTGATGATTTCCCGATTGATGTTGCCCCTCTCGGTCTGTATGCCCTTATGCTCTAAAGCGTTGGCAACTGCCCCGATATGGATAGTCGGCTCTCGGTCAATTCCCTGTTCCTTAAAAGAGCGGTGTTCCCAACGAACCTCAATCCCTAACTGCTCGTTGGTGGCATTGATTGTGCCGGCTAAATCCTTGCGCCACATTCTGGCGTTTTCCCTGCTGTTCCAGTCGGTACTGTCGGCGGTGTGGCATTTCCACTGTTTACGGTTTTGCTTATCAACTTTCTGCTGTCCTGTCTTTTTATCAATCACTGGTATCTTTTCGCCGTTTTTGTCAAGGTCATAAATCTTCTTTTGTTTTGCTCCCCATTCCCCGTTTTCAGTGAGGAGGCGCATAGTGAGTAAAACATGGATATGGAGATTGCGCTGTCCTTTGTCATTTTCGCTGTCATGGATTGCCCAATCCGCACACATTCCCTTATCAACAAAATTCCTCTGAACGTAATCCCTCACGACTTCCTCCGCAAGTTCATAACTACACTCGTTGGGGAGTGACGCTTTTAACATTCTCGCAAGCTGTGATTTCTGCCCTTTCTCGGACAGTTCAACAGCGTTCCATAAAGTGGCTCGGTCTGCATATTCTTTGGGCGCATTGGGTGGGAGAGAGATTTCACTGTGGACTAAATCTTCATGGTATTTGGGGCGGTATACCTGCCCGTCATACTCGCTCACAAGAATACTCCTGCTGATGTATGATGCTTTTTCAACCGCCGACTGTCCTTTGCTCCGCTTGACTATGGAGAAACGTGTGCTTGCCTGTTTCGTGACATTAGCCATACGCAACACCTACATTCTGCCGATAGAGTAGTGGGGCGCACTCATAGACTTTGTGGGCAGATAAAAGCCGCACTTTGGCTTTTGTCTGAACGCAAAGTTCACTAAAGGGTAGCAAGCGCAGCTTGCGAAGGGGAATTGTCGTTTCCCCTTTTGGCTGCCGCAAGGCAGACAACGCCCTCCGCAGGAGTCCATGCAAGTGAAACTTGCCCCTCGGAGAGCGCACATACCACCTCTGGTGGTATATCTGTGCGCACCCCGTAAACGGGGTGAATACGTTACCTCGGCTTTCCAGTGTCCTCGCCTTTGTCATTCCGTACCGCCCTCGCTTTCATTTTCGGCATTGGGGAGAGTGGATTGTGGGGGAGTGGTTTCTCGGCTTTCCGCTTTGATTTTAGAGATAATCTGCTGACACTCCCTTGTCTGCAATGCAACCGACAAGATACGGTTTAACTCGCCCTCGTCATAGCGGTAGCAGTCGGGGAAATACTTCACAATGATACCGCCCATGATGTACTTGTGGTGATTCTCGGCTTTGCGTTTCTTCTCGTTCTGCTTTTTCTTTTCATTGGCTACACGCTGTTTCGCCTGTTCCAATGCCTGCAATGCCTTTTCTAAGTTTCTGCTTGTGTCATTTTTACTCTCAATCATTTCTGATACCTCGTTCTTTCTGTGCTGTATTGATAGTTTCTGAAAATAAAAAAGGTAGCTGATTTTCTGTAAAGATAATCGCTACCAAATAGTAAAAAATATTCAGTTTTTACATCATTTTTCTGTTCTAATTTTCTCCGACAAATGGGAATTTACTCAATCCTCACTTTTACATCTTCGGCGTCAACATAAACAGTTATCCATCAGGTGCTCCGCTCCTTCGCGAACACTTTCCGCAATCTGTTTCAAGCAGTGTTTTGCCTCGGAATTCCGAAAGACATTTAAGGCACAGATTGCTTCTTCGCAGTATCCGCGAATTAGCCGCATTGTATATCCGTACCCATCCGCATCCTCAATCAGTTTAGAAATTTCCGCCGTTACCTCCTCCCGGTAACGCATCCCTGACTGTAAATCTGTCGCAATCTTTCGCAACAGATCCCCGCAGCCTGAGTATGTAAATGTATGAATTGCTGGAAGAGTATAATATCCACAGCTAAAATCCTGATGTACGGTCTTTGCCGCATCCGTATCTGTTGCAATAAAATCCATCAAGTCGTCCCGCAGTTGGAACGCAAGCCCCAAGCTTTCCGCAAAGTGTTCGGCTGCCTGTCGTTCGACTTTGTTACATTTTCCCTCATAAGCACCTGCAAGGCAGGCAATCCTGAATACGGAACAGGTTTTCCCGACAATATTCTGCAAATACTGTTCTTCGGAAATCTCGGTATTGAAACGGTTGTCGAACTGCTCAACCTCACCGTCACACAAGATTTCCAAATTTCCAAACAATTCCCGGTACCACGGCTGATTAACCAAACTGGTACGGCTGATTGCGGAAAAAATCATAAAATCCCCAGCATAGATTGCCATTTCGCGCCCAAACTTTTTTTGGACGGATAGCTGTCCACGCCGGAGTTCTGCTTCATCAATCACATCGTCGTGCAACAGCGAAGCGGTATGACAAATTTCAATCACTGCTGCGATTTCGGTCGCGTCTACCTGTTTCCCCGCCAACTTTGCAAACAAAAGCGTCAATATAGGACGCAGTTGCTTGCCGCGTGCCTGCAGAACCCACTGTAAAATCTTTTGCATTGATGGATTCTGTGACTGGCACAGACGTTCAATATGCTGATTGACTCGCGTCAATTCTGGTTCAAGCAGGGATACCCCTTCTAAATCCATTATTTTATGTTTGCTATTATTCCAATTTTCCATGTTATTTTACCTTCAAATCCCGATTGTGATTCGATGATTTTTAAGGGGAATATTAGCTGTTATATTTT
>CAJTYV010000092.1 GCA_910584195.1 uncultured Ruminococcus sp. | reverse complement strand
GCTTTATTTCAGCCGGCTTTTTCACAAGCTGAAAGGATATTCGCCAAGAGAATACCGAAAGCTGAGAAACAAATTCTGAAATCCACAAAGAGGATACCACCGAATTATCAAAACAATGATTTGTAATATCCTCTTCTCACTTTTGCTATTCTTATTTTACAAACTCAGCCGAATAATAATACATATACTCATTATCTGTATCTATGTATTCTCCTGTAATGTCCTGTATCGGCAACGAACTCACTCCTTGTTCGCCATAGATCAGTGCTGCCAATCCTTGCTCTGTTCCGTACTCTATCGTGCTTTTGTTCTCTATAGAGGTCGCAGATCTTCCATAATATTCTCTGTTTGCAACACCTTCCAAGATTGGCGTTTCTGTCATATATTTTGAATATTCATCTGCTGCAATAAGCTTTGCAGTAAAATTATCAAAATCCGGAGTGATGACAATCAATCCATTTTTTGCAGATTTCACGTCCTCATAGGAAAGTTCCAAAACTCGTTTATGAGAAACTCGTTTTCCAGAATGATATTCTGACAAGTAAACGTATAATGCTTGCCTAATATTTCTGTAAATTCCTCTGTGTCACATGACTCAAACATACACAAGATCATCTCCATTGTTGTTTCCAAAACTAAACGATCCATTTTCATTTGCGTCAGCTCTTCCATTGTTTTCATGGCAGTCATAAGTGCATCGCTTGTCATATGTTCTGTATTGATTCTTCCTTCTGAATCAATCAATCCTATTGCAAATAATTCTAAAAAGTATTTTCTCATAAATCTTGTCCTCCTATCGAAATGGCATTTCGTGTTCAAGTTCTTCTGGTATATCAAATGGGATCTTTCTCTTCTCTACTGGTTGAAATCCGTCAGATTCTTCTTTTTTTGTTTTGGCTTCTGCAAACTCCACATTATCCATAATGACTTCGGGATAATAGGATGCAGTTCCAGTCTGTTCATCTTTGATCTGAGAGATTACTAACTCTCCGGAAAGAGCAATCTTAATTCCTTTTTCAAGATATTTCTCCACAAATTCTGCATTATTTCCATAAGCTGTGATCATCACTACAAATGCTTTGCTGGTGCGATTTCTTTTTACTACCAATGGAAACCTGGATACTTTGGTTTGTCCCTTTTGCGTAGATGCCAGCTTAGTTTCTGGATCTCTGGCAAGTCTACCTATTAAAACAATCGTGTTCATTCTTCTTGTCCTCCTTATACATTCAGCATTATTTTTACGCTGTATCTACAGTATAAGGTTTAAGTAATTATCCGAGAAGTTTTTTGAAAACCACCGATAAACTGCGCTTTTCAGGATATTTCTTTGATAATGAAACTTCTCGGATAATGCTTTTTATTTCAGTTCTGACATAAAGAGTTATACCGAAAAGTGCCTTATCCCGATATTTACGAAAGAGTCTCCAAATACAAGCTGTTCTAAAGAATATTTCGGGATAATATTTATTCATCTGTCTTGAAGTGCTATACAAAAAATTCGGGATAATATTTTTTTAGTTCGCATATATTTATCACATTTTGACGATTTTGATTGCCAGATTCTCATTTAGCTATAAAAATAAAAATTTTGTTCTTGTAGATTGAAACAAGAAAAATCTTATCCCGAATTTTTGTAGGCTAGTTACCGTCTGTAAGAAAAAATCTTATCCCGAGTTTTTGAATGGCGAGTCTCGATTTTCAAGGACATCTGAAGAAAATTCGGTATAATCTACTTTTCGGTATAACTCTTGTTATCCCGAATTCGGGATAAAAAAAGCATTATCCGAGAAGTTTCATTATCAAAGAAACATCGTAAGAAGTGCAGTTTATAGGCGGTTTTCAAAAAACTTCTCAGATAATTACTTAAACCTTATACTGTAGATACAGCGTAAAAATAATGCTGAATGTATAAGGAGGACAACAATGATGTGCCAAAATAACAGTGTGCCGTTTGAGCAGGTAATCCAATCCTTAATGCAGCTTTTGGAAGGGCAGGGATACTGTGTAGCTGTATTAGCAAGGAATCGCCGGATTTCAGATGAGATGAGGGGATTTTTAAGGGAAAACAAATCTGACTTCTATACCGAAGATACCGGTAGGGCTTTTGTTGAGTTTTGCAAAACGCACGATGTGTCATCAGAAACAAAAAATAATGCTGCTCTATTCACCCAACGCCTGAATGCTATTTTAAGGGGAGAAAAACTCCCCATCTGCCTTATGCCGGAAGAAAATTACGTTCTTCCTGATGGTTTAAAGATCCTTTTGGATTATTACCATGCTGACTGTATGGTCAGAGGATTAAAGGAGATTACTGCCAGAATAAACATCCAGCAGAACAGGCGTTTTCTTTATCATCTTTCCTGCAATGGATGTACAGAAGCAGGCCAGATCAATTCAAAAGTGGTTGGAACAGCAATACTTGCTATGGGAAGCGGCTGTTACATTCCGAGGATAAAGACTTTTTTAAGATTCCTTTTTGAGCATGGACATACGGATAAAGATTTCTCTTACATAGTACCTGGCTACAGGATTCCACAGCCAGTTCCTTCTGTCTATTCTGAAGACGAACTGTCAAAAATAGAAGAAGCCGTCCTTTCAGGAAATCCTCTTGGCAGACGGGACTATGCAATCGTGTTGCTTGCCTCCCGTCTGGGTCTCCGCAGTGGCGATATTGCAACGCTCACTTTTGATTCGATTGATTATGACGCAAACCTTATCTGTATTATCCAACAAAAAACAGGTACGGGACTGGAACTTCCACTGCTTCCTGAAATCAGGGAGGCGATTGCTGCATATGCCAGTGAGGAACGCCCCATTTCCGACAGCCCCTATATATTCCTTACGCCGCGCGCACCATACCGGCATATTTCAGCCAAAGCGATAGGGAAACGGATTGCAAAGGCATTAGAGAGAACAGACATTGATATCGGAGGCCGTAAACATGGCGCACATTCTTTACGTGCCTCTCTTGCCAGTTCCATGGTAAATGAGGGCATTCCCTATGAAGCAGTCCGCAAGACCCTCGGGCATTCAGATTTGAACTCCACTAAATGCTATGCCCGTCTTGACTTAGAACAGCTGCGCCCTTATACGCTTTCCCCACCAGAGGCATCGGGGTTTTTCCTCGAATTCCTTATGGGAAGGAGGTGTGTTGAATGATGAAATTCAAGAGTGCTTTCAATCAGGAAATAAATGATTACCTTGCGCTTAGGGAACATACCGTATCCCATGGTACATACAAATGTGATTGCGTTACACTGCATTCTTTTGATGACTATCTCGCTGCAAATGGCATTTGCAACAAAGAAATCTCCAGTAAAGATGTTTACGGATGGATGCAGTTGCTGCACCCGGCTTATGCCAGAAGCACAGTCGTTGGAAAAGTCAGTAACTTAAGGAAGTTCCTTGAATATTTGCGCCATGTTGGATTTTCGGTATTTTTGCCAGACTGTCCGAAACTGCGTGATACATATATGCCATATATTTTCTCAGATGATGAACTGGATAAGATTTTCCGGGCTGCTGATTCAATCCAGATGACAAAAAACAGCATCCCCCATATACAGCTTGAAATCCCCATGCTTCTCAGGCTCCTGTATTGCTGTGGCCTCCGGGTAAATGAAGCGCTGACAATCCGCATAAAAGACATCCATTTTGAAAATGATGCTATTTTGATCCGCAATGCAAAAAACAAGAAGCAGCGGATTGTTCCCATAGGCGGGGAATTAACAGATATGTTGAAAAAATACTGTCTCTCAATAGACCTGTCAGGCAGTCCTGAAAACTTTCTGTTTCCAGGCCGTGTCCCGGAAAAACATATGTCAGAAAACACTGCTATGCGCCGGTTCAAGGCAATCCTGAAAGAAACTGACATTTATATAGAGCCTGTGCCGCATACCCGTGGACAGTGCCTTCATTGTTTCCGCCATCTGTTTGCCATCAGGTCGTTTGCGCAGGCAGAGCGCAACGGCCGGCTTACGGACGATTCTGTGCCATACCTGTCCTTATATCTGGGGCATGACGACATGAACGGCACAGAAAAATATCTGAAATTCAGCAGCGATATGTTCCCTGAATACAACGACCTGTTTGAGTCTTATGCCGGGGATGTTTTTTCGGAGGTGTCGTATGAGGAATAAAACAGAAACATTCATGGAAATATTACAGAGCTTTTTTGATATTTATATGCCCTATTCAGCCGGACTGTCTGACAATACAATCCATTCTTATAAATATGCATTCCGTCTGCTGTTGGAATACATGTTTGTCAAGCGTGGGATTCCAGCAGACAAAGTTACTTTTAAACTTTTGGATTACAATACGGTCAACAGTTTCCTTATCTGGCTGGAAGAAGAAAGGGGATGCACAGCTTCCACCCGCAATCAACGGCTGGCGGCTTTATCATCATTTGCGGCGTATGCACAAAACCAGGATCTTGAGGCTGCGTCCGTATTCATGCATAATTTAAAGAAGATACCAGTAAAAAAGCAAAAATCAGGCCCACGCACGGTATTTTCCTTAAATGAAGTCACTGTCCTGCTACAGATTCCAGACGAAAGGAAATATACTGGCAGACGGGACAAAGTCCTCCTAAACTTCATGTATGCCAGTGGTGCCAGGGCACAGGAGATCTGCGATTTAAGGGTTCGTGACATGCAGAAACAGAAAGATCAGGTTCGGATTACCCTCATCGGAAAAGGGAATAAATCCCGGCGAATTATAATAGCAAAGCAATGTGGAGAGATACTTTGCCAGTATTTGTCATACCGGAAAATTGAAAACAGGCCTAACAGCCATGTTTTCTCAAGTCAAACTCATGAGCAAATGACAATTTCCTGCATTGAAGGGATTTTCAAAAAATACGTCCAGGCAGCAAAACAGCAGAATCCGGACATGTTCCTTGAAGCGCATTATTCGCCGCATACTATGAGGCATACTACCGCTACCCACATGCTAGAAGCTGGCATTCCAATCATCGCAATAAAGAATTTTCTGGGGCATACGTCGGTTGCAACTACTCAACGATATGCGGAGCTTTCACAAGGAACGGTGAACAAGCATATCAAAGAATGGAATGAAAAGTGGTTCCCGAAACAGAATGTTGTCACCCAAAAGTCTGATAATGAAAATATTATGCCTGATTTCTTGAATTAGTACTGTATGAACATACATATATTATCCGAGAAGTTTTTTGAAAACCGCCTATAAACTGCACTTCTTACGATGTTTCTTTGATAATGAAACTTCTCGGATAATGCCCTTTATTTCAGTTCTGACATAAAGGGCAAGTTTCGCCAGAGTAACTCCAAACCCACTTCGTGGATTTTGCTTACCTGACA
>CAJTYV010000091.1 GCA_910584195.1 uncultured Ruminococcus sp. | reverse complement strand
ATAATTACATTATACCAAATATAGGCGGTGAGATCTACTTTTTCAGCGGCCTCCTGGGAAGAAAGGGGGTGAGAGAAAATGAGATATTCTGAACAGTTCATGGAACATATCGAATATGCGTTTCATGCGTTCTGTAAGATTGTCCTGCGCCATGAAGCCATGAACGCATGGCGGGATTTGAAGCGGAAAGGAGAACGGGAAATATCCCTTGACTATCTGATGTCAGAACGATATTTTGAACCGTCTGCTATGGACAGCTATTTTGAAAAGCAGGACAAGCCGACTGTATTTCTTGTGTTGGGAAAGGAAGTTATCGTTGATGATGAACGATTAGCAACGGCATTGTCAAGATTGCCGGAATTAAGGCGGGAAGTTCTGTTGCTTTATTACTTCGTCGGTTATCGTGATGAAGCAATAGGCAGACTGTACGGGCGTTGCAGAAGTTCGATAAACCGCAGAAGAAATGTTGCTCTGAAACAGTTACGGAAAGAATGGGAGAGATTGGAACATGAGGAACAAAAAGCTGATACCTTTTGAGGTAATCGAAAAAGCTGTTGCCGGAGAGCCGGAAACGGTAGACTCAGTATTGCGGTATTACACCGCGAACATCAAATATCTGTCTATGTATAAGGGGCATATCAATGACGATACACAGGACAGGCTAAAGGCGAAACTGGTTGAAGCCATATTGAAATTCCGCTTCGACCGATAAGGAGTAGCAAAGACGGGAAAAGCTGTCAAGGGTAAACTTCGCGCTACGCGCCCTTGACAGCTTTTCCCGCCTTTGCTTGTGGGTAGTCAAGAGGGCGAAATCAGCAGACTGCTTTCGCCCTCAATCCAGTATGGAATGTTTGTTACACGATAGAGGGCGTTTCTCGCTTGATTTAAGCGCATTACAGCGGCGATAAGGACAAGGATAAGGGTTTTATACTCCTACCCTCAAAAACGGTGTTCTATTGCGTAACATGGTAAACAATATTTCCTTGTACTGCCGTTTCCATTCCATTCTTTTCCATTCCTGCGGCTCTGCCGCTATATCGTGCTTCAAAGGAGAGGGGTTAGGGGAAAGGAATAGATATTTGATTAAATCCGTAGTTTGTTTTTCTTTAGTTAGTTATATCTTTATTTAATTGCGTTGGATTTTCCGATGTCGGATAACCCGTTGTCGGAAAATCCAATATCGGATAATCCAACACCGGGAGTTGTTACAATGTTCAAAATCCGTCTAATCCAATCGCTTTATAAAACTACTGCTTCCTTGGGTGGGTATGTTACGCAGTAGAGGTTAAAAAGCCCTTGATTTATGCGACTTTCAGAGCATGGAAAACACTTAGACGATATTTTATATTTCTACCCTCGAAAATGGCGTTCTACTGCGTAACAAAAAGCAGAGAACCAACCACCAATGAAAGTGATATGTTCTCTGCTCTTGTTTGCACCCTGTTTGTCAGCGTTGATGATAAGTTGTTGTAAATACTTCCTTATCAACGTAAAACTAAGGGTTTTCTTTAATCTAAAGTTTTCTGGAATTGTGGTAAAATGTGCTGAATTTTGGAGCGTAGCACACACATAGCACGCAAACAAGAACATAAAAACCTTGTGTCTTGCGTAAGACTTTTGTATAATGCGGTTATTAAGAAAAGGGCGGTGTTTTCATGGATAGAACAGCGTATAAGAACCAGCATATCAAAGAGCATTACGACAGAATAAATTTTGTCATACCCAAAGGCGAAAAGGACAGGATAAAGAAAATATGTTCTGAAATGGGCGCAAGTGTCAATGAATATCTTTATATGCTTGTGTGTAATGACCTTGCGGACGGTACAAGCAGAATGGCAGAGAAAAAGCAGGGCTTTAATGCAGAACAGGAACGGATGCTTGAAAAGTGGCAAGTGCCAAGAAAATATTATGAAATGATAGAAGATTTGTCCTATACCAAAGACAAGGGAGGTGCGATGCAATGAACGAGAAAAGACATTTGGCATTTGAAATTCTTTGCCGAGAGCGAAGAAAAAGTAAATTTCTATTTGCGGGTTTGTTTGCTTCGCTGTTAACAAATGTTGTTCTGGCAACAAAGATGTTAAGATGATTATATGAACCGTAAATCAAAGGGGACCGCTACTTGAATATGGGTAGCGGTCTTAAAATTATATTAAATTTAGTTCTGCGAAAGTGCGATTGTAGTCATATCCAAATATGGTAAATGGCTCATTTCCGCATCTAAAATCTAAGTCAAGGCTTTTGAGCATAAACAGCACCCCGTGATAGCCGCCTAATTCTGTCAAGTCAGAATTGTGTGAAATATTTGCATGATTATAAATAATGCTGTCAAGGTCTTTGAATTTTGGAAAAAGCTGCTTATATAACTCAAGGGTTAACGTTTCTTTTAGTAATGGATTTACTAACGATAAGATATGTTCATGTGCGTGTATCATTTCATGTAATATTATGTTCTTATCATCCACAAACTGGGGATTGATTTTTAGTGTTCGCTCAAAAATATCTGTTTCTCCATTTTCGGTTGTTTCTGTGACTATAAATTTATAATAGTGTGCCTCAATGCCAAAATGATAGGTATCTTCTTTAAGGCTACCTTGTGGAGTATCTAAATATTTCCCCATTATGGAAGATTTGGCTATGCACATATCATCAAATAAATTTTCATACATCAATGAGCGCATATGTAGGTCGAAAACTTCGCTAGTTTGTTGGTTTATCCAGTCATTGTAAGATTTTTGCAAATTATCGTTACACCCAAGTGTGTCATTATAAATTTGATTTAGAATGGACGTATCAGAACAACTATTGATCGCGGATATTATATTTTCTTTTATATTCATCAATTGGCTTCCTTTCTTTAGAAGCAGAAGGTATCTGCATATCACAGACAACTTCTAAATACAGTTTTATGTAACGGTTATTCTTTTATGCCCTATCATTGTCTTTTTCCAATACTAAAGCCTCATACTCTGTATCTTTCGACATATTGATAATAAATCGCTTCATTTGTTGTAAGCACCATATATTATCAATTACAGATAGTAGAAGTAGCAGGAGAAAGCGGCGTTACTGATGAACAAGTGGCAAAGGAAATTATTAAAAAGCATAAAGTGAGCCATTTTGAAGCTATGGAAGCCTTGCAGGAAATTAACAAGAATTTAGGGGCGGAAATAGTCCTTGAATATAGCAAAGGCATTTTCACATACAGAAAGCCCAAACAGCCCACACAAAAGAAAGAGCCAGAAGAATCAACAGCGGTAAGGCTTGCTAAAAGGTTAGGCAATCGGGGTATGAGCGAAAAAGAAAGAATGGCGATTATCGCACATTACACAAGATAGAAAGTAGGTGTATTATGGATAAAAATGCGTTTATAAACAATCTGCTTGCGAATTATGGCAAATACGGCGTTACCAGAGCAGAATTAGAGCCGATTATAGATGATGGCATACAGAATTATGATTTGTCATTAGAAGCTATCTACAGTGGTTTGAGAATGAGCCTTGCATCTGCATTTAATGAGCATGAGTATTTTTCTTTAGATGATGTGATGGCAATAACCGGGGAGAGCCGGGAAGAACTTTTACAGCGTATAGAGCAATGCAGACAGGAATTGATAGAAGCCGGAGAAAACCCAGACGAGTATTTCAAGCCCATAGAGCCACAGAGGGCAGCAGTCTATTACTCTCCTAGCGGTTTGCATTAACGGAATTTATTCTTGAATTTATCCGGGAGATATGCTATATTATGATTGAACAGAGGGAAAGCCAGAGAAGCGGCTACCCCTCACAATAACATTAGCGTGTTATAAAGTAACAGCCGTCAACTATTGCGAGTAGTTGGCGGCTATTTTCTTTTGTCCTTAAAAATCAGATAAAGCAGACTGATAAGGGCAACAATGAACGTACAGAACAAAAAGAAATCCTGATATGTAATCATTGTATCGCCCTCCTTTCTTTCGTCTGGAGGGCTTTTATACCCTCCGAAGAATAAGAGGGGTAATGCCGCCTTTGGCTCTTTGGTTTCCCATGTCACAAAGTATATCATAAGTCCGTCTATTCATCAACCACATTTTGATATTAGTTATTAAAAGTAATGTATATAAAAATGGTATCAAAAGTTATTGACAACAACAATAATAAAAGGTACAATGATAGTATCAAAACAGATGAACGATAGAAGTGATACTGAAAGAGAGGCGTTGCTTATGTGTATGTATGGATATTGCCGGATAAGTAGAAAACAGCAGAGCATTGACAGGCAGATTAGAAATATTAAGGGCAGTTATGATAAGGCTGTGATAATACAGGAAGTATATACAGGAAAGCAGGACAGACCAGAATGGAATAAGCTGTATAAGAAAGCCAAAGCAGGAGATACCATTATCTTTGATAGTGTATCACGAATGAGCAGGAACGCAGACGAGGGCTTTTGTCTGTATGAAGAATTATATAATAAGGGAATAGAACTTGTATTTCTGAAAGAGCCGCATATCAACACAAGCACATATAAGAAAGCATTAGAAAGCAATATATCAATGACCGAAACAAATGTTGACTTTATCTTAGAGGGCGTGAATAAGTACCTTATGTCACTTGCAAAGGAACAGATAAGACTTGCTTTTGAGCAGTCGGAGAAAGAAGTACAGGACTTGCACCAGAGAACGAAAGAGGGAATTGAAACAGCAAGATTGAACGGTAAGCAGATCGGGCAGAAGCAGGGGGCAAAGCTGACAACAAAGAAATCTATTGAAGCAAAGAAGCAGATACTGAAGCATAGCAAGGATTTTAATGGTGCATTGTCAGATGCGGATTGCATGAAGCTGATAGGGCTTGCAAGAAATACATTCTATAAATATAAGAGAGAATTGAAAGCAGAATAAGGATTGTTTAGGCGGGGTCCATAATGGACTGCTGCCTTTTATTTTTGTTCTAAATAACATGCCGTGGGGGTTTTATAGGGAAACGCCGCATAGGGGTAGTTAGTACCTTTTTCTGCCGGGCATTTTCAAAAAGGCTTAGTTCTGGTGTCATTCTAAGAATATTTTTGAAATGTGCAAAAAGGCGGTTTTGTGATAAAATAAAAGAGAAGTCGTTGCTTTTGTGGGCTGACTTCTCTTTATATCCTGCATCTGCTCAAATTATAGCAAAGGGGTAGGTGCATTGCAATGACGAATGAGCAAATTGTTTCTGAAATTAGGAACGGTTATTCTGTAACGGATTATATGCAATTACTGTATGAAAGCAATCTGCCATTGATTAAGAAATTCATAAAACCATATGCCGCCTATGAGCCTATGGAGGACTTATTGCAAGAATCCTATTTTGGATTGTGGGAAGCGGTACAGCATTATGAAACGTCTGCAAATGTGCGGTTTATGACTTATGCGGACGGGAGTTTGACACTTCCTTTTAAACCTCATAACACACAAATCTTGTATTTAAG
>CAJTYV010000090.1 GCA_910584195.1 uncultured Ruminococcus sp. | reverse complement strand
ACTGCTCACTCTATTCTCCCCAGCTCTGCTGGGGGCTTAATGGACGTTCAGTTAATTTCCAACTTGCAGGAGCGTTCTACGATAGAGGAACTTTCCAAAGAATACCTTATCAATACAGCTACTTTAAAAGCCACATTTAAAGGGATTTATGGACAGCCTATCGGAACTTACATGAAAGAATACCGCATGAAACAGGCGGCTGTGCTTCTTCGGCAGACGAAAAGTACAATAGCGGAAATCGCAAATCAGGTGGGATATGAGAACCAGAGCAAGTTTTCAACAGCTTTTCGGGATATATTGAAGATAACACCTGCAGAATACCGCAAACAAAATATAGGAGAATAGAAACATTATTAAAACTGAACTAAGGAGAAATGGGGAAAGGGCTCATAGGCCCTTTTTCCTATTCAGAAAACGACTTAGAAAACGGGGGAATCAGAGGTAATATGCTTACACGGCGGTTTGCGTTTCACCCATATCAGACGAAAGGCGAAAAACTTTAGGGCTGATTTGGCCTTTCAAAAACAAGAAATCTGCGATTAATGTAGCCAGATTAACCGTTCACGAAGTAGACGTTAGAAATCGCCCCTATTTTTCCGATAAGTTAGTTGAAGACTGGAGGTGGCAGAAACAGCCCATTATCATTTTTGTAACAGGGTATGAAAAATATGTGTATGACGCATTTGACGTAGGGGCGTTCCAGTATCTGGTAAAGCCCGTGGACGAACAGAAATTTGCAGAGGTGTTCGGACGGGCGGCGGGGCAGATCGTATCGGAGGCGGAGCAGCGGAAGAAAAAACTTGTTCATCCTGTACCTGAAAGACGGGAATATGGAATACTATGCGAAGAACGGGGATTTGGCGGAGGAACTGGTAGGGCAGTTTTACTGCATCCACCGGGGATACCTTATCAACCTTTTCCACATGGAAGGGTATGACAGGACGGAGGTAAGGATGGCGAACGGGGATAAGCTGAATGGCCTTGCAGGATGTCATTTTGCTTTTCATTCTAAATTTTGTTGGGAGCATGATTGCAGGAGCGGTGAATGGGCTGCTGATTGTAAGAATAGATACGGATGCCTTTGTGCTGTTTGATGAAAAGCCGGATTTACTTTGGAAGATTCCAATGATAGCATTATGTATTTTTGCGGGGGAGGCCGCCTTGATCTATTTCTGGCAGAGATACCGCATCCTGCTTGCCGAGAGACCCGATAGTGAATGATATGTGCGGGAATGTGGCGTCGTGTTCCTTGACATCACTGCTGGAAAATGGGAAGTATCGAATATGTGGGTACAATGGCTTGGCAAGAAAAACCGTATTGAGGGAGCTTTGGATATAAATTGCGTGTGGCTTATCCCGCAAGATGCTGTTAAGCCAGATGATGCACAAAAAATGAAAAAATTTCAAAAAACTTGTAAGATTTTTTGAAATGCGAAGTCTTATAGGTGAGGAGGTGAGAAAGTGGCAGGCTTTGGAGAAGAATTTGAGAAAATTTATATGAGATACTTTAATGATGTATTTCTTTTTCTCAAAAAGCTATCAAAAGACGAAAGCATTGCAGAGGAGATAACAAGCGAAACATTTTTCAAAGCAATGCGCTCAATAGATACTTTTCGTGGTGACACAGACATTCGTGTTTGGCTTTGTCAAATTGCAAAGAACTGTTACTTTTCTCACTTGAAAAGGCAACAGAGGTTTGTAGATATTACTGATATTGAATTTGCAGATAGCATAGACACTATTGAGGAACAAATATTAAACCGAAGTGATGCTATGCAAATACATCTCTTGCTGCACAATTTAGACGAACCGTATAAGGAAGTTTTTATGCTGCGGGTTTTTGGAGAATTGAGCTTCAAACAAATCGCAAAAATTTTTCAAAAAACAGATAACTGGGCCTGTGTCACTTATCACCGGGCAAAAAATAAAATATTGGAACAAATGGAGGCCGATAATGGGTGATAAATGTAATTTAATCAAAGATATACTTCCGCTATATGTAGAAGATATGGTAAGTGTGGATACATGCGAATTTGTTAGCGAACATCTTGAGCGTTGCGTGGAGTGCCGTGCAGAGTTTGAGCGTATGCGAAAAGCTACGAATTTTATCCCTGATGCTGACGATGATACCGATATTATGCCGTTAAAAAGAGTAAAGAGGGACTTATTTGTCAAACGCCTACAGACCATTTGTTTCACAGCGATTTTGGTTTGTGCCATAGTGACGATTATTTTTGGGGTTTTAACATCACCTAAATTTTTCCCCTTTTCCGATAACCTGCTCAAAGTTATTGATAGCCCTGATGGGGGCGTTATCATAACCTTTGATAGCAAGGTGACAGGTTATAGCTGTAATGAAGTGTTTGACGATGAAGCAGAAACAGAAATTTATCGCATAAATGCCTGGACTACAACTTGGGACGTATATTCGTCTAATCGAGGAAAACAAAATATGGTTATACCTTTTGACCGTGAAACTGAAATTCAGATTTTCTATGCTCAAAACGATGGCTCCCAGGATGTACTCATTTATGGGCCAAATGAAAATACGGAAGAAAACGGCATAACTTTGCCAAGGCTAATCCTAATGCCGTATTTTTTAATAGCTTCCCTTGCTCTTGTTATATTTATAATTCTACGAGTGCTGCTAAGAAATAAGCGAGCAATCATTGTGTGGATTGACAGGGCTATACCATTCCCAATTTCCTATATGGCAGCGCAGCTTTGCACAAAAGGATTTAGCTTTACGACTTATTCATCACAACGGGATTTTTGTATTATTATCCTGGTTGCTGCGCTGCTTTATTTTGCAATGCTGACGGGAAAATCTCTTTATAAAGCAAAGCTGAATACTTTGAGGGGATAGACATGAAAAAATCTCTGTTTAGACTGCCGGATATGTTGGAACTAAGTATTGCATATATTTTCTGCTTTTCTCTAAATTTGCTTTTGGATTATGCAAAGACTTTGGATTTGGATGCTTATATTCTAAGGGCTTTTTTGAAAAATTTCATTGATTACCAGCCCCTGATTGTTTTGCTGTTTACGTTCATTGTGATAGTTTTCCATTATCAAATGCTGGAGAAAAAAAAGGCAGAAATATTTTGCAGAATACTTGTGGGTGGTACTGTGTCTAAAATCACAATTAGATATATGCTGGACTGTATCACGGTATTGATTTCCGCTTATCTTTTATCGGCTTTTGTAAATTTTCATTTTGGGTTCAATTTAGCCAACAATTTTTATTTAGTCCTTATTTTTGTCATATACATACTAATTAGCGCAAGGCGGGTGCGGAAATATGAAAATCTTTAAGTTTATTGTTTCAAAAATATTTTTGAGAAAAGCGATACTTGGTATAGGCATAATTCTGTTGCTTCTCATGGCGAATTACATAACCTTTACTGCTGCTCGTTCTATTTTATCAACATTTCAAGGGTATCAGGAAACAAAATATGTAAATCAGGAAGGGGTTTACATCGCTAACTTAGACCCGGATAGTCATATTGATATGGGCATGATTGAAGAAAACGGAACCCAAACAGTATATGACTATTTGAACAGTAGCTTTAAGTATGCTTTTTATACAGACGGGTTTATTGTATCTGTTCCCAACGGTGATGATATGGAAATATCATTAGGCTATATGAACGAGCAGTATTATAGATTAAATGGATTTGAACTTTCGCAAGGGACAGATTTGTACTTTGATTACCAATTAGACAGGGAGATCCCTGTTTTAATAGGAAAAGGGTTAAGCAAAACATATCCTGTTGGAGCAACAATAGAAATGGAAGAATCTGTGCTTGGGCGGCCTCTAACGCTAAAGGTTCAGGGCGTGTTGAAGCAAAATGCTTACCATTCCAATTATTATGCCCTCAATTCCAAGACATACTACAATTTCTCAATCCTATTTCCGGTGAATGAGGAATTTATAGACCGTGCGAGCATGGACATTCAATTTAATGGCCTTATGGATATTATACTTCTGGATACCTCGGAAGAAGAAATAGCGAGTTTGAGTGAAGTTATCAAAGACAATTTGGGCTTGAGATTTAATTTCTTTAGCCAAAAGGAAAACTACGATTATTTCAGCGAATACTATTTTTGTTCACTAAAAATTATATTCATAACAACATTTATTCTGCTGATAGTCATAACTTGTCTTTCTGTTTGGAACGCATTGGTTAGTGTTCGCTTGATGCTGAAAGACTTTACTATCAATCTGTTGGTTGGGTTAAGTTACTCAAAGTTGAAAAGAATTTTTTATGGTTATTTTGGGATGATCTCCTTTGTTAATGTAGCCCTGATTTCTATATTCACCGCTTTTAACCGTTATGGGTGCTGGTTAAGGAAAGACGCTACCTTTGCAGCTTACGGATTGTTTGGTTTGATAGGAATGGACTGGCTGGCTTTGTTGCTGGTTGTCGTTTCTGATATTGCTATCGGAATAATTGTTGTCGAAAGTATGTTGTGGAAAATCAAAAAGGTTCCAATTTCCTTGGGGGTATTGCAATGACGAAGATTATTGATCTAAGCGTTAAAGAAAAAACCTATAAGAGCAAAAAGGCGCAGATTTCAATATTAAATGATTTTAGGCTTGAAGTCGCCGCTGGTGAAAAAATTGCCATTGTGGGCGAATCGGGGGCAGGAAAAAGTTCCTTGCTCAATATTATGGGGCTGCTTGATAGAAATTATAGCGGTGAATATACGCTTTTTGGATTGCCGACAGAACAGTTAAATACAAGCCAGTTAGCGCAATGGAGAAACCAAAGAATTGGTTTTGTTCTTCAAGAGTCAGCACTAATTAACTCTTTGACGATTGAAGAAAATATCAAACTGCCGTTTCTTTATGCAAACTCTGAAAAAAAGAGTTTTAAGGTGGTTGAAGATTTCGATACTGTCATTAGCGCGATTGAGATTAGACCCATACTAAAAAAGAAACCACTTGAATGTTCCGGCGGAGAAAAGGCCAGGGCTGTATTTGCCAGAGGAATCATCATGAAACCTCAGATTATTTTGGCTGATGAACCTACGGCATCCCTGGATGTGGAAAATAGAGAAAGAATTATAACCTTGCTTTTTAACATGAACAAAGAGTTTAACACTACCATCATTACTGTAACTCATGATCTGGAAATAGCGAATCGTCATGATAGAGTAATCCATCTTGAAAGGGGTAAATAAAATGGGATTTTTTGCAATGATTGCGTCAATGCTGCTGGGAATATTGTTTGTTGCTGCTGGAATTTCTCGTAGAAAGCAAAAGGGATGGCCTATAATTTTTATCGTACTTGGAATAGTATTTGTTATTTTTGCGGTTTATTTGGGATTCCCTAAATAAAGAAATTGGCCTGAAATCTTGAAAATGAAGAATTGCGCCGGGTGAGTGCGCAGGCAGGCCAGAAGAAGGAGGGCTAAAGGGATTGAATTTGCGTACACTTATGTTTTGACCAGTTTACATATACTTGCAAAATGCTTAAATTTTGAGATGTTACAGCAAATTGACAAATTGCCAA
>CAJTYV010000089.1 GCA_910584195.1 uncultured Ruminococcus sp. | reverse complement strand
CCCCGGTGTTGCAGTCCCCGGTGTTGCAGTCCCCGGTGTTCCAGTCCCCGGTGTTGCAGTCCCCGGTGTTGCAGAGTCCAGTGCAATCTTTTCCTTCGTTCACGATCCGCAAGACTTCATCCCACGGTATTTCACGGACAATGCGAATCCTGTTGGTACAGCATTTTGTATTGGCATCTGCATAATCCACATCCCCTAAAGCAACAACTTCTGCCACTTTATTATCCGAACAGAACTTGTAATAATTGAAGCAGTCTGACGCTTTCAGGCAAAAGTGAAAGCCTCTGTCACAACAGGAAGGTGTAACATCTTCTTCAAATATTTTCCCTACTTCATACTGAAAGCCCCTACACGTCCAGTCAGAATTAAATACTTTATAACCTTTGATTCCTTCACCCATTTTTCTTCTATCCTTTCTCAAACATTTACCGGGATCCCGGTTATCTCTGTGAACTTATTAGCATAAATGCAATATGACCATTTCCCGGAAGTCTTGACTGCTGAACCGTATTCAAAACCGGGCCGTCCTTCCCTTAACCCTTTTCTGACATAGCTTTCATGTTTATGAAGCAGGGTAGCGGCTTCCTTACAGGTCAACGTGACTTTCTGCTGAACATACGGCTGAACAGTACACTTACACGGCGGCGCTGTAGGCTTCTGAACAGGTGCAGCGGTCAGTTCTTCCACCGTCACACCCAACACCGCAGCGATAGCTTCCACACGTTCCTGTGAAGGGACATTGATCCCGTTCACATACTGACTGATCGCCGCTTTGCTATACCCGGTTTTCCTTGCCAGTACTGCACCGCTGACTTTCTTTCTGGTCATGATCTCTTTCAAATTCTCTGCAAACATTAACTTCACTCCTTTCCGGTATCTTAACAAGATACTTTTTCGCTAAAAAAAATCGCAGTTACTTCTTCATCCGTCAGACTGTATTTGTCACGGATTTTCTTAATTTCCCCAGCTGTAAATTCAGCTTTACCATTGACTTTCAGTGAAAAAGTCTGTGGTGTTATTTTCAAGTATGCCGCCAAACGTGCATCTGTATCACCATAAAGTGACTGTTTTGATTTCAGCAATTTTCTATTGATCATTTCATCACCCCTTTTTCAAAAGTTTGTTTTTGTTGTACTGTTTGCGTATCCGCAGCAGTAACATTTCACGCTTTATCACAGAATACTGGATCTTTTTGCTGTCCAGTTCGTCCAAATACTGTTGAACTTCCTGCGGATCGTCAAACGTCAAAACCTGTTCAATCCATGCGGCTGCTATGTGCTTCATTGTTCACCTTCCTTTCCTAACAGGGGCCACCTTCTGAACCGTGGAACGCACCAGCAGGGTACATCCATTTACTTTTTACAAATATATCATTTACAGAAAATTCCCCTGTCATTATTGATTTTAATGCTTCTCTATCACCATGATATACACAAGACTTTGCACAACCGACAAATTCATCAAGATTCTTTTTATTGTCCAGTGTGAACCCTAAAATTTGTTCGTCTTTTCGCAACGCTGCATATTCATCAGGAAATAGTTCTTTAATACCTGCAAACAACGGCGGTGTGGAAAATATACACATGGCGCAGCTGCACCTATTCCAACCGATTCTATAACATGGATGCGGGTTTACTCTATGCCGCTTTAAAACCTCCCATACATCCTTTTCAGAATAATCAATTACAGGCCGCCATAAGTGAACGGTTCTGTGCGCCTTTGCTTCCGCATTAGTACGATGTATTTCTATCTCATTGTATTTGCTGCGTCCTGCTGATTCTCCACGGCGTTCACCTGAAACAATCAAAATCTTTTTATCACATCTAATTTCCTGAACATTAGCTGTTACACTGTCCTGAACAGCCGCTTTTAAATTTCCACTACACCAACGTCCCTGATGTGTTCCGCTTTTTGCCGGAAATTTATGACGCTTACCACCTAACCTTTCCAATTCTCCCAGCTGGTCAAGATTACTGATCACTGAACCCGCAACCATTATTTTTAAATAAGCACTACACCAACGGCGGGACAGATCAGAAGATTTTGCGGGAAACTTCATTCTATAACCGTATTCTTTTAAAAGTTCTTCCATCTGTTCAGTGGCCTGTTCTTTCAATTCCTGACATTTCAAATAATTAGGGGACAGCTTACATTGTTTCACTTCCCCGGTATCAGGATCCACCCATTCCACCGGTTCAGATGCCCCTATACGATATAGTTCACCGAAAAAACCATTGATCCGGTAAGATACCCGCAATCGGATCCCTTCTGCGTCTGCAAGGGCCTTAACATAATTTTGAGTACAGCGCCAGTCCATGCGCCGTGAAGGATGCCCGCCATCTATATCATGGTGCCACAGTTCAATTTTTTCTTTTGGAACTCCCATTTCCAGCAGCTTATAAAGACATGCAACACTATCTTTGCCACCAGATAACAGTACAACGATCAGATCATATTCTTCCAACGGTAAAAGTTCGGATAAATATATTTTCTTGAAATGTTCACTGTCTGTTCTACCTTCAACTTTGGGCCGTACTTTGTACCCTGTACCGTATACTGATTTACTTTTATGCCCCAGTATCACAGGCGTATCTTTGGTACAGTCAACATCCTTTATATATTCCAGTTTCTTTCACTCCCTTCTGGCATTTAGCAGCCCTTTTATAAAGATTGTCTATTGTCAGCACCTTGTAAAACTTTGGGAAGGTCTTGCCCTATCAGGTTTCACACTAAAACCTGAAAACTTGCTATCCAACAAAGGGATTTTTCAAGCGTTGTTTCCCTTGAACCGCTTCCCCGTTTTCCCATTAAAAACCGGGCGAAAACTTGTTGACCAGCACACAATAGACAACGTTTATAAAAAGACTGCTACTGTTTATTTTCCGTCACTCTGCATTTTTACGGGCTTGTGACCGTCCACGGCTGCATTACGGCGGGGCTTGCGCCCCTTTAGTCAATGAATGTATGGCGTTTAAAATCATATATGCCAATAATCAAGTGACCACTGTATATAACTTTGCTTCGGCTATCATCCAGATCTTCCAGTTCAATGTACTTTGTTTCAGGATAACCCAGCGCAAGCATAGCCTTTTTGACTTCCTGAACCTTTGACATTTTGCCCCCCCCCTATTTCACATCAACGTAAAGTTTGTTGTCATCCTGCCATGTGAAAAGTTCAAGTTCATGGTGCATATAGTTCAGGATGTCATCCTGATACCAGTTACCACAAGCAAGCGGCGTGAAACTGTCACCCTGACGGACAATTATTTCTGTGTTATCGTTAATCAATCCCATATCATAAATTTTTTCTAATGTCATATTCCTGACCGCCTTTCGTATGCTACAATAAGTTTTTCTGTATGTATCTTGTTAAGATACAAGTCAAGTATACACAGTATCTTAAAAGTTGTCAATAACTTTTTTTAAAATTATTTTTAAGATACTTCAACTTTTTATGTATTAGTATCTTAAAAAATTGAATTTTGTCTAAAAGTATGCTACTATAGAGATACTCAAATACCAAAAGAAGGAAGGATGTAAAAATGGAAATGTCAGAAATAATCAGGCAGCACCGCCTAGCATTAGAACTTTCACAGGAAGAATTAGGCAAAAAACTAAATCCACCTGTAAATAAAGCAGCGGTGCAAAAATGGGAAAAGGGAACTGTTGAAAATATAAAACGTACACACATAGAACAAATGGCTAAACTTTTCGGAATTACCCCTTGTCAACTGCTTTCCTTTGAACCATTAAACCCTGATCCAACAAAAGAAAAAATCTGTGACCTGATCAATAAATGTTATGGGAAGGAAGCCTATGCTGTTGTAAAAATGTATCTGGATATGAATGAAAACGGGCGCAAGCTGGCCTTTGACCTGATAACCAATCTACACAGCAACCCGCAGAATACTGTTCCAGACAAGAAAAAAGAAAAAGCCGTATAAAGGGCATAGAAGGAAATGTTATCAAAATCAAATTTTAACGGTTACACATGGTCACGGTTGAAATGCTCCAACCGTAACCGCTGAAAACGCTGTATTTTCAATGGTTTCCAGTTACAGGTCACGGATGGTTACGGTTAAAACCACTACTACTATATATTTTCTTTTTATTAAGATAGATACATTAAAAAAATCGGTATGAAAAGTATTATTTTAAAAGAACTTTTCTTTTAACCGTGTCAACCGTAACTTTCCCGTAAAATCAAGGTTTTTAACCGTAACCGCAACCGTAACCAACCGTAACCAACCGTAACCGCTGAAATAAAACAGGACGCTGAAAGCGCCAACTTCCAACGTCCCAGTCACTAACCATAGAATGAAATGGTCAGATCGCCAAAATCTATTATACCATTTCATTCTGCTTTTCACAATGCAGGAAGGAATGATTTTTATGTCAAAACGCAACCCAAACGGTTACGGATGTGTAACCAAATTATCAGGAAAACGTTCACGGCCCTATGTGGTCAAGGTTACTGTATATGATCAGGAAGGGGGCGCAAGACAGGCCCCTGTGGGATATGCACCCACGGAAGCGGAAGCGCTGATTCTTTTGGCCCAGTACAATAATAGCCCGTGGGAAATTGATCGGGAAAAGGTCACGCTTGCGATCCTCTATCAACGTTGGTTGAAAATCAAGGCCCCAAAACTAGGAGCATCAACGCAAGGTTCCCTGAAATCTGCTTTTAATCATTGTTCAAAATATTACGGCCTGAAATACCGCAGCTTGAAAGCCTATCAGATGCAAGATTGCATAGACAACTGCGGAAAAGGGTATTCAACCCAGTGGGCTATAAAAAATTTGTTTGGACACCTTGACCGTTTTGCCTTTGAAATGAATATCATTGACAAAATGTATTCACAGATAACAACGGCCCCGCCGATTCCCAGCACTACACGGGAACCTTTCACCGCAGAACAGATTGACGCACTTTGGAAGATAGCGGATCAGGAATGGACAGACACGGTTCTGATCTACATTTATACCGGATTCCGCTTGACTGAACTGTTAAATATGAAAACTGAACAGGTGAACATAACTGAAAAGTATTTACAAGGCGGCGTGAAAACAGCTTCCGGTAAAGGGCGGATCGTACCAGTGCATCCCTGGATATGGCCGTACATTGAAAAGCGGGTTCAGACTGGTGATCCGTATCTGTTCAGTTATCAGGGGAAAAAGCTGTCACAATCAAAATATTATTCCTTTTGGAATGAAGTTATGGAGAAGATCGGGGCCGATAAAACACCCCATGAAGCAAGGCACACTTTTGAAACGAACCTTGACAATGCCGGGGGCAATAGGAAGTGTATTGACCTGCTGATGGGCCACAAGTCAAAGGACGTGGGGAACAGGGTATACAATCATAAAACCCTGAACCAGCTGCGGGAAACGGTTGAACTTTTGCGCTGAACTAGAAACAAACTAGAAACAGAAAAAGCCGGAAACGCTGTAAAATCAACGTTTCCGGCTTTTTGCGCTACATTGTACCAAACCGCTAGCGCGGTGGCTAGCCCTAGGTACGTGATTCCACTACT
>CAJTYV010000088.1 GCA_910584195.1 uncultured Ruminococcus sp. | reverse complement strand
CCAAATATTGGGGTGTCTATTTCTTATTTTGTCCTTGACAAAGGGTACACTTTACCGTCAATGCTCCGACTCCGGGACATAGGATTGGCAGGTGAGGCACACGGTTTTGTTTGGCAGCTCATCGTGCCTGCCGGTGAACAGGCGGGCATGATTGCCGCAGCCGCCGGCTACCCGCCAAGGGGCACTTTCGCGTTTCATACTGAAAACGCACGATTGATAGGTGTGGGAATAATTTGGCTTCATCTGTGTCACCTCTTTTCGCTGGATGGCATCCGGCAACAACAATACCGGGTTTTGGAGCGGAAATCTATTCACCATACTACCCAAATAGGAATCGCAAAAACCAGGGCATTGTCGACATGGGCTCAGGGCACAAAAAACGCCGTTCCTCAAAAGAGAAACGGCGTTGAAGTATGCGGAACTATTTTTTGTGACGCAATTGGGTTGGGATGATGTGTGGGTTCGACTCGGGGCGGTTTGGGAAACCGCCTCGAAAATAGCAGTTTTTGACGGCCCCCGGATTGCTTGATCCGAGGGCCGTCAAACCGTTGAAAACACTGGCTTTGCGAGGTGAATAGCATTTTCATCGTGTTAACTTGTCATTCGTTGACAAAAAAGATGCAACCTCCATATTTGTTGTATTACAAGTGGGCCGTGCAGTTTCTGCCACAACTTGACGTGTTTAGTCGTTTGCCTCCATTCAATTAATCGGATATGAAACCTTTCCAGATTGGCAATCTGTTTCTCAAGATGTATGCGGCTCTTGTATATTTCCTTCTGTTGGATGGTAAACCATTTCAAACTTTCAACGCTTTTTCCTAAAGTAATAGTATACTTTCAAAAGCACATATAGATATAAATTCTTTGGATTGATACTTTTTAAATTGTAACATTTTACACTCTCTAAATAGGATTCTGCAGTTTGTAAACTTCTTTTGTCATTTTTGATATTTAATATTTCAACTAAAGATAGGAGTAACTTGCACGTTATAGAACCGGCTCTAACACTTACTGCGTCATAATGAAATAGGGCCTGTTTTAAATACCGAATAGAATCGTCATATTTATTTTCTGATATCATTAACAATACACCATAATATCTCAATGCTGTTAAATACTGAAAAAAATCTATTATACTATCATTGCCTAAATCAATGATTTTTTGGTTGCATTTTATTATTATACTCGCTTTTTTAGAATGCTCCTCCAATTTCCTTTGGAACGATAGAGGATGTTTCAGTATATCTAAAATTATCCATTCCGCATTTCTGTTGAGCGCAGTTGATGTATTCCAATCAATTATGGCTGAAGTTGGATTATTTACTGTGTTCAGGTACTCATAAATTTCTTCAACTGGAATAGTTGTTTGTGCGGCTTTTTTTGTTAATCCTAATTTGGCATATATATCCGATTTTGTGAGATTATCATCGCTTAATTTCTTAGAAAACTTTCTTGCCGCCATAAGCATTCTGGCTTCCGTTAGACAATTAAAAAAATAATAATCGACATACCAGTGACGCCTAAAAAGTTCATAGCTGCAATCCCTATACCAATTAGTGGGTAGTATTTTCTGACAATCTAATCCCAGTACTTTGATGATTCCTAACGTTATATATTTGTGAAGTTGTTCATTGTATGGAGCAATCTTTTTGCAAAAATTCTGACTCCAATTAAACGGTTGAACTGCTTGGTCTCCTGGATCATGAAGTTTAATGGAGTCCAGAAACTTGCCAGTATCCGTATTAAATATGATTCGAAAATTCTGGGCAAATGGAGTTAACAAATCTTCTCTCTCTTTAGATTGCTTGCTCGAGTCAAATGATTCATTTGATGAATGATTAATTAATATTGCCATTGAATTGTTATTGCTTAAGAAATTAAGGTGTTCAAAGAAGGGATTAATGTCTAAGGTATCTGAACAACTATATCCCAAAAAGATAAAACAATAGCCGGAGCTAATCCATTCTGTGATCTGTCTTTTGAATTGAGGGGATAGAACTTTTTTGACTTCAGATAGAGAAATTCCGATCGTATCCAGGTCTTCTGCAACTCCGTGTGGATGATAAATTTTTCCTTGTGTAATACTTTCATCTGAGTAAAGATACATTTGCATCTCATTATCAAACATAGGTACAATAGGGAAATTTGTATTGTACTGCATATTAAAAGCTTTTGAAACTGTGTTCCCATAGTTTAAAGAGACAATATTAGAACCCTGTTTCAAATATTGTGCCAGAATTTTATGACATTGATTAGGAGGGGCCTCTAAAAAGGACGAAAAGCCGGGAACTACAGTCCCATTCTTTGAAGAATCGGTTAACTCACTTTCAAATAGTTTTATTTCGGATATTATAGTTTCCATTCTAGGGGGACCATCATAAAGTAAATCATATTGCCCCTTTATTTTGTTTGCATATTCATTTCCGCAAGTTAGCTCGATTAATTTCTCAAGCAACTCCTTTGCTAAAGGCAAATTGGTGGGGACATTATGGTCAATTCCAGCGCCAATCCAAAATACTATTTTTGATGGTTCTAAGCTTTTGATTAGGTTTACTAAATCTTTTCTTGTCGTCATTACAATCACCATCTTTATGCATCCATTTGCTTACGTTGATTCTTACGCAGTATTCTATGACGCCCATTTTGCGCCATATAAAACGTTTGAGTAAAACACCATTGCTAATTAGTGTAACTTGTGTATAATAGGCTTGTACATCAGGGAAGATCAGCAGATATGCTGAGTAAGATTGTCAGCGTACAAATTAAAAGATTTTCACCTTGAGAAGCATTTGTTATAATCCCAACTGTGTTTTAAATAGACCTCTGTGGAGGTGCAGAATGCTTAAATTTTCTGAATATCAAAACGGATTATATGAAACTTTAGTAGAACTTGGTGTTGCACAAAGCCGAATCGAAGATTTATTAAACAGCGGTTATTTTTGTATCTCCAACAAAGATGGAATCATTCAAATATGTGATCGGTATTATGATATAAGTGTAGCTTTGGGTATAGAAGGTGCTAAACAGAATATTACGCCGCAACAGGAATTGCGCTCATTTACAGTTCACTCGCTGGCGGATGCCTGTGCAGTCGTTGAAAAACAGTTAGCGCACATAAATACCAATTTGAAAGACAGAATAGTATTTAGGGGTGAAAACACAGTTCACTTTTTGAAAAAAAGAGCTTTCCCCAATCCTCTTGTTTGCGCAAAGAACGGCCTAGAGCTCTCCTTAATTCCTTCATATTGGAGACAATATTCTTCTAACAATTATAGTACAGCTGAAGAGATGCATGATTATTTGGGTAAACGACCAAGTATTGACTCGATAATTTATACAGGGATATATTTGGAAGATGTAATACCTATAATAAAAAGGTACGAAGTACATTCAATGAGTGATTTTGAACATATTGATGATCCTTTAGCCCAAGAAATTTATCATCGTTATAGTCTAAATAAGGTTTATAGGAATGACGATATACTCCTATCACAACACTATGGAATAAAGACTCCTTGCTTAGATGTTACCTTTGATTTAAAGACTGCACTATTTTTTTTCGCTTTATAAATTTACCAAACTAGATAATGGAAAAGCTACTTATGTAAAGAATTCAAATAAGAATGCAATAGTATTTTGCTTGCTGTTTACTGATCCATGCCTATCTACACAGAATATGATTACTGAAATTGATATGTTTGATCATATTCCACCAATACGCCCGCTCATCCAAAAATGTGCGCTTGTGGATCATGATTTTTTGTCAATAAATAAATCAGCCGCTCATATTATATTTGCACTGGAACTTTCTCCAGGATTTGAGTTCACAGGTATTCCTTTACCGCAGGATCTTTTTCCTTGTGAATCGGAGGATAAATTTTATAAGTATGTTCTGGAAATGAAAAGGAATTATCCAGAGTTCTGGGGTGATATTATCGAATACGATTTTGAGTAAGGATCTATTTTTAGTGAATATTTTTGATTTTATTAGTTGTTGCTCCCAACCGGATATCTGTTGAGGTATCCGGTTTCATTTTTGCATATTATGTTTACCGCCCACGATTTCAATGCTTTTATCAATTATACCAGATATGAGAAAAACATCAAGTGTAGAGTGGATTTGTACATAAAATTTTAATTGCAATGTCTATATTGCACATTGAAAAATCTAATGCTATATCAGGCAGAGGAGAAAGCTATGAACCGCAACGTATAGGGCCACCACGGGTGACATCAGTAGGGGTTCGAATCCCTTCATTCACACGTTTTGCGCTCTGATTTTGAACTGTTTGCTCTTAGCCGGTGACACATGGCATTGAAAGCTGAAACAGCCTGTAACCCTTGGAACACAAGGGATACAGGCAAAGAGCAACCCTACTTAATCCGAACAACTGATAACAATTTGTTCAGATTGGCTAGGGTCGTTCAACCCCAGTTCCCATTGTGGCGGTCAAAGTTCCCCAGCAGCGCGTCCACAATAAACATATCCCAGAAATGGGCCTTCAGCTGGTCTGCCGGGATGAGCGTCTGCTCCTCCATTGCTTGGAGGATAGAAGCCAGCTCTGTCCCATAACCGTTCTGGAAACTGTTGATACAGGTATTTTTCAACTGGGCAAACTCGATCAGCCGCTTTCCGCCCTCGGTAAAATCCTTACAGGCCACCACCAGCTTTTCACAGCCCCGCTGATCCGTATAGGTTCCTAAAAGGGTTTCCTGCGCCCTGATCCCAAGCAGCTCGAAAATATGGCAGCACAGGTATTCGCTGATACAGCTGTTGGTATAGCTGATGGTTTTGCTCCGGGTGGGAACAGGGGGAAATTTCAGCATATACCCCTCGCCCTGGTAGCGGACGTTGATTTTATTCCCGTTTGCCCCGCCATAAGCGCGGAACTTGTTTACCTCACAGTGGGTAAAATCTATCATATGTCCTCCTCATCTCCATTGAACAGATACTTTTTTCGCAAATAATCCGCCTGCTCCCTGGTGATATCCCCGCCCCACTGCGCCGCGTTGATGGAGCCGTACAGGTCGTCGTACAGACAGTCCAGATGGCTCACCTGCTCTAATTTCCCTTGGATCAGGTTGTCAATGGACTGCCGCACGAACCCGGGCAGTCCGCTCTCCGGATCTAAGGCCAACGCCTGCGGGCCGGTTTCCAGCTTCAGCAGTTCCTGCCTGGAAAGCCCCATCGCTTGGGCCAGCCTCTCTAACGTCTCGTCCCCGCATTGGGACAGGGGCTGCTTTCCCATGCAGAGATCGGACACCTCCGCCCAGGACAGGCCGCAAGCCTGCGCAAGCTGATACCGGGACAGATTTAATTGCTCCAGCCGCTCCCAGATGGTCATAGGCTCACTCCCTGCATGGTCAGACAAAGTATTTCAGGAACCATGATCATTTCAATCACGGGAAATCTTCCAAATTCCCCAGCTTGAACTATCCGAAAATTTCGGATCGTTGCCCCCCGATACAGTCCACCCTCCGCTACCACTCCTGCTGGATATCGCCCTCATCGATCTGGTACTGGGAGAGGAACTCCGCCAGATCATCCCGGTCGCGGATCAGCATCAGCTCATGGAATTTCCCGCTGAGAGGATCCTTGAACCCCGCCACCTGTTCCCCGGTGCAAATGCTGGAGCGGATGACAGGAACCTTCCCGGCCTTGTCATAGAGCGGAGGCGTATGCTTTTTTCGTCTGAACAACATCAAAGCCGTCCCTCTGTTACTGCCCACAGCAAGCCCTCGCACCCCGCCAGCACATCCCGCCAGGTGGTCTCGAAATCGTCCGTATACCACGGATCGGCTA
>CAJTYV010000087.1 GCA_910584195.1 uncultured Ruminococcus sp. | reverse complement strand
TACCTCCTCTTCTAAAAAGTATTATATATTTAAAGGCAGTTAAAATCAATGCTTGATTTGTTTTTTAACAACATCATCTGATATATAAAGAATGGGGGGATTTCGCCGCCGTCGGCATTGTGGGAATGTGTATAACTGGCTATCTTATGGAATTGTGGGTAACTCTGTTTGCAGGACGTGGGAAAGCTGCACTTTAGCTTTTCCATGTGCTGTGAATAGAGTTATCCATGATTCCATAGCCTGTTATGCACATTTCCACAATGCTTGTCTTTTGGTCTTTGATTTCTTTGGTTCGGAATAATGTGGCACTGGCGGTCTATCTCTTATTTTCGGTTGCTTGCTTCTTTACCGTACATGAGCATTATGCACCGTCATATCGTCAATCAACTGCAGGACTTCCCGCTCCGCCGGGTCAATCTCATACCTTTTGACCGGCTGCCCCTTCCTGTTCACCGTCCCGCTTTCCACCAGGCGGTATCCGAACTTCACAGGGCCACCCGTGTAAAGCCCGGTAGAGGCCATCTGCTGCATCTTGTTCCTGATCCGGATGGAGGTCTTCTCACTCTCCCCCGATGCCTGCCAGAACCGCAGGTAGTTAGTCAGCTTATCCACATGGTTGTCAAACCTCTGCTGCCCCTCCTGGGTGCTCAACACCTCAATGCCATGCCTTGCGAACCACTCCACCACAAAAGGCATCTCGTCATCAATCCTGCCGATGCGGTCAAACATGAAAACCAGGAGGATATCGAATTCTCCTTTCAGGGCGGCCTCCTTCAGCTCCTGGATGGCGTCACGGTCCTGTGCCGACACCTTGTAGCCGGACACCCCCTTCTCGGAATATTCCTTTAAAATCTTCCAGTCCCTCTGCATGGGAATGTCGCTCTCATTCTTTTCGCTTCTGTCCACCTGTTTTTTGGTTGATACTCTATAAAGACAATAAACCCGTTTCATAACGCGTTCCTCCATACTAAAATAAATGTACGGAATTCCACGTCTGATTTTATTCTGTTATCAAGGCCTCCTTGCTTTCATTATACATGGAATCTCCCCTTTGCCGCAACATGTTTGTATATAAAAACTAAAAGCAATTCTTTTGCCTGACAGTTTGCTGAAATACCTAATATTAACAGAATCATTCTATCCTTTCATAAGGATAATTATTTCTGATGTTTCTGTGAAGATAGGATCCAACCGAAGGAGCCGAACATAATCCCTCAAATTCATATACGCTCACTCCTTTATAAATATATAACGCACCTGTCAAGAAACGAACATATAACACCTGTTCCGCTTCATCATATCCAACTTCATCAACATTCGAAGAATCTACTTTTATCATCTTAATGTTGTTGTTCATCGCCTTCCCCTTTCTTCCTTTCAAAAAAGCTTTGGTTTTGCCACAGAGCTACCAATTTGTCATATTGTACCTGATCACTATTCGGCTGCTTCTTCCAACAACATGCCACATCTGGATCAGAACTTTTTACAGCATTTTCAAGTCTATAAAATTGTATTCTCGAAGGTATCTTAACTCCTTCACCAGTTATAATTGCCTCTCCCGTGCGCAATCCTGACAGCGAATCCACTATATTATGCAGTTCGTCTTGTATAGCACTTTGAACATGCGCCCTATCCCTCGAATTGTTCATTCTTAGCGCTATCATAGTTCCACATTGGCTTAATACAGTTTCATCCAACTCTGAAGGCCTTTGAGACACCAGCAACAAGCCTACTCCATATTTCCTCCCCTCCTTTGCAATTTTTTGAACAGTTCTTGAAGCAATATTTAACTCTTCCGATTTTAAATAATTATGTGCCTCTTCCAAAACCACTAAGAGAGGCTGTTGTTTCCCGCCAATGGGTAAGTTCTGTCCCCAAAATAACGCATCATATACAATACTCAGCAGTGTTCCCGATGTGGAAACCATAATTTCACTCGGTATATCTGAAAAATCAAGAATTGTAATCTTTCCTGCATTTCCAAGCCACAATTTTAAAAGATCATTTAATCCTTTTTTGGTTCTCCCTTCTAAATCAGGAGAATAGTCTCCTGGCTCAAACAGAAACTTATATCGTGAATCCTTCATCTTAGATCGCATATTGTCTAAAAAACCTAAAATACCTTTTGCCTGAAAGTTTAAAAATGGGCTTCCACCGCCTACAGAAGCTGGCGGATATTTATTTGATATCAGCTTTTCCGGATCACCTTCCTCGGTTCTTCTCATCAATGTATTGACATCTCTAGGCTTATCAAATGTCTGTCTCTCAAAATCGTCTAATTCATACCACAATTTTTTTATGCTAAACGGAACTGGAGAGTCAGCTGTTACAAATTCCCGCTCAATTTCCAATTGAAGTTTCTCAACGCATTTCTTTTTTTCTTCTACAATTTTTGACCGTATATACTCTTTATTCACATCCGACAAAGAGCCGCCCAAAATACTCATCAACTCATTGAACGGCAAAGCCCAAAATGGAATATATAATTCATTCTCACCCGCATCTGCATTCGCATGCGTCTTAAACACCACTGAGCTATGTCTAAATACACTATTATATTCACCATGTGGGTCAATAAGTAATATCCGGGAATTTGGAAAATCTTTTTGCCCAATAGCTCCCAAAATCACTCCGACAGCATTAGATTTTCCACTTCCAGTAGACCCTAAAATACACGCATGACGTGAAATCATCTTATTTATATCAAGTCTGGCTTCTAAACTGCTTGATATACTTATATTTCCTACATCAATCGTATTCTGTATATTATAATCTCCATAAATAACATTCAAGTCATCATTTGTTACCAAATGTACTGTATCACCTGTTGTAGGAGATTGTGAAATCCCCCGAGTGAATCTTTTGCCCTGTTGCTCTCCCACGAGAACCATGCTCAACCATTGCTGATTTTGCATACTGCCTGGATCCAACTCATAAATTTCAACATATTTATCTGGAATAGCTGAAGCTCCAGTCTGTGTCACTATACCATACAAGTTAGCATATCCAAGTGGTATTTTTAGAAAAGAACCTATCTGGCCAAGCCGATAAACTATTCCATCTATTATTGGCATATTAGATTTCACGGAATCTTGCAACTTGATACTGACAGCATTGCCATTCACACTTAGAACTCTACCAATTCTTGTTCGTGCATCCATCCTTTCTCATACCCCGCATTCATATTAACAGATATCACTTTCTATATTCCTCTTGCAAACACTTTAAAATTATAAAAGCCAACCTTTTCTTTTCATCCTCATTATATTCTATAGGAACTTTTTAGTTGTTCACTATCATCGATTGTAAGAAAACAACCAACTTAGCAAAGTCAGTTATTTTTAAATTTCCCCTTCCCGTCCATTCTTCATTTCCTTTTTGTTCCTCTTTTAAAGACATACTAACGTTTTCAGGAGCATCTTCATCAAAATATAATGATATGTTTATGTCATCATTTTTATCCGGCTCACGTTTTAGCTTCCACTCTCCATATTTTCCACCAATGACAGCATTACGACACCCAAAAACACTGATCCTCGGATTAGAGAGCGCAATCTGTGCCATTTTGGAGCATTCATTCAATGTATAGTACGGGATGTTCCCTTTCCACGCCTTATCATAAAAAAGGACATATACATGAGACGTAATCCCATTTCTCAGCCCCGCCAGAATTCTTTCATTAATATGATCATCCCCAAAAGAATACCCGCACACAAACAATACTGTATCCTCTTGTCTGAGAAAATTACATAGCCTATCCATTAAAGCCGTATATGGCATTTTTTTCGAATGTTCATATTTGGATATGGAAGGATAAATCAGTATATCATTATTATGTTCCCCACTATTTTCGCATAGCGCATTTCTAATTATTTTCCCATCCTCTCCAACACTCCAACCGAGAGAGCCATGTATTTTCCATAGTTTGGTCTGTTGCGGCAAATAATTGAAGTCATCCACTGAATGGGAATAAAAAAATGGATTATATGTACCTGAGAAGCCATCATAATATGGGACGTTATTATGCTCCAGGCCTATCTCAAACAGATAATCGTAATTTGTTGTAAATATCTCAACAGCATTTTTACGTTCTGCCTGGGCAATCCATTGTGCAAAATCACAATGCACCATATTATTATAAGCATCCTTATCTATTTTAAGATGAACACTTACTATATCATGAATTAAACGCTGAATTTCCTGAGATAAAGCAGCAAAATCATTCTCATTTAATCCATTTAAAATACCTTTCCCAATAATTTCTTTCTTTTCCTCCACATTAGACAACAGCGATTCAATATGAAACCCCGCTTCTCCATATCGCTCTATAATCTCTTGTTTAATTTCTAATACTGCCTTTTGATACTTTTCCTTTTTACATAAATCCTGTATCACACTCTCTGTCATCGCACCTATAGCGGGGACATTTAGGGAATTCTTATTTTTCTTTGCAAGCGATGTTCCAGCTCCGCAAAGAAACCCAATCTTCTTTTTATCCGAGATTAGTAGTTGTTGCAATCCTTTTATGTATTCTGATGGGTCAAACATAATCATAATCAATTCACTCCCCTATATTTATCTTTAGTGTTACACTTTGATTCTTTTGTTCTTAAGTATGATTCTGCTATTTTCCTCTTTATCATACTTTGTCAATTTCAGCACCTTAAACGTCTGCTGATTTCGTAAAAATTTGTCATCACTTCGTCCAAAAAAAGATTTTCCAAAATACCGATTGGTCTTCTCGTCTTGATCTACAAAATAATGAATAGTAACATCTCCATAATTGTATATAATGATATAAGATGCCCTTATAACTGTTCCCCGCGCAACCCCATGCTTATACTTTATTAACAATTCATTACTATCCAGCGCCGTTTCCAATATCGGAAATAATTCGATTCTTTCCTTGATCTCTGAAAAAAATACACTCTTTTCTATGTAATCGTAAGTTAACTCATCCCGCATTACCATGTCGTACATCTGTTCTTTTCTAAATCTCTGTATTTGTAAATCTGTCAGTTTATGCAGACCGATTAAATGCATAAAGTGTTCTCTCTCAAAAAATAATGTCATTTCCAACAAGGTTTTTTTACTACCCGCTACAATTTCATATTCATATTTTAATAACCTTTCAAATGCAATTGCACTTGCTTTCAGCTTATCCACCATATATATCCTACTCATCTGTCATACTTTGCAAAACTGAATAATCTTAAGGTAGAAAAAATGCTCCGGAAAACCCGAAGCACTTTTTTGGCATTTTCTTTCGACTAATAGTCTACTTCAAGTTGTGGAAACTGCCCAACCCTCCAAGAACTCCACGGAACACTGCACCTTGAAACAACCTTCCGCTTCTGCGTTCAAAATAGGCTCAAGACCTATTCTCTATTTATAATATACAGTTTTCTACTAAATATGTCAAGATACAAAATTCTATTTTGTCAATGTAAGCTTTCATTGAAACTAATCTGATATAATTAATCGGTTAACACTCAAGGCATGTTTTACATACCAATAAACTGTTTACCGCAATTTCTAAAACACAAAAGCCTGCAAACACCGATGTTTACAAGCTTTTTTCGCTCCCCGAGTAGGGCTCGAACCTACAACCCCGCGGTTAACAGCCGCGTGCTCTACCATTGAGCTATCGAGGACTATTCTGACGCCATATGGTGCCTGCAAGGGCCCCTGCCCCGCACCCCTGGCTGCCCTGGACATACCCTCAAAACCGAATACCATTCCACTTGAAACCCCAACCCACAGCCACCATACCAAGCCTCCCGATGGGTAAGCCCTCGGCCTATTAGTACACGTCAGCTCCATG
>CAJTYV010000086.1 GCA_910584195.1 uncultured Ruminococcus sp. | reverse complement strand
GTTCCTTATCCGCTGTGAATTTCGCAAGGCTCTCAAAGCTGTCTATCTTCCTTGTGGTGATGAATTTCTCCGCATTGTCGGCTGACTGCAAGGCGGTTCGGTCGGCTATTTTTCTTAGGTGCTTTCCGCTGACAATCGGCAAGTCAAGTCTGCCTTTGCGCTCCCTCACCTTTGCAATCATCTCCATGACTTCATTCTTTACGCTGACCGCTGTACTCTTAATCTTGGCGTACTGTGCGCTGTGTACTTCCTGCTTGGCAAGCATGAGCATTTCTTTCGCCTGTTCCAACAGAATGTTGTTCTTGATGATTTCCCTGATTTCCCGGTTGATGTTGCCCCTCTCGGTCTGTATGCCCTTGCGTTCTAAAGCGTTGGCAACCGCCCCGATATGGATAGTCGGCTCTCGGTCAATTCCCTGTTCCTTAAAAGAACGGTGTTCCCAATGTACCGCAATCCCTAACTGCTCATTGGTGGCATTGATTGTGTCGGCTAAATCCTTGCGCCACATTTTAGCGTTTTCCTTACTGTTCCAGTCTGTGCTGTCGGCGGTGTGGCATTTCCACTGTTTCCTGTTCCGCTTGTCAACTTTCTGCTGACCTGTCTTTTTGTCAATCACTGGTATCTTCTCGCCGTTTTCGTCAAGGTCATAAATCTTCTTTTGTTTTGCTCCCCATTCCCCGTTTTCAGTAAGAGGGCGCATAGTGAGCAGAACGTGGATATGGAGATTGCGCTGTCCTTTGTCATTCTCGCTGTCATGGATTGCCCAATCCGCACACATTCCCTTGTCAACAAAATTCCTCTGCACATAATCCCTCACAACTTCCTCCGCAAGTTCATAACTCCATTCGTTGGGGAGTGACGCTTTTAACATTCTCGCAAGCTGTGATTTCTGCCCTTTTTCTGACAGTTCAACGGCGTTCCATAAAGCGGCTCGGTCTGCATACTCTTTGGGCGCATTGGGTGGGAGAGTGATTTCGCTGTGGACTAAATCTTCATGGTATTTCGGGCGGTAGGTCTGCCCGTCAAACTCGTTGACAAGAATACTCCTGCTAATATAGGACGCTTTCTCAACTGCCGACTGCCCTTTGCTCCGCTTGACTATGGAAAAACGTGTGCTTGCCTGTTTCGTGACATTACCCATACGCAACACCTACATTCTGCCAATAGAGTAGTGGGGCGCATGGATAGACTTTGTGGGCAGATAAAAGCCGCACTTTGGCTTTTGTCTGAACGCAAATGTTCACAAAGCGAAGCAGGGCTTCGCTTAAGGGTAGCAAGCGCAGCTTGCGAAGGGGAATTGTCGTTTCCCCTTTTGGCTGCCGCAAGGCAGACAACGCCCTCCGCAGGAGTCCATGCAAGTGAAACTTGCCCCTCGGAGAGCGCACATACCACCTCTGGTGGTATATCTGTGCGCACCCTGTAAACAGGGTGAATACGTTACCTCGGCTTTCCAGTGTCCTCGCCTTTATCATTCCGTATCGCCCTCGCTTTCGTTTTCGGCATTGGGGAGAGTGGATTGTGGGGGAGTGGTTTCTCGGCTTTCCGACTTGATTTTAGAGATAATCTGCTGACACTCCCTTGTCTGTAAGGCAACCGACAAGATACGGTTTAACTCACCCTCGTCATAGCGGTAGCAATCGGGAAAATACTTCACAATAATGCCGCCCATGATGTACTTGTGGCGGTTCTCGGCTTTCCGCTTTTTTTCGTTCTGCTTTTTCTTCTCGTTGGCTACACGCTGTTGCGCCTGTTTCAACGCCTGCAATGCCTTTTCTAAGTTTTTGCTTGTGTCATTCTTGCTTTCAATCATTTCGATACCTCATTCTTTCTGTGCTGTGTTGATAGTCTCTGCAAATAAAAAGGTGGCTGATTTTCCGTTGGGATAAACCGCCACCATAAGCACCAATATTCAGTTTGTTTTATTCATCATTTCCTAAAAAGCTGTCCTGCCCCGAAAATACCTCCATAGTCATTAAAACACCTAACCGATACCCTCTGACAAAGTTGTTATGCGCATCACAACAGCTTTCATCAAAGTATGTGTCCGCAAGTTTTTTTAACAGTTCCCTGTCCTCGTCATTCAGCTTTTTTTCCAATTTGCTTTGGAGTATTTCCACCTGTTCACAAAGATACTGGTGGTGGCTCGTCCTTTTTTCGGTTACGGCATTTACATGGAGTTGGTCGTCTACAAATGCGTCTAAGATTTTCCCCATATTTTAATCGTTTCCTTCCCGTTTTGCTCCATGCGCCACTTGCAAGACAAGAATGCGTAGTGTATAATATTTACGCAGTCCGCCTTGTAGGTGGGCGCAGTGTGAGGTGGCGCAATTCTTTACAGGGGTTCGCCGCCTCCGTTATTTTTCCAGTTCGTCATACACCTTGTCGATACCACGACGGACAACATCAGATGTAGTGGTGTCCAGTGCTTTTTTACACTGTTCCAGTTTTTCCTTTGTGTCATCATCGACTAAGACAAATATCCTGTCTTTCATGGGTTTATCGCCATTCGGTGGACGTCCCATTTTCTTTTGCGCCACTTTATCACCTCACTTTCATGCGCATATATATCATACACTAACATGCGCATGAAAGTCGACAGAAAGGAAACGATTATAAATTTTTCCTGCAATCATCATTCGTTCCTATGCCTATACTTCACGATAATGCCGCCCATGATGTACTTGTGGTGGTTCTCGGCTTTGCGTTTCTTCTCGTTCTGCTTTTTCTTTTCGTTGGCTACACGCCGTTTTGCCTGTTTCAATGCCTGCAATGCTTTCTCTGAGTTTTTGCTTGGGTCGTTTTTGCCCTCAATCACCTTAATACCTCTTTCTGCATTATGTTGGTGGTTGCTGAAAATAAAAAAGATAGCAGATTGTCTGTTAAGATAACCGCTACCCAAAGGTAAACAATATTCAATTTTCGCTTATGCTTCGGTTTATAAAAAATTTATCATCTATCTATTGATTCTTTTTATGCTTTCCTGTCAAATATACTTCGCTCTTCCAGATAATCGGGTAATTCGGAAAGTTCGTTGTTTCCTTTGACAGTCCGGTACTCATTCCAATAGATTTTATAAAACTCGTTTTTCTTTGCAAGTTCCGCCGGTGTCATTTCATAACTCCAGCCGTTTCCTGTGTTCATCAAAACTTTTGCGCCCTGACATTCAATAACCGCACCATATCCGCCTGTGGAGAGGATAGGGCAGGTGAGCGTTCCCCCGCCTGCAAGCGCAAACTGTTTTTCCGCAAGGTTTCCCCTGCCGTCTGCCTGTTCCAGAAAGTCCAGCAGGGATAGTTCGCCAATCCCCCTGCATTTGGGATTCGTATTGCTGCTCTTTTGTATGGCGTTTTTTGCAGACTGATACAGGCTCTTTCTGTCGGGAGATACATCAGACAGATACTCCGCCCTCAACTGTAATAGCTGCCTGTCAATGCTGTCCTTGTCCACTTTGTTTGTTACCGTTGCCGCATTTCGGGCAAGTTCTTTTATCTCTGTTATAAATTCAGTCTGTGTTTTTGTCTGTTTTGCGGCGGACGGAATGTAAGACCAGTTTGGCTGTCCTGTTCCTAAAGTTGCGCTTGTAACATCCTTTACGCCGTTTGCTACACTGCTTAACGATATACCCATAATAACCACCTGTCTGTAAAACTGTTTATACACTCACATCTAATGGACAGCCGAAAATATTCGGCTTTTTCATTCTGGCAAGGCTTTTTTCTTACACTTTGGCATCAAACATACTCTGACCACTGCTTTTCACCCATGCATCTTGTGCTATCCCATATCCCTTTTCCTGTCCTATGTCATACAACCCGCTACTGTCAAAACCTATTTCCAGCACTAAATCATTTTCTTTATTCCAGCCATTCTTAGCATATTCCAGCCACCTGTTAATAAAGTTCATACCCTGCGCCGTTCTTTGCTTTCTCCTTAAACAATGCAAGTAAGTCTGTACCGTCTTCCGCAATAAAAGTACCGTTCCTGTATGCCGCATTGCGTATATCATACCCTGTTGTATTATATACTTCATGCCATAAAGAATATTGGTTTGCCTTTATTGTATTTGCCTGCAGATTGACAATTTCATTATCTGCATCATGCATACAGAGCCACGCATGTGTCCATATGTTTTTTGCATTATCTCCCTCATTCAGCAGTTTCTCTATCAGTGATAAAGTATCTTTATCTGTATTTCCTGACACGTTTAATTGATATGTATACGGATTAACAGAAAATTTCAAGTCTATTTGTTTCGATAAGGATATCCCATGACTGGAAAACAGCTCTGAAATCTGCTGGTTTATAACACTTCGGGCATACTGCTTTTCCTTATCCGTGTTACGGCTGTAGCCCGTACTTCTTGAACCGCCTGTATATAAGTCCTTGTAATCCTTCAAAGCATAATCATACCGGGCAAATCCGCCTACAGGTTTTCCTCCTGTCTGCAGCATTCTTTTTTCTGTACGGTAAGCTATGGAACGCTGGTCTGCCGTCATGTATGAGCAAAAGTTGGGAGAGGTCACATCGCAGTATTTTGACCTTACATATGCCATCGGATCGGAATGTGACATATTTTCCCTGTACATTTTATCATAATGCTCCCGCAGAACTTTTTGTACAAAACGGTCTTCCTCCGTAAATCCATCATATTGATAGCCTACAGTTGTGCCAGCACTGGAATCAGCAGGCAGGTTATTAAAATCCCTGCCCGCTGGTATTTTACTATAATAATCCGAATTATTTATAACAACCATTTTATAACCCCGCTTTTGTTTGCTGTATGCTTTCTATATCAGACCTGCACGTCTAATGAACTGCCGGAAACAGATGACCTTTTCACAAATGTATTGCCGCTTTTCACAAGTGTGCTTTCTACGGATTCCCTTGTAACACTGTCTAAAATGGAAGGGTCAAACGGCTGCCCTGGCTCCCATTTTGGATTAGCCGCCTTGACTGCCGCATACATAGCAGAACGGTATTTGCCCTCATACTGCTGCAGCGTCCATGTTCCTTTTGCCCTGTCCTCTTTTTTGACGCTTAACTGGTATTCCCTGAATATCTGTGACCTTTTTGTTGTGTCACCATTAGAGATTCCATTCTCCTGAATGAACTCCCTTTTTACGTTGTCAAACATCTTCTGCCTCATATCGTCAGATACGGGTATCAGTTGCTGCCATGTTGAGCGGTCAACCTTTCCGTCCTCCCCATGGTACATTCCCGGAACGACAACCCCGCCCGATCCGATAAAATCCCCATCGGAATTATAATTCTGCATTACATTCCTCATATGCGCTTCACGCCCGCCCATTAACTTGTATAGCATCTTTTGTTCAGGCGTCATCATGGCTTCTTCTTCCATGAGAGCCGCCAAATGATTCTTTGCCGCCGCTTTGTACTGCTTGCTGTTAGTATTGATGCTTTTGTAAGCTGAATTGCTGCCTGCGCCAAACCCACTAATATTCATTGACATAACCGCTTCCTCCTTGATAAATATTTGAAATCCCTTTCATACTTTATATATTTTATCGGCAGATTTCTTCAAATTCTTAATAGCATCTGCATTATTCAGTCTATCTGCATTTTAAAGTCATTATCGTTTTATCTGTCTGCGCTTACAATGCAAATGAGGTGGTCGCAATGATAGATTATAAAACTATCGGCAGGAAAATCAGGGAGCGGAGAATAGCCTGCAATCTGTCGCAGGAAAAGCTGGCGGAATTATGTGATGTCGGCACAACGCACATATCCCACATTGAAACAGGGAATTGTATTCCGAGCCTGAAAGTGTTTATCGCCATATTAAATGCGTTATCCTGTTCCGCTGATGAACTTTTATGCGATGAACTAAACAGGGCAGAGTACACTTATATCTCTAAAATCACGGATATTTTAGAGGACTGTTCCAGCCATGAACTGATGGTTATTACAGATACCATACAAGCCCTGAAATCTTCCCTGCGTAAATAATCCCACGAATTTTACATTTGTATCAAATGCCGTTGATGTTTTTCGTGCGCTCCCTTGCCTGTTCCCTCTGTTCTTC
>CAJTYV010000085.1 GCA_910584195.1 uncultured Ruminococcus sp. | reverse complement strand
AATGTCTGCGGCGAAATTCTGCGGCAGCTTCGTCTGGTATATCCACTATATTCTGTCCGCTTATCCGTATCGTCCCATTTGTTGGCTTGTCTATTGTGGCTATTAAATTAAGCAATGTTGTTTTCCCGGAACCGGAAGCCCCCATAATTCCAACAAAGCTGCCGTGCGGTATCTGAAAACTTACGTCATTTACAGCTAATACAGAATTATTTTCCGTTTCATAGAGTTTGGAAACATTTTCAACTTCCAAAACATTTCGGGTTGCTATATCACATTCTTTTGCTTCCCATTTATCATGTCCTAACCAATTTGTAATCACGTCCATAAGTACCTCATCTGCTTTTTCTTTCAATTTTTCTTCTGCAATGCACTCACCCGCAAATAGTTCATTCAGAGTAACGTCTAAAAGAGTGCATAAAGGCATAAACAAAGACAAATCCGGCATAGACCGTCCTGTTTCCCATTTTGAAACAGCCTTATCGGTTATTTCCAGCTTTTCTGCCAACTGACTTTGTGTCCAGCCTTTTGCTTTCCGGCGTTCGGAAATAAAGGCTCCAATCTTCATTTGATTCATCATTCAGCCCTCCTGCCTGCGCTACATTATATAAATCCGATATAAAAATGAACACCTACTGGCGGTAGAGTTGGATAAAATGGGGTTTTTAACGCTACTGACAGTATAATTCTGAACGGAATTTGACGAAATATAAGAAAATATGTACATTCAGAGTATATCATTCCGCTATCTCTAAATCTATCTTGACTTTTAATATTTGGTTTGGAATTGTTCATTAATTTAGACCCTTGTATACAATGAATGTGGATATGGTGTGAAATAGAAATTGTTAAATGTCAAGATGTGTGGCATACTATTTATTATAGAAGAGTTGTGTAGTACAATGACGGGAAATCAACAGGAAACTGATAAAATACAAGACATAAGAAAATTTGAATTTTTATAGAATACTCGGTAAAGGATGTAAGGCAATGCAGGACGGGAGAATCAGTACAATAGAAGATGAAAGAGAAAAGCTGAGACAGCAGAGAGTACATAGGAATGTGCATCTTAAATGCACATTTGCCGGAGGCTGTAAAGATTTGTCTGATCAGCAGATACGAATTATAAAGTGTTAATTGAGATAAATTGAAATATAGACATAACTATAACGGAAGATATAGTATGAATGGGATTCCTGAGTTTGCTGACTTGAGGAGAATGATATGTTTGAAGATATCGAATTGGCTAAAAGAGAAATAAGAACACGCACAAGCAAGATAATGGGTGGCTATATAACGGAACAGTTATTTGTAGAAAAATACCATGAACTATATCCAGACAGAATGTATGCAAAAGGCTGGTGGGGTGGCATTGAGAATTCTGCTAATAAAACTTTGACTTTTTTTGTCATTAAGGACACATTAAGCGCCTTGGATGTTGAAGTGATCAACAGGCTTCGGGGGCATGGGTATCTATGTAATCAGATAATAATGAGGGATGACAAGATTTATATTTGTACAGAGGATAGAACGGTATTAGCTGAGGAGTATGTTCGGGAACGAGGTCTGGCTGCAAGGCATGACCCTGATCGCACTAGAAATGTAGTTGAAGGCGACGGGCATTTAGAAGAGTGTATAGAAAGATATGAAAGAAATGGTACTTTGAGAGAAATTGCGAATAGTATTTACATTGAAGATCACTTCCTGAATGCCTATTATTCAATATCAAATATTGATTTGATTGGTGAGGACGATGCGGGATGTCCCATCTACATAGAAATAAAATTTAAAAATGAGTTTTCCCACACGAGGGAAGACGGAACTAAGGAACTGGTTTTCGGAATTGATAAGTTACAGTATGAGCAATTGTTTCCGGCATTTGCAAGTTCTGGAATGATGGTCGTGAATGCAATTTTATATAATGACATTAAGGACCAGCAGAATACGTCAACTACTGTGATTTTTGACTATTTACGTGCAAAGAATGGAGCCGGTTATGTTTGGAAATATAAAGTCATAAACCCAGGTGTGGATTATGCACAGCATCATTTTAAATCGAGGTATACCAGCTGGTATGGAGACGAAGGGAGAACCGTCAGATGTGTTCCACTAAGAGAGTATAGGGATTTTGGAACAGAAGTTGATAGTGGCAGATGGGGCATATGTCATATCTGTAATCATGGGTATAGAGTCATTCGACAATATAAGGGAAGAGAATTTTTGGGCTGTACGGAATACGAGTCACATAATCGTGCCGGGGAATAATAAATGGTTATAAACAATTTTGGGAAAGAGGTACAGCTTTGGATATATCTGGATTATTGGAAAAAAGAAGCGGTATGAAGCGATAAAGGACAGCATTCCGGAAGCCACAAGAATATCATTGGAGAATGTTTTTGAGGTGGAGTATACCCACCATTCAACAGCCATTGAAGGAAATACACTGACCTTGATGGAAACGAAGGTAGTGTTGGAAGACGGAATTGCAATCGGCGGGGCAAGCCATACGCCGCCTGCAGGCAATGAAATGTACGCACAGATCAAGAACTTTTATGTGGAGCTCTCCGGGAAAAAGGGATTGAACGATATCGAACTGACGGCAAGGACACACGCTGAGTTTGTGCGGATACATCCTTTTTTGGACGGAAATGGCAGGACATCAAGACTGCTTATGAATTACTGGCTGATGGAAAACGGCTTCCTGCCTATCTACATTGCGAAGTATAATGCGCCGGATCAATATGCCGCGCATGGCAGGCTGGATGATTTTGCAGATATGATAGCCCTGCTGGAGGAGAAAAAGCTGAACAAGTATCTGAAGCTGGCTGCCATATAGGAGCAGGGAACGCCAGCACAGACCATGTAAACCGTAGAGTGGAATTAAGAATGACGATGTGTTTGGTTTATATGAGCGGAAAGGAAAACGGGATCTGTCGGAAGACTATATCAAACTTACGGGCGACAAAATGTTGGAATACGAGGTGCGGGAAGGAGACTGTCTCGGAAGAATCGGCGAACGTATACATGGAGACGGAGACGAATGGACGGTTATCGTAAAGGCTGGGGACGCGCCGGGGGGAGTTTTCAGATTGGGCAGTCGTATGGGTTTGTCCATTATCGGGGGGATGGCGGTGTGAATTATAATCGGCGTGTGTGAGCAGAAACTGAACACCGTGCGGGTGAGTACTGTCCGTTATATGGCGGTATGTTTTACCGATTACTGCGGCAAGGGAGGAACTTGAAGATTCTGGTAAGTAGTGGAAGTTTATTTAAAATTTTATAGTTAGTGCATCTTTTTTGCAATTCGTGGTATGTGGAGTGTGCATGCATAAAATAATGACTAAAACGGAGGTATTCATTTTGTTGATTTCATCCAGTATATGATATAATAAAAAATATACAAGATAAGATATATTGGCACCTAAATATGGAGGTTAACATGGCACAAAAGACCAATGCAAACATTGGGTTTGAAAAACAATTATGGGATGCGGCATGTGTACTGTGGGGGCACATGCCGTCGGCAGAATATAGGAAGGTGATTATCGGTCTGATTTTTTTGCGTTATATTTCTGCGGCGTTTGATAAGCGATATCAGGAGCTTGTGGAAGAAGCTGACGGATTTGAGGATGAGCGGGATGCATATACGATGGATAATATCTTTTTTGTTCCAGAAGAGTCCCGATGGACTACCATTGCATCCGCGGCGCATACACAGGAGATTGGTACAGTTATTGATAACGCTATGAGGGCTATCGAAGCGGAGAATAAAACGCTCAAAAATGTTCTTCCGAAAAATTATGCCAGCCCGGATCTTGATAAAAAGGTGTTGGGCGACGTGGTGGATATCTTCACAAATAATATTGATATGAGTGATACAACAGAGAGTGAAGACCTTCTTGGACGTACTTATGAATACTGTATTGCACAGTTTGCCGAAAAGGAAGGGGTCGGCGGCGGTGAATTTTATACGCCGTCCAGTGTAGTAAAGACACTTGTGGCAATCTTACGTCCTTTTGATAATTGTCGTGTCTATGATTGCTGCTGTGGTTCTGGCGGGATGTTTGTACAGAGTGCAAAGTTCATCCAAGCGCATTCCGGCAGGCGGGGAGCAATTGCTGTGTATGGACAGGAAGCCAATGCTGATACATGGAAAATGGCGAAGATGAATATGGCAATTCGGGGAATTGATGCAGACTTTGGACCGTATCAAGCAGACACTTTTACCAATGATCTGCATCCTACATTGAAAGCAGATTTCATCCTCGCAAATCCACCGTTTAATTATCATCCGTGGAATCAGGAAAAGCTTTTGGAGGATGTCAGATGGAAATATGGGATTCCTCCGGCGGGTAATGCCAACTATGCGTGGATTCAGCATATGATTCATCATTTGGCACCGAATGGAAAGATTGGTCTGGTGTTAGCGAATGGCGCGCTCTCCACACAGTCCAGTGGTGAAGGGGAAATCCGAAAGAATATCATAGAGGATGATTTAATCGAGGGCATTATTGCCATGCCGACACAGCTTTTCTATAGCGTCACAATTTCGGTTACTCTGTGGTTCATTACTAAGGGAAAGAAGCAAAAAGGCAAGACGCTCTTTATTGATGCCCGTAAGATGGGGCATATGGTAGATCGTAAGCATAGAGACTTTACAGAAGAGGATATTCAGAAACTAGCCGATACATTTGAAGCGTTCCAGAACGGCACATTGGAAGATGTAAAGGGTTTCTGCTCTGTTGCTACGATACAAGATATTGAGAAGCAGGATTATATACTGACGCCGGGACGTTATGTGGGGATTGAAGAACAGGAAGAGGATGGAGAACCGTTTGAGGAAAAGATGACGCGATTGACGGCGGAACTTTCTGGTATGTTTAAGAAGTCCCATGAGCTGGAGGATGAGATTAGAAGGAAGTTGGGAGCGATTGGGTATGAGATATAAGCTGTCGGAAATAATGGATTTAATAGGCGGTGGGACTCCAAAGACGAGTGAGCCTGAATATTGGAATGGTGATATTCCGTGGCTGTCGGTTAAAGACTTTAATAATGATTATCGATATGTTTATGAAACTGAAAAGAGCATTACAAATAAAGGATTAATTAATAGTTCAACAACAATGTTAGAACGCGATGATAGTATTATTTCTGCGAGGGGCACTGTTGGTAAAATGGCAATGATTCCATTCCCAATGGCATTCAATCAGTCATGTTATGGTCTCCGGGCGAAAAAGGAAATTGTCGATCCTACATTCTTGTATTATCTCGTAAAGCATAATGTGTATATTCTTAAGAAAAATACGCATGGATCAGTATTTGATACTATTACTCGTAATACATTTGAGGGCATTAAGGTCGATATTCCTAATATGAATATGCAGTTTAAGATTGCAGGAATTCTTGGAGACATAGATAACAAGATTGAACTTAATAGGAAGATAAACGAGAATTTAGCGGCTTAGATATCGAGGGTGGAGACATCCAGCTCGCCGGACATCAAACGAGGTAATAATGTATCCCGTAGTTCAGCGAACTTCTTTATTTCTACAACATTTGTTGAGATTTGAGAAAATATAGCTGATAGTATTTCAGTCAATGGCTGAAGTTCTTCATCACATAATACGGGAACGCTAATTGACTGAATATTTTTAATGGGCAGCTTAAGCTGAACTGCACCCACTGTACCTTTTGACATTGCTTCCACTCCTTGTGTGGAACGCAAAAACAATAAAAGATACTCAGGTGTAACAACTTTGAAGTTGGTAAGTTTAACACAATTTTCGGTTAAGTTGGCTTTATCCAATGTATAGTCAACGATTGCTGTTAACCCAATAGTTCCTACAATGGAAATTAAAACATCATCTCTTGACACGATATAGCGAGATATACTCTTTTGAGTTTCATTATCCACATATTCGTAATCCTTAGATAATGAAGCAAATACGGCGTTATTGAGGTCACGAACTCTGATATAGGGGTGCTGGTTCGGAACTGTAATTAAATTCACACCTTTAGGCAAGCGTTTCCCGCCTTTTAACTCAGCTAATGAACCCAACTCAATATTTGAGAACGAATTGGATTGATAAATAGCTTTTTCAAAAAGCAAACTTGCTTGTTGAAATAAATTCTCGTTTA
>CAJTYV010000084.1 GCA_910584195.1 uncultured Ruminococcus sp. | reverse complement strand
AATTTACAATGACGAACAGCGCAAAGATTACCGCCCTCTACGAAAGACTGTCACGAGATGATGAACAACAGGGCGAAAGCAACAGTATCATAAACCAAAAACAGTATTTAGAGGAATACGCAAAAAGACAGGGTTTTTCCAATATCCGGCATTTTACTGATGACGGCATATCCGGCACTACTTTTGAGCGTGAGGGTTTTCAAAAACTGATAGCCGAGGTTGAAGCGGGCAATGTAAGCACAGTGATTGTAAAGGACATGAGCAGGCTAGGCAGGAATTACTTAAAAGTCGGCTTTTACACAGACATCATGTTCCCCGAAAAGGGTGTGCGCTTCATAGCGGTAAACAACGGCGTAGACAGCGAAACAATGGGCGACAACGATTTTACGCCGTTCCTAAACATTATGAACGAATGGTACGCAAAGGACACAAGCCAAAAGATACGGGCAATCTTCAAAGCCAAAATGCAGGAGGGGAAACGTGTTTCCCCAAGCGTTCCCTATGGTTATCTGCGTGACCCGCAGGATAAGCAGCACCTAATCATTGACCCCGAACCCGCCGAGGTAGTGCGCCGGATATACCGGCTTGTGATTGAGGGCGTGGGTGTGTCAGCGATTGCAAGGCAGTTGACAGACGAGCGTGTCCTTATCCCGTCAGCCTATGCCGCCGAGCATTGCCCCGAAAACAACCATAGCAAAAGTTTTACAAGTCCTTACACATGGTCTAACACCGCCGTATGCTACATACTGGAAAAGCAGGAATACATGGGGCACACTGTTTTGGGAAAGACCGTCCTTGAAAGTTTTAAGACCAAGAAAAGGCGTAAGGCGAAACCCGAAGAACTGATGATATTCCCCAACACCCACGAAGCAATCATTGACGAGGAAACATGGAATACCGCACAGAAAGCGAGAAAGACAATCCGTAAGGAAGTGCCAAACGGCACATATACGAACCGTCTAACAGGACTGCTTTACTGCGCCGACTGCGGACACAGAATGTACTACCGAAGCCCACAGTCACAGCACAGGGCGAACGGAAAAATCTACGACAGCGACAATCTTTATACCTGCGGCAACTACCGCAACATACACAGGCAATGCACCGCCCACAGCGTGAAAGTGTCGGCAGTTGAGAGCCTTATCGCTGTTTCCATTCGTGAGGTATGCGGCTTTGCGCTGGAGCATGAGGAAGAATTTCTCAATACAGTGCGTGAAATGGACGACAAGGAAAGCGAGCGCATCATAACAGACAGCCGGAATGAGAAACGCACCGCCGCAAAACGGATTGACGAACTTAACGACCTCATCAAGAAACTGTACGAGGGCAACGCAACGGGGAAGATACCCGACAGGCACTTTACAAGGCTTCTTGCGGACTATGACAGCGAATTAAGCACCCTTGAAGCGAGGACGGAAGAACTTGACAACATCATAGCACAGGGCAAGGAAAACGAGATAAGGACAGACAAATTCATGCGGCTTGTGAAGAAATACAGTGAGTTTGACGAAATCACAACCCCCATGCTGAACGAATTTATAGACAGAGTGCTAATACATGAGCCAGTGTACGGGGAAAAAAGAAGCCACAGGACACAGGAAATTGAGATACATTTCAACTTTATCGGCAAAATCGGACTGCCAAATGTAAGCGAGCCTGTCGATTGGGAAAAAATCGAGCAGGAAAAGGAAAAGGCAAGGAAAGAACGCAAGAAACAGTATGACAAGGAGCGCAGGGCAAGATTAAAGGCAGAAGCCGCACTCCGAGAAGCGATTTAGACAACAGAATATCATTGAGTGGGAAAGACTGCGGCGTTTGTTGCGGTCTTTTCGTTTTTCCTAACCGAACAGGGAAAACGAAGCACAGAACCCACAGGAAAGGAGGACACCAAGACCATGAAACTGTTAAAATGCGAACAGGAAGTGCATATCAGCTTTTGCGCTGATGAAACCACCGCCACCCTCTACACGTCCTATCCGGCGTGGATAAGGAAAATGGATAAACTTGTGGAAAAGAACCCGCAGGACTTCCAGTGCATAGCGCAGACCGCCGCCGGAAAGACCTACGCCATGCCGAGGAACTTTGTCAGCATACGAACCAAAGAGCGCACAGTGACCTTGACCGAGGAACAGAAAGCACAGGCTACAAAGCGTCTGCATGGTACGGGGTAAGGTTGTGCCGATACGGGCGTTTCAGCCTTTAAATCTGCTATCCCAACAGGGGAAACGCAGAGCCGAACCGCAAAAGGGTATTCTTCTTTACCCGCACATGGGAACGGCAGGAAAACGCTACTCAAACAGGGAAAGGAGAAAGGGAAAATGCCGTTTGATTACTTCTACGGGAAACAGGGCGAACAGCACGCCTTTTACCGCATACCGAAGCTGCTGTTTACCGACAGCCGCTTTCAGACGCTTTCCACAGACGCAAAACTGCTCTATGGTATGCTGATTGACCGCATGGAACTGTCACTGAAAAACGGGTGGATTGATGAACAGGGGCGCATATACCTCTACTTCACGATTGGCGAGATACAGGGGCGTTTCCGTTGTGCAAGCGGCAAGGCGGTCAGACTGCTTGCGGAACTTGACAGCGCAAAAGGAATAGGACTAATCGAGAGCGTAAGACAGGGAATGGGAAAACCAAACATTATCTACGTCAAGAACTTTGCCACCGACACCGACTAGGGAGGGGAAGGAAAGGAAGGGAAAGGATTGATTGATATGATAAGTATGACTATAATCAGTCTGAATAATATCAGTATTATTAGATTGCGAAAATCGAAATTCTTGAATTGCGAAAATCGAAACTCTTGAATTGCGATAATCGAAATTCAGAAAAAAGCGGGGATAATGCAGAATGAAAGTCTGGGAATGCAGTTAAAAAACATAACAGAATCCCAGACTTTGAATCTGCTGAATGGATTTGATAAATAAAATTTACTGCTTTTCGGGTGGATAGAAAACAAGCAAATCTTCTATGCCACACTCCAAGACAGTACAGAGTTTGCATAAAACAAATACATCTAAGCGAGTAATGCTGTTGGTACAGTAATTATCAATCTGTTTCCAGTTCATTTCTGCCTTGTGCGACAGCTTATTTTTACTCAACCCTTTTTCCTTTAGCAATTCATTCAGCCGGATTTCCATGTGACCATAATTATCTTCCACTTTTCCACCTCTGCAATTAGTATTCTTGTAGGTTTTAAACAATTTAATTCTATATTTGTTGTAGAGTCTTGGTAATCCTAAACAAGTATTAGAACACTAAATGCAGAAACATACGTTTTTTCTTGGGCGTGTAAATGCCCTATCCGTCCGGCTTATTATCAGCAGGAATAAATAATAATAAGTCTTGGATATTACACTCTAAAGCTGTACATAGTTTGCATAAAACAAATATGTCAAGGCGGGAAATATCGTTGTCACAATATCTATCTACTTGTTTCCAGTTCATTGCCGCCTTGATAGACACTTGATTTCTGTTAAGTCCTCTGTCCTTTATCAGTTCAGACAAACGTATTTTTAACTGTCCATATTCTTTATCCAGTTTGTCCATTTTTGTCATCTCCTGTCGATAAATTAAAATCTGTTTTTCTTGCAATTCTATTTTAAACTTGTTATAGTGTTTTTGTAATCTGCAACAAGTATTATAATACTAGTAACAGAAACATATGTTTTCAAAGAAAGGAGAAGAATGAAAACGAGGAACAAAAAACTTGATTACCTCAAAGATAAAGTTTTTGATTTACTGAACGACGCAGATGAGATAGGAATAAGGGACATTGAAACAAATGATAAAAAAGGCATATTCACAGTTTTGCTTCAAGACGGAAATATATTTGAAGTCGAGTGCCGCAAGGTAGAAGATTATGGGAGGAACTATGGATAAAGCCAAAACATATATTACAGACGAGGAAATAATAAACTGTCAAAAGGTCGCAGACACATTTTCTGAACTGTTCGACAATGAGGGGTTAATTATCCTTAATGCCGGTAAATACGGTTTTGTTAAATTGCAATATTTTAAGTTCCCTTTTGGCTTTGATACTATGGACAGCTATTATAACAGCAAAAGTCTGTTTGATGACCTTTGGGACGAATGGTTACATACACAGCTTATCAATCTGTCATCAGACACACCTATGGCGGATATGGATTATGACGACATACTAAAATGTCTGCCGGAAGAAAAGCGAAAAGAACTTTTAGACAAACGATTTTATTTTGCTGAAAAGACGGGAGTTGACAATTTGCTTGTGGAACTTTAACAGGATTTTGCAAAGGGAGTACAAACATGAGAAAAACAAATACAAAGAGTTTGTTAGAATTACTTGCAAGGATAAGGACGATTAAAGCCTTAGACAGAGCCGCAAAAATAGACAGCTATTACCGCGCCACGCTGAAAGAGCAGAACATGGCATATAGTGAACTGGAAAAAGCCGGACTGGATAGGAAGCAAAAACGTATTGTTGATAAAGTATTTACTGCCATAAATGCAAACGGGGCGGCATACGGAAAGGTTGCTTACAAATTAGGATTGCATGACGGCATACGGCTTATGTCGGAAGTGAATAAAATCTAACCACCAAAAATTGAATAGTTGCGTATCTGAAAAAGACATTTTCAAACTGGAAGATGTCTTTTTCTTTTACACAAATATCCTACAAACAGCCACAGCACAGAAAGGAGGGAACGCATGGGGAACATCAACGAGCAGATTGCAAAAGCAGAGGAAGAAATACGGCAGTTGCAGAACAGGAAGAAAAAACTGCTCAACCAGAAAAAGAGCGAGGAACGCAAGATAAGGACGCACCGCCTTGTAGAGCGTGGGGCGATACTGGAAAGCCTGTTGGAACAGCCGGAACAGTACACAAACGAGCAGATAAAAGGCTTGCTTGAAACCGCTTTGCAGACACCACAGGCGCAGGAATTTTTACGCCGGACGCAAAAGCCAAAGGGGGAGAATTAAATCTCCCTTGTTTCAGACAAGGGCGCACTTATACACCGTTCCGGTGCGTGCGCTCTCCGAGGGCTCTTGCAGAGGGCATTGTCTGTCTTGCGACAGCCAACAGGGGAAACGACTATTCCCCTACGGGCGTACCGCCCTACCCCTTAGTGTACTTTGCGTACAGGCACACCCCAAAGTGCGGGGCGTGCCTGTCCACAAAGTTTAAAATGTGCCACCCGAAAGGAGGCTGAAAGCGTGGCGATTTACCATTGCACTATCAATATATTCAGCCGAGGGGCGGAAAGCCAACTGTCAGCGGTTGGTTCAGCCGCTTACCGAAGCGGGGAAAAAATCACAAACGAGTATGACGGGATTACCCATGACTATACGAGGAAAAAGGGCATTGTGCATACAGAGATACTACTGCCGCCCCACGCCCCGCCCGAATTTGCAGACCGTTCCACCCTTTGGAACTCCGTTGAGAAAATCGAGAAAGCAAAGAACTCACAGCTTGCAAGGGAGATTGAAGCCGCACTCCCAAGAGAGCTTGACAGGGAACAGCAGATACGGCTTGTGCGTGAGTATGTGCAGGACAACTTTGTGTCTGCCGGAATGTGTGCGGACATAGCTATCCATGACAAGAACAACGGAAACCCGCACGCCCACATCATGCTAACCATGCGACCACTGGAACAGTCCGGCGAATGGGGCGCGAAATCAAAAAAGGAATACATCTTAGACAAAAACGGTCAGCGGATAAAACTAAAAAGCGGGAATTACAAAGTAAGAAAGATTGACCTTATGGACTGGAATGACAAAGGCAAAGCCGAAGTGTGGCGGCGGGCATGGGCAGACGTTACGAACAAGTACCTTGCGGAGCAGAATATCCCGCAGAGGATAGACCACCGTTCCTACGAGCGACAGGGCATAGAACAGATACCGACCGTACACATGGGCGTAGCCGCTACCCAAATGGAGCGCAAGGGCATTGTGACCGAGAAAGGCGAGAAAAACCGTCAGATAAGGGAACAGAACAGGCTGTTGAAAGAAGTCAAACGCCGGATTGCCGGACTGGAAAAATGGGTAAAGGAAAAGTCGGCAGAAAAAGACAGCCAATCCATCAATCCATTCCATTCCGTTCCTATCCATTCCCCACAGCCGCCCACACTCCTTGAACTGCTGAATACCGCCATGCAACAGGCAGGACAGCCAGACAGCCGTTACGGGAAAATACGGGATTTGAAAA
>CAJTYV010000083.1 GCA_910584195.1 uncultured Ruminococcus sp. | reverse complement strand
TATCATACAGGTTTGCTCCTGTTTTGTATAGGTACGCACTATCCACCGTTTACGAGAATTCGACAAAATCAAGGATGCATGCGCAAGGTATAATGGACGCTTGCCGGAATACAATATCAGCGCATCCGGAATTATGGTGCTGTGCAGGGCATATGATAAGTATTTGGAGCTGAATGATGTGGTCATGATGTAAAGGCAACTGTGAATTTGCTACACGCGTGTAGCAAATTGTGAGAACATGAGTTTTTAAAAGTTGCGACATGTCGCAACTTTTGACAACATTTTTCTTGGAGATACCGGCTCTGAAAAAACATAAACAAGCAAATAAACCATAACAGAATTTGAATATAGTATTAGTTAATAAACCATTAGGCAAAAAACAAAAGAGGAAAATCAGCATGGGATTAGTGGAAATAGCCAGTAACAATTCTGTTTGGCGAGGAATGGACTATTATAACAACAAAAAAGTTGTTTCTTGGGAAACTATTGAAGCCGGTATTTATGAGGGAGTTGTTTCCGGGAGTGAAGGAAATACTTATGCAGTACATATTGATACTGTGCATCCGAGAAAATCTTCATGCAATTGTCCTTTTGCGGATGGCAGGCGTGTTGTGTGCAAGCATATGATAGCATTGTATTTTACGGCAGAACCTAAAGTCGCAAAGGATTTTTTAAAAGAAGTAGAAAAGTGGGAAGCCGAGGCGGAAGAACGTGAGAGACAGCATTATGAAGATATGAAAAACTATGTAAAAAGTTTATCTAAGACGGAATTACAGGAGCAATTGTTGGATGCATTAGTACAGCTTGAGGAAAGAAGAAATTATTGGTGACGTCATCATATTAAAAAATGTTGCTGTTTATTTGCCGAAAAGCAGTTATAATATAAATATGAAATGAAAGAGAGCATTATGACCAGAACTGATAATGTATGTAATACGCAGAAGAATTTATCAGGAGAGATCAGAAAGGAATGATGCCAATTGAAACATCAAAAGAAGGAACATTTAAAAGATATAGAGATGGCAAAAAAGCGTAATCATAAAATTATGATCACAGATGAAGCTATTAGGAAAGTTCCGCGGATAAAATATAAGAATATACCGAAAAGTGAATATAATACGATTCGGGAATTGGCAAGAAATGTATTGCGTATTTCAAAAGATGAGAATAATTCAAATGAAGTTGCGATAACGTATGGTATGGACAGTGTTGAGCGTATCAAGAAGGGTGAGGAGTATATCGGAGTAGCGTTAGGAAGCGAACACGGGGTGGATCCGATAAGCAGTACAATTGCATATCACTTGGTATCGGCGGCTGAAGATTGTATTGTGATTGTATTACATAATCATCCGTCATTATCGGATTTTTCATTGTCAGATGTGCAGTTTTTAATTCGGTATGCAAGCGTGAAGATGATGGTGGTTGTTACTAATTTGGGAAGCATATCATATCTGGTCAAAGGGAAAGGATATGCTTATGATAAAGCAGTCACATTGTTTAATGAGGCAGTCAGCGCAAATAATGCGGCCAATGATCTGAAAGGTCTGCAGAAAGCGGCAGATCATTTCTTGAAGAATTGTTATATAGCGGGTATTGATTATGATAATCGCTAGGGAGGAGGCGGCTATGGAAGAACATGTAATTTTAAGTGAACGTTTAGAAGATCAGCTTAAGGCTGTTGAATGGGCAAAAGCAGAGCAGGAAAAACTCTTGAAAGAGAAGGGTGAACGTATATCTGAGGAACTTATGAAGATAATGACTCCGTTTATTTTGAAACAGCAAAAGGAGTGAATGGTTTTGGCGTGGGTACAATTTGGGTACACCAGCTTTGAAATCATATAAACACACAACTAAACCGTATCAAAATGATACGCCTTTGAAAGAAAAACCAATCTAAAATATCTCCTGTTAACAACAGGAAAAAGAGTTCGAGTGATGAAATAGAATTAGGAAAGCTAGTATTTATACGGTTTCCAAACAAATTTGTATAGGGACTGACAACGATTTGGCAACATTTTTCACATCACGCACTAAATAATTACATCAATGGCATAAGAAAAACCTTGCTGATTTGCGCGAGCAATGAGGAAAGCAGGACTGGCAGACCGGGCGATTGCATTTATGCAATTCGCCGGTAAGACAGGGCTGTTTGACGAATGCCGCGACAACCGCACGAAAGTGCGGGTTCAGATATGAATACTGAATATCGGCAAGGTCTTTTTGCGTTGACAATGAGCCGGATGGACTTGTGCTTGCACAAAAGTCCATTTGGCGAATGTCCGTCATCGAGCCGTTAGGCGAGATATGCTTTCTTCTTTTTCTGTTTAGATGTTTTCTTTTCCTCTTTCTCGATTTTCTAAAATTCTTCCATGGATGCGCTTGCGCATCCATTAAGCATATAATCACTGACCGCCTGTGAGGGGACTTTCGCCCAATGCTTTGAGGTGTCCAGTTCCGGGTACTTGTACCGCCACTGGTCGTATTCCTCTTTGGTAATCTCGCCCTGTTCCAGTTTGGCGGCTTGCTCCTGCCATGCGTGGAACATATCAAACATGGACTGTCGGAACAGATAAAAGAAAACAACAATACAATCCGTAATCTGACCGGGGAATACAAGAAGATAGAGCCGGATTGCCGGGAGGGAGTGCGGGCGCAGTTGGAGCGCATGAAAGAACTCTGCAAAGAGCGGAATAATCTGTATGAGAAGCAGAATGACTTGAAAGGGCAGAAATACAGAATAGGAAAATCGTTGGAACGATAAGAAATGTGTGGCGTGGTGGTTGCCATGCCCTATGCTTTTGTGGTAAATGAAAATTGGATATGGTATAATCTAAACAATAATCTGAATTGCATAGGGAGGTTTTATATTTGGACAACTATGTTATTTATAGGCATATAGGAGCTTTGTCTAAATCAAACAATGGCTGGATAAAAGAATTGAATTTTATTTCGTGGAATAATAGAGAGCCTGTTTATGATATAAGAACATGGAACCATGATCATACAAGATATGGCAAGGGTATTATGATTACACCGGAGCAAATGCGTATATTAAAAGAATTGTTAAATGAAGTCGAGATGTTTTAATGATATGGGTAGCAACGAAATTAAAAGGGAATAGGGGCAAATGGTTACATATGATTTTCAAACAATAAAGGAATTGCTGCAAAAGAGTATAGAAAATGGTTGGGAAGCAGAATTGACACTGTGTGTGAGCAATAGAGAGTATATGATTATTATTTATGATGACCATTGCTCTTTTCAAAGATGTGGCTATAAAGATGGGAGCGGAGAATATAATTTTTCATCTTTAGATGAATTATATGCGGCAGAGCAGGTTGATGGAATTATTTTAAAAAGGGATTGGGACAAGATAGAATATTTTGATTGCGTGGATTTTGAAATGCAGGGATTTTGGTAAGAAGATGTATGTTTTATCAAATATTACTTTGGCTATTAAAAGTGTCGATTCTTAATAACTAAAGTAATAATAAATCAGTGTTAATTTATGGGGTGATTCGCATGAAGAGCAGCATTATAGAAGAAAAGCTGATTACATGTATAAAAAGCAACAGTGCGTATCCGGGATTATATGGGGTTCCCTTGACTAAACTAAAAAATAAAATACCTGTCATAGCATATGATGTTGATGCAATATATAAAGGCAATGATATTGATTTGCTGTGTAGAGTAATTGATAAATGTAGCATAGTAAATGTAAATACTTTCCAAATGGATCACTTAGAATATTTTGAGGATGATGATATTCACACACTTCTTTACGAGAAAGATGAAGATGGATATGAGTTTCCGTGTTATGTAGAAACTTTTTATTTTGACGATACAGAAAAATGGCTGATATATGTTTCGCATGAGAGAACAATTTCTTTCACTGGCAGTAAGATAGTGGAAATTGCTGATAAAGTATTTGGAAATATGAAATCCGATAAAAAAAGCGGCATATTTCGATTAGAACATGAAGTGGTCACGCAATGTGGCATATCAAAGGAACGCTTTCGTAAAGTGAGCGGAAGCCAGTGGGAGAATATATACCAGAAGATTGCAGAAAAATATGCCGATAAAACAAAAATATGGAAAAACGGTCTGCATTGGGCTAATACGAATGGTTATAGTCCTGAAAGCATGAAAAACCTTCTCGGATGTTATGCGGTTGATTACTCAACATGGTTTCATTTGTTAGTAAAAGCCCTTGATTTACTAAGTCATACAGCTTTTTTAGACAATGGCTGGTTAGATTATTATATTGTTTCAAAAAAATATCAATGGCTTATTGGTTTCAATCACCACGATATAATTTCATGTATTGGAGAGGGATTAAATCTTGAATGCTTCAAAAATCAATAATTTTGTTTTCAAAGAAGTGGCAGGACAAGATATTATTATCTTTAAGGAGCGGCAACATGAATAATCTACAGAAAAGCTCTATTTTAACGTTGCTGAAAACGGATAAAATGAACAGCAATTATACAAATAATTATTTGTTCTCATATAAAGACTATCTGGATCCGAAAGATGATTTTACGGATTTCTGTTGTGAATGCCTTGAGGGAAAGCATGAATATATTGCCCTAATTGAAAACTTAATCAATAAAGACAAAACGGCAAAAATCTTTGTACAGGTCTATGGATTGGAAGATGAAGACAAGGTTATAACCGCAGATACTTTGATTATTTTCAGTAAATTATCGCTTGCGGAAATAAAGCAGATTTTTAATGAACCAAAAGATATATTTCCGAGTGATATTGGAGAAGAAACAGACTTTTCACAACCAACGTTTCTTGTTGGAGATAATGGAGAGTTGGTTTCAATTACAGAGTTATCCCATGAGGAGCAGTCTGTTTATTATTGTTGGTGGGACTAGCATTTTTGATATTGCATACCCCCTTTTCCTTTTATGACACATCTGCCGTGGGAGTGCTTTCAAGTGCTGTTTTCTTTTAGGAAAGGGTTGGGGAGGGCAAAGGATAAATAAAAGCCGTTATCCGAAAATGAAAAGTTAAAAAACCGCAGAAAAGTTACAGTATGATTGATTTGATACGACGAATGTGGAAAAGAAAGTTATGATACGGCTGTGTACTAAAATTTGACAGTTGCAGAGAGAAAGTGCTGTAATCGGAGGCATGATTTAAGATTTGGGAGATGAAATAGCATGGAAATAAATATTGAGGATAATTTTTCGCTGTTATTTGATAAAAATAATAATATGGCATACAAAGCATTACAGGCACTACAGAAAGAATGTGAGGAATCGGACAAGGTATATTGTTATATGGATAGGTTAGCCGATATGATGGACAATGACAATTCCTATATTCGGACAAGAGGGCTTACACTGATTGCCTACAATGCTAAGTGGGATAAAGATAATAAGATTGATGAAATCATAGACAAATCTTGGAAAAAGTTGCGGCATTGCCTGCGAAGAAAGTATTTCCGGCACATCATTCACTGGACATAAAGCCGGAAATTTTAATTCGTATGCGGGAAGCATTTAGAAATCTCAAGGCAGGCGGAAAACTTCATCATGGAAGCGGGACCTTTGATTATGGGGATTGGGGCGCATGGTTATAGGAAGTATGGCAAAGATAATGTTCCTTTTGGTGTCAGTACATGGTGTTGGAACTATGTAACTGAAAGCAGATAAGAGAAATAGGGAAATGGCAGTTTGCAGGTATATGTGAATTGGTGATTTGCAACAATAAAAACAAGATTTGACTAACTGCAAAAACAGCTTTACCCGCTCTATTTCTTTTTCCGCAACTTTAGCACAACCCCTTTTTTATCGGCAGCCTCTTGAAGCAATCTGCATGCGTAAGCAGCCCGCTCTTTTTGTGGAAGGGCGGATGTATTCTCATCCAGTTCGTTAATTATATTTTCCAGATCATCTAATTCAAACAAATTGACTGCAACGCAGAATAGTGTTTTCTTTCGTCCGTCATTATAAGTATTCAGAAGATGGTTTAGCAGGACTTTCTTTCTCTGTTGCTCTGCGGTATAAGGTTCTATTCCCAGTTCTCTGAATTTTTCCATATCCCGCTTTTGATGCTGGTGCGTGATAAAAGAATCAAATTTGTCTATGTTCTCATATCTTTCGCAAGGATAATTTTCGCACTGAAAACAATATTCTAAATTTCCGTGCTGTAAACTGCATTTTGCTATGGAACAGGATTGGTTCCCCTCCCCGCCGCCACAGAGGCCGCTGAAAAAGTAGATCTCACCGCCTATATTTGGTATAATGTAATTATTC
>CAJTYV010000082.1 GCA_910584195.1 uncultured Ruminococcus sp. | reverse complement strand
AATAACGCCATTTACCGTTGCACCGCCTTTTGTAGATTTCGTTTTACCGCCCATATAAAGTTTTCTTCATAATTATAAGAAACCTCAATATATTTATACTCAGGAGTATCTTCCTTGGTTTGATAAGGTTTCATTACGCCATTGGTGTATTCCTTATAGTGAGATAGCAGCCTCTCTCTTGAATATTTTGGCTTAAAAAACTGAGTAAATAATGAAATTTCAAGGTTTTCTAGTGAATGAAATATGACTTTATTTGTAGCATATCCAGCCTCGGAATATTCTTTTCTGATAGTATTGTATTCTTCAGACGAAATATTTTCTGAGATAAGTATATCCACTCCTGGATAAATTCCTGCACCCAAAGAAAAAACAGCAAAATTATCACCTGTTTTTTCTAATTCATATTGATAACTTTCGTATAATGTTACTATTTTTTCGATATTTTCCATGACATAATGATTTGGAATTATTCTTCCTAATTACCAATTAATAAGTTCTGGTTTTAGGAGAAAGTCAATTAGTCCAATTGTAACTATTCCTTCCTCGTTTCTTTTTGGTTTGATGTAGTCCTTAACTATGATGATTTTTTTGAAAGAATCATCAATGTTAAGCAGAGAAGCGGATTCCTGACGCTCCTTTGCGTCAGTAGGCATTATAAAGGCGGACTGAATGTAGTAACGTTGGCTACCTTGATTCGCCACGAAATCCACTTCGTATTGCTTGCGGATTCTTTTGCCGTCTTTATCCGTTGTGCGATGCTCCACTACACCTACGTCGACTTGGAAACCACGTATTTTTAATTCATTATAAATGATATTCTCCATAATGTGGTTTTCCTCCTGTTGCCTGAAATCAAGGATTGCATTACGAACACCTACATCAGTGAAATAATATTTAGACAGGGTGTTTATATATTTCTTTCCTTTTATGTCGTAACGTATTGCCTTTTCGGTTAAAAACGACTCACAAAGGTATGTTAGATAGTTATCAATAGTTTTATTAGACAGAGATACGTTTTTAAGGCTCTTGAAGGTGTTTGCCAACTTATTTGGATTGGTCGGGGAACCTATTGCAGACGCAATTATCTGAATCAATTCTTTTAGTTCAGATTCGCCCTTAATCTTATATCTCTCGACTATATCATTGATATAGACAGTTGTGTATAGCCTTTTGATATAGTCAATTTTTTTCTTCGGCGTTTCTAATGTCAATACATGTGGTAGACCACCATAAGTATAATAATCGCTCCAAGCATCAATAGGATGCCGGTTGTCAACAGACATAAATTCGGCAAAAGAGAGTGGATATACATGAATCTGGTCTCCTCGACCTCTAAACTCTGTGATAATGTCTGTAGACAAAAAACGGGAGTTACTTCCAGTGACATATACATCTGCGTTTTCTATCTTAAGGTAACTATTGAGCACGTCTTCAAACTCCTGCACATGTTGAACCTCATCAAGAAGTATGTAATACATCTTGCTATCCACCATCTTAGAGTCGATGTGTGCAAGCAGCGCATCCGGATCACGAAGAGGAGCGTTTCGTCGATCTTCTAAATCCACTTTAATTATATGATCTTCAGGTATACCCTGTTCTTTAAGATAGTCACCGAATAAGTGAAACAATAGATATGACTTACCGGATCGTCTTAACCCAGTAACAATCTTTACAAGCCCGTTGTGCCTACTGGCAATGAGCTGATTCAGATAATAGTCGCGTTTAATAATCATAATCTATTCCCAAAAACTGGTCATTTGACCGGATTTCTGGAATGCAAAATTAGTTGTTTAATTTTGACCTACCAAATATTTACTCCAAAAATATGGTCAAATGACCGATTTTTTGGAGTAAGCCGACTGTTTACCACATATCGTTCTCTTTCTTGGACATGGCTGCGATTTCATCGGCTATCTCTTCGGAGGAGAGCTTGATGTAGTCCATGAAGGTCTTTTGCGTCTTGTGACCGCTGACGTGCATCATCTGAAGGATGGTGTACCTGTGGCTCAGATACATGTTCGTGATGCCGGTGCGTCGGGCGGTGTGGCTTGTCACACACTCATAGCGTGGCACAATCACGTTGCCGTTGAGGTCGGTCTCCGGTTCCTTCTTCTCTTTTCTCAACGCCTCTTTCTGCTTCATGGTGAGCTTGGTCGGTACCTTCTCTTTCAGAGACGGCAATTGTTCCGACAGGTCTTTGAGAATATCCTTGATGTAACGGTTCAGCACCTGCTCGTTGGCTCTCGGTATGTTGTAGCCATACTTTTCGCATATGGTGATAAGGTTCTCATTGAGAATGGGAATGGTTACCTCGGTCTTGGTCTTCTGCTGGACAAGTCGGATGATGCGCGTCCCCTTGCGGGTGGTCTCAAAATTGTCAACATTGAGGTTGTTGTAATCGCTTACACGCTGACAGGTGTTGCATCTAACATTTGAAAAGGGACCCAGGTAGAGCAATTGAAAAGGGACCCACCCCATGGGTAAGTTCAACCGGATATCGTTGATTAGAAAGAACGACATCAACGATACCACAAAATGTTACACATGGAGGAAAAAACATCCATTATTCTGTCTCATCGCCGCGAGGGGATGAGCATCCGCGAGATAGCGCGCCACAACGGCATGAGCCGCAAGACCGTGCGCAAGTATCTGCGCGAGTTCGAGAGAGACAGGGTTTTGAACCTATAACTCTAACCGCTTATGCTACAATGTCTTATATTCCAAAATTTCAAATAGGTAACGAAACAGTAACGATTTTCAGACGTTGGGCTTGTCCAACTTTGACCGCTGTTTGTCTGCCTAACTTTCGGGTTCAAAGATAAGTCTTTCTTTTGAAATACGCAAATCATTGATAATAAATCTTCTGCGATTAGTGCAAGGTGCAAGTATATATTTATATATATAGCTTGCACCTTGCACTAAAATGTATCTTGTCCTAAACACAACAAAGGAACGTATAATCATTATATTTTCTATATAGCAAGAAGGGATGTTTTGTCATTTAGCGAATTTGCTATAATTTTGTGTGAACTAATGATTTCAATAAATGAATGATTTAACATGGAACAATTTAATTTGCAATTTGCCAACCATTCGAAATTAGAACAGCTAAAGCTGTTCATTTTGGAACATGGCACTTATATCGAACTCAAAAAGGGCGAACAGTTCTCTATTCAAGGTAAAATGAACTGCCGAGGGGCTTATATTGAAAACGGTTTATTGAGATATACCCGTGTGGATGAAAGAGGAAATATACATATAGTAGGATATACTTTCTCCGAAGAATTTGCAGGAAGTTTATGTACACTTATAGAACCTAATCAACCGTCATTAGTAACAATTGAAGCTGTTTGCGATTCAAAGATTTACTATCTACCGTATTCAAAGTTAGAGGATTTTTTTGCTACAAATGCCGAAACTGTACAAATAAAGTGCGCTCTTGTCGAACAATCCTACTCGTTAATGTATCATAGATTATTGGATATGTACTGTAAAACTACGGAAGAACTTTATCTTGATTTATTGAACAGATGTCCTGACATTCAAGAATATATTACGTTAAAAGAGATAGCCTCTTTCTTGCAAGTCACACCGGAAACTGTTAGTCGTATACGTCGCAAACTGAAGAAATAACTTATCCTTTAACATCCTTTATATTAGGGTCTTGACAATTGTCAAGACCTTTTTTATTTATTCTTCCGTATTTTGCATTCACTATTTAATAATATTGATATGATACGTAAATTAACACAGGAAGAATATAACAATGCTGCCGATTTATCTTATCAAGTATGCATGGAAAGGAATGATTTCACCCAAGAAGGTATTGAAACCTTTAAAAGCTTCGTGTATGACACATCGTTGATGAATACGCTTGACATATATGGTGCTTTTGACAATCATCTATTGATAGGAATAATCGGTGTACATCGGGAAAGGCAACATATATCCCTCTTCTTTGTCTTGCCGCACTATCATCGGCGAGGAATAGGAACATTGTTATTTGACTATATGATGAGCAATTGTAATTTTACTTATATAACAGTTAATTCTTCAACCTATGCAGAAACTTTTTATACATCTTTAGGCTTCAAAAAAGTGGGTGAAAAAGAGATTAATAAAGGTATTGTTAGTATCCCTATGGAGAGAAACATATAATTATTGCCAATCATTTAAAAGAGATAAGATGAAAAAGAAAATTACTTTATGTACGGTGCTTTCCACATTCATTATTTGCGCCATGTTATGTCTGACAAATTGCAGTAACAACGATGCCCCTACTCCTGTCCTTACCCCTGAGGCACTGGAGCAAACCACTTGGCAAGTGCAAAAAACTGAATATAATATCAAAGGTGATATTGTATACACAGGAAAGTCTATTCTGCAATTTATTACCGATTCGGAAGGTATTGAAACTGTCTTCAATGAAGAAGATGAACGAACTTGGAACAGGGATTTCACCTATCAAGTAGATAGGAAAATCATCACGTTCGGCAAAAAAGAGAGCACGTGGACGGTATTGGAATACACCGGAACACACCTCGTAATGGAAGCCTATAATCCTAACAGGATGGTTTGGACGTTGGAGAAGATGTATTAATCTAAAAATAGCGGATATGAAGATTTCAGCAATTCTCTTTTTATGCCTGCTAATGACGGCTTGTATGCAGACAAAATCCTCTCACCGGGTAAACGGCTGGTACTATGTAACATCACAGACTACAGACAGCCTTTCACAAACACCTTTCCTTACTGTTAAGGATTTCGATACTTTACGTTTGGAAACTGATACTTTCGGACACTCGGTCATTATCGGTGTCTTCCTCCAAGATAAATTGCCGATATGGAGAGAAGCCACAACAAAGAGTGTAGGAAAGAGCATCGCTTTCGTTTTCAATGATACGGTGATAACTGCCCCTCAGGTTAATAACCCCATAGAAAGCGGATGTTTCCATATTTCCAATCCGCATGGATATGATTTGGAGCGTATCTTTAAGGAGTTACAAAAAGAGAAGAAATAGAATAAGATTATTCAATAAAATGAAAGAAGATTTTGATAAACTCCTATCGGAAATAGATGTAGAGATTGCTAAAATCGACCTCTACGGCAATGATATTATCGAAACCTCTCTTTCAATAGTACATCACTTACAAGGTATCATCACTGGGTTAAGAAATGAATTGCAAACCTACACTTTCCCCACACAAGAGGATGAAATACGCTTTTTCAAAGTTCAAAAACCGGAACTATTGGGGCGGCTTCTCTATTTCCATAAAATATGTCGTATAGAAATGCAATGTCCTAATGGGAGTAACGAAGTTATCAGAAAGCATCTTATCGCAGAACTGGATAATCTGACCTATTTCTTCAATCGGAATTTGGACTTTTACCAGTATTATCGTTCACACTCTACCATGTATGATAAATACTACTTTGTACGAGGGAAGGCAGATATTCGGCTATGCGCTGATAGCGCACAATTCGATAAAGACCCGAATTTTTCAACAGGGTACGACTATACGGTAGCCAAGATATTAGCCAATGAAATGTTGCGTATTTACCTAAATCAGCGATTACAGTTATTAGAGAAAAAGCAACTGACAAACGATATAAAAATATCATTGTCGGACTTCAAACTGAAATGGACTGGCACAAAATCGGAAGCGATAGAATGGGGATATGGATTGTTTGCCGCTAAAACGCTGAATTATGGCAATGCTACGATAAAAGAGGTTATGGCATTTGTCGAAGCTGCCTTTGACATAGAACTGGGCGACTATTACCGAACATATCTTAGCCTTAAAAACCGGAAGAAAGACCGAACGGCTTTTTTCACATTCATAATGGAGCAACTGCAAAAACGCATGGATGATGATTTGTAAATAAGTACTTTAGCCGATTGAAAAACTACCAAGTTACTACCAACTTGGTAGTTTTTCTTTTTATACAAATGGAGCACATGAATAGGAATAAAAACTATTTTTCATCCCTAAAATCACCCTGAAAAACCCTGAAAAAAATTTCACCCAAGTTGGTAGAACCTTGTATTTTTTATCTTACAGAAAGATGCAATTTTGCGGCAAATCAATTAGTTACCGTTATGGAAATAATAACATTCGAGTCCAAAGCCTACAAGGAACTGGACAACAAGATTACCGCCATTGCCGATTACATCTTCAACCATGCGGAAACGGCAAAGCAAAGTGAAGAAGATATGTGGGTGGACAGCTACGAAGTCTGCACGTTCCTGAAAATAAGCGAAAAGACCCTGCAACGCCTGCGGGTATCGGGGACTATCGCCTATTCCAACATCAGGGGACGCTACTTGCATCTAACATTTGAAAAGGGACCCGGATAGCATTTGAAAAGGGTACCACCCT
>CAJTYV010000081.1 GCA_910584195.1 uncultured Ruminococcus sp. | reverse complement strand
TCTATGCTGCCCTCGTTAAAGGTCTGGTATGTGGTTATGTATCCGGGAACTTCCCTGGTAATCTTTCCGGCAAATTGCCGTGCATATTGCTTTGCAAATTGCCGTTTTAATGCCCCGACAACACCCTCGCAGTCAATGACATACTTTGCGCCCTCTGTATAATTCTTCTGCCCGTGCAGGCAGACTTCCACAAACCCGTCCTTTTCCGTACAGGAAAGAGCCGCCACGCCGTCCATGACCTCTGTGCCGCTCTCCTTTGCTTTCCCCGCAAGCCACCCGTCAAAATGGCTGCGCCATACATTAAGCCCCTCCTGCTCGAAGCGGTATTCCTTCCCTGCGTCATTTGTGAATACCATGCCCCTGTTATCTGTCGGGGTACACATGGCGGACTCCGGCACGGCCTCCCCGAAATACTTCTTTACAAGCTCCATTGATTTCTTTATCAGCACGCCCGAACAGGACTTGTACCTTGGCATTTTGAATTTTTCCACCAGGAGAACCTTATAGCCTTTTTCCGCTAAAGCCTTGGCCGCCGTGCATCCTGCGGGCCCCGCCCCGACCACTATCACGTCATACATCTGTATACCATCCTTTCCACTGTTTCCTATTACTTCGGCAGGATACCGTTCCCGCTAAAGCAAAACCATCCTCTGAATTATACCATAAAAATTTTCTGTTTTTTATCCAATGGCATGGATAATGATTCCGTCTTATGCCTGCTGATGGATATGCGGGTGAACGGCGTTCTGGACCGCATTCCGGAAAAAGATACTGCAATATGGCAGACATCCCATTTTGGGAGTTCCTGCCATATGTCTGTTACTGATAATTTTCATTAAAATCTTCCGTTGTCCATATGCTCTCACAATGTCTGCATCCATTTCTTTTTTCTGAAGACAACCAATGAAATGATAAGGCGTACGCACTCTTCCATAGACAAAACAAAATAAACTGACGCGATAGGCAAATGGAAAACAAAAGCTGTTAATAATCCAAGCGGCACGCCAAATATCCACGTACCGATCATGTCAATGATCATTACAAAGGTTGTCCTTCCCCCACTCCTTAAAATCCCGCCTAAAATCATATTCTGCACTTTTACAGGTGCAACCAGGGCATATGCTGTAAGCACATACCCTGTCATCTGCCTTACGTCATCTTCCGCACGGAAAATCAATACATAATATTTGCCAAATGCTGCTGCCACTACAGAATAAATGGATGCAAACTTTCCTCCCAGTCCAATCCCAGCGATACTGATACTTCCAAGCTGCCCTGTCATGATCTGATCTACTACGGAAAAGGAAGACTGCATCAGGCATTGCAATGTTACGGGAACTGCAATCTGAAGCAGTTCCCGTTGAAACGCTTTCTTTCCCTCCATCATTTTCTGTTTTCCCATATCCATTTTATGATTCCTCCAATCTACCTTACAGCGGTTGTAATAATCATAAAAGGAATCATGGCAAATAGCAAAGGTTAAACGCATAACCCATGACAAAATCCAGCTTCACATTTTTATCCCCGCAGTCTCCGTTTCTTAACTGATTCAACAGATTGACTGCCAGAGCTGCCCTTTGCCTATTATCCTGTTTTATTGTAGTCAACGCCGGTACAAATTTTTCACTTCCCCTTACATTGTCAAACCCGACTACCGATATATCCTCCGGAACTGATATCCCCACACTTTTCAGGAATTGAATAAGATCCATGGCATAATAATCGGACACGGCGAAAACAGCTGAATAATTTTTTATGTTCTCTAAATGTTCCCTGTAAAAAACGGCGCGCGCTTCCTGCTCCATAGGAACAACCATCAGTTCTGCATTCGGGATCTCACTTTTTAATCCCGTAAATCTTTCCCTATCCATGCAGATATTATTATCCGATATACAAAGCACAGCGCTGTGCCCCCTGCTTTTCAGATAACGTCCGGCCTGTACCCCGCCGTCAAAGTGATCGACTTCAATATTTACAAGATTTCCGGAACTGCGTTTGTTTCATAACCTTTTTCCAGTGAACGGATAAATAAAAGAGCATAAATCTTAGCGCAAAACTTTTAAAACCCCTGACTCCATACTATAAACATTGTCACAAAGTATATTTATGTCTTCTGAATTATGACTGGCAATTAAAATAACTTTTCCTCTTTTTTTCAGTTCAAGAAACAGTTCCCTCATTTCATTCACACCATGACTATCCAGTCCATTAAACGGTTCGTCTAAAACCAAAAATTCCGGTTCTTCCATAATCGACTGTGCTATAGCTAATCTTTGCCGCATCCCCATAGAATATTTCCCTACATGTTTTTTTGATTTTGGATCAAGTCCTACTTTTTCCATAATGCTTTCTAAATATTGCCTGTTATTCTTATTATTAATCATATATAGGTATTCCAAATTTTTTATTCCAGAATAATTTTTTAAAAAAGCCGGTTCTTCAATAATAATTCCAACCGAAGGAAGAACATCTGCCTGTCTTTCCCGCTTTATACCGTTTATTAGAATCTCGCCTGAATCCAACGACAACAAACCACATATTATTTTAAATAGCACTGTTTTCCCTGCACCATTTCTCCCTATAATCCCTGTAATCTCTCCTTGTCTGCATTCCATATTGACATGATCCAGCACCTGCGTTTTACCAAAATATTTGCATACATCTTTTACTTTTATATTTTTATCCTTCGTAAAATCACTCCTCATCTGTCCAATCCAAATCTTTTATATATATTCTCTTCAAAGAAATGCCACTTAATATAAATACTGAAATTGCTGCCATAATAATTACCGTCGAAAAGGAAGGCGCATTTTTACATACTTTTCCATACAACAGGAGCAAATTCATCCATGAAAACGGCGAAATAAAGCTAATCCATTGCTGGTATAAATACAGATTAGCAAATACAACCGATAAAACGGAAAGAAAAGTTCCCATAAGTACAGCGGTTGTCCTGTTCACGCAGATACTCACAGCAAACATAATCATTCCAACCAATCCGGTAGATATACAAAGGATTATCCCAAATATCAACATGGTTATGAAGGGATCATGTTCGATAATCAATTCATAAGAAAAAGATAATTTCACATTGTATTCCAGCCCTGCATTTGTCATAGCAAGCGAGTTATACAATTTCCCCCACTCTGCAGTCCATTCCAGACATGGAAACAACGGCAGTATGCTTAAAACCACTTCAATAAATGAAAGCGAAACAGCAGACATCCAAATTCTTAATATTTTAGCATATACCCATTTCTTCCTTCCCTCCCTTATTAATGCATACATTTCGTTTCTTTGCATAAAAGGTATATTAGAGTAAAAATAAATTACAGAGATTCCATATATAAATAGAAAATATACATTTTGTCCAACAAAAGGCAATATCCAAGGCGATGCCGGATAATCCGCAACAATAGAAAATCGTTTCACTGAATTAATATAGTAATGTAAAATATAAAACTGAAAAACACAAAAAAACAACAACCGCCTGCTAAAAAAATTATTCACAAAATCCTGCCACACATGTTTTGTTTTATTCACAGATTTTTCTCCACAACTTTCTAATTAAAAGTTTTCTAAGCAAAACCACATTGACAGCCGCTATCATAACCACTAGCAGCAAGGACAAATAATCATTTCGGAAAATATTATTTGAAGGCGAAAAAACCGTAGCCAAATTCAGTGTCCCAGAGGAAGCTGTCGACAAAATGTAATCCACAAAATAATACTGAACCATTGGTGCCGATAACACAAGCATACGGTTTGAAATAAACATGGAAAGATACGCTGCCCATAAAGATAAAATTCCTGCAAGCACACTGTATTGGATTCCGTAACAGAAATAATACAAAGAGTACCATTTATGTATTAAAAAGAATCTTAATCCCCCGGCATGCATGATATGATCATATTGCAAACCAGATACATCCACCCATGCTAATTTAAAATGCATGATATTTGCAAATAAAAATATACCAAATGTAACAGAAAGCATCGTCACAGAAAAGATACTGAATATCCGGGCAGAAACATACCCTTCAATATCCCCGCGAATCACTTGCTGCATAACATATTTGTGTTCTATATCCTCACAAAAGCTGTCCGCAAATGCAATGGCTCCGCATACCAATATCATCATAGCCGGCATTCCATACATGACAATAGAAAAAACATAAAGCACATTTGTATCTAACGCAATGCCTTCCAGTGTTGAGAGAAGCAGTACGCCCATCGTTAATGCAATTGATATCACAAGCTTCATCGAACATACAGACCTCTTTAAGTCTGTTTTAAAATAATAGCAAAATTTTCTCAAGGTATTATCTCCTTTGCCGCCTGTGCATCGATAATGGTCTGAATACCCTGTTCTTTCTGTTCGCTTTTTTCAATTCCCCTCACAATCCAGACAGGCTTTACATCATATATGCCTGCCCCCGAAGACAGATCCACATAATAACATAATTTCGCCTCTGTTATTTCATACGTCGCATTTCCGAGTATTTGATTATACTTATTTGCCACTGTTTCAGCAATCACATCCACTGCAGCCAGTGGAACTGACATTCCTTCATCAGAAACCTCAAATATTTTTTCAATGTCCAAATACTCTATTCCATCCTTTGATATAAATGCCTGTATTGGAGCATTTACATCTGCCATATCTGAAAACACCTCACAGTACACATGATAAAGAGGCAGTCCTCTGTATATTTGGTTAATACAAAAATAATAGCCTTCGTCTGAGGCAGACCATTGATTTTTATAATTTGCCTGATCAATATTTCCGTCCATGTCTTCATGGTATTCTTGCGACTGCATACAATTATAATCTAATGCATATCCTGTATAACTATGCTTAAACTCTATCCCCATTTCCGTTAAGGTTTTGTCAATAATCTGAAAGGCATCTTCACGAGTCATAAAAGGCAACTGTTCTTCTGTGGAGTATAAATCTGCATTATATCGTTCATCTGCTGGATCAAGCACAAAAGAGCTGCGTATATATGGCATTAAATCCCTTTGCATATAAGACATCTGGCTGGAAAGCGGACCATAAGACAATGTTGTTTCTTCCGGTGTGACATAAGTTGCTGTATTTACTTTTTCCCCATATTCGTTTTTTTCCTCATAGCTGTATACTTCATAATTATCATTCCCGCTAAATAGTGATCGGAATGCTTGATCCTCATTTACTTTTAACATTCTGGCTTTTGCGGTAATTGGAGGTTCTCCAGCTAAATCGGCATCAACAATGACAGCCATCTTAAAATCAACATTTCCTATAGTATTGTTATAACTCTCTGGAAATGTGAACTCCGCATCGGATATATCGTTTTCCACATAGGTTTCTTCCATCTCGGAACTCGTTTCATTTCGGACATCAGGCGCTTTGTTTTCAGCAGCCCGTTCCTGTTCCATATTTCCACAGCCAAATAAGGATAGGGAAAAAAAAGCAATTGCCATCAAAAATATTTTCTTTTTCATTCGATTCTCTCCTTTTCAAAAAAAATTGCAAAATATTAAGTTCTTCTACTGGGATACTTAGGCGGCATTTCACTCAGCAGACGGATTTTCCGCACCTCACAGTCTTTTAAACTGCTTATCTGTATTACATACTAATGTTTTATTTAGTTGCTCTGTGAAATCAATGACAATTTCTATTATCCTTCTTTGTGTTATAATTTCAACCCTTCTTTCATGAAACGACATTTTTTGCCCTTTTTTGGTCATTTTGCAAATATTCGTCTCATTTTTTGAAAATGTAAGGTGTATTCGCCGAAGCCGCTTGTCCAATGGTAAAACCGCCTGTTGAAATTGAAGTCTGCCCTGTCGTCCGTGCGGATTTGTTCAATGGTAGTTTTATCAACTCCGTGTTCCCGCAATATTTTTTCCTCGGCTTCTTTCCAGATAAGCCATTTCCCGTTCTCCCGTCCGTTGTTGTATGCCATTCTTTTTCCTCCAATCTGAAATTTTTGAAAATATCGAAATTCAGAATGCCATCCCGTCAATACCCACTATGATCTTAACTATGACACATCCCTCTCTTTTCTTTCTGGTTAGTAAAATCTAACCCTTACTTTTCAAAAATGCGGCACACCCGTCAGTGGCCGCTGATAAAATTTAATAAGTAACAGTTCAGCATTCAATGTCATGATGTTGGGGTCAAAAAGTCATGTATCGACATGTCAGCATGTCATACATGACCTTTTGACCCTGGCATCATGTCATTTAGTTAACGATGGCGGACGCCGTGAGGGAAATAAAATGCTCCGTCGCCACGCTCCCGCTCCAAAAAAGTAGGTTCGTGAACTACCTCACCAAGTGCCGACGCTTTTTAAGGGGCTTCTTAAGCATTTTATTTCCCTCGCGGCTGGACTGAGGTGCTAACTTAATGACATTGCAGGCTGAACTGTTACTTTAATAACGTAACAGTTCAGCCTTCGGCTTCCCTGTTACGGAATCTGCCCATTCCAAATCGC
>CAJTYV010000080.1 GCA_910584195.1 uncultured Ruminococcus sp. | reverse complement strand
ATACATATGTATATGCCAAGTTAAATGATAATACGTAAATAAATGCTCATGTACGTCATGGAAAAGTCCATTCACAGAACATGGAAAAGCTAAAGGGCAACTTTCCCACATTCTGCAAACAGACTTTCCCACAACTCCATAAGACAGCAAGTTATGCACATTACGCACAAATCCAAACTTATATAAAATCCAAACTTTTCTGAAAACAGCTTGATAATTGGGGATTCTTGCCGGAAAAAGTTTGGATTTCGTTTCACAAAGTACAATACTCCAATTATGACAAAATGCGTAAAACATTGCTATTTAGCTCTGTTTCAATCAATTTATTCTCATTTCTGACAAGAGAAGTACAAAACAAAATCCAAACTTTTATATCAGAAAATGCCTTGAATAAAGGATTTACAGAGGAAAGTTTGGATTTCTTCTAAGTTTGGATTGGTGTAGAAATCCAAAAGTTTAGATTTTCCCACAGTGCCGACTACTACGGAATCCCCCTCATTCTGCGCTCTGTATGCGCATATTTATATAATTTCTGCAAAATAATTCGTATAGTGTTCAGTTGCTACACTTGTATTCTTCGAGAAAGCGAAATATAATATAGAATATTATATCGGAGGTGCATTATGGATTACATGACGCTTAAACAGGCAGGAGAAAAATGGGGTATCTCTCCCCGTATGATAAATTATTACTGCTCTGCCGGACGAATTGCGGGGGCAGAAAAAATGGGAACAGTCTGGTTAATACCAAAGGACGCTGAAAAACCCATAGACGGAAGATTAAAAGAAAAGCGGGGGAATTTGAAATGAAGCATATTTTGATTATTGATGATGATATTCATATTGGGAATATCATTGAAGAAGCACTTATAAAAGAGGACTATCAAGTATCACGGGCTTATTCGGGAACAGAAGCATTATATGTGCTGTCTGCGTCAAAACCCGACCTTATTCTGCTTGATTTAATGCTTCCCGGTCTTTCCGGTGAAGAAGTGCTGCCACAAATAAAGGACATACCTGTTATCGTTGTCAGTGCAAAGATTGATATAGATGATAAGGTTGAACTTTTACTTGGCGGTGCAGCAGATTATATTACGAAACCTTTTGAAATGAAAGAGCTGCTTGCAAGAATTACCGTTGCACTCCGAAGTGGCGTAACTGCGGTTAATTCCAAGGAATGTCCTTCTTCCTTTTTATCTTTTGATAATCTGCGGCTGGACATAATGACGCATGAAGTCTTTGCAGGACAGCAAGGAGTGAATTTAACGAGGACGGAATATGCAATCTTAAAAATTCTCATGCAGAACCCGTCACAAGTAATAGCGAAGTCTTTATTGCTTGAACGCATTAGCGAGGACACTCCCGATTGCACGGACAGTTCACTAAAAACGCATATCAGCCACTTGCGAAAAAAGTTACGGGATATTGGGGGAAAAGAATATATAGATGCAGTATGGGGGATTGGCTTCAAATTGAAGTCGGAATAAATCTCAACTAAATCTCAACTATTTTCTTAACTGTTTTCTCAACCATTTCTTGCTATAATGCCAACATCTAGCACAAAATACTTGTGCAGAAAAGGAGGCTAAATTTATGGATTATGTCCTAACTACAAACGCTTTGTCTAAAAAGTATGGAGCATTCAAAGCGTTGAACGCTGTTTCCATGCACATTCCCAAAGGGGCTATCTATGGTTTCGTTGGAAAAAACGGAGCTGGTAAAACAACGCTAATTCGCTTGATCTGCGGATTGCAGACCGCTACTTCCGGCGAATACACGCTGTATGGAAGGAAAAATACGGATAAGGAAATAATCAAATCACGCAAGAGAATGGGAGCTGTCGTTGAAACACCGTCTATTTATCTTGATATGACGGCAGAAGAAAATCTAAAAGAACAATACCGTATCCTTGGTCTGCCCTCTTTTGACGGGCTGAAAGAGCTGTTAAGGCTGGTTGGCCTTGAAAACACCGGGAAAAAGAAAGCGAAAAATTTTTCCCTTGGTATGCGGCAACGGTTAGGGATTGCGGTTGCGCTTTGCGGAGATCCCGACTTTCTTGTGTTAGACGAGCCGGTAAATGGTCTTGATCCGCAAGGTATTATTGAAATGCGGGAACTAATTTTGAGACTTAACCGGGAACATCAGATAACGGTACTGATTTCCAGCCATATTCTTGACGAATTGGCAAAATTGGCAACACACTACGGCTTTATTGACAATGGAACTATTGTAAAAGAAGTAAGTGCAGCAGACTTGGAATCTGCTTGCAGAAAATGTGTATTTATGGAAGTGAGCAGCACAAAAGCACTTGCCTGTGTACTTGACCGAATGGGAATCGAGTATAAGATTTTGTCTGATACGACTGCCAACGTGTTTACAAAAGTGAAAGCGTCCCTGTTGATTTCTGAACTGGCAAAAGAGAATTGTGACGTGATTTCCATGCAGGAACGTGCCGAAAGTTTGGAAAGTTTTTACATCAGTCTTGTTGGAGGTGAAAAACATGATTAAACTTTTAAACGCTAATTTAGCAAGGCTTTGGAAAAATGGAGTGTTTTGGTTTTGTTTTTTGGTGTTGAATGTTTTTTGCATTATACAAAAAATCGCTATTATCCAAGATACGGTAGAAGTACATTATTTAGAGGAAGCATTTTGGATACAGGCATATGTGATTGGTATTATCCTTTCCGTCTTTATCAGTCTTTTTGTAGGTGCTGAATATGAGTATGGTACAATCAGAAATAAAATTATTTCAGGTTATGACCGTTCAGACATTTATCTTGCAAATATATTTACTTGTATTATTGCGGGATGGATTATGTGCATGGGGTGTCTGATTTCTTCGCTTTTGGTTGGCGTTCCATTTTTGGGATTTTTCCACACTGAACTTTCAGAGATTCTTTTACAAGGGATTTGCGTGTTTGCCTTGAGTGCGGCTTATACGGCAATTTACTGTTTTTTTGTCATGGTAATCCCTAACCGTACCGTTGTAGCTGTTGTCTGCATTTTACTTTCATTTGCGCAATTATTTTTCGGCATTGTTATAGGGAACCGGCTGGACGAAACAGAATATTATTATATTCCGGATGCGTCCTTGGGGATAGGTGAAATTGATGATGGAAGCAATTCTAAATGGATTCGTAATCTCGATTATTTAGAGGGGACAGAGCGGCGAATTTATGAAATTGTTTTTGAAGTAATTCCGGGAGGACAGTCCTTGCAGCTTAGTGGAATGTATTTTATTGAACACGCCAGCTATATGGAGATGTTCTCGGCTTCAGCGGCGTGGATTATTTTATCATGCGGCTGTGGATTGATATTATTTCGCAGGAAAGATTTGAGATAGAGGGAGGTATGTTCATGCTTTTGCCTTGGGTTTTGTGTAGTATTCTGTCTGCCGTTGTTCTGTTTCTCAGCGTGAAAATTCATACGTTGAAAGTGAGCATGGAAGAAATACGGGTACAGCTTACAGACTGGCTGAAAACAGATACGAATACCCTTATTTCTATATCTTCCAGCGACAGACAGATGCGATTACTGACATCTGACCTAAACAGGCAGCTTAGGCAGCTTCGCCGACAACGCAGGCAATACCTAGACGGAGACAGGGAGTTGAAAGATACCATAACGAATATTTCTCACGATTTGCGGACACCCTTAACTGCAATTTGTGGATATTTGGATTTGCTTCGGGATGAAGAAAAGTCCGAAAAAGTCACTCATTATGTCATGGCTATTCAAAACCGTGCAGAAGTATTAAAGCAATTAACGGAAGAGTTGTTCCGCTATTCGATTATCATGTCGGTACAAGAGCCTATGCAGTTAGAGCCTTTATGTGTGAATGATATATTAGAACAAAGTATTGTATCATTTTATGCTACATTGACGAAATGTAGCATTACTCCGCAAATAGACATTACTGAAAAAAAGATTATGCGTACTTTGAACAGAACTGCTTTCCTGCGTGTATTGAACAATATTCTGAATAATGCGGTGAAATACAGCGACGGTGATTTGAATGTTTTATTGTCCGAAACGGGGGAAATTATTTTCTCAAATACAGCGAAAAATCTAAATGATGTACAGGTTGGAAAACTGTTTAACCGCTTCTTTTCTGTGGAAACAGCAAGGAACTCAACAGGGTTAGGGTTAGCTATCGCAAAAACATTGGTTGAACAAATGCAGGGAACTATTACAGCACAATATCACGACAGTGTACTAAGTGTCTGTATAGACTTTCCGCAAACAGTAGAATAAAAGTATAAATGGAAGTAACACCGGAAATATGGGAAAGATATATTGCAGAATGTAATTCGCGGAGGAAATAATCCATGGAAACAAGAGATTTGATATTGAGAAATTGGCAGGACAGCGATGCAAAGGCTTTATATGAAATGTGTCTTGACGAGACTTTGAGAAAAAGCGGGATTGATTTCTACAATTCGATTACTGACAGCCGGAATACAATCCAATGTTGGAAGAATGACAAGGGCTTTAAAGTGATTGCCGACAAAAGAAACGATAATTTTATAGGATTTATAATCAGAAAAAAGGCGAGTGGAAAACATTGCCAGGCAGCATTGCAATGAAATATATCTGGACGTCTGCAGGAATGATGATGATTTGACACTATGTCTGGTAAAAGAATTGTGAATCGTACTTCAGACTACGTCGTTTGTTTATGACCATACAAATTTTGCGATACCGCTCACAAAATAAGACATTACCTTCTCTTTTCCGTTTGTCAAAAAATTATACACAAGAGCAGGTAGCCAACAATCTGAATGTAAATGTACAGACTGTTTCGAGGTGGGAATGCGGAACAACTTTGCCGGACGTTTTGACTCTTCCTGTTTTAGCAAGGCTCTATGGCGTAACGGTAGATGATTTTTACAAAAGGAACTCAGTTGCATATAATAACTATGCACAACGTTTGACCGCTGTTTATGAAAAGACACGGAAACCGGAGGATTTTATACATTGTCTTTTGGAGTATAAAAAGCTTATGCATGGCGGTGTACTTTCCGTGGAAGATAAATGGAATTATGCAATCATTCATCAGTGGATGTTTGAATATTGTAAAAATACGGCGATGGAGTGGTATGATACTATCTTGAAAGAAGGTTCCGACTTTGATGAAAATTCATTCTACAGAGCCTGTGCATGCCGTATTTCTTTCCTTTTTGCAGTGGGGAAAGGTGAGGAAGCTTACAAATGTTTTTTAAAGGCCGTAGAAAAATTTCCGGATACCTGGGAGTTATATATCCATGGCGGAGAAGTTTGTGGGAAACTTGAAAAATATGATGAGGCAATCCAATATTTTGACAGAGCCGGTGCAATAGGAACACCTTTTTATGATGAGTTATATTGTAAGGCGATGCTATATGAAAAAATAGGGAAGGGCAGGGATGCGTATAAGCTGTATCAGGAAATTGCTGAGAAACTTCGTAAAAATGGCTTTGATGTTGAAGCAGACATGGCTGAAGAAAGTGCAAAAAGGCTGGATATGAAGAAAAAATAAAACATTGGCAAATTATTTAGGTTAGAATTGATAGTGGGGTAAACGAAAAAGTAGTTTTGGCGGCACATGCATCAGAAACCGCCGTATAAATTCAAAACCGGAAATGGTCTGTTCTTTCCATTGCCCCTTGTTCCGGTAATCTTTTACAGAAAAAGTAACGTTTTCACCGTCCATGCAGATGATGCGGTGACTGCTGTTGGCAATCCGATGGGTGCATTTGGGTCATAAAACCGCTTGCCAACCAAGCAGGAAACCTGAAAAGGTATCCTGCTTTTTCTATGCCCGGAATCCGGGAGAAAGGAGGGCGGACACAGCGAACCGCTATTCGGTAATTATCGGGAGAAAATCCGATTTCGCACAAAGAGCGGAGATAAGCCTGAAAAATAAAAAAGTTTGGATTTCTCCTAAGTTTAGATTTTGTAACAGTTCAGCCCAGGACTTTGCACTTGCTGCAAAGTCCGTACGAGCACGTCAATTTGGCCGAGAAAGAATCTGACCCTCGCCGAAGGCGATTTGGAATGGGCAGATTCCGTAACAGGGAAGCCGAAAGGCTGAACTGTTACTAGATTTTTCACAATGCAATTTTAGGTACTTGTCATTGTCCAAATCTCCACATATAATTGTAATGTGGCTGTAATCTCGGCATATGGATGTGTAATTTCATGAACGGAGGAACGTCAATAATGAACAGGATTTTGATTATAGATGATGATAAGGAGCTTTGTGCACTAATCAAGCAGAGTGTTTTACAGGAAAGCATAGAAGCCGACTGCTGTTATTCCGGAAAATCCGGCTTGATGCAACTGAAGGAAAAAGAATACCAGCTTGTCATATTGGATGTTATGATGCCCGGCTTTGACGGCTTTGAAACTTTGGAGCAGATTAGAAAGGAAAGCAGCCTGCCAATCCTGATGTTTACATCAAAAAATGATAGCGCTTCAAAAGTGCGTGGTTTACGGGCGGGGGCTGATGACTATCTAACAAAACCTT
>CAJTYV010000079.1 GCA_910584195.1 uncultured Ruminococcus sp. | reverse complement strand
CTGACTGCCTAAGTTATCTTGCTGATTTTTCATAGTGAAATTTCTAATTCATAAAGTAATAACGCGCAAAGGTCAAAAAAAGATAATAATACTTTGAACGATAACAGCGACAACACATAAGTTCCGACAAGCAGTGCAGTATCTTCAATCCAACCCTCGGACAAGCAACACCCGACCATGAGAACGAGCAACGCTCCCCGCGCAATCCAAAATACATCCAATTTATGTGTCATAGTCGTTTTGAAATAAGCGAATAAATTTTCGTCACAATAATATATGGGATAATTGAGATTAACGAATACATTATCATAAATAATATCAGGTAATCTGAATGTGTTGTGGATTTACTTAGATTGGGGAAAAGAAAACAGATTGCAACAGATAGGCTGTTAGCTATCCAGACCGACAAAGAAAGTCTGATAATACTTTTCCTAAACCACTTAAATGCAATGAATCCACTCAACAAACTACATAATAGGAATATAAACGTATAGTATATGTCCCATTCCATATACAACATACTATAACCTGTTCCTACTGAAACAAAAGCTTCAAAAGCCACAAATATCCAAAATCGTTTATCGGTCAGTATCATATTTGTTCAAGATAAGCAACAATTCGTGAAAAAGAGGATTTCATCTCGATTGTGAAATCTTCTTTTTTCACTATTCGTTGATACATTCGTTTAATATTTTCGTAATCAGCGTTTTTGGAGAGTTTGGCAGAAGTTAAACCTACCATGCAATGAGTGTCAAGCCCGGAACAATATGGACTATATTGTTCTATTGGCATAGTATTGAATAGCCGGTCTATTGAATCGATACTGTCATATTGAGAGAGAAAATCCAATGCAATAGGAAGTAATGGAGACAGCCCCATATCAAGCCGATTGTAGTCGTCATACTCATTGTCTGAAAGAATAAAGCGGTCTGTTTTGGCAACCTGCATTTTCCATCTTAAATCCGGATTAAATCCTTGCAGCTTTATTCTTTGAAGCAATAAAAGGTTTATAAATGCAGAATGGTTCAGAGTAAAGCCACAGTCATTGCAGATTGTAGTTATCTCTCCATAGTCCACACTGACATACGGAAATATGTTTACCTCAACCCCCCATGAACAATAAGTAAAGAATATTCCATCAGTACGACTGCCGACTTTTCGACTCAACACAAATCGACCTCTGAGAATCTTGAAACCGTTAGCAGCGGCGAATGGCTCCAAGATGGAGAAAATATGCTTTTTAACGTCCTGTATCTTCATAATCACATCCTGTTTATGGTAGTATGAGGCATCAGAACCTTTGATAAATCAATACCTCCGCGGAAATCTACGTCAGTAAGGCTGGCTTCGGAAAAGTCAACATCCTCCAATCGTCCTTTATTAGACACTAAAAATGATAATTTATCCCCATAATAATAGCTGTCGAATTTCGGTCCGCAAAACACGCAACCATGAACGGTTCCGATAAATCTGCACTTTGAAAATGAAGCGGCAATGAATGTGGTATTGAAGTCGCAGTTAATAAACGTACAACCAATGAAATCTGCAATTCCGAGACTTCTTAATTTGACATTTTCAAAAGTGCAACCCATATAGACAGTTTTCCACAACAAGACAGAAGTCCGTCCACCCATAGAGAAATGTTGTAACTTACCTCCTTTGCAAACACATTCTATAAATCGACACCCTCTTGCAAGGACATCGGAAAAATCACATCCAAGAAATCGACATCGCTCAAATCTCTTTTTAGTCCACCACACGGCAATGCCACCATTGCAGAATGAGACGCGCTTAAAAATTTGATTGCTATATCGTTTATCGGTCAGTATCATGGTGTTCAAGGAGTTTTCGGGTTGAGTTTATGATGTCTTTCCATGACGCGCCGTCAAGGTCAAAAGACAGGGCGCGGTCATAATCCCAGTCAAGACCTTTGCCATCGGTGGCTTTCCGGGTGGGCAAAATCTCCAAAGTGCGGCTGTCGTGTTTCAGAAGCACGCCTGTGGAGTGTTGGCAAAGCTGTCGCCATGAGCGTTGCTTCATGGCTTTGATCAGTTCTGCGTTTTTCATCTCCACATATTTGCCATGCAGACTTGCATGGAATATTTCCATGAGAGTATTCTCAAATTCTCCGTTACCACAGTCTATGGTGAGGAATTTAATCGGAAGACTCGCAGTGACATTATATACCGTAACAAATATATATTCCTTGTCGGTGCGGTAAATACGACACCTTCCAGTGCCATCCAACTCCGGGCAGCTGTCGTTGTATTTTCGATTGATTTTTCGCCATCGGTATAGAGCCAGAACAATCGCAGCGATGACGAATATTGCGACCGAACCATACGACGGGCCATCATAATATTCAAACACCGTCATATTATTCTCCGGATTGTCTTTCTGATATACCACACCTATGCTGTCGCCAACGGCAAAACCATTGGCATGCATACCACCTTTATATGTTACACCGTTCACTGTAAATTTGTAATGTATTATAGGACCACTGTTGCCTATATAGCCGATATCTGAAATCACAGTCGATGTATGTTCCGGATTTGCCGACAGAGCATTGTATTTGCGATTCTGGAAATATAGGCCCCCAATAAAAAAAGGCACAAGAATCAGCAACATAGCACCGAATGGCAAGTGCCTCTGCCCCCGCCGTCCAAAGAAAAACCGATATATTTTGCTGTCAGATTTCATTCGTCTATATGTCCTTTAACGATACTGAAAAAGATATTAGCATTGTCCGGATATTTTTTGATATAGTCGCAGGTAACTTGACAACTTCGGGCAACATACTCATACGAAGTTTCAGATTTATTCCGATTACAGTACCAATTGTCGTATGTGGGTTTAATGTTACCATTATTAAAGAAATACACGTCACCACCAAGAATAGGGATATTAGAATTGTAATACTCCTCCGCTATTCTCAGAGCTTCACTCTTGGTATAGGCAATTCCATCCACACCAATTGACTCAAGTGAAATACTCCTTAACTCCATACCTGTTGCCTCCGTTGTCTTAGCTCTAAAACAAAAAGAGGCTATAAATGTGGTAATCATCGTCGGAAGAAATGAAACAATACTCCATATCAATATTATTACCAATGTTAAATCTAAAGTTGAAAAAACTACATGAACGTCAGCAGATACATCGTCAGATACTTCAGTTGCTGCAAGCCAATCTATAACTGATATGATTGCAAAAATGACCGCTAAGGCGACAGCGGAGAACAAATAAGTAGTGAGTCCAAGTTTTAACCAGGCGCAAGACCTATTGCTCTTCCAAGCCACAGCGTGTCCGATTAGATATGTGGTAAGCATTATGATACAAATGGGTAAGACATCAGAATCCAACCTGAATCTATCAATCAATTCCATTAGTCCGACTGTCAAAGCCGTTGACAATATGGCAAATGCCTCATATATCCAAAATCGTTTATCGGTCAGTTTCATTTGAATGGCTTTTTATTAATAATCACATTCAATCCTCATTTTCAAGAGTATCGCATATTTCACGATAAAGACGATTAAAGAATTGGAATCTCGTTTTATCTGAGCATTTGCCCTCAATTACAAGCATACAATCATCGTCATAAAGTATCGAGAAATAATTGAAATCCACAGCCAGCTTATATATTGAAAAATCTTCTCTATCCGGAATATTCCTGAAAAAACCAATAGAGAGTGTAGGTTCGTAATCGGTACAGATATGATTTCAGCGATATTGTCATCGGATGACTGAATATAAATCGGTTCTTCCTGTTTCGGATTGAAAATTCCAAAGCAATAATTGGATAGTCTTTTTATCGGCATAGTTCCAAAAATTTTATCCAATGCAAAGAAATCAATGCCGAGGAATCTCATACTTACCCGGCCATCCTTATATTGGATTGTTAGATCATAATTCATACTCAGGCGTTTTGATGTTTGAACTTCATTATCATAATGGCTGACACCGTGAACACAATCACAGCACCGATAACGGCACAAAGACTCGCCACTGCTATAGTTTCAAGGTCGCTGGATTTATTATTAAACCATAGGAAACCTTGATATTGATTAGCCCATATAGTCGAAAACATCAGATTAGAGCAGCCAATAAATAAAGAAACAATGTCGTTGGAATACCTAAATATCGCATATCCCAATATCAGTTGGAATATTGGCAAAGCCATACAAACGTAGGCTCCCCCAGCTATAAAATGCTGCGCAATACAGAATTTGAATATATGTAGCGACACAAACTATGAAGATTGGAATTATAGCCTTATAATTGCCTTGGTTACCTTTAACCAACAATGCAAAACTTACAAGTATGGCTAAAAATAACGCGATTACCAACGATATTTTCATACTGATTTCATCAGCATTGGCTTTGGGAACTGCGTATAGCATTATTATTGCTTCTATAAGAAGCAATCCGACCATATATAGGTTATTTTGCCACCGCTTCATGGCTGTTGCTTTATTGGAGCCGGTCTAACAGCTTCGTTTGGCATTACGTTTTCAAGCATGTCCCTGACGGTCTGCTGAACTTTGATTTTTAGATATACCGATTCTTGTCGGTTATGGTCGATGGTTTTCAGATACAACGTATTGTTGTCATGCCAGAAGATAGTGCTAAGTCCGGATTCTTCGGCCTGACAATAAGGTCCTTCACCACTGTATTGAAGATTCTTGTATGACTCAAATTCATATATGAAGTTTCCATCGCGACGAAAAAATCTCAAATCCAAAGGCCAGTCACAATCATAGCCGACCTGCGACACATAAATCCCATTAGCATTTACAGCCGTGGGACAAGCCGCGCGACAGATATACTTACCGTTCTCAGAATCAAACCACCATATTGCATCGTCATGTGGCGATTCAGGGATAATGAAACCATATAATTTCAGTTCAGGCAGAAATGTTAGACATCGTTTGTTAAAACCAAAATCCGGGTTATCATAAATACCAATTATTTCTTGTTGCCAAGCAGAATCAAGACGTTCAAATTTAGCTTGCGACTCCTTCAATACCATAGAGACAATATCATTGTCGACAATGGAATCAGCTGGAATGACATTATAGCGCGAACACTCTCTTTCAGCTTTAACATATTCTGTTTCGCTTATTTTCTCCACAGAGAAAACTGTTTGTGCGGGCGCAACAGAAGCATACGCCATCACAATAAGCAATATCCAAAATCGTTTATCGGTCAGCTTCATTACCACCACGGATTTTTATATGTTGCACGGCTGTCGCCGCTTTCGGGTTCGACAATATCAAGGTCTTTCCATTGCATAAAATTATCCCATTCCGGAGACGAGTATTTGGGATTGACAACAATCTCTCCGGCTCCTATATCAAAATCAAAGCGGAATGGCAAACGGTTATCGCCCCACATACAACGCTTGACGACCGCAGGATTCTTATAACTCCGCCATGTGCCTACATAAGAACGGTTCATATATCCGTCGCCGTCCTGATCTATATTGTTAACCTGTATTACTCCGGGAGCATCTTCAGTGACATAGCCATACGCACCCATTACACCCCGAAACTCTCCGCTACCTTTTTGCGTAACATCTTCTTTTAGAGTATAATCCGCGATTATCAAATAGCAATCGGGAGAGTCGATGTCACGCTCATATTTGTGATAGATTTTCTTGATTTTGACTTCACCTGTGAAATCGCAGACATTCTTCTTAACCTTTGTCCGGCCTTTTACGACGTATGTTACCGAATCCGACTTAACAGCATCGGGATAGAAATAGACCTCTATCCGCCTGAAATCATTGCCAAGCACTCCGCTTACAGGTGTATCAATTTTGTCTCTCCAATAAGAGTAAGAGTATGTCTTTAGAAAGTCCGGTTCCAATCGAAGTTTCCCCTCAATGAATAGCTGAGTACAGTCCTCAAATAACTGACCCTCAATTGGTGTCATATAGGTTTCATATAAATCACTATAATCCACTCGGTCAAGGTCGAGCGCATTATTGTCTATCCAATAATATACTGCACCAAGTGCATCACGCTCAATCTTGAGCGGACTTGTGTCAGTCTGCACATAATCTATATGACTTTGCGCCCATAAGTTATTGGAGAGAGCAAAGCCTACACACAAAACCAATATTTTAGAGAGAGTAGCCATACGCAAAGTTACAAAGAATAATTGACATTAGGTGTGACAAATGTCCCAAACGAGTATGAAAATCAGCGCAGAGATTAGCCGTTACATAATCATTCAGCACCGACAGGTCAATCCTCGGCATGAAGTCGTTAAGCCGTGCATATTTCGGGTGTTGTTTCGTCTTATCCTCAGTTGTTCTTGTTGATTAGGTTGACGATGACTTTTACCATTGTGTCCTTTTCCTCAGTGCGGCTTTCTGCTATCATAAGGGTAAGGGCGACGAGGGTGTTGTCGGCAATGCGCTTGGAGCCGTCTCCGTTGTAGAGAATGCCGTTGCCGTTGAGAAACCACAGGAACAGTGTGGCGGCAATGCGTTTGTTGCCGTCGCTGAATGAGTGGT
>CAJTYV010000078.1 GCA_910584195.1 uncultured Ruminococcus sp. | reverse complement strand
TATAAAATTTTCAAAGTTCACAAATTTCTGCTTGACTTTTTATTTGCAGACTTTGCAGATGATATTAGCACAAAAAAACTTACTGTGCCGTTTCTTGTATTAATTGGGCTATATTTATGTAATAATTGGAACCTTCATCAAAATACGACGTCAAAAAGCTCCAAATGGGCAATAAAAAAGCATGACTAAATCTGTTATCAGTCATGCCCTAATAGTAATGCAATCTTATTTTTTTGTCTCCCTCAGGACATATCTCCATAATCCCATCATATTTCTCTACCATTTTCCTTACATTCTCCAGACCAATGCCATGGAGTCCACTTGTCTTTTTCGTTGTAAACAACCGCTGATGTCTTTTTTCCAGTTTCCCATTGTAGCTGTTTTCAACTTGAATTCTAAGAAATCCCTGCTGCAATTCAATGTTTATCTCCATCCTCTTACTTTCTGTCTGCCTTGCCGCCTCAATGCTGTTCTCCAGCAGATTCCCCAAGATTACGTTGATGCCAAAGGAATGGCTTACCTGTTTCGAAAGTCGTACATTGACATTGACGGTGCGTAGTTCTTCCTTTGCCCTGCGAATCATCTATTACCAACATATTGATCATGATTCAAAACATGGTATTAATGTTTTCATTGTTAAAATCATACCATTCTGCATTTTGCTTTTTTTCCTGCTTAGATACCACATCCAAATATTCTTCCTCTGTGGCAGAATGATGGTCTACTACAAAAGAATCCCAGCCTTTATATGTTCCGGTTTCATAGGATATTTTATCTACTGTATAGCCCTCTTTTGTAAAGTTGGTAATAGCCGCAATACCTGACTCCGTAACTCCTGTAGGATCCGAAAAATTAAAAGTTCCGTCGATCTTCAAATCCACTAAAGTTCTGTTATCAGTTAAATAACCATAAACCTTATCATCTGATTGATGAAGAATTACCTTTCCACCTGCGTCACCCGCCGCACCAACTACAAAAAGAATGACTTCATCTTCCCCGTCTCCATTTAGATCCGCTACCGCAAACTCCCATATTTTCATGAAAGAATCATCTGGATCAAAGAGAGCGGGTACATCTGTTATAGTGATAGTCTCCATTTTCCCATCGGTTGGATAGCGAAATGAGGTCTCCCCCAAAAGAACCGCCTTATATATCTCATCAGCACTCATATTCGTATCTGTATTTGGCTTGCCAGAAGCAGAAGGTTCCACATCAACCTTATCTTGAACAGAGCTACCTAATACCGTTTGCTCAGAATCTGACGCACCTTTATCTTCAATAGAGTACCTTTCTTTCATTTTCGCACAAATAAAAATAACTAAAACAATCATAATCAATATAAAGATAACTCTTGCCATCTTTTCTATTGACATCTTTTCTCTCATATCCATCTTCCTCCATAAATAAAAATTTTCGGAGCACAAAGCCGACCTCATTTTATCATAGAAAATCTGCTATGCACCTTTGTTATAAAAATTCCTTTTGTTGATTAAAAGTTTCCCAATCTGTCGGACTATATCTTGCCAGATGTACAAATAACTTTGATAAATTGGCAGTTTTAGACTCCGTTTTTATGAAAAGCGCGTAAAATATATAGTTCATTTATATTAAAATAGGACTATATATTATGCGAATTTTGATGCAATTTTGCAACCAATATCTGGTTTAATAGCTGATTTTATTTGTAAAGAGGAATGTTTTTGTCCCGAAAGCCCCATCAATATATATGTAGGAATCTGCAAATGGCTTAAAATGGGCATTTTCTTGTAAAAATCTATAGTCCTGAAAATTGGGAAACTTTTAGTTGATTATATCAATTTTATTATTCATTTATTCCTTATATGATTTGAAGTAAAGATGATATGGTGTTTGCATCTCTCTTTATCATGTGCAGATACAAGTAGTTTCACTCTCAGTGTGTTCCCGTTTCTCTATTGAGTAACGGAAACACACTATACTGGCCTTATCCATACATCACAAAAGGCAGGAAAAAATCTCAATGCCATTAAGTCTCATAAAAAATAATCTCTTCTATAGAAAAGTCACCCAATCCTTTGAGCTTGCCGGACAACGAGCCAATAAACTCTGCACAGACAAGGCCATTAAAATTTCCTTTAGCTGATTCTAAAACTCCATTGGGATAACTCCTGAATGTCTGTATGATTCCATTACTCCAGGTATGTGCTTTTGCATCCCCAACTACACCAGGAATGTAAAACAGGGTACCGGCGCTGTCCTTTACAACAACATCAAGTTTGCCCTTTGCATACATCTCACTCGGAGTAATTGACGCATTTGATTTATGATCAGGATTCACAACATTGGGGCCGACAGCCATCCAGTAATTTCCATTAGGATCCGTGTAATCACCTTCGTCACCTACATTAATTACCGGATCGCTACCTGTTACAGCTTTAATCTGTGTAATTGCATAAGGGTTAATCCTTTTTGTACCATATGGATTCTCATAAGAATACCAATAATTCTTATCAGTAAACTTATAAGTGTATCCATCTGTGCCCTTAAAAGAATCAACTGTCGGCATACTGACAGTGCGGCCATCGGTTCCTGTCGGGCTTGTATACATTTTAAGCCATGAAGTTCCCATAATATATTCACAGGTAGTAGTAGCCACCTTCCACTTCTGGCCGGCATTATTTGTGTCCAGTTCGGCCCATTTTGCCGTAGTACCGTTGGTCTGTGCATCGACCGTTAAATACTTTTTGGTGTTGGATTGTAATTGTAACCGATATATACCGGTACTTACTTTTACAAAGTTGATATATGTGTCAGCATTTGACGTATAGACATCACAGTTAGATGCGGTCGCCGCATTTAACATATACCTGATATTGCTGGCACTTTTAACCTCCACATTGCTCCCCAATGAACTAATAACCCATATCTGATTATTATTTTTGGCAGCACTTGAGATGTTAACATTAGTGCGAGCGTTAAGCGCTGCTGATGCCGCAACATTTAAACGAAGACCATTTCCCGAATGTGAAGTAATTGTGTAATATCCCATTTTGTATTCCTCCTGTGTATTTAAATATGAAACTTATCTTTGTAATGAATGCTGTTCTTCATTTCCTGCTTGAAAGCTGATAATACTTACACAACCAACTATTTTATATGCATTTGTAATTTTATTTTTCCTGCCAACAGAGATATGCTGACAATAAAAAAATCTATTGTTATTACAACAACCAGCCCTTTCAAGTCCAGTGCCAATGCGAATATAAACAGCATACATTCCAACGTCAAAATCATTCTAGTTCTTTTCCGGTACACTTTTTGTTCTGCTTGATCCAGATGCTTATTATTGTTCTCAACTGGCGCCGTTGTAAAAATAACTACAGTGGAGATTGCCACAATCAATATATGCCCCGTAACTGGCCACTCTATCTGCACAAAACAAATAATAGATACCAGCAGCATGGCCGTTGAAAACAGCAGGCATCTCCCCTTGGTCCTTGCGTGGAATCCTCCTGCGTTCTTCCTTAACGGAAAAATCAACAACCATAACAGAAAACTCTCAAAGAGGTAATCAAAGCAAAATCCAATCACCAAAGTAATCAGCATCCCAAGCATACTGCTCCCGATGTTTTCCAAACCATATTCTACAATCCCTACTTCGTCTGGTGAGATAATCCCATCCCTCAGGAGCACTCCTGCTAAGGCTTTTTCAGTCTTCAAAACTTCCGCAATGCCTTGACTTGCTTGGGCTCTTGGGGCTGATAACCCCAGCACGGACATGTGGTGTTGGCCTCCACGCTTGCAGACTTCTTTGCAATTCTCGCAATAGCCTGTTCAACTCCCTTTTTGGCACGTTCCTTCATTTTCATTGCTTTCACCTCCTTCGCAGATGATATTAGCACAAAAAAACTTACTGTGCCGTTTCTTGTATTAATTGGGCTATATTTATGTAATAATTGGAATTTTCATCAAAATGCGGCATTAAAAAGCTCCAAATAGGCAATAAAAAAGCATGACTAAATCTGTTATCAGTCATGCCCTAATAGTAGTGCAATCTTATTTTTTTACTTCTGACATATATAAAATTAATATGACACGAAACATGTCTCCTTCAGGACATACTTCCATAATCCCATCATATTTCTCTACCATTTTCCTTACATTCTCCAGACCAATGCCATGGAGTCCACTTGTCTTTTTCGTTGTAAACAACCGCTGATGTCTTTTTTCCAGTTTCCCATTGTAGCTGTTTTCAACTTGAATTCTAAGAAATCCCTGTTGCAATTCAATGTTTATATCCATCCTCTTACTTTCTGTCTGCCTAGCCGCCTCAATGCCGTTCTCCAGCAGATTCCCCAAGATTACGTTGATGTCAAAGGAATGGCTTACCTGTTTCGGAAGTCGTACATTGACATTGACGGTGCGTAGCTCTTCCTTTGCCCTGCGGATCAAATAGTTCATCACACTGTCTATTTCAAGGTTGCCAGAGGACACAATCTCGTTGGGATTTGTTATAAATTCCTCCATATCGCCTATATATTCTTCAATCGCCCTATCCTCTCCTTTTGCCGCCAATATCTTCAACTCATTCATATGATGTTTCATATCATGCCGCAACGCCTTTACTTTTTCTTCTCCCTGCAGCATTACATCCAACTGGTTTGCATAACCCTGTATCTCTTTCCGCAGCACCTCATTCTCATATTGATGAAAAAGGGCATCGGAAAGTATATTGTACAGATAAAAGGTAAAAAAATTAACAATTATAAGCCCTACACTGGTGATAACAAGCCCCGTTTCGGTGCTGCTCTTCGTGTATATCATCATACAAAGCATTCCAATACTACATAATGGCACCAAACCTAAGGATATATTTCCAACACCCCTCATTTTCCGCCGGGCATCTACGATTTTTTCCGTAAGCAACTCACAGACCAATACCAGAAATACAGTAACAACCTCATAAATCTGATTGAACCCCACACCATCCTTATAATTTACAAAAGGCAGAACAGCAATCGTATTACAGCCCATGTTAATCATATAAACAGAACAGGTCACAAACAAAATCATCTTTATTGATCTTGTGTATGTCAGAACAATAAGTCCAATCCCCACCAGATTACAGGCAATATTAACCCATACTGTATGAAAAATCAGATAAGCAGCCGTATTGATTATAAAAAATCCCCCATATACCAGCATATGCCTCATCCGGCTACCACAAGTTTCCTTTTCCTCATCCTCTAAAAATATATGGATAAATCTGCTGATTAGATAAATCCTAAACAAGTTTGTTGTAACACAAATAATAAAATCCGTCATATTATCCCCTTAGCAGCCTTTCCCTAACTTGTTTCCGATATGCTTTGCTGATCGACAGTATCGTGTTATTATCCATCTCCACCGTTTCATAAGTATACCGCACTACATGTATCTTGTTTATCACATAGGACTGATGAATCGTAAAAAACTCCTTGGGCAGCTTTTTCTCCAATTCCCTTATCGCCCCGTAAAACTCTCTTTCCTCATCCATTGCCACTATCTTTATCTTCCGCCCTTCACTCTCGAAGTATATGATTTCATGGTATGAGATATAGTAATAATCCCTGCCATTCTGAAATTCAAACCGTTCTGCATTTTTCTCAAGCAGCTTGATGGCCAGTTTAAGCGCATCCTCTATCTGCTGCATGGTTATTGGCTTTACCAGAAAATCCATGGGCTGGGTCTTGAACAATTTCTGCGCATAGGAGGATTCTCCGGATATATAAACAATCTGCATCCCTCTGTCCTCCAGCTTGTTTCTGATAAAATCGCCCACCTCAATTCCTGTCAGTTTTATCAGCTCAATATCAAGAAACAATATATCCAGATGACCGCCCTGTTCAAGATACTTACACAAATCCTCGCCGGTATACCATACCTGAGTGTCTATTTTCAGTTTGTTCTTATCCGCATACTGTATCACCATTTCCTCAAGTAATGCGCAAATATTTTTGCCGTCATCACATATCCCTATATTATACATACTGCCTCCCGCAATATTAGTTTTGCAAAATAATACATCCTTCATGTTTATAATTCAACCCTCCGCTTTGCATCATATTTTATTCCAATCCTTCTATAATTAGCATTTAGATATTTTAAGTATGCTCTTTTTTCATTTTTTTGTAAATACAAATATTTCAAATATATTACAGATATTTGAAATAGTATAAACTAATTTTATGGAGGTGGGATATGTACGAAAAATTTATTCAGGAGCGTATCAATGAATTACGCATGAAAAAGAATATTTCCGAATATCAACTCAGCCTGGATCTTGGACATAGCCAGGGCTATATCCAGTCAATTACATCCGGCCGCAATTTGCCTTCCATGGGCGCATTTCTCGACATCTGCGCCTATTTTGATATTACGCCCGCTGAATTTTTTAACCCCACGATCAACAATCCGAGCCTTGTAAGGAGCATAATGAACGATATTGAAAAACTGCCGGAGAGCGAGGTAGTGTAAAAAAGTTTGTGTCTTAGGTAAAAAATGGCTCCTTTTTGGTAAGA
>CAJTYV010000077.1 GCA_910584195.1 uncultured Ruminococcus sp. | reverse complement strand
TGCTCCACATAATCACTTACTCCACATAAAAAAGTTTATGTGCATCTGCACATAAACTTTTAAGGCTTACAATTATGTCCGCAATGTCACAGGAGGAATCCAGACATATCAGTGACAGGGTGCTTGCGGGGCAGAGCATTTCCCGGCAGAAGGGGGTACTGTATGGGAATGGAAATATTCTCGGCTACAGGCTCGTAAGAGGGAAAACGTCCAGTGAAAATACTTATGAGATCGTGGAGGAAGATGCAGAAACGGTACGCATGATCTATGATTTCTATCTTGATGGAATGGGAGCAAAAGCCATTGCCGCAAAGATGCAGGCACTTCACAGGGAAACAGCAAGGTCAGGGTGTAAATGGGATGCAACAAAGGTTCTGCGCATTCTGGATAATAAGACCTATGCAGGTTATATCGGCTACCATAAGTCCCACACCACAAGCTATCTGGACCATACAAGGGTTGCTGTGAAAGACCGTACACAGTACGAGTATATTAAGGGCAATTTTCCTGCCATCATTCCGGAAGAAACATGGAACCGGGTGCAGAGGCTGAAAGGAAAGAAAGTGACACATCTGGACCAGGGAATATCGGGAAAGAAGCGCTCAAAAGACCGCTGGATCAGAGTCCTTACCTGTGAATGCGGCAGGACTTTCCATAAATATAAATGGAGAGTCAACCAGTCAGGGGAGGAGTGCTGCGGATATACCTGTTGGAACCAGATCAATAACCGAAAGAAAAGTTACCGGATTGCTAACGGGCTGGACGCTTTCGGCTACTGTGATGTGCCGACTGTCTGTGAGTGGAAACTTGATTTTATGCTGAAAAGCATTCTGCACAGAATATGGAACAATCCCAAAGAGACAGTGACCGTGCTGATCGGAAGCATTGCGGATGATTATGTGCAGGAACAGGAAGGCAGTACGGAACAGGGCAGGCTTCGAAGAGAGCATGACCGCCTGAAATGCAGGTTGGAGCGGCTTCTGGATATGCGTCTGGACGACAGGATTGAAGAAAGCCAGTTTACAGAGAAACAGAGCCAGCTTCAGGAGCGCATGGCAGAGGTTGAAGAAAAGCTGAAAATTTATGCACAGCAGGAACCCATAGAAAGTACAGAAGATGTGAGCGGCACGATCGCAAGAGTTTCGGATATGCTTGAACATGCCTGTGATCTGGGCAGGAAAAAGATTGACGATAAGCTGATCGACACGTTAGTGGAACGAGTCACACCCACGGAAACGGGCATATACAGATGGTATCTGAACTGTGATACGCAGGAGGAAACCGTATTTGCAGAGAAAGATTACATTCTTTATGATACATTCTGCCTGAGTTTTGAGGAGGCAAAGGCATACCGAAAGCAGTACGGGAATTTTATCCGGAAGAATCAGTGGAAGGATCTGAACATTGAAGTCTACATCAGAAAATGAGAAAGCAGAGAGCAGGTAAGAACATAGAGGCACAGGAAACGGCGGCACGCATTTTGAGAGCGTTGCCGCTGTTTTTGTGCCGGAAAGGAGAAAGGAAGATGGTTACAGAAACATTTTGTATGAACATAAGTGCAGTCGGCTCCGATGACGGCAGAAGCACCTATGAGATACACAGGAAATGGGCAGAGAAAGGGAAGAAAGCTTTGGTCATAGAGCTGTATCCCACGCTTACCGCCGATAAGTGCGGCAGTATGGATGTATCAACAATGCATCTGATGAACCATGTGCAGGAACTGGGATGGAGCGAAGTCCGGATCGTGAACCTGTATTCCAAAGTATTTTCAGAGAAGCCGACAGTGAGCCAGTTATCGGAGGACGACAACAATTTATCTTATATTGAAGAGATTTTGGAGGAACAGGATATCGGAGGCTATGACATTGTGGTTGCGTGGGGGAATACGCTCATCAGCCACAGGCAGACCATACAGGCAAAAACAGACCTTCTCACCATGATAAAGGACAAAGGGCTGGCGAAACAGGTAAAGTGCATTGTGACAAATAATTTGAAAGCCAACGGCGTGCATCCTTTATATTTAGGACTCAGATATTCTAAAGATGTATGGAGTTTGCAGCCGTTTCCTCTGGAGAAGGTACTGAATGAACTGGAAAGCACAGAGAAAAAGGCTTCTGCCAGAAGCAGTAAGAAAGTTTCAAAAGAAGAGAATGAAGCGGGTTCTATGGAGAACAGCGAAGAAATCTCTGTTGTAAGGAAAGAGACGGCTTCTGCTGAGAATGATGAAGCAGTTTCTGGTGACAGTAAAGTAACTGTTCCTGCGGCGAATGGTGAGAAAGCTTTGAGCGAAAGAAAAGTGGCTGTTTCTGGTGAGAATGATGAAAAAGCTTCTGCAGAAATCGGCAAAAAGAGAAAGGGGGTGAAGCGGGATGTATCAGCGGATAAAAAATAAACTGGATATGGAGATCATCAAAGATTTTCTGGAATCGGAACAGACCAACCAGAACGTGATGCGCCGTATGGAAGAACTGACAGACATACTTGACGGAGCATATGGCGGCAGTCGCGGTGCGTTTGATATGGGCGGCTATATCCTGTTCTTTGGAGATATACAGACTTATGAAAATCATATCTCAAAGATTATGGAGTTCTACCGTCTTGATAAGGACTTAGCTGAATATTCCAACACAATAGAAGGTACGGCTGGCAGCACGATACAATGGCGGGAAGAATTATACCTGTTATCATCAGATGATTCGCTTGTGCTGATTTATCCGGAAACTGCAGAGGCGGTGTAAGAGGGCTTTCACAGGTGGCGGTATTGCCGTCTGCAGGTAACGAAGAAAGTTTATACAGGCGGTATTCTGCCGTCTGACAGAGAGAAAGACAGGAGGAAGAAGAAATGCAGTATTTCATTTTTGGTATGCTGACCGCAGGGGCAGTGATTGTGGCGACAGAGTTGTTTTTGGAGTATGGGTTTTAGGAGGTGAGACTATGGCAGCAAATATCTTATTATTTATACTGGGATTTACCAGTATGACAACGGTGTACGAAATCGCAAAAACCGGGAAACATACGAAATCAGATAAGATCAACCGTGCAGCGGAGCCGTGGAAAAAGAAAAAGTAATTACCTGCCCTTTGAGATGATATATCAGGGAGCATAGAAAAAGGAACAGGAGGGAACGGAGCATGAGCCGTGAACTGAACCAGTATATTTTGAAGGAATACACAAGGCTTCACTCTGTGATGGAGCAGAGGGAATTTATGGAGAAAGTGCGTTTTCTGATGATGGCGGGAGAAAAAGAGTTTTCCGGCTATTATTCAGATACCAGCCTGCCGGTCAGAGAATTTTACTCTGTGGCGGATACGCTCTACAGCCTCAACAATCTCTGGATGCTGTCAGGCTTTTTGCATAAGAACAGGCATATCCTGTTTGAAGAGATTCGGGAGCGGGAGGGGATAAAACAGGACTATGATTTTATGGAACCCTGTAATTATGGAAAGGACATCATACTTTCCAGAATGTTTCAGGTCATGGAGAATTTTCGGACTGACGGAACCGTAGTCAATGAAGCGGCAGACGGTAGGAGAAGCATTCACAGGATAAAAGCTTATTCCACTACAATTAACAGCGGGAAAAATGTGCCGCAGTTCATCATACAGGGGAACTGGGTGGAGCAGTGCGGCTTTGAGATTGGCTGCAGCGTTCGCGTAGAATGTTATCCGAATAAGCTGGTGGTACTGAAAGAGTGAGGGAACAGACAGGAGATTCTATTAAAAAAAAGGCAGATACCATGTGGGAGTTTTTTTCGTGGTATCTGTTGTTTTGAAGATAAGTACTTATTTTTTTATGTCAAATAAAGAGGTAATATCAACATCCAAAACCTCGGCTATTTCAAAGAGTGTATCCAGAGATACCGAAGTTGGGATATTGGGAGCCTCAATGTTACTCATGTGTGTTCTGCTGATGTTGACGGCTTCTGCTAATTGTAGCTGAGTCATACCGCGCAGTTTTCTATAATAGGCAATGTTAAGTCCAATGCGTATATATTTATCTGAATACTTTACCTTTTTATCCATATGATTTCCTTTCTAAATAAAAGTATATTGTAGATTATTGTGTGCATAAACAATGGATTTATTTGCAAATGCAAAGTATAATATTGCAAAACGGAAAGAAGTATGTTATACTCAATAGAAAATCGGAGAAAAAATGTATAGAAAGTTCGTATAAAGAAAACAAATGAAAGACCATTCAATAATTTTAGACGGTGAAGAGAAAGGAATAGTCTAATGTTTAGATATTGTGCAAGGTGTGGACTGATCAGAAATGAAAAAGCGGAATCTGCTGTATGTCCGGTGTGTGATATTTCTTTAAAACCTGTTCCAGGCGAGTTCCTGACAAAATCAGGGTTGATGTTTTTATCTCAGTCTGCCAGAACGGAATTTGAAAATAAAATCAGAGAGTCCGCTGAATATGATGAAATCGCAGGCAGACAGAGGGACAGCATTATCGCGCAGAAAGAAGAAATACACAAAAAAGAAGTAGAAGAGAGGGTACAGGAGTATCAGGCTTCAAAACCGCATAAAGAATGTCCGGTATGCCATTCTTCATCTATCTCTAAAATATCCAATGTAGACAAAGTTGTGAAGGTTGGGGTGTTCGGCATTTTAGGAGCGGGTGATCTGGGTAAAACATGGAAATGTGAAGCGTGTGGATGTAAATTTTAAAATACAGAATATATGGAGGAAAAGAAAATGGCTTTTTTTGACAAACTGACACAGACAGCATCAAACGTAGGAAAAAATGTTGCATCATCTGCGGCGAAAGTAGGTTCATCTGCAGCAGTGGCGGCACAGGAGCAGACAGAACTTGCGCAGTTGAAATCACAGGTTAATGTAATCAATCAGGAACTGGACGCATTTTATGTTCAGATAGGGAGAAGATACATTGATTATGTCCTTGAAACTGGGGATATGCCCGGTATAGATGCAAGCGACCTGTTAAAGCTGATGGATCCCAAGATGACGAAAAAGAAAGAGTTGGAGCAGCAGATCATAGAACTTGAAAAAGAGATAAAGAATAAATCTGTTCTCAGGGAGAAACAGCAGGCAGAGGAAACATATCTTGCAGAAAAAGCAAAGTTGGATAAAGCACTGGCAATGGAGCTAATGTCACAGTCTGAATATGAGGTGAAGCTTGCCATAGCGAAAAAGAAATATGATAATTTTGAGGAAATCCGCAAAGTACAGCAACTGGCAGATATGAACCTTATCACAAAGGAAGAAAAAGAGGCTAAAATCAAGGAATTGACAGAGTAAAGTACATATAGCAGTATGGTGAGAGAAATGTTCCGTTGGAGCAGTTCTTTTTTCGTAATTTTTTATTGCAGGATATAATTTCTAATGTTATGATTAGCTGTAAGCAAGACAGCGAGCAAAGAACAAGTGGGAAAAAAGTTGTCAGCAATAAGATATTTAGAGTATTTGGAGGATATTGTTTGCTAAGAGAATTAGAGAAAAATGGGTTATCTGTTCAAATTCTTCGTGAATTGTCTTACAAAAGTAAAATGGGAAGAAGTCTTGTTAATAGTTTGCGGAAATTTGACAAGAAAGATTTGTTTAAAGAAATCTTTGAGATGATAAGATTTTATCAGGAGGCCGATATTCTTGATCTTGTCGATTTGGATTATCGTATTAAAAGTGAGGATTCATGCATACGGAAATACAATAAATTTTACCCTGATATGCGAGTAGAAAAGGTATTTAATGATATTTTAGGATTTCGTATGTTGACGGACAGCTATAAGAATCTGTTGGAGGGAGAAATTCCAGAAGAAGTACGGGTTGTCGATATGAGTCATGGAAAGGCGAATGATGATGGTTATCGAGGGGTGCATATTTATTTTCAACCGGATCATTCCTGTTACCCGATAGAAATTCAGGCAAATACTTATTATGACAGGCAGTTGAATAACTGGCTGCATAAATATCTCTATAAAAGGGAATATCCTGATTCTGTAGGAAGAATATTGCGAAGTGAGTATGAGAATGGTAAAATATTAAGCGAGCAACAGTTTGAGGAGGTGCTAAGTTATGTGTTATCTCATAGCGAAAGAATTTGATAAAAAAGGCTGTATTGCAGTAAAGACCAGACATGGCAAAGCATTGGCGGATTTTACCGAAAAGCTACAAAAGCAGATAGGAGCAAACGGTGTGCAGTTGGTGACAATTAGTCGCCCCAGTGCGTATGGAGAATACGAACCTTATGAGATTGTGGAAAACAAGGAAAAGTTTCAGGAGCGTGTGCTAAGTCTGTGGAAAGGGGCAATGATGGAAAAACCTGTTTTGAGTCCCGATTTTACTATAGAAGATATTCATAAGTTAAGAGAATATAATTATGAAGTGACAAAGCATATGACAGACGAGGAACGAATGGATTACTACAATAAAGCAGGAAGAGCATTTCAGCGTGAAATTGAAGCGGCAAGGCTTCAGGAGGTACGCTAAATGAGATAAAATAACGCAATAGGGAATGGTTCTCATATTGTAGAATAAATAAACGGTATACAGTGTCTCACTGACTGCCATATACCGCGCAGGCGGCTATCTTGAATTGATGCCATAGGAATTTGGGTACTCGCAGGCGAAAGT
>CAJTYV010000076.1 GCA_910584195.1 uncultured Ruminococcus sp. | reverse complement strand
ATGGATGAACTTGAGATATGATTTTCCACATAAACTTTGAATACGCTATACTAGGCATCCACATCTGCATTAAGGTTTGACATTAGATACAGATAATTAGCGAGAACATCACTTGTGTCCTTTGCCGGCTGGTTTCGATAGGCTGGATTTAAAGCAATTTGCCCAAGTTTTCTATAATCAACTCTCATGCAATTCCCCCTTTGTTTCATGGTATCTTTTTTCATTATAAAAAGCAGATGCGAAAATAGCAAGTGTTTCTGTCGAGATATGTCAGAAGAATTAGAAAGAATTAAGTTTTTGAAAAAGCTATATAAGAAATCGGAAAAACCAGCTCCAAGGTACATAGACCTCCAGAAAGAAAACCGGGGGATATTTGGATGAATGAACAGAAGTGTATAAAACCGAATGCTGAATTACTTGATCGAAGTGTGATGTTGAAGATGGAGCGTTGTGCGGAATTTTTAGCCCGTATGATAGAAAAATAGGGGCGGGAGGTGTTGGCGGAAATGGAAACCGGGGAGTCAGAGGAAAAAGAGAATAGGGAACAATGACTGGTGTTTAAGCTGTCAAGGTTCGGAAGGAATGCGGCGGATGTGCTGAAATATCAGGATATGCAGGACAGGCTGGATAACCTGTATGACAAGGCATCTGAACTGGAGGATACGATGGCGGACATTGACAGCCAGATAGGCGGGGCCTATGAGAAGCAGATTACGGCAAAGCAGCTTTATAAAATCCTGGCGAATTTTGATAAGCTGTATTATCGGCTGACAGACCTTGAAAAAAAGGAATTTTTGAGAGACTTCATAGAAAGCGTTGAAATTTATCCAGAAAATGAAGTGGAATTGGAAATGAGCGAGATGGATTTAACTGCGGCGGAGAGCAAGGCAACCTATGAGGAAATCAAGGATTATGTGTTGGAGCATACGGGATTTAAGAATTAAGATGATTAGGAGAAAAGAATGATTTTAGGAGAATACTACCAAACAAAATGTAGAGAGGCAGGTTATAGTGATGAATGAAACAGTATCAATCCCCCAGCTGAGCTGGGGGAACAACAGATGCAAGTGGCGGTGAACGGAGTACAAAAAAATTACCTCCGTTGTATAATAAAAAGTAGGTCTAGCAAACCACTCTAAAAACAACGGAGGTATATCCATATGGACGATAATAGTTTAGCACATAGTCGGTACAATTGCACGTATCATATTGTATTTATTCCAAAATATCGTAGGAAAGTGATGTTTGGAGAGTTAAGGAAAGATGTGGGAGAAATTTTGGGAAAGGTGTGCAGGATGGAGGGAGTAACGATCATAAAAGCGGCCACGCTTCCCGATCATGTGCATATGTATGTATCGATCCCGCCCAAGTTAAGTGTATCAAAGACCATAGGCCTTATTAAAGGCAAGAGTGCGCATATGATATTTGATAGACATCCAGAGTATAGAGAAAAAGGAAATCGTCACTTCTGGGCAAGAGGATATTATTGCGAAACAGTCGGTAATGTAAATGAAGAGACGATAAAGAAATATATTCAGGATCAGTACGAAAGAGATAGAATGGAGCATTAAAAGAGAGCCGCTTTTAAGCGGCCTACCAGTAAAAAAGACTGGTTTGTTAGACCGCCTTTAGGCGGAAACGCAAAGGTTTTGCCCCAGGGGGGCTTTCCCATTCCACCAGCAGAGCTGGTGGTTGGGCCTCTTGGGCGGTGAATTGAAGCAGTGTATGCCTTCCATAAATGATTGCAGTTCAGGTATGTCATATTTTGGGGCGGATTTTATCCATAGATCTAGCTTTGCAGGTTTTTGCGAAAACATTACTGTATGGAATTCTTTCGCCAGGGTATATAGCTGGCTTAATAACGGATATTTTTCTAAAGCCTGTTCATATTGGTCTGATGTGATGGTTGCAACATCTTCCAGTTTCTTATAAATGGGCTGGCATAACGACTTTCTTTGGATAAATTCCGATTGGGGCTTGCTTTGCTCTTCCTGTTCCTGCGCCCGCGTTCTCTCTTTTTGCAGGAACATCCGAAGGGAAGCGACACTCCCAGTATATCCTTTTCCACAAAGGATATTATGGATTTTTGGATATGGAAGCCCCTGGCCCCTTAGTTCTATGACTTCTTTCTCATAGGGTGCCAGCTTGCCCGGAATCCTTCTGTTATAATGGCCATTTGTAACGGAATAGCCAGGATTCAGGTAGTTCTGTATTGTTTTGCGTGTATGGTGCATCATGGTGGCGATCTGTTCAATTGGATATCCAGCCTCCGTCAGTTTCCGGGCTTCGGCGACCTCGCACTGTTTCTGCTGCACCGCCAACTGATGCTGCCGTTCCCGGGAGATTGCCCTGTTTTCTGGGATTTTATCTTCTGGTATGACAAGGTATTTCCGGACTGTTGTAGGGCATGAATGCATCAACAGTGCGATATCGGATACGGTCAGCCCACATTCCTTTTTTTGATGGGCAAAGCGAATCCGCAGTGGACGGTTTGCAGTGTTATACAGGGTCCTCCTCTCCTCTGAAACCTCCTCCGTCAGTGGGATTTCTATCCTGGCAGGAAATTCTCGGATGATATATTTACTTATGGCTTCTGAAAGCCCTTTTATCAAATGGAAGCGGTCGCTAACCTGTATCGCTTCAGGATGTGAGCCTGTTGCCGCTGAAGAATAAGTGGCTGCCCCACCCCTTGATATGACCTGGATATTAGGAAATGTCGCAAGCCAGTTGGCGACATCAGTGGTTTCCCTGGAAGGGATCAGGTCAATGATCCGATGGCTTTCAAGGCCAACCATGACTGTTCCATAGGAGAACCTTTTCCTGAGTGCAAAATCATCCACACAAACTTTTGTAACAGAAGGCTTATCCACAATTGCTGGCATTTTTTTTAAGCAAGCTGCAAATACTGCTTTTACATACCGTGATATGGCCGCTTTTTAAAAGCTTTGACGCGTTCAAGGAACTTAACTGTGCTGAAGTATGAAGAATATTTTTGACCAGACGGTCTGCCTTTTGGGCCTTTGGCGCTGCAAAAGGATGTACTTCAGCAAATGTCGTATGTTGGCACTCCATGTTGTCACAAAACATCTTCCGTGTAGTTACTAATAAAATAACCTTTTTCTCCTGGATCGGAAGATCCTGAATTTCCCTTTCATAGGTAGAATGGATACGCATGGACTTTGAACCGCAGAACGGACATGTCAGCCCTTTCCTGCCGGATTGGCGCTTACAATCTATTAATGGTGAAACAGGAGAAATAGAATACAAGTTGAAAAAGCAGGATGAAAAAAATTATATCTGGTCTGATGAACAAGCACATGAACCTATTTTGACTAAAGAGAAGTAGTGGTATATACCAAGTGGTTAGCCCACAATGAAAAGTTTGTAGATTATGTAAAAATGAAGATAGGGAAATCGGTGGATATATCTGAGATTGAAAAAGAACTTGCTTCCTATGATAAAAAGTTAAAGGTTTTGGAGAGAAATGAATAAAAGGCTTGATAAAATCTATGAGGATATGGATTCGTTAGAAAACGAGCGAATAGATTGTCTGAATCGCTTGGAGGCAGTACAGGAGCAACAGCTAAATGAGAAAAAATTTATCAAATGCTTTTGGAGTTTGACGAATTTATGATAAACTATCTTTGGAAGAGCAAAGAGATGTGTTACATGCTTTGAACTCAGAGATTCAGATATACAAAAAAGAAGAAATCAAGGAAAGTAAAACTTATATTAAGAAAATCAAGTTTGCCTTTGATAATTTGTGTGTGGTTAGAGGGCATTAGTTGTTTGGATTAATGCCTTTTATAGTATATGCAAATAGCAACTAAAAATAGTTGTATATTTTCCTGCAAAGTAATATATTATATTTAAAGGAGAAATGTCATGAGTAAGAAAGATAAATTAATAGATAGATTATTGAAGAAACCTAAAGATTTTACTTTTGATGAAATAGAGTCTTTGTTGTCATATTTTGGGTATGAATTAAAACAGGGTGGAACTGGATCAGGAGTAAAGTTTGTAAAAGATGGAAGTAATGAAGTGATAAACTTCCATAAACCACATCCAAACGGGGTATTAAAGAGATATGTCTTGGATCAGGTAATAGAGAAATTAAGAAAGGATGGTTTATTATGAGTAATTTGTTATCATATAAGAATTACAATGGCACAGTAGAATACTCTAAAGAAGATAAATGCCTTTTCGGAAAGGTGATTGGAATAAAATCTTTGTTATCTTATGAAGGTGATTCTGTACAAGAGTTAGAACAGGATTTTCAGAATGTGATTGATGAATACTTAGCAGATTGTAAGGAACGGAATGTGGAGCCTGAACAGCCTTACAAGGGAACATTTAATGTTAGGATCAGCCCAGAACTGCATCGAAACATTGCTGTGTATGCGATTGAACATGGGAAGAGTTTAAATGCTGCGGTTGAGGAAGCTATTGGGAATATGGTTAGAGCGTAATAAAAGTGAAGAGATTATATGTAGTTAAAGATATACCAAAATGTCAAGAGGACTGTTCAAGTTACTGTTATGTGGTAAAAGCAGAAACAGAAAATGAAGCTATTAATATTGTAAAACGAAATACGAAACACTGTTGGGAGTGGGAAGCTAACTTAACAGATAATACAGAAGTATGGGAATGAAATAATAGTTTTTATGTGGAAGAAATAATCTTGAAAGGCAAAAATAATAAAAACAATATTGCTGTTTTGGTATCTTTAACAAAAGATGTTCGTCCAACAGTTCAACGATTGATGGAAATAGAATCATATGGTTATAAATCATGCATTCAGCTTACATCAAATCCTATCGCATCTTGCAGTATTGTAAACACCACACATACAGATCTGTTCATTAGTGCCTCGGTTCAATATGCCGCATATTTGGGATATTATTTGAATGCATGTGCTTCATTTGAATTTTGGCAATATAATATTTTGGAGGATATACATAAACCAACCATAGGGCTTTCTGCTTTGTATGATCATGATTCATAAAATGCGAAACAACTTAAAATCTTAGTTTTACGGTGATAAGGAAGTATTTACAACAACTTATCATCAACGCTGACAAACAGGGTGCAAGCAAAAGCAGAGAATATATCACTTTCATTAGTGGTCGGTTCTCTGCTTTTCTGTTACGCAATAGAACACCGTTTTTGAGAGCAGACATATAAAACCCTTACCCCGCCACTTCAATACCCGCAAAGCCACATAAATCAAGGACAAAATAACCCCTACTGCGTAACAATCCCCATAATAGATTGAGGGCGAAAGCAGTCTGCTGATTTCGCCCTCTTGACTACCCACAAGCAAAGGCGGGAAAAGCTGTCAAGGGCGCGTAGCGCGAAGTCTACCCTTGACAGCTTTTCCTGTCTTTGCTACCTACTATCGGTCGAAGCGGAATTTCAATATGGCTTCAATCAGTTTTGCCTTTAATCTGTCCTGCGTATCGTCATTGATATGCCCTTTATACATAGACAGATATTTGATGTATGCGGTATAGTGCCGCAATACTGCGTCTACCGCTTCCGGCTCTCCGGCAACGGCTTTTTCGATTACCTCAAAAGGTATCAGCTTTTTGTTCCTCATGTTTCAATTTCTCCCATTCTTTTCGTAACTGTTTCAGCGCAACATTTCTTCTGTGGTTTATCGTACTTCTGCAACGCCCGTACTGTCTGCCGATGGCTTCATCACGATAGCCAACGAAGTAATAAAGCAACAAAACTTCCCGCCTTAACTCCGGCAATTTTGATAATGCCGTTGCCAACCGTTCATCATCAACGATAACTTCCTTTCCCAACACAATAAATACAGTCGGCTTATCCTGTTTTTCAAAGTAGCTGTCCATAGCAGACGGTTCAAAATATCGTTCTGACATCAGATAGTAAATTGAAATAGGTTTCAATTTGGGATATTTCTCTTGCTTCTTTCCGCTTCAAATCCCGCCATGCGTTAATTGCTTCATGGCGCAGGACAATCTTGCAGAACGCATGGAAAGCATATTCGATATGTTCCATGAACTGTTCAGAATATCTCATTTTCTCTCACCCCCTTTCTTCCCAGTAGGGGGCTATTACAACAAATGCCCATACAGCATAAAGCGGCATAAGCATTTGAGTAATACGAGTTATCAAGACATACTAAATGATTTGACAGTTCATATTCATGGGTAGTATATCCCCTAAACGAACACTGCGTTTTTTTGACAGAAAATAGTTTGTCTGATTTTGCGGATATAAAAATAACACGACGGTACCTCCTGATACCGCCGCATTATTAGTCATGGTTTCTAAAAGTCCTCCGCTGTCCGTTTTGAAGAAACGGCGGCTTATGAGTATTACCAAAAAGAAAGAGCCGATAACCGCATTTTTAATCTGCGTGTTATCGGCTCTGCGTCTGTGCGTCTGGCTCTTTGATAACTGATATATTCATTTGTTGTACGTTAATAATGGTTTCGTGCTTGCATTTCGGGCAATATAGGGGAAAGTTTTTCAGTTCGGTATCACTCCGCATTTTTAACCTTGTTTTGCTTTGGCATATGGGGCATATTATCCATTCGGTATTCATGTTAAATACCCCAATCCCTGCTAATCATTTGCAGTTTTACCATATGCGGGTAAATCCTGCCTGTGTTCATCAGTTTTTCCGGCGTTCCCTGTTCCGCAACAGAACCGTCTGAAAGCACAACCACTTTATCCGCGCCGCTTACGGTACGCATACGGTGGGCGATAACAAGTACGGTCTTAT
>CAJTYV010000075.1 GCA_910584195.1 uncultured Ruminococcus sp. | reverse complement strand
GGGGCATTTCAGAAAGACGGGTGCAAAAGCTATGTGAGGAAAACCGCATACCGGGCGTGGCAAAGTTCAGCCGCTTGTGGCTGATACCAAAGGACGCTGAAAAGCCAACGGATAAAAGAAAAAAGGGAAACAGGGGGCAGACACATGGCACAGTATAAAGTGTTAATCATAGAGGACGATCTGAACGCAGCACAATCCATTAGTGATTTTTTAAGCGCTTGGGGATTTCAATGCGAATACTTGAAAGAGTTTCAACAGATAACAGAGCAGTTTATCAGATTTAAGCCGGAAATTGTTTTGTTAGATATAAAGCTCCCGCATTACAACGGCTATCATTGGTGTGAGGAAATAAGGAAATTTTCAAAAGTACCGATTATCTTTATTTCATCAATTAGTGATAATCTGAACATGATTTTAGCAATGAATATGGGCGGTGACGATTTTGTTTTAAAACCCTTTGACCTAAATTTCCTGCTTGCAAAAATCAATTCCCTGTTACGGCGCACTTATGATTTTCAAGGGGCAATGAATGTAGTTGCTTGCGGTGATGTCATATTAGATTTGGATAATGCAAAGCTGCAATACAAGGGAAATGTATTGGAATTATCTCGTAATGATTATATTATCCTAAAAGAGCTTATGACCCACAGCGGAAAAAGCGTGTCCCGTGATGAACTTATGCAAGCATTGTGGAATGACAATACTTTTGTTGATGATAATACACTTACGGTCAATGTGACGAGAGTAAGAAATAAATTGAGTAAGATCGGGCTTGATGATTTTATTGTTACCCGGAAAGGAATGGGCTATCAAGTTGGATAAAAAGTATTTTCTTATTTGCTATCTGAAAGATAAATATAAAGTAATGGTTGTATTTTGTGGATTGATTGTATGTAATGTCTTTATGTATTTCCTTTATGATGTTCGTATGGAGCCAATCCTATACACGACTTTTCTGCTTATTCTGCTTGTGCTGCCTTTTGCATTTCGGGATTTGCGCAACACTTATCAAAAGTGTGAACGATTGAACAATATCAAACAAGCAAAATTACCTGCTATGCCTAATTTGGGGGCGGCTGATACCCTTGTGGAAGAAAGCTATCAGCAGATAGTCAAAGAGATTTTGCAAACATGGCAGAACGAACGGGCAAACCAGCGAAAAACAAACGCAGAAAGAGATGATTATTATACGCTCTGGACGCACCAAATAAAGACCCCTGTTTATTCTATGGATTTGATGTTACAAACAGGCGACACCACACCGTCCAAATGGAAAACAGAGTTGCTGCAAATATCGTGTTATATAGATATGGCATTAAAGTATTTGCAGTTAGAAAATCAATATTCCGACTTGTTTTTGGAACGGGTGGAGTTATTGCCGTTGGCACAGGAAGCAATCAAAAAGCACTCTGTTGTCTTGATTTCAAAGCGGCTGAAAATAGACTTACATGATCTGAATGGTACAGTCCTCACTGACAGGAAGTGGCTATTGTTTATATTAGAGCAGTTGGTTTCAAACGCTGCGAAATATACAGAACAAGGCTGTATTTCAATTTATCAGCCTACACCGTTGCAAATATGTGTTAGTGATACAGGTATAGGTATAACAGCCGAGGATTTACCACGGTTGTTTGAAAAGGGATATACAGGATTTAATGGGCGTATTCATCAAAAATCTACGGGCTGCGGTCTGTATATGTGCAAAAAAGTTTCTCTCTTGTTAGGATATACGCTTTCTGTTTCGTCACAACTAAACATTGGAACAACAGTGACAGTCAATCTTCCAGCGGACGAGTTTTCTGTTGCAGATTAGCAACCTTACAAACCATGTAAGGTTAAAGCGGGAAATGTCACCTTAACCTATGGCAGACACTTCCCGCTTTTTTTATAATATTTGCGTGTAGGGTAAATACACAGAAAGGAGATATATATGGATAATCAAAAGACGATCTTACTATCGGTTGAACATCTGCGCAAAATTTACAACAGCCGATTTGGAAGCAATCAAGTAGAAGCATTAAAAAACATTTCATTTAGTGTAGATCAAGGGGAATTTATAGCTGTCATGGGCGAAAGCGGCTCCGGCAAGACAACGCTGCTCAATCTATTGGCTGCGTTAGACCGTCCTACCGAGGGAAAAATCCTGCTTGCGGGAAAAGATATTACGCAAATCGGTGATAGCAATATCTCACGGTTCCGACGGGAAAACTTGGGGTTTGTCTTTCAAGATTTCAACTTGTTAGATAATTTTTCCCTGCGGGATAATATCTATCTGCCCCTTGTGCTTTCCAATACTCCAAAGAAACAAATGGAAAAACAGATAGAACCATTGGCGGCACAACTTAAAATTTCTGATATTTTGGAAAAGTACCCATACGAAGTATCGGGTGGTCAAAAACAGAGAGCAGCCATTGCCCGTGCATTGATTACTGCTCCAAAACTTGTACTTGCGGACGAACCTACCGGGGCGTTGGACTCCCGTTCTTCCGCACAGGTTATGAAGATGTTTACGGATATACACAAAACAGGGCAGACAATCCTTGTAGTAACACATAGTGTTAAAACTGCCTGTCATGCAGGGCGTGTCTTATTTATCCGTGACGGACAGCTTTTTAATCAACTGTATCGTGGAAATATGGATAATGAAGCCTTTGGGGAAAAGATTTCTGACAATCTGAAAATCCTTTTACAAAAGGAGGAATTATATGCGTAACTTTTATATCCGGCTTGCAGTTTCTAATATTAAAAAAAATAAGCCCGTGTATTACCCGTTTTTTTTGACAAATATTCTGTCTGTAATGATTTTCTATGTTATGGCTTCAATCCAAAACCAGACGATCATTGCTACACTACCCGGAAGCTATATATTTGTTCAGTTTCTTAAAGTGGGTGTTGTTATGACAGGAATGTTTGCGGGAGTATTCCTCTTATACACAAACGGACTGCTCATACGGCAGCGAAAAAAAGAACTGGGGTTATATACAATTTTCGGTTTAGAAAAAAAGCATATCGCAAAAGTGCTTATGCTTGAAAGCCTGTTGCTTACAACCGCCGGACTTGTGGCGGGTATCGTTTTGGGTATCGTTTTGGGGAAACTCTTTTTCCTTGTTTTGCTGAAATTGCTGCACTTAGATAGCGGGCTTACATTCCAGTTTTTAACGGAAGCACTTATGCAGACAGGTATTTGTTTTATAGTGATCGGTGTTTTCATCTTGTTTTACAACTTGTTTTCTGTTATGAAAGCGAAGCCTGTTGAACTGTTGTATGCTGCTCATAAAGGGGACAATTACCATTCTTTTGTATGGGTAAAAGCCTTTTTAGGAATTATATGTATTGGGGGTGCATATACACTGATGTTCACTACCCCCTCACCTATTGACATAATTGGGCGGGTGTTTCCTATTGCATTGTTCATTTTGTTTGGAACATTGTTTTTCTTCTCGTCCTGCTCTGTCGTTCTTTTGCAAGCTCTAAAAAAGAATGACCGCTACTATTATAAACCACAGAACTTTATTTCTGTTTCCGGTCTTATTTACCGATTGAAACAGAACGCAAAGGGACTATCAAATATCTGTATTTTAAGTACGGTTGTTATGGTTATTGCCACAACAACACTGGCGTTATATGTCGGACAAAAGGAAATGCTCTCTTTCCGTTTTCCAATGGAAACAAAAATCTCTGTTTCTGACATAGCTGACGGACAGCCGACTTTGCCGCAGCTTGTTCATCAAACAGCAGAGCAATACGGTGTGACGATAAGCCGGGAAGCTGATTACAAAGTTACCTATATCAGTGGCGTTTACAAAGACAATACCGTTTCTGTTTATCAGCCGGATATATACTCGCCGGATATGACTTGCGGCATTTATCTGATTACATGGGAGGATTACAGCCGCATGGAGGAAGGAATAGAACCGCTTGAAGCGGATGAGGTTTTCGCATTTTCTTCCTCAAAAGATTTAGGAGTTTCGGAAATTAGTTTTGGGAATTTGAAGTATCGGGTAAAAACTGAGTTATCGGAGCTTGTTATACAAAGTAAAAGCGCACTGTCCTCTGAAACACATTATTTCTTTATATGCCCGACGCAGAAAGAAATAGACAATATCATAACTGAACTGTCACCTGCTGAAAATAAGTTCAGCCGGACATATAGCATGATGTTTGATGCAGAGGGAAAACAGGAAACGGAATTTAATGCTGCTTTACAAAATCAGTTGTATTTAGGTTACGCTGGAGCAAAATTTGAAAACGCAGAAATAAAAAAACAGAGTGATAATTATACCTATGGGGGATTTCTGTTTATTGGACTATTACTTAGCTTGCTGTTTATGGTTTTTCTGACCTTGGTTATCTATTACAAACAGATTACAGAGGGATATAGTGACCGATACAATTTTGAAGTTATGCAGAAAGTAGGGCTTGACCGAAACGAAATATCGGCAATAGTCCACAAAGAAATTCGGACTATGTTTTTCTTCCCGCTATTTATGGCGGTTATCCATTTGGCTGTTTCACTTTATGCAGTTGCCATGCTGCTTGCCGTGTTTGGACTGACGAATGTTTTGGTGCTTCTGCTCTGCGCTGGCACAATTTCATTACTGTTTACTTTTATCTATGTAGTAATGTACTTTAGTACCGCAAGAACTTATTACAGAATAGTGACAAACTGATTGAAAGGAGTAAATATGAGTTTTAATTTTGGAATTATTTTTGCTGTTATCTGCATTATTGGTGGTTTGCTTATGATTATCTTGTATAAGCCGTACTGGTGGCTGATGAAAAAGCAGGAAATGCCCAATCATTACAAGTGGTATCTGCGTATACCGGGAATTTTGCTTATCTTGTTTGGCATTGGCATTGTCGCCATAAGTATTATTAACGATTTCATATCTTGATTAAGGGGTGCAATCCCTCAACAATAAATGGTACGGGGAAATGAGAAAAAGGCTAACTAAAAAAACAAAGATAATACTCTGTATGCTAAGTGCCATAATTTTTACCCTGCTCATTTGGACGATATGGGGAAATACGGCGTTGACAGTGAGTAACATAAAAATTTCAAACAGCCGTATTCCCCCTGCATTTTCCGGGTTTCGGATAGCGCAGGTATCAGATTTGCACAACGCAGAATTTGGGAAAGGGAATAAAAAGCTACTGGAATTGCTATCAGAAAGCAAGCCGGACATTATTGTAATAACCGGGGATTTCGTGGACGCAGGACATACAGATATTGACGTGGCTCTTGATTTCGCAAAAGGGGCGGTTAGTATTGCGCCTGTCTACTATGTGACAGGGAACCACGAAGCAAGCCTGTCACAGTATGACGAACTCAAAACGGGGCTTGAAACGATTGGCGTAATTGCGCTTGAAGATGAAGCGATACAATTAAAACATGAAAAAGGAACGATAACGCTTATCGGGCTTTCTGACCCTAATTTCACGTTGAAAGGTGATATATTCGGGGAAGCCCCGGCTATGGTTAGCACAAAGCTGAATAGCCTTGCTGATGATGAAAGCAGCTACACTATTTTACTTTCACACCGGCCAGAACTATTTGAGAGCTATGCACATTGCAATATTGATTTGGTTCTAAGCGGACACGCACACGGCGGTCAATTCCGTCTGCCATTTATCGGCGGGCTAATCGCTCCCGATCAAGGGATATTTCCAAAGTATGACGCAGGGCTGTTTACAAACGGCAGTACAAATATGATTGTTAGCCGGGGATTAGGTAACAGCATTATTCCTATCCGTTTTAATAACCGCCCGGAAGTCATTGTAATTGAACTTCTTAATACAGACTTGTAAGAACAGCTTATAGAAAACTGAATTACAAAATAATCTGCCGCACGACGGCAAAAGAAAAAAAGCCGTCGTACAGCAGCCATGTTTTAGTGCCTTGATTTTACGGTGGCTTTGGAAAACAAAGCTGCCGTTTTTATTTGGAAAATTAAAATGGAATGGGTTAAATCAGGAGGGAAATAATGAGAAAGAGGAAATTGAAAATATCGCTCCATAGAATAAGGGGAACAAAAGAATTACGGATGGTTTACACATCATGGTGTACCGCAAGGAAGAAAGAAACTTCACTGCGGTACACCTTTTTTAATGGTGCGAAATTTGTCTGATTTTAGCTTTTATTGCAGTTTATCCGTTGCGTATTTGTGTGCAAAATCTGGTTGGAACGGTTCCGCTTTTGGAAGGGGATTACACTTGGGTTTACTGCTTCATGGAGGGCTGTTTTGAGAGCATGGCTTTCTGTGTATCCCACACCTGTTTCATCAGCTTTTTCACTTCCACTACATCGGCTTTATACACGTTGCCCGTTGCGTTCATTCGCTTGGCGATTTGGTTCAGGTTGCCGCTGATTTTTCCGAGCGTGTAGTTGTATTCCCGCAGGTCTGAATAGTCAATGTCATAGACAAAGCCGTACAAAATCAGGCGGCGGAGGAAAGTGGACTTGCTTTTCATGCCGGAGATTTTTACTTTCTGCTCCAGTATGTATTGCTCCTTGTCACTCAGGTATATTTTCAGTTCATTTTTGCGCTCACGGTTTGCCATTTATTATCTCCTTTCCGTGTTGGATTTTTGAAAGGATTTTACACAATCTTCAATCCTGCTGTGGGGGTTGTTCGTGCAAAAAACAGTGAAAAAAATCAGAAATCCCGGCAGGAGATTTTATGATTTTTGAGCGCAGAGGGGGCTAGGGGGATTCTTCCCCCTACAAGCAGATTTTCCAGATTCCCGCTCCGGGGGGATTTGGGAAAATCGGAGCCTGTGAGGGAACACAGGCAGTGCTTGCTGTTACTTCAAAGAGAAAGTTTCTGGTTTTAGCTGTCTGTAAGAAAAGGCAGAAAATTTTTTGAGGAACGTACCCATATACGGGAACTTCC
>CAJTYV010000074.1 GCA_910584195.1 uncultured Ruminococcus sp. | reverse complement strand
TGTCCCGCCGAACATTGCATAGGCTGCGATAAGGTTGTCTTTGAGGAAGATCCTCGGATGATCCGGTTTGCAAGCTACTTGGAATCCATATTTGATGCACCGATGGACTTTGAGAATGATACTCCTATCAGCTCCGTTCTGTATCATGGAATGTGCCAGACAAAGTATTTGAAACCATCAGGCAGGAGCAGATACACGAAGCAACTTGCCGATGATCTGAATGTGTTCTACAGAGAGATGGAGCTATATAACATAGCGAGTATGTACCAGATTCAGAAGGTGTTGCTGGGGAGCAGGTCTGATTTTTCAGTAGTATGTCAGATTGCCTTTTTCCTCGGCATGGAGCCAGAGAAATTAACGTCCCCTGCCCTGACGCCGGAGCAGGTTCAGCAGGAACAGGACAGCCACTACATGAAGGATGCCGCCCCGGTAGACTGGGTTCAGTTGGATACAGACATGGCGCCCATATTAGAGAAGGTTGTCCAAGGCGTATATGATGGCACAGCTAATGAGAACGGTAGGCCCGAACGAGTATCAGAACGGCTCGTATACCGGGAGATGAATCTTCTGGGCCATCAGTTAGAGAATATGCCGAGGTGCAAAGCTATCTTCGAGAGGTATACAGAACCATATCCTGAGAGCTGGGCCAGGAAGATCATTTGGGCATATCAGAGATTAAAAGGGCAAGGCAAACCTTTCTATTGGTCAGACATTAGAACCATCTCAGGGGTAAAAAAGAAGAATTTCCCATTGACTATCCCTTATCTGGTGAAGTACACAGACGCTGATACGGCCAATCAGATTATTGCCATAGTTACAGCGAACACCTAAAGGATTCCTGCACTCATGTATTTCCATCTTCGCTGAGAATGAACAGATAGTGCAAATTAAATTGTATTTGATAGAGAAACCAAGAGTGATTTGCTCATGTCGATTCTCTTTTTTCAATGGCCGCCCTAATCTCATCATCGGTAATACCTTGACGAGATAAAAAATCTTTCAATTCATCCGGTATCGCGCCAATTGACTTGAGGGTAACTTTGTGGCGGCCCTTTTCAGCGATGTCACCGATTATTCCAATGGATTGTAGCTTATTAAAGAACTCCTGTGCATAGCTATTTGCAATGTGGCATTCTTTCTGAATGCGGTTAATGGATACATTTGTTTGTGACAGCACCCAAAGGACAACTTTGACGAATTTCAAATCTTTATCATCATCTTTATTGCTGTCATCCATTTCTGTTGAAAAATTTGAGATATACTCAACAATCTCTGCTCTTTTTGCTTCTATATCTTTATCAGAGATAGAAAATCCATATATACCTCTCGGAAATTGACTATCATATTCACTCTGCTCAATAATAAATTGAACTAGCCCATCAATTTCCTCATCCGTTATATAAACACCCTGGAGGTGATGCGTTTCCCCGTTACGACGAAAATTCATGTCACCCTTGCCTTTTAATTTTTCTGCACCAGCACCATCCAAAACATTCATGGACTTTCTGACATTTGCAGTCTGGAATACCAAACTGACGGAAATATCGCTTTTTTCGATGATTGCAATATCGTCCTTTGGATCGTGAATTGACAAAACTACATGAATCTTTGTGTTTCTTCCAAAACGCAAAATATCATTGGTTACTTTTACAACTTTTTCAGTCTGTTTGTTGCCCTTTATAGCATCAATAAACCACGGAAATTCATCGACTATGCATACAATATATGGGAGGACAGACAAATTCCTTTGATCCTCTTGTATTAACTTGTTGCGTCGCTCCATTTCATCATGTAAAAGCAAAAGTGCATACGCCAATTCTTCAGGCGTGTGTATAATTGTAGCCGAGAGATGTGGTAAGCCACGAAATCTATTTAATTCCACACCTCTATCAGCTATTAAAAAGTTCATTTTATCAGGGGGATATTTTAGTAAACTTGCAAGCAGACATTTTAATGCGGTCGATTTGCCAGATTTCGTTGTCCCGCTTACCATTGCATGAGGATAATCTTCCAGATCGCAAATCATTACCTCTCCATTTTCACTAATACCAACTGGGTGCACAATTTTCATTTTTTCAAAAGCTGATCTGTATTTTTCGCTATTCACAATCTGCAATAGATTATTATTTTTCAAGGTTACATCGTTGCCAGATGTAACAAGATAAAGAACACCATTTTCTCTAATCGCTTTAAGTGCAGGGAGGTGCAATGTAAATTGAACATCGGCAACTAGCCGCTCAATTTTTCCTACGGTTGCTTCGCTCTGTTCCAAATTAACTGCAAATTTATATCCGTTCCCATAAAAAGGGATAGGACCGCTTTTATGAATTTTAACAGGAGCATTATGTCTTTTATAACAATCTTCAATTTTGTGAGCCAACTCATAAGCATCATATTCTGCAAATCCCGGTATGCCGTTTTTCCATTTTGCCATAATTGCGCCCATCCTTTCTTGTAGGGGGCTTCTTCTTCCTCTTCTCCTATCTCCCATTGCGCTTTCAAATGGAACTTTTAGACTACCTCAAAAATTATTTTAAAAAGCACCCCAAAAAGGAGGGGTAACACAAGAGAAGAAGAAGGAGAAGAAGAACTTGATTTTTGGATTGTAATACTATTCCTTATAGATTAAAATTTGAATGGAGAAAATAATTGTGAGAATAGCGTGGGGCGACGATGCCCCACGCTATTACTCCTTGTTTTAGACCTCTAATCCCAACTTCTCTGCAATCTCTTCCGGTGTAAGCCCAGCTTCCTTCGCCGCTGCCATTACCGTTTTCATGTTGACGGGATGCAGAAGCTTTTGTTTCTGAGCCTCCAGAGCTTCAATCTCTGCTTGCTTCTTAGCAATCTTCTCGTCAATCACCGCGATACGTTCCTCTGCTGTCTTTCCGGCCATGTTTATGCCCTCCGTTTGTAAAAGATGGGTCTACTTTACACCAAAAAGATAGGCTTGTCAACAGCATTTGAACCTCACGGCAATGATTATTTTAAGAAATAGGAATAGATGTTTTCCAGGTGCTTTACATCGTGCCGCTTACTAATAGTCACAGGAGATAAATTGATCTTTATAAAGGCCATCATGACCTTCTCCACATCCCGGCAATTTAGTGCTTTCTGAGCCAGGTGCAGAGATTTCTTGTCGGGGATCAGGGCCAAGAGCCCCAACATCCTTCTCCGCATGATGCTGTCCTTGACTTCGTTGCGGACGATCTCGACAGCGGCATCCATCTTGTAGAAATCCCCAAAAGGAACCACCCGTGCGAACGTATCCATGAAAGCATCGGTGCTGTTTTTCATCATCTCCACAATCTGGCTGGATGTATCGGTTGTATCTGCGTATTTCCGGATGGCCTTTGGCTTTGTCAGGCGTACCTCGGCCCGCAGGATACCCTTGATCCGTTCACTCATTGATTGTAGCTGCTTCCGTCCTGCATCTGCATTCCGTAGTTGATCTATGGTGGCTTTCTCCAAATCATACAAAAGAAAATCCGTGTCGTTGCTGTTACCGCTCAGACAGAAGCTGACCTTCTCATCAAAACAATCATAGCTGACGGAGGAAAAGCCTTTAACCTTGCCAACCCTCTTTATGACTTTCAGGTAGTCTGATACCTTTTCATGACTGCCGACATTGATGTCCACAGCAAGGGTTACGCCAGACAGGGTGAAGTCATCCATCGTATATTTGTGGTCGAAGTATTCAGAGATACGTTTGTCCAGCTTGCGAAGCATCTTGTCCGTGTCGGACGAGGCATCCGTAACTAACGATGAATTGACGAGCAGTCGCACCCTCTTTTTGTATCTGCTGTCCCGATAGATCACGGTGATGCTCTTTGCGGTCAGGGATGTGTCAAGGTATTCATCATCAAGCTCCTTCAAACAACTGCGCTTGCGGGCAATGAGTTTTTGAAAGTGATCTGCATCAAGCAGCATTGACAGCTCAAATACTTGATTTATGTTCATTATAATTTGCCTCCTCTGTAAATATTTCTTACAGAACAGTTGCGGGCGATTACTATTTCTATACGGTACAAACGGTGGTATGTGGTGGTATACCGCTGCCACTGTTTTCCAGTGATGTATTATAGCTTAACCATATCTAACATGACGTGATTTATAGAGGGAGGTAGGAGCTAAGTTGATTCTGAGTCTTCATCGTTTTCATCGGTATCGTACTTGGATTCCTTTAGCTCAGCCTGTTTTAGAGGAAAGTCAGAGAACAGATTGACAGTACAATCACAGCGTAACAATCTAGCCCTACCTACAGCTTGCTCCAGCTCGGATTCAATCATATAGAACTGGATTGCTCTCAGTGTTTCATCAGCGTATGTCATGAATCGGAACCGGAACCCGTTATGGACAACGACAGTGCCAGGCTTCAAATCATCATCGACATCATATCCCAGCGAGTAGGCAAACAGCTTATATATCCACTCTGGCTGATGCGGCGTTCCTATAACATCAATGTTTTGACCCTTTAGCATATCACATCCCGCGCAGTTGCCGAAATGCAGATCACCCTCATAGTGCTTATGGAACTCCTTGAAAGAAATCGTGTAATCGAACTTTGTCCACCGCTTGATACGCTTGATGATGGATGGATCTTTGCGAATCGAGCTGCGGCCCATAGACTTGTCCCCGCATTGATTGAGATTCCCTGTGTTTGCGGCCTCTTTGCAGTTATAGAACCGTACATTCTCTTCATTGAAATAGAGATTACAAATGGTTTCATCTGCTGTGGCTGAGAGCATAATATACTTATTAGCATAAAACTTAACAGGTTTGATAAAGGTGATGCTATCCTCTGTCAAGTCGTTCTCCTGCTTTGAAGCGGCACGGTAACAGAAGTATGCAGCAGAGCATAGTGCCGGTATATTGACGGCCATCTTTATATCGGCATATTCTCTGCGCCAGTCAATTTCATCTAAAGTAAAGAACTCTGAATCTTTGACCTTCTTTAGAATTCTCCTGATCTTAGCTGCCAGCGGGTCGCTGGCGGCTAACTTCTTTCGCACTTTCTTCAGCATTAACAGAGAGACTGTCTCTCTGCTAGGAATGACGGTGCTGTAGATAATATCTTCATCCACTATGACGAGATCGTACTTACTTACATCCATATTGGTCAGGCGGCGATGCGTAGTGATAGCGTGACTCTCGGAGTTAATGAATTCTGAAAGCTCACGTTTGTATCTCTTGAATACCTTTGCACACTCCACATCATCCTCAGCAATCGCCTTCTCTATCCGAGGCATCGGCGACTTGCCTACATCGTATAGAGCCTGTATTTCATCCCAGACAACATCAGGAATGTCGTCCTTTATTTCATGCAATGAAGGTGATGTGACTACCTCTATCTCCATCTTCTTAGCTCGCTCGCAGACCTCACGTTTCAGATTGTTAGTTGGAACAGCAATCAATACTCTGAGCGGGGTATCCCTGAGAAATTCCAGCAATGCTTGGGTCTTGCCGAGGGCGGTTTGACTTTTAATGACATGCCAGCCTGGTTCATCAGATGCTACCGCTTCCCGGAACTTCTCACTGAAATCTTCCCACGCTTCATCTACATCAACTAAGGGAACACCCCAGTTATCAATTCTTTCAATTTGATGATACTTGGGATTTACAGTTGACAAGATGTTTGTCCCGTGTTGACAGGTATTACGGTATGGACAGAAGCAGGTACATGGTCTGGAACCTTTCCCTTTGATGTAGTAAAAGTAGTAATCCCAGTTGTCAATCTGCTTTTCCCATTCAAAATATGTATTTGAGCCAAGAACTTCCTTGAAAACCTTTTGCCCAGATCTGACCTGAGACAGATTTGAAGCCAGTCCAAGAAGTTCTTGCTGAGTCAACCATCTACTTTCTGATTCAAACTCTTGATACAATCTACAGGAAGATCTGAATGACTTGAGTATCTTTGATTCACGAAGACCGATGATAGATGATCTCTTTTGATCTGGAAGAACTTCTGGAGAAGTGCTTCTGCTCTCAAAGTTGATCCTGTACTCATGATGTGATAAGATCTCGTCAGATCTTTCTTCTATAATACACTTTGACGAATTCTTATCATCAATCTTCTCTTTACGATGCTCAGTGTGAACCTCAGCAACAGAAACATCAGGAAGATTTCTATCATCCAATCGAACACCTGTTACTCGGGAGAACTCGGCAATCTTCCGCTTGTAATTGGTGGAACCGAACTTGTTTTTCAACCGAAGACACATATTCATGAATAACCAGTCAGCATTGATCGTCGGCATGGTTTCATCAGAATACAACAACTTGTTCCCGCCTTGGCACACATTGAGGACACTACAATCTTTGTCAGCTTCCGGGAATATCATCATTAAGGCTCTCTGCATGGCCTCAGCTTCTTTCAAATCCGAGAGAGGAGTTTCATTCAAGAACACAATGGAAAGTTGTTCACGAGTTACATCAATACAATAGAAGGGATCGGTGATGTAAGCGAACAACATAGGAAGACCATAGTACCTTGCCCTGCTTTTTATTTTGATAAAGGATAGCCCCTCATTGTTTGCATTGCCAAAGGTAAGTACGAATAACTGAGACTGTTCAAAAGTCTCCCGGCTCTTTATACTATCCTTGAATGTAGATGGGCAGAACACGCAGCCTTCTTCCCCGACTGCTTTCATAAGTGAAACAAGGTTATTGCCTTTGATGACCATAGATTCCATTTCTGCCTCGATTAGCTTGTCTTTGAAAGCCTTTAAAATGCTGATTTTGAATTTACTCATGACTTCAACTCCTTTAAGGTTTTGATTTACATCCCTGTAGGAGTTGATTGCAAAAAATAAATGTGAAGGACAAAGGATGGGTATGCCCCCATCCCTTGTCCCTCACGTTCATCTACGGCTTAACCTGATTTCCCAGTGCAAAGCTATTGGCAGTTTGCTGCACTCTCCGATAGAAGGTAGTCTTGCTCATTTTCAGTGTACGCATGGCTGTCAACGCCAAATTAAAATTGTAAGAAAACGCCGAAGAAATTTTGTAGTTTTTC
>CAJTYV010000073.1 GCA_910584195.1 uncultured Ruminococcus sp. | reverse complement strand
CGAACGGGGATAAGCTGCTGCTTTCAAGGTATAAATATGACGGCTTTGTGCAGGCATACATGGATTACATTTTGGAGGAAAGCCTATGAGCCAGCCAGCGTTTGAAATGATAAACGGTATATTGGATATTTGGAAGATTGCCATACAGTCTGTTATGTTCCTTGTTTTGTGGGCGGCGGCTTTCAGAGGGAAAAAAGGAAAAAGGGATGGCATTGCGGCAGTGTTGTTTATCCTTGCCAATATAGGGATAGGATTTCTGCCGTGTACCGCTTGGGTGCGGTATGGCGTTTCAGCTCTTGTAATAATGGGTTATGCCGGGATATGTTATAAAAAGCAGATTGGAAAAGCAGTATTTGTGATGCTCGCTTTTTATAACCTCCATTGCCTTGGCTATTTGATGGCGAGCAGTATTTATGAAAAAGTGATGAGCGTTATGATGAAAAGTATTGATTTTCTGCAGGATAGTTACCTGCAGGAAGTGAATCAATGCATGGCAGTTGGGGTGTTCTGCCTGACATTTTCTTATTCCGTATTATTGGCGACAATGACGCTTATTTTGTACAGACTTATGAAGGATGTAACTATAATGGCGTGGCAGGATGTTATCCTGCTTTCCATCCTGAATTTTGTCGGGAGCATGATTGCAAACGTGGTCAACGGCCTGCTTATTGTAAGAATAAATACAGATGCTTTTGTGCTGTTTGATGAAAAGCCAGACCTGCTTTGGAAGATTCCCATGATAGCGGTTCTCATATTTGCGGGAGAGGCCGCCCTGATCTATTTCTGGCAGAGATACCGCATCCTGCTTGCCGAGAGGCAGAAACATTTCGTGGAGGAACAGCAGGTCAAGGCCATGAAGAAGCGTCTGGAGGAAGCGGAGAATTTCTATGGAAGCATCCGGAAGGTGCGCCATGAGATGAAGAACCATATGGCGAACATCAAAGGACTGGCAGGAGCCGGGGAGTATGGGGAGATAGAGGAATACGTCCGCAGGATGGATGAGACCATGCAGGAACTGGAATATAAGTATGTGACGGGGAATGCAGTAACGGATGTCATCATCAATGACAAATGCCGCAGGGCGGAAAAGGCGGGAATCCGGTTTGATGCAGATTTCCGGTATGGCGGGGAAATTCCCGTGTTTGATATGGGGATCATATTGAACAACCTTTTGGATAATGCCATAGAAGCCTGCGAAAAACTGGAAACAGGTAAAGGATTTGTACGCCTTTCATTAAAGCGGAAAAAGCAGTTTTTGATACTGTATGTAGAAAATAGCTTTGACGGTGCTGTCCCTGTAAGCAAAGGCAGTCCACTCCCGCCTACAACGAAACAGAGTATCCTGCCGGGAATCATTACGGAGCATGGGATAGGGCTTGAAAATGTGCGGGATATTGCAGAGAGGTATTTCGGCGGTGTAAACATAAAAGTGAAAGGGGATGTGTTCCATGTGACGGTAATGCTGCAGCAGAGGGAAGGTAAGTGAATGACCTTGCATTAAATGAAACTCAAAAACAGATTAAAATGGAGGATTAAAAATGGGTATCAGTGGAATAGGACAGAATTATTATCAGAATAATATGGAAACAAAGAAAAACACAAAAAATGTGAACGGTACGGAAAAGTTTGCACTGGAAAAAACAGGCAGTACGCAGGAATTATCGGAAGCGGAGGAAATGGAACTGTTCAAGAAGGAATTTTATGAAGACCTTTCCAAGATTACCATCCATAAAACATTAAACAATGTGGCTATCAATATTTCAGAAGCGGGTTTTAAGGCTATGAAAGATGACCCGGAATATAGGGAAAAAATTCTTTCACTGCTCAAGAGGGATTTGGGGAGTTCATTGGCCCGAAACTGTTCCGCAGTATTTACAGTTGGTGCAACAATAAAGGAGTATCGGGGGGATTCATGGCCTGTGGGTTATGATTCCGAGTTTTATGCACGTTCTCAGGACAGCTTTTTTAAGAAAACGAGCGAAAAGAAAGACAGACAGAAGGAACTGCTGGAAGAATATATGGAGAAGCGGACGCAGGCTGAGAGACAGCAGCAGGAGATGCTGGATGAAAAAATTGCAAAGGCGGAGCGGGAAAGGAGCGGGCTGGCAAGGGCGTGGAGCAGTAAGCAGCAGATGGCAAAGGCTTCCGATGCTTATGCGGTAAATGTCATGACAGGTAAGTCTTTTTGAAGGAGGATGAGAATTATGTCAATGGAGATCACAAACAATTACAGCAACTATGCGGCAAATTATGTTGACAACGCGAAAAAGCCGGATAGCAAGTCGGCAGCAGAGGTAAAGACAAACACATCAACAAACAGCAAAGATAAGGTGCAGGCATATTATGAACAGCTATGCAAGAAATTTCCACAGATAAATTTCAACACAAATGGCGGCGTATTATCGAGCAACAGTAGCAGAGTCACGGTTAATCTTTCGTATGACTGTTTGAAGAAGATGGCAAATGATCCTGAATTCGCAAAAGAAATCGAATGGAATCTGTCGGGAGAAGTTGCTGCAAACTCAATGGTTTATGGGTGGGCGCAGAGAGATGGTGTCGTACTTGGCGGAAGAACTGTTACATATGATGCCAATGGCAACAGGCAGTCATCCTGTGGCGGCATGAGGACAGCAAATACAGGAAATGGAAATAACAATACTGATAAAATACAGAAGAAGTATAAGGAAGAGGAAGAACGCCTGTTAAAAGCCAGAAAGAAACGCGAAGAAAAGGAAAAGTTCGCTGAAAAAGTAGCTGAAAAGCGGGCAGAGAGAAAAGCCCAAATGGAAAGGGTGATGCGGGAACATACAGAAAAGAGCGCAATTAGAAGAGAACAGATAGAAAAGGAGAATGCCGTGCAGACACCTGTAGGGTTTTCCACAGGTATGGACAGATCTGCATCGACAGGTTTTGATATAAAGGCGTAAGGAATATTCCGCAGCAGACGGCTCAGATATGGCCCTGACTGACATGGAGCTGTTACATAACCGGACTTACCATAATGTTAGACAGCATTTTAAAAGGAGTGACGACTGCACAGTCGCCGCAAAATAAAATCTCCATATGAAAGCAGTAACTCTTACAGCGTGCGGTAAAAAACAGCACGCTTTTTTCTTGCATCGCGGCCCTTGAGAAAAAGCCCGCCGACTTTGCCGCGTTCCTCCGGCTGATGGAGGAGTCCGGCTTTTCCGTCAAGCGCGGGCGGGGCGGCGTGGTGTCGTTCCTCACTCCGGGGCAGGATAAATACACCCGGCTTCGGGCATCCACCCTCGACGCGGGCTTTGACCCCGAGGATATCCGGGCAGTGATCGCCGGGGAGCGGCCCCTCCCGGTGCTCCCCAAGGACGTGCAGCCCCCGGCAGGTGGGCCTTATCGTTGACATTCAAAAGCGCATGGCCGAGGGCAAGGGCCCCGCTTATGAACGCTGGGCCAAGGTCTATAATCTGAAACAGATGGCTGCCGCCCTCCAGTTCCTGCAGGAGAACAATCTGACCGACTATGACGCACTGGCGGCAAAAACCACGGCAACGGTTGACTTCCTAATGATGTTAGGATATAATATTCCTAATACTATTAGAAATGGAGAATGGTTATGCCAAGGCAAGGTCTTAATACTGAAAAGGTTGTAAAAACGGCGGCCTTATTGGTAGAGGAAAATGGATATGAAAGTCTGACTTTACATAAGCTGGCATCAAAATTAAACGTAAAGCCAGCCTCGCTATATACGCATATTAAGGGAATTGATGAGCTGTATGTATTCCTCGCTAACATGGCACTAAAACAGTTAAGTGCTATGATGTTAGATGCCGCTGAGGGGAAAAAACGAGGAGATGCACTTCGGGCAGTATCTGTTGCTTATTCTAATTATGTAAGACAGAACCCTGAAATGTATCAAATGATTATGAAAATTCCCCATAGTAATTCAGAAGAGCTAATTAAAACGGGGCGGATAGTTAAATCAGTTTTATTTAAGATATTATCACAGTACACAGCAGATAATTCAAAAATTATTTTTTATTCCCGCTATTATCACAGTATTTTACATGGGTTTGTTTCGTTGGATCGAGCCGGATTTTTTGATGACAAGTTTTCTACAGATGTAAGTTTATTGAATCTCGTAGATAAATTTATTGAACAACTTGAAGAGCTTTGGACTATTTCATAGGGAGGTCTCAAACAAGAATGGACATCTTAATATTTGAATGTAAAAACATGAAAGATGGAGGAAAATTCCCCATAGTAAATACAGGGAGGGGCCAAGATATTTCACCCGAATTTTTGATAAAGAATTTATCTCCATATGCAAAAACACTTGCTATCACTCTTGAAGATATAAAGCATCCGCTTTTTAAGAATTTTACACATTGGCTTATTTGGAATATACCGGCTGGCGAAAAAGTAAGTGAGGCAATTCCAGGAGGAAAGACTGTTCCATGTTTAAGAAATGCCAGGCAAGGAATTGGTTATGGAGTGTATAAGTATGCTGGACCTAAACCTCCAAAGGGCAAACAACATCTATATCGTTTTACTGTTTACGCTCTTGACAGTGAGATAGAATTAAAATTTTTGCCAACGAAAAGCAGCTTTATCAAGAAGGCGAAAGAACATATCATTCAACAAGGCAGTATTGTCGGTAGTTTTGAATAGAATGATCTCAAAACAGATAGTCATGGCTACTTTTTGGGGACAATTTGACCCAAGGTGCTATCCGAAAAATCAATAGTTGGAGATTAAGCATGAGGCAAGAAAACTGGTTACTATGCCCTGTCTGTGGTAGTAAAACCCGTGACAGGATAAGAAAAGATACTGTTTTGAAAATTGCGGACGAGTTCCGCAAGATTGCCGTACATTGAAATTAACACCACTGACACCGCCGAGGCGTGCTGCCCCCCGCCAAAGCAAAAATCCCTTTGACAGTGTGTTTTCCTAATAGGAGCTAATCATATTCATAGCCGTACTTGATCCCATTTAGGAGGTGAAGTTATGAGCAACAATGAAGTGCGTATTCCAAAACAAAAACGTTCCATTGAAAAAAAGGAAGCAATAATTAAGGCAAGTTATACCTTGTTTTGTGAAAGAGGATATTATAAGACCAATACTGCTGAAATTGCTAAAATGGCAGGGGTATCTACTGGAATAGTGTATAGTTATTTTCAAGATAAAAAGGACATTCTTATAGAGGTTGTGAAACTTTACATCAGCAGATTGAACGAACAATTTCAGCCAATTTTAACGTTTCTGGATCATGAAAGAGATTTAGTTCTTGTAATAACTAAATTCATAGATGCCGCTATTTCGTCACATCAAATGAACCGTGACGCACATAATGAGTTTTTGGCATTAGCTTTACTCAATGCGGATATTCAAAACTTGTTCAATGTATTTGAAGAAGAAATATTAAGCATTCTTTTTGTGAAAATAAAAAAATCTTCATCAACGACAGATGAATTACTACTTGAAAAGCTCCGAATTAGTTATGGGATTATTGAAAACATATGCCATAGTTATATTTTTTCCAAAATACGAAAGGATGAATTGGAGCAAATGAAAACCATCTGTATCTCTCTAATTGTAGAATTGCTCCAAAATCCTTAATCATAAAATTATTGATGTTGAAACACTCTCTGATGAGCTTGGCAAAAATTCGCAAATCTTTTTTTCTGAAAGTTCCAATTCGACTTTTTACAGCAAAGAGCTATGAAAAATCAAGGGCTGGCATTTGAAAGACAAAAGAAAGCTATTTTAGCAAATTTTGATTGCGGCTGAAGGGAGGCCTTGATAGTTTAATATCTGGCCAACTGAACAAACTGATAATCATGGCTCAAGCAAAGAGGTCGGAAAGTAAAAGAACACAGGAACTTAAAGGTCAATGGAAGATGAAATATGGCTTTCAAAAAAACTTCCACCAGAGTACATTTTAGACCCACCTAAAGAAGAAAAAATTGTAGATTTACTTTTTCAAAATATGAAAGATATTCGGAGTGACATTCATTCCCATGTTGTAGCCAATATGATAAAAATAATGGCAATAACAGTAGAGAACCGCAATTTTCTACACGAAGATGCGATAGCTGAAAACATGAATATTTTGAAAGATTCACTTTTAGATTATTTATTTGGGAGGGAATGAGTATGTGTGAGGTTAATGAAATGATTTTATTTATTCAGTGTGCGGTGTGCTGTTTGCTTTTTACATTAGCAATTCTACCAGCACAATATAAAGACCCTATCAATATGATTATGTCTTATCCGCCTTAGATTAGACAAAGAGTGGAAGAATTGCCACAATACAAAGGAATGATTAAGCAAAGAGAAAAAGTTCATATAGGTAAAAAAATATTTGGATTAATATTTTTTGTCATTGTTTTATCCAGCGTTGCCTATTTATCTGGATGTAAGAGTTTTAACACAACCTTTATTCATGTATTTATCATATTTTTCATTGTGAATATCTATGATTTGATTGTTTTAGATTGGGGGATTTTCTGTCATAGTAAGAAGTTGAGAATATCTGGCACAGAAGATATGGAAAAAGAATATAAAGATTATATGTTCCATGTGAGAGGTGCTTGTATTGGAATTGTTTTGGGGTTAATAGTAGCATTGTTATCGGGATGTATAGTACACTTTTGTTTATCATACAATAATTAGGTTGTTGATAAAGGGTTATTGTCCAAAAGAAAGGCTGAACCAAACAAATAGCAAAAACAGCCGATCCAATCAACAGTAAAATGAACGGGCTACACCCGCTGTTGACAGCCCCGCCTGTTTTTGCAGGTAAAGTAATCAAGGGACGACAGCAAAGAGTGCTGCCGCCCCTCTAAATTATAAGAGAGCAGCTATCAACCATGCACCGCCCTATTGGGAGAAAGAGGGAATTTCCATGACTTGCACAGAAGCATACAAGGAGCATATTGAATACATATTTTGATTTTGTCAAGATTAGTTGACACATTTTCTGTGGTGTAAGAGCAATGATTTTGAAATGGATCAGAAACTGCTCTGGCCTATTTTTGATACTGCTATGTAGGCAGTATGATATAATTCTTTAGGAAAGTATCAGATTCAGGGCAGACGAAAAGAGCAGCT
>CAJTYV010000072.1 GCA_910584195.1 uncultured Ruminococcus sp. | reverse complement strand
GTTATTTTTTTCATAGAAAAGGAGCTGCGCACTAATCACTTAGTGCGACAGCCCCTGGGGGATGCGGCGGCTAAGCTATAAAGACAAAAATGCGAAAGAAAGCCGCCGCTACCCCGGCCTGTAAACAGCAAAAGCATACCTGCAGCAATCATTTTTACTGATTTTCTATTGCCTGTGCTGGTGCAAATCCAATATTAAGGTTCAGAGTGCCCCCAAGCGCATTAGCAATAGATACAAGCTCATTATATGTAAATTTTCCTGTGGTCAGCCTCTGGTAAAACGCTTGCGGCGTCATTCCAAGCCGTCTGGCAAGCTCCGCTTTTGTAATGCCAGCATCAATACAGGCATGTTCAATCATTATATATATCTGGTTTTTTTCTTTCATGATGTGCCAACCCCTTTCCTCTTAATTATTCTTGTTATATTATACTATAAAATCCTATCTTTGTCAAAAAACCATAAATATTTTCAAGAAAATATAACATAATACTCTTGACATATGTAAGGTTTTAATTTATAATTCAAAGCACATTAAATAAATTTTTTGTAAAGTATTCTAAAACAGAATAATCCTGTTTCACAACAGCGAGAACACATATGTTCTCAAAGTTTATGATTTGAGCCGGATGCATTCCGGCTGTGGATTGATGGTCGAATAGAGGGGTATGCCCTCTTGGCGGTGAACAGATGAATGCACACAGACATGTGCTGCGAACATCTGCCTACCGTCTTTTTTTGTCTCCAAAAAACAAAACAAGACGGCAAAGTAGCAGAAATAATTATCAAAAAGGAGATTTCGGCTATGAAGCAAACAAATCAACAAGATGTATCCTATGAGAATTTTGCGAAGATGGCGGCAGGGCTTGAAGATGCCCTCCAAGCGTCAACAGACCTGTATACCATTCTGGCAATCAGTTTGGGCAGGAACCACAAATATACCCAAAGGGCGCGAACCCTTTTTCACAAATCCACATACTTGTATCAGCATATGCAACGGCTGATGACAGAAAAAGCCAAAGATACGTTCTTTGCGAAAGAACTTGAACGCCTGTTTCTTCAGCGACGGGCGCAGAATGAATATCAGAAGAAAGGCGGTAATGAATATGGAACATACAATGAGTGATGTGCTGCGTGTTACAACAGAAGGATACCTCTTTGACTTAGACCGTGACAATCCTCCAAGCCCAGCAGTGATTGAATCGGACTTATTAAAAGATATTCGAGCGGTAATCAATGCACAAAATGGAATGTTAGAGGACGGAGAACGTAAATGGAAACCTCCGATTGCCTTAGGGTTCCAACAAATTGCTGAAATCGTAGCATACTTATATCCTGTATGCCGGATTGCCACAGCCGGAACCAACGCTGACAGCTCCTATGACCTGTTAGCCATCTACCAATCCGAAGGACCAGATGAAGGGATTTATGTAACATCAGACGAAGTATTCCGAAATTTAGCCCGCAGTTATAATTATCAACTTACTACAAGAGAATTTAACGAATTTATGACAGCATTACGTGATATGGTTCCACGTAAAGAATGCTGCCATGAACCAAATCTCATTGCCGTCAATAACGGAATTTTTGATTTTGATACCAAACAATTACTCCCATTTACGCCAGACCTTGTATTCATGGCAAAGTCAAGGATTAACTATAATCCAAACGCACAGAATGTGGTAATTCATAATTCAGACGATGGTACCGATTGGGATGTAGAAAGCTGGATGCATTCTTTATCCGATGACCCGGATATCGTAAACGTCCTCTGGGAAGTATTGGGAGCCATTGTAAGACCGAACGTACCTTGGAATAAATCCGCTTGGTTCTATTCTGAAACCGGAAACAACGGAAAAGGAACCCTTTGCGAACTGATGCGGCAACTTTGCGGAGACGGCAGCTTTGCTTCTATCCCGCTCTCTGATATGGGAAAAGACTTCATGTTAGAACCCCTTACCAGAGCAACTGCGATTATCGTAGATGAGAACGACGTTGGAACGTATATTGATAAAGCTGCAAACTTAAAAGCGATTATCACCAACGACGCCATCAGCATTAACCGCAAGTTCAAACAGGCAATTTCCTACAGATTCTACGGATTTATGGTACAGTGTTTGAATGAAATGCCAAGAATTAAAGATAAATCAGACTCATTTTGGAGACGCCAGCTCTTCATCCCGTTCACAAAGTGTTTTACCGGGGCAGAACGCAAATACATTAAACACGATTATTTGCATCGTATTGAAGTATTGGAATACGTTCTGTATCGTGTTCTTCACATGGATAACTATACGTTATCTGTACCGGATGCCTGTAAAGCAGCATTGGCTGAATACAAGGACTTCAATGACCCGGTGCGGCAGTTCATCAAAGAAATTGTCCCACGGCTTTCATGGGATTTAGTTCCGTACACATTCCTGTACGATTTATACCGGGCGTGGTATGAAAGAAACAATCCAAAGGGCGCTGTAAGCAGCAGCGTGACCTTCAAAAAGGATTTCCGGACATTGATGAAAGACAACCCTGTCTGGTATTGTTCCGACCATACGAAGAACCGCAGAACTGGGACAAAACTGGATTACCCGGAAATGCTGATTCAGGAATTTCATTTGACATCATGGATGAACCCACGATACACAGCAAGCTATGACAAAGCCAAAATGTGTACGCCGGACAATTTGCAAGAATTCTATACCGGAATGGAAAGAAGGCCTGTAAGCCAATGTTCAAGCACTGAATAAAACTTAATTGTTGCTAATCTTACAAATACGTGAGAATCTATTATTGTGCGTATGCATAAAAAATATTGGAACTTTTGTCGTCAAGAAGTTTTAGTGTTCTTGAATTGCTATATTGATTGATAAGAATGGTCCTGTGAGCGTGTATTTGGCTCATAGGGCTGTTTTATTGGGTTGTGTGGTGAATTGTTGATTGTCATTGCTTAAAACGGTGTGTATGATGTTTTGTTTGTAAGAAAATATAGGGATAATGCTTGTTTTTTAAGCGTTATCCCTTTTGGATTTTGTTGATTTTTGTTATATTTACTATTCACCTTGGACCATCCAATCCGTCATTTGTGTTTGGAGCTGCGATTTTATCTGAAAAATCTCCGGCTTGTTTTCTTTGTCTGTCACGTTCGAGAATTTCATATGGCAGTACCATATTTTTTGTTTCTTCAAAGAATCTGCTTTGTTCTTGTTCAAAATATTCTGTCAGATTTCTGAGATTCTTATTTGTTTGAGCTTGGTTTAAATACTGCATGTATCTGCCTTTATTTTCGCTTCGGATGATAATTGGAATCATGTTGTGTTTTACAGATTCTCTAAATAAAATCATTCTTCCTGTACGTCCGTTTCCGTCTTGGAACGGATGGATATTTTCATACTCTGCATGAAATGCTGCAAGGTCCTTTACAGATGGTGTGGAAATCTGTAGGTACTTATTTAACAGTGCTGTGATATCTTTTGCTACGTTCTGTGGTTCTGATGTGACAATGTCTGATACACGATTCGCTCGGTTTTTGAACTCACCGCATGGATATCCATTTGCCATATCTTCAAATACTCCTACTTTTAAATTGTAGTGCATTTGTTTGATAATGTCTATGCTCAATGGTTCATCAAGTGTTTGTATGGTTTGATTGAACATTCGGAAGTGTCCGCTCATTTCTTCTACGTCCTTTATACGCATGAGTATATCTTCTTCATTGCTGATTGTACCAGTTTCAAACATACTTGCCGTTTGGCGTTCTGTGAGTGTACTTCCTTCAATGCGATTAGAGTTATATGCCATTGTGCGTTGTATGAATCCGTATATGCCGCTACGTTTTGCGGTTTTCATTTCATAGGATACTAATCTTTTTAATTCTGTAATGTATTGTTGTTTTATGCTTAACATGGTCGAAAACCTCCTGTTTTTTTGTAGGTTCACAGATGTGAGTCTCTATATAAGCACCCGAATGTATGGTGTATTATATCATAATTGGTGTGGTTATATCAATGGTGCTGAAAGGTTCAGATGCACAGGAAATGAATTAGTTGTATAAATGATAAAAATATAACTCTGAGAGTGAGTAAGAAAATATTTTTTATTATCCGTAACAAGTATTTGTTTTCTTAATACGGGTGTATGGTATATAATGGTGAATGGGGATATTCGTAAATAAAGAGTTTTTGGAAGGAGTGGTGTTTGATATGTTTAGTATAAGCAAAGCATTTAGTGTGTAATCTGATTTGTATCGTGATGATACTTTCTTTTTGTCTTAGCTATTTTTCTTATGTAGATGCTTCTGATGTACGAGATGTGAATGAGTTGGCGAAAGAGCATGAAGCTGAAAAGTTACAGAAGTCTGATTCTATAAGTAAATCCGAAAATAAAGCTACATTGTTATCTGGAATTATGCTTTTGGCGATTGATTATGGTACGGATGGACCTGAAGAATATGAGTTAGTTGAAGATGTAGGTTTGAAATGGTCTAATGTTGGAAAGAAACCTATTATTACGCATGGTGGCGGTAGTGGTTGGGTGAAATGTGGTGACCGTGATTATAAGACGGCTAGTGGTCGAAATCGTTTTACTGGCGGTGAGTGGTTCAATTTGCGGTATCCCGATGCAATGTATTATCATAATGAATTGGTTGATTTGAATGTGCGGTTTGATTTTGGGGATTCTAGGGCTGTTACAGACGATATGCTGCAAGGGTATTCTCATTTAACGATTAGTGAATCTGCATTTGGTGGTTGGACCTATTTTAATGCAGCAGATGCACGAGTTGCGTATAAGTTTTATTATGCTGGTACGAATACGGTTGTTCCCATTAATTTATTATATTCTGCTTGGGGTTCGGTCAATATTGGTGAGGGTTGTGCGCCGTATGATGTTTATGATGTGAAAGTAATGAAGTTTCCGGGTTCTTATCCCAGTTGGATACAGTTAGGTCCACGAGAGTCTATTTATCGTCCGCAGGACGGTCAGTGGATGAAGAACTATTGGGATTCTACTATTACATGGTTGTGTAACAATTCTTCTAATGATTTTGAGGATGATATATATAAGCCAACTTTTTGGAAGTCTGTTGCAACCATTCGGATGCGGTCTGATGATTATACGTATCGTTTTAAATTATTGGGTCCCAATTTCTGGTTTACGCCTTCTTTTGCAGCAATGGGTCCGGTGGCTCCTTCTCCACAAAAGAAGATTGTGGATGGTAATTCCAGAGTTGATTCTGTTACTCGTCATATGGACGATGAGGTTGTTTATGAAATATCTCAGGAAGTTTCTACTTATGGAATTTTGGGTACGAGTTATGTGAAATATTCCAATTTTTCGTTTAAAGACGTGTTGCCAGAAGGCTTGGTTTATGATTCTGCGAGGGTGATATGTCGGACGTTGAATGGAAGTGAATCTGATGTGACAGGTTATGGCACATTATCTTATAATCAGGATACACGTACTGTGTCGTTTGTATTTGATGAGTCTTATGTACGAAATGGGATGTCGTATAATGGTGAGTCATATATTTTACGTATTTCGTGTGATTTGCAAGGTGCTTCTGCAAGTAGGATTTTGACAAATCAGGCAGAGACTCGTATTACCAATACGGTACAAAAGACGAATAAGGTTGAAGTTCATCAGCCAGTGTATTATGTGCGTTTTGATGATAATAATGAGTTTAATCCGAATCATCAGACAGGTGAGTTTACACAGAATGTTGTAGATGGCAGTATGTCAGATATGATATGTGAGTGGAGTCATTCTTATGATTTGAATGTGAATACATATAGCCGTGAGGGTTATGACTTTGTTGGTTGGAATACAAAATCGGATGGCAGCGGGACTGCATATAGCGATGGTGCTGAGATTGAGAATTTGACAGATGAGACGGATGGCGTTGTTGTATTATATGCACAGTGGCGTAAGAAGCTTGGCACTGAGACGATTACAGTTATTTCTGAAGAGACGGGAAATCCAGTATCTGGCGTAAAGATGAAGTTGCAGAAGAAAGTGAATGGTGTTTGGACAGATGTGACGTCTGGGACTACGAGTAACAATGGTGAGATTACGGTGAATGACCTGCATTGGTTTGATTATCGCTGGGTGGTTGTGAATGTTCCTGCTGGTTATGTGAAATCTTCGGATACAGCATTTACCATTACATATAATCAGTTGTCTGCAACGAATCAGGTAATTCTTTATATGAAACGGGTTTCGATTGTTCTCGATAGTCGTGTAAGTGATATTATTCATGGCGAAGCAGCACCATCGTTTATGTATATGATTAGTGGCACTGACGTGGCGGGTGTACAGCATAGTTATAATTTAATGGTACAGACCAGTGGTTCTTCTAAGTTTGGCACGAATCGGTTGGATGATTTGTTTGCGGGTACTTATAAGGTGACACAAATTCCTGTAAGTCGTTATGTAGCTGAGAATGCCCAGAATGTGAGGAACAGTACGCCGGATGGTGTAAATGCTGCTGTTGACGTAGCAACTAACGATGTTGCTGAGGTTTTGTTTCCGTATACGCTGCATCAGTATGGAGGGTTTAGTCATACAGACGGTGTTACGAATAAGTTAGAGAAATAAAAAAACAGCTCTGAGGAAGATTTGATACCCTCAGAGCTGTTTATAATATAAATTACATTATCTAACTAACGAATTTTCTCCCGAATGTTGGGTGCTAGTTTGTGTTTTTTTTGGAAAAAACATAGGGATAACGCTCTTTTACTAAGCGTTATCCCTTTTTAGAATCCTGTTGATTTATGAAGTTTTTTTGTGGTATTATTTATTTTAGGATTCAAAGTGTTTGGATACTCCTTACTGAATGTTGATTGAATGATAGTTCGACAACCAGACGATTCATTCGTCAATCTTTTGGAAAGGAGTTCGGTTATGATGGATATAACCTCTATTAAAGATGTTGTTGGTGTGTTAACTGATATTGTCTTAACTGCGTTATCAGTTGCCACCTATTACCGCAATAATAAAAAAGAGGATTCGTCCAAAACGCCTGACAAGCATAACGAATCCTAAAATAGAAAGGCATCTGTTTCAGCAGGTGTCTTTTCTGTTATTATAACATAACTTTTGTAATCTTTCAATTACATGATTTC
>CAJTYV010000071.1 GCA_910584195.1 uncultured Ruminococcus sp. | reverse complement strand
AGGCATGGGTCTGCAACACCCTGATTCACCGGTTCAAATCCGGTCTGCGCCTCTTGAAAAATCCCCTAAATACTAGGGGATTTTTCATTTGTGTTGCATTTTGTGTTGTATAGTTCTGAGAAATAGTTGTTTGCCATATGATCCATTTGTTTCGCCTGCTCCTTTAAAACATGTCGGTAGACGGCTTTTAAGGTGCCGTCATTGCCCCAGCCGCCGCGTTGCATGATATATGAGTCCGGAATACCGAGGGCGTGCTGGATGCTCGCTGAGTAATGCCTCAAGTCGTGGAACCGAAAATGCGGGATGTCGTTACGCTTAAGCAGCCTGTTAAATCTATTTGTAATAGAATCCGGGGTGGGTGTACAATTCGCCCTTTTATTCCGCGCCACTTATCTGATACGAAATCGGGATAATCAATATATCTGTCGCCGGCATAGCTTTTGGGGGTCTTTATGATCCATTCACGATCGCCGTTGATAACCATATTTTTGCATACATGAACAACATTTCCAGAAATATCCTCAGATGACAGGGCGCATATTTCGCCGCGGCGCATGGGACCGAACGCTGCATGCAGCACCGGGAGTTCCATGTCGGTACCAACAACAGACGAAAGAAGCTGTTTTATTTCCGCATCAGAAGGGACATAAATGTCTGGACGAACTTTCTTAGGCAAAGCGGTATTGAGGGCGAAATTGGGGCGGTAAACACGCATTACGGCAGATATAAGTCCATGACTGTTTCTTACTGTCTTAGGTGAATGGCTTTGTGCCTCGATGTTGATTGCTTTCTGGATATCTTCCTGCGTGATCAGAGCGATTTTTATATTCATAATGCTCTGCAATTCTTTTTTACGGGCTCTTTTGTAATCCATGATTGTGCGTGGAGATAGCACAGCCTCCCGTCCCTCGATATATTTGTCAAGGGCTTCGCCGAATGTGATATTCTGTACGTTGCTCGCGCTTTCTTTTTTAGCTGCCCAAACGCTTGCAGCCTGTTCTGCAAGCCGTTTACCTTTTGGACAGGGGATATCGCTTGTAAATGACTTGTATATCCGCTTTTTCTTGATGGTACCGTCCGGCTGTATGATCTCTTCTGTGTGGCTGTAGACCTGACAGCGCCAGCTTCCGGACGGGAGTTTCTTAGCTGCAGCCATGATATTTTCCTTCTTTTTGGGTATAAAAATAACAGCCTGCGGTAAAACCGATGGTTGTTATTTGCTAATGAGTAGTGGCTGGTGTTGCGATGTCGCAACAAGTTGGCAGATGCCTACGTTTTCTTCTTATCTTTCTTTCCCCATTGGGACATAAGACCGTCGATGTGTTCAAATAAATTACTTTTAATAGGTGCCCACATGGGATCGAGGATGAAATCAACGCCTTCTCTTCTTGCTAATTTGGCAGCAGGGACAAAGTCGCTGTCTCCAGCAATAAGGATAATCTGGTCTATCTGTTTTTTATATGCGAGAGAAGCGATATCTAAGCCGATACGCATATCTACACCTTTTTGCTGAAAAGAAATAGAGAAATCAGTCTCCTTTAAATCTTGAATGCTTTTGACACCGGTACATATATCTTTGAGGGCGGATGTGCTGATATTAAATGAAGCATAGGCATCCGATAATTCCCCAAGCCGTAGGGCAACTTTCCGCTGTTTTTTCAATTCATCAAAAAATTCGTTAGCCCATGAATATGTATCTGATTGTCGAAAATCAACACCACGTTTCAGAAGTGGATGGTATACAGTTTTGGCGAGCGGGGGACAATCGTAATAAAAAATCCGATATAATCCGCGGTCATCATAACGCTGTTCATGCCTTAAGTGGGCAGAACAATAGGAATATAATTCAGAAGCGCGCTTTTCAGGGGATTTCTTGCCCCATAAATACGCAGCCCGTTTGCGGTAAAATCCACCGTCTACTAAGATAGCTGTTCTCATTTGTACCTCCTTAAACGAGTAAAGCTCTAGGTATCGGCTTTTCCCATATCGTTGGGAGCCTACCACCTAGAGCTTGTTTACATTGTAACGTCTGTTACACCTTTATAATATGGCCAAAGTGGAAAAAAATCAACACATTATGAAGAAAAAAGTCTCCTATATGAAACTTTTTATTATTAATTGGGGGTGCTTTCGTATTCCAAGCACTTTTTTCCGAACGTCTGGAAAGATTTTAGGAAGCATTCAGAGAAAGAAGTTCCGACACAGCGAAGCGCTTGCGTTCCAGAAGGGCATCAAACGAGCCGGATTCAAGAACGAGTCCGGGTATGTCGTTGCTGGCAGCGATCCAGACGCTTGCTTCTTCATCCCAAGTGAAAGTAATGATATATTCCATAAAAGATACTTCCTATGAGCATTATTATTCCACAAATCTGTATTTTCTATAATTTCCCAATAACCCGTCCAAGACACCGAGCGGATTGGGATATAGCATGTGCCTCTGTTATCTTAAGTTAATCAATATTTCTATTTTTTCCATAGAAAATGCGACCATTCTCTAAATTATGTCTATATGTACAGGCAGTAGAATATAGTTTGTTCTCATGAACACATTTCTTTGCATCAGAACATTGTATAAATTCACTACAACAACTAAATGTAGACTCTGCTGTTCGATAATGATTTAATCTATATAAAATAACGGAATTTATAAAATTATAAAGTTCAGGACTATTATACAAAAAAGTCACAATAACGTGTTGGGGAGAATTTCCGTTTTTCTTTAATTGCTTAACTGTTGCGGAATTGGGACAGGGTATTTCGTCTAAAACATTTTGTAAAACATCAATCTCATAAGTATCCTTTATAATGGACAGCTTGGCAACACTTTGTTCTCCACCAAGACGTTCTGAGCCAATGGGATAGGGTGGCTCACTTATTAATACTGAATAACTGATACCATTTTTCCCGTTGTTTTTACGAAGACGCAGCCCTGTCTCAGGAAGCTCTTTTTCAACAATTATTTGTTTGAGTATAGATAAAACTTTATTCTCAAAAGGATCGGAAGATGCTGAAATGTAATCATTTTTTATATTATTTGAGACCAAAGAACAATATATTTGGGCACACATGTAACAATCAAAAAGGGCGTGGTGAGCATTGGATGTATCTATGTTATAGTAATCACACAGAGTAGGTTGTTTGTAATTATCAAGGTTTGGAAGTTTCGTTTTGGCAAGGGTTAAGGTATCAATCACGTTGTTTTTTACAAGAGGAAGTCCTAAATCGGAACAAACTTTATTTATAAAAGGTATATCAAAAGATTTTATGTTGTGCCCGACAAGTACATGGTCTTCGATAAAGGATAGAAATTTAGGCATAACAGTATCTATAGTAGGAGCATCTTGAAGTGTATCGTTAGATATGCCAGTAAGTAAAGTAATGTTTACTGGGATAATATCATCAGTATAAACATATTCGTGAAACTCCGATACATGTTCGCCGGTGTATTTTACTGCAGCAATTTCAATGATTTTATCTGAAAAATGGCTAAGTCCAGTAGTTTCTATATCAAAGACTACATAGGTAGACAGAGCTGTCCTTACCGTTTTCTTGTTACGAAGGGTTCTATTATATGATGCGCCCCGTGTTTTCATTTCGAGAAGATAACTTGAATGTATATTTATAGTTTGACCATCTACCTTGATAACGATAACGGCCCAACCATCGTATATTTCTTCATAGCCGATTACTTCGCATACGGATGGAATATCAGAACCGGGTGAAAAGGAATAGAGCATTGGAATGTCAGTCGCTGTAGGAGTTATAAAATATAAAAGACTTCTTAATCAAAACAAATACAAAACAGCCACAGCATAGCATTTATGCGGTACTGGCGGAAAGGAGGGAATTGATTATGAGTCACGATTTAACAGCACTATATGAGAGATTGAGCCATGATGACGAGTTGCAAGGCGAGAGCAACAGCATATCCAACCAAAAGGCAATGTTAGAGGATTATGCGGAAAAGAACGGTTTTACGGGCATACGCCACTTTACCGATGATGGAATATCGGGTACGACCTTTGAGCGTGAGGGATTGCAAGCCATGCTTGCCGAAGTGGAGAAAGGCAATATCGGAACAATCATTGTGAAAGATATGAGCCGATTGGGAAGAAATTATGTACAGATGGGAATGTTGCGGGAACAGTTGCGCAGAGCTAATGTAAGACTGATTGCAGTCAACGAGGGTGTTGACACAGGTTCGGGATTTGATGATGATTTCCTTCCGTTCCGTGACGTAATCAACGAATACTATGCAAAAGACATCAGCAAGAAAATCAAGTCCACTTTTAAGGCAAAAGGAGAGAGCGGAAAGCACGTTGCGAGCAGTCCGCCATACGGTTATCTGAAAGACAGCGGGGATAAAAACCAATGGGTAATTGATGAAGTGGCAGCGCCCATTGTCAGACGGATATTCCGAATGACTTTGGAGGGTTACGGTCCGTTTCAGATTGCAACGCAATTCACAGCCGAGCATATTCCCATTCCTGCCTATCACCAAGCGCAGTTGGGAGTGGGATTGTGGCAGAACAGGGAGATTAAATATCCCTACAAATGGACGAGTTCCACCATAGCACATATCTTACAGAAACATGAATACTTAGGGCATACGGTAAATTTCAAGACACGCAAGCATTTCAAGGATAAAAAGAGCCATTATGTAGATAAAGACCAGTGGTTAATCTTTGAGAACACCCATGCGCCGATCATAGACCAAGAAACCTTTGACAACGTACAGCGCATCAGAGGACAGGTAAAGCGTTATCCCGATGGTTGGGGCGAAGCACACCCGCTCACAGGACTGATGTATTGCGCTGATTGCGGCGGCAAGATGTATGTCCACAGGGTAAACAATGGAAAGCGTGTTCCCATGTATGTATGCGGAAATTATGCGAAACAGCCAGTCGGAACACTATGTAGGTCAGCACACCGCATCAAAGCGGATCACGTTATGGAGATAGCGGCAAAGACCATAAAAGAGGTCATACAGTACGCCAGTCTTGATAAAGAGCGTTTTGCGGAAGAAATACAGTCGCATATCGAGGACAGGCAGACGGTAGACTTTACGGAACAGAAAAAACGCATGGTGGTATGTGAAAAGCGTATCGGGGAACTGGAAATGCTGATTGCAAAGATTTACGAGGACAACGCATTGGGGAAACTGTCAGACAAGCGTTATACCATGCTCTACAACCAATATGAGAGCGAGCAGGAACAGTTGCAGAGTGAGTTAGACGGTTACAAAACGGAACAGGCACAGTATGAAAATGACCGTAAATCTGCCGCACGTTTCCTAAAATTGGTTGAGAGGTACAGCAACGCAGAGGAAATGACAACGCTCATGCTGAATGAGTTTGTGGAGAAAATCATAGTCCATGAGCGTGACCGAAAAGGAAGTGCGGACACCACACAGAAGATAGAGATTTATTTTAACTTTATAGGGGAATACATACCGCCGACTATGGCGGAGAAAGAGCCAACACCCGAAGAACTGGAAGAAATGCGGAAGAAAGAGGCGAGAAAGGACAGACTGCACCAAAACTATCTGAAACGGAAAGCCAACGGGAAACAGAAAGAGTATGAGGAACGCACCAAAGCGAAGAAAAAGGCGCAGATTGAGAGCCAAAAAGAGCAGATAAGAGCCGAGGACAGGGAGAAAGGCATATATTTCCACGCCGGAGTGCTGGACATACCGAGGGCAGGAAAACAGGCTGTAATGTAAAATAGGTTTTGTAGGAAAAGGCTATGACAGAGATGTTATGGCTTTTTTCGATTTTGGAACAAAATCTGCGGTATATTACCGCAGGAAGTGAACGCATATTTTCCGAGGTGGAGAAATACCTGCACATAGCACTATACAATCTAAATATCCGATAATTGACGGGCGAACAATCTTTGACAGCACCAAAATCAATCATATCAATCAAACTGATATATTCAACAGGAAAGGCAGGAATGGGTTATGAAACTTTCACGATACGAGCAGGAAACGATTGTCAATTACAATGCAGGAGAACAGACTGCCACTGTTTATACAAGAGATAAAACGGTTATGCGGAAACTTGATACGCTTGTTGCTGACTTCCCTGATACATATAATCTTTTGGGGCAGGACGAAGTATCTAAAACCTATTCCCTTCCGAAATCATATGTCAGCTACCACAAGCCGAGGGCGGTCAGCACCGAGCAGAAAGAACGAGCAAGGCAGATGATGATTGCAAAGAATAAAGAAAAGGGAGATTAAGCAAAATTTAATGGAATTGTGTATGCACTTGTGGTAAGATAATGATATTGAACAATTTGATAAATCGGTATTTGCAGATGATTTTCTTGAACTTTCCTTATTTTTCAAGGCTTTTAGAGCCTTACATAGTGATATGATTTCTATTTTCCCTTGTTTTTGCCCTTATGGGCAGTTTACAAGGGAAAGTTTTTCTGAATGTATCTAATCGTTGCCTGCCACTTTATCCAAGAGCCTAACGGAAGTCCGTTTGGCTTCCCTTGTGGCATGGGCATACACATTCATTGTGGTACTCACGTCAGAGTGTCCTAAGAGTTCCTGCACGTCCTTCGGCGCTGCGCCGTTTGACAGCAAATTGCTTGTATAAGTATGGCGGAGCTGGTGGAAATGAAACCCCTCAAATCCGTCCAGTTTCTTTGCGAGTGTCCGGCAGACGATACTCAATGTACTTGGCGTTTCAAGGCAGCCGTCCGGTCTTAAACATACAAATGAGATTTCGTTGTAATCCGCCGGAATGTCCTGCGTGTTCTCCAAGCTGTAATACTCATAGTAAACCCTGTTTTTGTCCTGCACTTCCTTGTAGTAGTTGCGGTGGTACAGTTCCCCGTACTGCATCTGATTTTTAAGCTGTTCTTTCCTTGCTTTTTTCAGTATGGCAGTAAGCGTGTCTCCAAAATCAACCGTCCGTACTTTCTTACGTTTTGTCGGTCCGATAATCGTTTTGTGCTTTGCGCCGTCATAGCGGACGCTCCGTTTTACCGTAAGATACTGTTCTTCAAGGTTGATGTCCTGCCAGGTCAGCCCGCATACCTCGCCAATCCTAAGACCTGCATAGTAAGCTATCTGTATCGGCAGAACCGCTGAAACATTTTTCTTTTTAAGATAAGCGATAAGTTTCTCATAGTCATCATGAGAAATAGGCTGCGCGCCTGCCTGTCCCATATCTTCCTCTGAAAACAAATCCACTTCCTCTGCCTTTCGTTTCAGC
>CAJTYV010000070.1 GCA_910584195.1 uncultured Ruminococcus sp. | reverse complement strand
TTTGTTGTTTTCAAAATCATATCCATAATCATCATGTCCTTTCATTTAATTCTATCAATAGCATAGAGGATATTTTTGAAGATTTCATAAAGAAAATGGAATTTTGACGAGAAATCAAAAGAAATTATTTAAGTCAATATATAGAACTGTGTAGACATATCCAAAAATAAAGGTGAACAGTAAAATGTAATAGGAATGACAATTTTGAAGAAGATGTTCAGGCTTGGATGCTGGCCCCGGTTTTCCATATACATGATGGAGCGCGGGGTGCGGTCTACAAGCTGGGCAAGGTACTCCTGCGTCCAGCCCTTTTCCTCCAGCTTGCGTTTGATTTCCCGACCCAGGGCATGAAAATCAAGATTTTCTTCATATTGGTACATTTTTACATCACCTCTATATCATTCTACATTTCAGGTGAGCACATGAGAACGAAATACAATTTCATCTTTCGGTAGTATTTCATTTCGCTCGACAAGATTGCAGAATGGCTCATGTAGAATCCGCAGGACATAATACTTTTCCAGCCTATGATGGCGGTGAGGCATTGGATGCTTTTGCTCAGCAGAGAATTGATCTTGTTGTTCTTGATATTATGCTCCCTACAATAACAGGACTTGGTGTGTTACATGAAATCCGCAAAAAGCTCTGTTCCTGTTCTTATGCTCACAGCTATTAAAGACGAATATACGCAAGTTACAAGTTTTGATGAGCAAGCGGATGACTATGTTACAAAACCGTTTTCTATGGTACTGCTTGGCAGACGCGTTGCGGCACTTTTACGCAGAAACGGAAGCACCGATGTTCTCAATACAATGACCTTTGGTGATGTGATAGTAGATTTTTCTGGATATACGGCCAAAGACCCGAATGGCAAAATTGATATTACCCCAAAAGAAATTGATTTGTTGAGATTGTTAGTAGAGCATAAAGGGTTAGTGCTTACCCGCTCCCAAATTCTTGATGACCTATGGGGGAGTGATGCCCCGATTATTGACAGGACAGTGGATGTCTACATAAGAAATTTGCGAAAAAAATTACGACTTGACTGTATTGTTACTGTCAAAGGAATAGGATATAAATACGAGGTGGACGAATGAAACGGCTGAAGTTATTTCCGAAAATCTTTATATATACGCTTTTTCTTATGTTGATGATAGCTTTATTAGCAAGTGGAATGTTTTATCTTCTTGCTCCTATTTTTGCAAGTGATAATCCCTTAAACCCCGGTACGGCTGGAAATATTATTCCAGCAGAAGTACCGCGTAATGAGGAAGTAACACAAGCTATTCTTGGCTCATTACCATACACAATGGGTATGTGTGTGCTTATTTCTTTAATATCTGCTTTCTTTTTTTCAAAGGCAATTACAAAACCGATTAAGCATATTGTAGATACTACATTTTCCATGACTATTTTGAAAAAAGACGCTAAATGCATGGTGCAATCAGCAGATGAAATAGGTCTATCATCGGAAAGTATTAACAAATTATATTCAAAGTTACTGCAAACGATCGAAAATCTTGAACATGAAAAAGAACAGGTGGCCGAAGTAGAAAGGCAAAAAATAGATTTTCTGAGAATGGCATTACATGAATTAAAAACGCCTGTTACTGCGCTTAATGCTATTCTTGATAATATGGTTATGGGGATTGGAAAATATAAAGACTACAATGCTTATTTGCCCCTATGCAAAGAGCGGAGTGAACAAATTGCTGGAATGATTACAGAAATTTTGGATACATCAAAATTGGGGACAAGCATAGACACTGAACCGTCAACGACTTTTGATGCTACTGCACTTTTACTGCCTTTATGTGAACAGTATCAACTGATAGCACAGGCAAATGGTATGATTTTCAAAATGGCCCTATTAAATCAGTTTCCCGTATGCTTGCCTCCGAAGATGATCTCGAAAGCTATTTCAAATATTTTTGCAAATGCTGTTGCTTACACTATTCCCGGAGGAACAATATCTGTTTATTTTGATAACCGTAACCTGGTTATTGAAAATGAGTGTTTACCTATACCATCAGAGCACCTAAAAAAATTTTTGAGCCCTTTTATCGTCCAGATTATGCCCGAAATAAAAAAGACGGCGGAAATGGTCTTGGCTTATATATCGTAGCATCTATTTTGAATTATCTTGATTTGCCACATTCCTTTTACCCTATGAAAGAGCCAGTGGGTATGCGCTTTACAATATCGCTATGATTATCGACAAAAATTTTTACTTTAACATACGTTTCATACAGGTTTCATATAGGGGTGCTATCATGTCGATACACTCAAAAGACGAGTGAAATCAAAAAACGGAGGTAATACTATGAAACACAAACCTATCCTTTGTGGGACAGCACTTGCCGTCATCATGCTTTTGTCCATTAGCAGGTTAGTTTTTGCGGCAAATGCAACCAACACTTCACCAAATTCTGCAAACGGTGATGTGGAAGTACGAACCGACTTGGCACCGGGAGGCAAGACGGCTAACCAGCCCGAATTTTGGCAAGCCGATGAATTTGAAAGCTGGATAGAGCAAGAACGCGCATACTATCAGCAGCTTGCAGACAACGGTGACAAATCCTTTTGGTACAAAAACGCAGATGAGGAATATGTTTGCCGTGAATGGACACAAGCCGATGTTGACGCTCTGTATGCAACATGGAAAGAACAGCTTGCTTTGATGCGGCAAGGCTATCAATTCACAAAGGCTTTTGAGGCAGCGGACGGCGGCACGCTTGCAGGAGGATTTCTGCCGGAAGAATAAGACAACAAACGCTTTGTGGCAGTTCTCTTTTAGGGGACTGCCCCAATTTCATATAGGTTGAACATACACATAATACAGTTTTTATATCGCAGTGATACCTTTTAGACAAAATAATATTGCTGTGTTTCTTTGCATTTCCAACCAATATAATTCGTCAAAAAAAGCATAGCACTCCCACCGGATTACTCCGGCCAGGAACACGAAATTTGCCAGTACCTAAAGAACAATGTCATTTCATGCGCCCGCCACCCCCATATTGTTTCATGCAACCCAACAAAAAACGATATGGAGGTACATACCATGACAACTATCAACTTGCGCGATTTTTATTACTGGTACACCCAGGATGAATATATGGAGGTTTCTGACGAGGTGGCCGGGACTCTCCGGGCCAGTGTCCGCTCCGAGGCAGCCTATACCGAGCGGGCCCGCTACAACAGGGCATACTATTCTCTGGACGCGGATGATGGCATCGAGTATTCCGCCTGCCAGCATGAGCTCACCCCGGACGAGGCACTGGAACTCAAGGAGCGGTTTTTCCATTTATGGAACGCACTGAACAGCCTGCCGGAGATCCAGGGCCGCCGGGTGGACGCCCACATTATCCTCGGCATGACCTACCGGGAAATTGCCCTGGCCGAGGGCGTGGATAAGAGCGCGGTGCGCCGCTCCGTTTTAAGCGGCATCGCACAGATGAAAAAATATTTAAGAAAAAGAGCATAGAAAATTATCTGCCCAACAGCGGTTTTTTTCTTTTCTGCCGCTGGGCAGATATTGGTATATATGAAATTTTAAGTCAATGCTAAGTTTTATGCTTCTGCAATTTCAACTTTGGTTTTAAGCCCTCTATAAGAAATAAATGCTAAAAACGCTGCTACACAAAACAATACAATAACAGGAATGTAGGAATAGCTCATGGTCGATATTACATTTGCGGTACAGGCACATATAATAACAGACGCAATGATCGTTGTCTGTATAGATTTTTTTGCAAACCCAATTCTTACAGAAATAATTCCAATAAATAAAGAAAGAAACAGACAAAGCACAGTTTCAGAAAAAACTTTTACGCACAATGCAGCAGATAGATGATCGGGTACTAATGGGAACAGCTTTTCTGATAATGAAAAAATAACGTACATTATGACAGTTCCGCATATCATAAAAAATGCTACCAATAGCCACACCAAAGCAATTTTACTATTAAGAAGTTTTCTGCGTTCTACCGGGTAAGAATATATTAGAATAGCATTTTTGCCCGAATAATCTTTCAACAGAAAGGTTGAAAACATTACAGCAGTTAAAACGGAATATGCCGCTGTCTGCAAAGCGTTTACCAGTACCCAAATGTTATGATAGCTGGAAAATTGAGCAGCATCATGATCTCTGCCCGAATAGGCGATCATGGAAAAGGTATAAAGCAGTCCCAACATACATATCACAATAATTATTCCGGAGTAAAGGTATGGACGAGCGTTTACTTTTCTTAACTCTAACTGTATTAAATGTTTCATCAAATTTTACCTCCGTTCATCGCTTCAAAAAAGTATTCTTCTAAACCAGCAGGAAAAGCATTTTGTATTTCCATTATTGAAAGTTCTTTCACAATTTGCCCTTTCACAATAATTCCAATTAGGTCAGCAATATTTTCAATTTCACTCAAGATATGACTTGAAATAATAATTGTCATGTTATGCTCTTGTGAGAGTGAGTGAAATAAATCCCTCATTTCTTTGATACCCATAGGGTCAAGACCGTTAATCGGTTCGTCCAGTAATAAGATTTCGGGTTCATGGATAATAGCTCTTGCTATCCCTAAGCGTTGTTTCATTCCTAATGAAAATCTGTCAACAGATTGTGTGCCTACTCCATTAAGCCCGACTTTATGTAATGCCGCCTGTATAATTTCAATAGTTGCTGGTACTTGCATATATTCAAGGTGCAGGCGTAAATTTTCTTCTGCGGATAAGTGGTCGTAAAAAATTGGCGTTTCAATAATGCTTCCGATTTTCTTTAGAATTTTGTGACGTTCTGCGGGAATATGGTTTCCCATAACTGTAATTTCCCCGGATATAGGATTGAGCAGTCCCATTATCAATTTTAATATTGTGGTTTTTCCGGCTCCGTTTGCTCCAACAAACCCATATATCGCACCTTTGGGTACATTCATATTACAATTATGAATTACCTCTAAATTGTAAAAAACTTTTACTACATTTTCAAGTTTGATGATTGTTTCTACCGACATTAGTATTCTCCTTTCGATATTCTTCTTTTAGCAATGTTGATACCCATAGCCACAAAAAACAGAGAACAGAGCAGAATATAAGCAATTCCATAGCGGAATTGAAAATAGTTTTTGCCAAACTGTATTCCATGCACAAGCTCCATAAATTCAGTTTGAGGAATAATTTTGAATATTGCTGCTAATACGGGATTGTTTGTATTGATTTCAATAAAACACCCAGCTACGATACAGGTAACAACACTAATACCTGTTGCAATCAAATTCGTATTTCTGTCAAATACAGTAGCGATAAACAGGGCAAAAGCGGTGGAAAAACAGTTAAAAGTAATAGCAATACCGCAATATGAGCAATGCTGAAATATGATTGCGGGATTGTGGGTCAATGCCAACAGTCGGTTCGTCCATAATAATAAGTTTAGGGGCATGAGCAATAGCACACGCTATGTTAAGGCGACGTTTCATTCCTCCCGAAAAGGTCTTAGGCTTTTCTGTGCGGTGTTCATATAGCCCTACCTGTTGAAGTGCCTTAGAAGTATTTGCCTTTAGCTCGGCTCCATTCAAACCATATAGGCTGGCAAAGAATGAAACATTTTTTTCTGCGCTGATTTCTTCATAGATTGCTAAATCCTGCGGGACAATACCTACAACTTTTTTGATTTTTGACTTATCTTTCATCAAATCAAATCCACCAATTAAGACGTTTCCGCTGTCATGCTTTAAAATTGTGGATAAGATGTTGATCGTTGTGCTTTTTCCAGCGCCATTCGCGCCTAATAGCCCAACAATTTCACCTTGAAAGACAGAAAAACTCAAATCCTTAATGACAGGCTTCTGTCCATAGCTTTTATTCAATTTTTTGACAATGACTGTTTCCGTCATAATACTGCTCCTTTCAATAGACACCTTGTTGTCGAACTACATGATAGCACGGCTTTGCCAAAAAGTCAACATGGTGTCTAATCGAGCGGTAAAAAAATAAGACAGCCATTTTGCTGTCTTATTCTAAAGATTTTCTTTTCTGTGCGAAATGCTGTAAAATGCTTTCGCCTAATCCGGTATCAGACGTGAGCGGTAAACCACTTTCTTCAAACCCGTCTTGATGGCTCCCGTCAAATTCATACAGCTTACGCAGTAAATTCCATAAAGTTTCAATTTCTTCCGTTGAGAAATGCCTGAATATGTCTGCCATAAAATCGACAGCATATTGAGAACATTCAATTATTTTTTGTTTTCCAATGTCTGTAAAACGAACATTGGTAGCTCGTTTGTCTTTAGAACTGGGAATAATCTCAATATATCCCAATTTCTCAATACTGGAAACCATACGATTTGCATTTTGCTTACTTGTTCCCAATTTGCGTGCGATATTGTTTATTGTTGTTTCTTCTTCTGTTAAATGTAATATTGCAACGATTGTCATAAATTGACGTGATGTAAGATCGTCAAAATAAGTATCTCCTGTAATATGCAGTTTATTTATGAGGGAAAATAAGGTTCCATACGCTTGCTGCATTAGAAACAAATCGTGAAGCTCTTTTTTATAGTCCATAGCTGATCTCACTCTCCTGTCTGTTTATCCTACCATTGCCACATAAAAAAGTCAATAAGGTGTCTTATTTCCATATACAAATTTCTGTTCGCTATATGTTCTATTTTGGCTAATAGTATGTACTGTGTAGACATATCCAAGAAGAAAGATGAACAGTAAAATGTAACAGGATGAATAATTATGGCAAAAAGACCAGTACCACGATATGACTTTAAGGCTTTTGGGGAAGCAATCAAAGCAGCGCGTGAAGGACGCAAGGAGAGCCGCAAGAAAGTAGGCGACGAAATGTTTATCTCGCCGCGCTACCTTGCGAGTATTGAGAATAAGGGGCAGCACCCAAGTTTACAGATATTCTTTGAGCTAATACAGCGCTATAATATCTCGGTAGATCAATTCCTTTTGGAGCAGCCCACCGGGAAAAATACCCAGCGGCGGCAGCTTGACGCGCTCCTTGATGATATGAGCGATACGGGAATACGGATAGTCACCGCCACCGCACGGGAGATCGCAGAGGTTGAGGGTGAGGAAAAATAATCGCTGTCCGGCAAAAATTGAATAAGGATGTAAGAAGCGTTGTAGGTAATAGGAAGAACTTTCGTAGCAAGCATATGATTGAGATTACCGCAGAAGTCAGGGCGGCCATTGACAGAGCCACCGGAGATATAGAGCTTGCCGGGGACGAATACATAGAACAAGCTGACGGGCTTATCCACTGTAAGAAATGCCATGGCAGCCGCCAGACTGTCGTGC
>CAJTYV010000069.1 GCA_910584195.1 uncultured Ruminococcus sp. | reverse complement strand
ATAAACAGGTGGCTATTTTTGAAAGTCAAGGTACGGATGATTACCTACTTACTTTGTTATAGAGGGGGTTCACGGTGAGAGTTTTCACAGAATGGATTTAGTATTTTTATGTGATTACTTGGGTAATGCCCCATATGCAACACTTCAGGGTGATACTAATCAGGTTGGGTTTGATTGGCTGGATTTGTCTATGTTAAATAAATTACCGTTGTTCCCGTCAAAACTTCGCCGCCCGATAATGAATTTTCATGAGGGAAAAGAATACATGAAATATCTTGGAAATGAGGAGATAGGTGATCCGGAATGCTTAGAATAGATGAATATGTTGACGAATTAATAATTTTATTAAAAGACGCTTTTGGTGAAAGGCTGATGTATATTGGATTACAGGGCAGCTATCTTCGTAACGAAGAAACGGAAAACAGTGATATTGATATTATGGCTGTGATTGACAATCTTTCGGTTGAGGATTTGGAAACCTATCAAAAAGCACTTGTTTCCGTAGGAAATTTTGACAAATCCTGTGGCTTTATTTGTGGAAAGGCTGATTTAGAACATTGGAATCCGTTGGAAATATTCCATTTATTGAATACGACTAAAGACTATTACGGAGAACTGAAAAAACTTGTTCCTGCATACACCATTGAAGATGAAAGAAACTATGTAAAATTAAGTTTGAATAATCTATATCACGAAATTTGTCACCGCTATATACACGCCGACAGGGAGTATAATGTTATAAAGTTGCCGATAACTTGTAAATCAGTTTTTTTCATTGTGCAACATTTGTATTATCTAAGTAGTGGTAATTTTATTCCAACAAAACGGGAATTGCTTGAATGCGTACAAGACGAGGATAAACTTGTTTTGGAATTGAGTATATCATTACAAGACCATATTGATTATGATTTCGATAGAGCCTTTTTACTATTGTTTAATTGGTGTCAGAATGCGCTATTAAGATGATATATGCCATGGTACTAGCAAGGAGAAAATTGGGGAAAAGGCCAGGCTCTGGTCCGAACGGATTCGGGAGTTCCGATCCAGCGGACAGACCTGTCGGGACTGGTGTACAGAACAGCAGATACCTGTTTCGATAATGACCTACTGGAACCGCAGCAGTCCGCCTCCTTATTTCAGGATACATCCGGATTGAGGCGGCTCCGTCCTGTCCTCCGGAGTTGTTCCAGGTGCTGATAAGGACTTTGAAAGAAAATGCTTGGCCTGGTGCATTCTGCAACTGCCGGCGTACCTTCATCAAGATTCTCCAATGGGACGGATTCGGATTCTGATGAAACGACTTGACCGTGATGCTTTTCACTGGCCGGACACCTCGGATGAACTCTGCCAGGTGACACTGAAAGAAATGCGCTGGTTGTGTGACGGGCTTTCCTTGGACCAGAAAGATGATTTCAAGGAACGCCATTCCCAAATTGTGGTGCAAAACTAGGCGTCAATTCGCAGAAAATACGAAAAGCATGCTGTTTTCGAGCCATATTTCTACATGCTGCCAGTGCCTTTTTCCTGCGCTTGCGCAGAGGAAGAGGTTTGGTTCCTCCAGTGAAAAATATGCAGATGGGTATGAGCAGCTGGAGATGTTCAATGAGGCAGAGGCATCCGCTGACCCAGAGACAGAAGAAGCCTTCTTTGAGGAAATCCATTCTTCATCGTATAAGCGAGAAAAACGCGCAGGAAAGAAGGAAGAGGATCTTTCAGGCTTCAAAGTCAGCGGAACTCTTGAATACAGGCTGACCGGGGAAGACCGTTCCTGTCCGGACTGCGGAAAGAAGTATAAGGTTGTTACGAAAGAGACAGTAAAGCGCCTGAAGTTTGTTCCAGTAAGATTCGAGGTTGTGGAAGAAGTGACCTATGTATACAGCTGTCCGGAATGCGGTTCCATGAAGCGTCCGGAAAAGATACCGCCTCTGATTAAGGGAAGTATTGCAACACCGTCCCTGATAGCCGGAATTATGAATGCCAAGTATGTCAACGGGATGCCTCTGGCGAGACAGGAACGGGAATTCGCCCGGTATGGCCTGAACCTTTCCACAAAAACCATGGCCAACTGGATCATCAGCTGTGCGGACCGTTACCTGAAGCTGCTGTATGGCCGGATGAAAGAGGAATTCCTCAAAAGCCGGTACATCCACTGTGACGAGACGCGGATACAGGTGATTGGCGAACCGGACCAGAAGGGTTCCACCCAGAACTGGATGTGGGTATATCTTACGGATGAATACAGCGGTTCCCCGCAGATGGCGCTCTTCGATTACGAGAGGACCCGGGCGGGATACCATCCGGTGAAGTTCCTTGACGGCCGGTTTCATGGATACCTGACCTGCGACGGTTACCAGGCATACCACGGTCTGGACGATTCCATCACCGTGACCGGATGCCTTACCCATGCAAGACGCCGTTTTGATGCAGCCCTCACAGCACTGAAAAAGGATTTCACAAAGGAGCAGCTGAAAGAAACCGTTGCATACCAGGCGATGACACGGATTGGGATCCTGTACAAAGTCGAGGAGCTGATCAAAAACAAAACACCGGAAGAACGGTATGAAGAGCGACAGAAACAGTCCCGTCCCGTTGTGGACGCACTGTTTGAATGGCTGCATTCGATGGAAGATTCTGTGGACAGGTCTTCCCTTATTGGTGATGCCATTTTATATACCCTGAACCAGGAGGCATTTCTGCGCCGGTATCTGGAAGACGGGCGCCTGAGCATAGACAACAACAGTGCCGAACGAGCAATCAAGAATTTCGCTGTGGGACGCCGGAACTGGCTTTTTGCAAAAAGCATTCGGGGAGCAGATGCCAGTGCCGTCGTATACAGCATCACGGAGACGGCACTCCTGAATGGTCTGAAACCGTATGTATACCTGACATACGTACTGGACCAGCTGAGACAGATGGGGCCTTTCCCGAAGCCGGAAGAGCTTAATCGGCTGCTTCCCTGGTCGGATGATCTGCCGGATGAATTCAGAACAAAAAATAAGGGATGACTTAAGCCACCTGATAAACAGGTGGCTGTTTTTGAAAGTCAAGGTACGGATGATTACCTACTTACCATTATACGCCATAATAATGTTGAATAGCATGTGCAACATATTCAGAACAACCTTTTCCAAACTGGCTATCGGTTACTTCTGCAAGTATTTCGCTTTGCAAATATTCTTTTGCCAAATCGAGCAGAATATTTCTTGCATTATCAAGTGCGAACATTGCCTTATAATTCTCTGCAAGCAGTTCAACAGCGGAATGTGCCATATCCCTTCAGTAATAGCGCCGGAGAAGGGACTGGCGGCACATATCTCATTCACATCAATTTCTAATTCGTTTGCCAGCCGCAAGGCAAAGTCAAATCGGATATTGGAGTCCTTTTGTATAATAGAATATAGTGTTGTAGCACTAATTCCCGTAACCTTTGCAATCTGGCGGACATTTGTGTTCTTGCTGCCAAGTATTTCTTTCAGCATGAAAGAACTGTACAAAGAGCGAAATAATCTGTATGAGAAACAGAATGACTTGAAGGAGCAGAAACAGAAAATTGAAAAGCTGCTGGAACGATAACAAATATATGACGTAGCGATTGATATGCCCTATATTATTATCGTAAATGGAGAAAGGAAGTGGTATAATTAATTTGGTACATTAAAATAAGTTGCAGTACATTGTTATCGAAGGGAGGCGATTGACATGAAAGCATATCAGAAGAATATGAGTCGTGATAAATCCGAAATATATGAGGTGAATTTATATTAACGGATAGAAGCCAGTGCTTCAGAAAGGACTTATATGCTAAAATTAAAATATTTATACGAAAACTATGACCTTGCAAAGTTTGCATTGAAAAGCTGGGAATACGATACACAGACGCTTGATGATTGCCTGCAACATTTTAGAATTTCATCAAATGCGATCTATCCTTTCTTATGGCATGGGAATATGCGTTTTCTGCGTTTATCTCCTGTGTCGGAGAAAATAGAAAACAATCTAAAAGGCGAATTAGAATTTTTGTGCTATCTGCAAAGCAGGAGTTATCCTTCCGTAATTCCAGTTGCATCCAATTCAGGCGAACTTGTTGTTACACTTGATTCAATTTGGGGGGAATATTATGCCAGTGTCTTCGATGGGGCTGACGGAAATTCCATAGAAGATTCCGACTGTAATGATCATATTGTGTATGCGTATGGAAAGGCTCTTGGACAGCTTCATATCCTATCCGCTGAATATACTCCGAAAATCAGAAAATGGACATATCGTGATGTCCTGCTATGGATTGGGAAAACGCTTGAAAAATACCATGCTCCCAATAAAATGTTGGTTGAGTTGGAGGGGGTTCAGCAAGCGTTGGAGGTGCTTCCGCAGACAAATGATTCTTTTGGATTGGTTCATTACGATTTCGAGCCGGATAATGTATTTTGGGATGAAACCAGGCAATGCTGCACAGTAATTGACTTTGAAGATGGTATGTATCACTTCTTTTTGCTTGATTTGGAACAGGCTCTGGATGCATTGCTGGAGAATATTCCGGCAGACAGGAAATTAATCGCAAAAACTACTTTTCTGCGAGGGTATCAAAGTGTAAAAATGTTAGAACCAGATTATGCTGAAAAGTTAAACCTGATGCGCAGATTCTGTAATTTATATTCTTATGCCAGATTAATTCGCTGTCTTGACGAAAAATACCCAAATGAACCGGATTGGATGGTTAAGCTGCGGGAGAAACTGCATAGCAAAATGGTATTTTTGGAAAATAGTGTAAGTGTAACGGAATAGCTTTTAATTTCGGTTTTTTCGTAGATATAGCAGGTTATGATTCGGAAAATGCCTGTTACAACATATAAAACGGTTTTTTGAATATAATATACCTGTTCTGCGGAAGAACAATAAAACGCTGCACTCTTTATTACAGTTTAAGATAGATTGCAGCGTTTTTTTATGCGCAGGGGCGCACAGATGAAATTGTTGCTTACACAACGTGCGCCCCGCGCGACGAGTAGGGAGAAATTCTTCCCTACTCGATTTTTGGAGAACGTTTCAAGTTTTGTGTAAATCCAAAAAACTGACATAAGATTTATGAATCGTTACAAGCGGGCAGAGACGGTTTTTCTGGTTCTTTTTAATGCCACAACAGGTAGGGAGCGATTATTGACCAGCTGATTTTATATCTATTATATACATTAGTATGCAAATTATTGCCAACAATGTTTCGACAACAGGCTGTGCCGCAATGACTCCGTTCAGTTTCCCAAAATGGTTCAGAATCATTACACCCGGAATAAACAGCACTGCATTTCTCAAAAGTGTAATGGTCAGTGATTTTACCGCCTTACCCAGTGCCTGGAAATAGCTGGTCATCATATTGATAATCCCAAGCATAGGAGCTGACATGCAGAGGATTTTCAAAAAATTCTGCGTCTGCGCCAGAGATTTTTGCCAATGGCTGCAAAAATGCCAGTCCCAAAGCAAGAACAGCAATTCCCGCAATGGCCATGGCATATACACAAAAATTCATAGTGGTGCCGGATTCCTCTTTCTTTTCTTCCCCCAATAATCTGGCGATCACGCTGCCGCCGCCCATCCCAAAAACACAGGCAATGGACATGATGATAAGCAATATAGGGGCGCACAGTGTCACGGCGGCAATCATTGCGGGTTCCTTGGTCAATGATACAAAAAATGTGTCGGCAAGATTATAGATTAATGTGGTAAGCTGCCCCAGCATTGCGGGCAAACCAACCCGCATAATTGCTTTCGGGTTGTTCTTTTCTTCAAAAACAGATGGCATATTTACCTTTCCTCCCTTGAATTTTCTACAACTATATCGTATAATTGATTCAAAAAGCAAGACATATGTCTTGTTAGGAGAATTCCATGGAAAGAATATTTGATGAAAAAAAGGTTGCCGCCTGTATCGCCAAAAGTAAATATCATTCTGTCCTTGATACGATAGATATAGACTTTTATTTGACAAAATATGAAAAAGGCGAATTCGTGAGTTCTCCTTTTCAGACCGAATCATTGTTCCAGATAGTCGAGCAGGGTTCTATCAATATTTACATCATTCGTGATGACGGCACACGCTATGCTTTGTCAAACGGTACAACAGACTACTTTCTCGGAGACATGGACATCTTTTATCCCAGAAGCGGCGATGTTTACGCTGAAGCGGCTGAAAGCCTGACTTGTATCGCATTTTCCATTGATAAGAACAGGGAAACGCTGCTCTCGAATAACAGGTTTCTGGCTCTGATTTGCAACAGCCTTTCCACTAAAATCGGAACGATGACCACCATGGAGGCCGTTCCTGCCTCTCTTACAGAGCGGGTTATGTCGTATATGAAGTATAAATGCGACTATGGGGTCTTGAAGGGAATTGAGCAGGCAGCTTTTCATCTTCATTGCAGCGCAAGACAACTCCAGAGGGTTTTGAATCAGAGCGAAAGTGCCGGCTTAGTCAAAAAAATAGGAAAAGGAACGTATAAGCTGTGTGAAATGGAATGATTTATAATAACGAACTGGCTATAAAAACGCAGAATAATTAGGCAGGCTGTGAAAATCGGGCACAAATAGGGAATCCCGACGAGCAGGATATTGACAGGGCTTTGTATTGAGAAAGTATAGGAAGATTTATCTGTAATCATGGAGGTATCAAATGTCAGAAACGCATAATGCAAGTCCCTACAAAGGTTCTGGACAATTGACCAGAGAACAGTTTTTATTTTATGAAATGCGGACAACTGCAAAATTAATGGCGGAGGGCTTGGAGGACAGTGAAGTGATGAAACGGATTGTGGATGAGAATTTGTTTCAGTATCCCACGGAAAAATCACTTGCCTCTATGTCAAAAGCCTGCCTTGCAAGATTATATGCGTTAAATGATAAAGGCTTGATTACTGCGATAACAACGCAGCCAACGGATACAGCAAAGCAAATCTGCCTGTATGCGATGATGAAAAGATATCGCCTGATATGGGACTTTATGCTGACGGTAATCGGGGAAAAGTATCGTTTGCGGGAGTTTTCCTTTGGAAAAAAGGACATAAATATATTTTTCATGCAGATACAGGAGCAGGATGATTTTGTCTCTTCGTGGAGCGATAGTACAATTAAGAAAATTCGACAGGTAATGATTAAAATTCTGGTTGAAAATGGCTATTTGGATCATATTAAATCAGAGCATCTGAATCCGGTCCTGCTTCGTTCCGTGTTGGAAAACGGAATACGAAATAACAATGATGAAAGAGTATTTCCGGCATTCAATTGTTTTATGTAGGGAGATAAGGCTGAAAATTGAATTTCTCAACCTGCGGGTTTGGAATTGAAATCCCGGACTCGCAGGCAATGAAAGGAGCAGGGTTATA
>CAJTYV010000068.1 GCA_910584195.1 uncultured Ruminococcus sp. | reverse complement strand
TTTCTGCATTAGGCAAAGCAAGACGTTTTCCTTTTGTACCTCCTGCCAATAAAAAAGCTCCAAAACTTGCAGCAAGACCTATACATATTGTCGAAACATCGCATTTGACATATTGCATTGTGTCATAAATAGCAAACCCCGCCGAAACAGAACCGCCTGGACTATTTATATATAACTGAATGTCTTTTCCTGGGTCTTGTGATTCTAAAAATAGCATTTGTGCAATAATCAAACTTGCTGAAACATCACTTACTTCTTCTCCTAAAAAAACAATTCTGTCGGACAATAGTCTTGAAAAAATATCATAACTTCGTTCTCCTCGACTTGTCTGTTCAATAACATACGGAATTGTACTCATGCTGCCAATTTACCCCCTGTTAAATAATATATAAATGAGCATCTATCAAACGAACTTATCATGTATATCCTCGATTGTTTAGGATAGAACATACCGTTTTTTCGATAAATATTAGGCGTACATTCATATAACTGTTTAAAAGCTAATGTGAAAGCTTGCTGTGAATCATAATGTGCTTCATAAGCAATTTCAACAATGGGCTGCTCTGTTTCTACCAGTTTTTGAGCAGCCAAAGTCAGCCTGCGCCCCTGTATGTATTTATAAACCGTACATTTTGTTTCTTCGGTAAAAATTCTGGCTATATAGAATTTTGAATAATTTAATGCATTTGCTATTTTATCAAGCGACAAATCCTCGTTAATATGCGTTTCTATATAGTCTACTATTTTTTCTACTACTGTATTATTATTGTTCATATATGACACTCCTTTCCCTATTTAATATAATAACATAACTTTTTTAAATTATCTTAATAGAAATTGCCCTAATTAGAAACCAGAAAAGCGACAGAATATGATATAATCCTGCCGCCATTCTGCTATACATAAATAATTTCCTCGTTCACAATCTCCCTCGCACAAGCCCTTATGTTGTTGAGCCACCCTGTCCATTCTAAGGAGTTTTCTTCCTTTAAGCGTTCCGTTATGCCCTGTGCCTGTTTCATGCCCTCTATGAGCCTGTAGGAGCGTTCCTGCGCCTGCCTGTCAATGTCGGCAAGGTATGTATTCAGCCTGCCGCTTGTGAAAAGATTGGTGTATGTAACCTTGCGGCACTGCTTCAGATAGCCCAAGTGCCTCTGTCCCCATGTGCCTATCGGCTGTTCTTCTTCGGCGGGTACGGTTAAGCACGGTATTAAGTAATCTCCTTGCCGCTCGCATTTGCCGCCCAGTTCCTCAAAAATCGTCTTTGCCATAGTCTGTTACCTCCACATTCTTTTTTATTTTGAATGTCCGTAAAATCCGTCCTACATCTTTCTACCAGCTGGTAAGAACTTTAGCTGCTGGGAAAAGGTTAATTAAATACGCTGTATCTGATGTGTCAACCTGACACATCTAAAAAGGCGACAAGCTCATAAAAGATTTGTAGACTTGGGTGCTGTCCGCTGTTCTCAATAGACGCGATATAGCGCGGCGCAATGTTCAGCTTGTCCGCTAACTGGTTGCGCGATATGCCCTTTGCCTTTCTTTCTTCTTTTATGGCTTGCCCGAAAACCATAAAATCATATTTCACTTTATCCTGCTTCATATTTTTCACCCTATTACATTTTACCGTTCACCTTTCCATCTTGGGTATGAGTACACATATCATAGTATTGACTGTAATAGAACATATCATTTGTAGCCTGTCTATTGCTATTGTTCGTAAGTCCGTATATAATGTGATTTAAGAAAGGGCGTAGATAATATGACAGAGTACGTTACAGCTTCCGAAGCAGCAAAAAATTGGGGCATTTCAGAAAGACGGGTACAGAAGCTATGCGAAGAAAACCGTATACCCGGTGTTTCTAAATTTAGTTATATGTGGCTAATACCAAAGAACGCAATAAAGCCTGTTGACGGCAGGAGAAAAGGCGGTGTAATCAATGGATAGTAAGATATTGTTAGTAGATGATGAAAAAGACATTGCTGATTTAATAGAAGAAGTATTGCGTCAAGATAGTTTTGAAAACATTAAGAAAGTGTACACAGGTATGGACGCTGTACAGGTATGCCGGGAATATCAACCGGACGTGGTTGTTTTGGATATTATGCTGCCGGACATTGACGGTATTGAGGTTTGCAAGCAAATACGGGAGTTCTCGTTTTGCTCTATCCTGTTTCTTTCCTCAAAGAATGATGATATTGACAAAATACTTGGACTGTCCTGCGGCGGCGACGATTATATCACAAAACCCTTTAGTCCACGGGAGATTGTCTATCGTATCAAAGCGCAGCTCCGCCGCCAGCAATACCAGTCTGTCATGCGGACAGACGTAAAAGGGCTGCTGACTGTCGGAGGACTTGCGCTTGATAGAGAAAGCAGCCGGATTTATAAAAATGAAAAGGAAATTGATTTGACCGGGAGGGAATTTCTGCTATTGTCTTATCTCATGGAAAATGCAGATAAAATTATCAGTAAGGAACGACTATATGAACAGGTGTGGGGGGAATACAGCAGCATTTGTGATAATACAATCATGGTACATATTCGCCATATTCGGGAAAAGATTGAAGATACCCCGTCAACCCCGAAACAACTGATTACGATAAAAGGCTTGGGCTATAAGCTAAAGAAAAGGACTGATTAAATGAAGCAATCCGGCTACCGTACCACCTTTCACATATATTCCATATTCTTCTTGTCGCTGTTAGGGATGCTCCTTATGGTGTGCTGCCTTTTTGCCATGCTCATTACCGCGCCAAACCCGAACGGCAAAAATGTTCGCAGCGATTGGGCTAAAAATTTTACTTTAGATTTTTCGGACTACATTATCTTTGTAGACGGAAGCCCCACGGTAAAACAGACAGGCATAGAACGATTACAGGATAACCATATCGGACTGCAAATTTTGAACACCGCCGGAAATGAAGTATATGCGTGCCAAAAGCCTGGCAATGCACAGGACACTTACTCTAACGCTGACCTTTTACAGCTTAATCAGACTGGACGCCTTGATACAGAGGATATGACTTCCTTTGTAGGTATTGTAACAGAGTGCAGAAAGGAATATGCCTATATTCTCCATTTCCCTATGAACATTCAAAAAGTAACCATGTACTTAAACGGGGAACGGTTTACAGGCGGGAAAAAAATTGTTTTCTCAACGATTGGCATTTTATTAGCAGTAATCATTTCTTTAGGGTTGGTATATGGTTTTCTTATGACAAAAACCATACGCAAATTGGTAACGTCTATACAGGATATTTCTAAACGCTGTTATCTTCCTGTTAAGGCAAAAGGCGCATTTAGGGATCTATACAATAGTCTGAATGAATTGGACGCGGGTGTAAAGACAAGCGATAAGCTGCGGGAGGAAACGGAAAATATGCGCCGGGAATGGATTGCTAATATTACCCATGACTTAAAGACCCCACTATCCCCGATTAAAGGCTATGCGGAAGTTTTATATGATGATACAGAAAAAACAGCAGTTGAGTACAGGCGGTATGCGGGCATTATGCTAAAAAACGCGGCATATATGGAAAATCTGATTGACGATTTAAAATTAACATGGCAATTAGAAAACGGCACACTTCCGGTAAACAGGCAGGAACGGAATATTGTCCGCTTCTTGCGGGAACTGTCCATTGATATATTGAACCGCCCCGAATACGAAAACCGCATGATTTTGTTCGAGTGCAGCGATAATATTACAGACGAAACAGCACTCTTATCCTTTGACACAAAGCTTTTTATAAGGGCGTTTCAAAATCTGATTATCAATGCGTTTGTGCATGGAACGAAAGATTCGGAAGTAACCATAAAAATCGGGGCTTCTGAAAGTGAGTTGACTATAAACGTATCAGACAATGGCGGCGGCATGAGTAATGTGGTGGCAGAACGATTATTTGAGCGATATTACAGAGGGGCAAATACGGAGAGCAAAACCGAGGGGACAGGCTTAGGGCTTGCAATCGCAAAGAACATTGTAGAGCTTCATGGCGGTACAATTTCAGTTCATAGTACCCACGGTGTTGGGACTTCTTTTCTTATCCGTTTTCCCGGCAATTAAGGTTAATTAAGGCAGGATAAAAATTTAATTAAGGTTGACCGTTTACTATGTTAAGTGTAGGGACGGTCAACCTTTTTTCTGTTTATAGACGAGGAGGTGGAACATGAAAAAGAAATCTGAAAGCAATCGAAAATTCGTTGAAATGACGCATGGAAAGTAGGTGTGGACTTGAAAATTATTCTAAAGTATATCTTAACAAACGTAAAAGAGCGTAAAGCAAGAACTCTCGTTATGCTTCTTTCAATCCTGCTGTCTGCTATGCTGCTGTTCGTTTCCTTTTCTATTGGCGTTTCTTATGAAAGCGCACAACGGAAAATGGCGTGCGGCATGGCGGGGAGGGCGACTGTTTCTGTTCAGAGTGTGGAGGGCGGTATTCATGCAGACGATATTCCCGCCTTGCCAGACATACAGACAAAAGCAGGCATTGTAGAGGGTACTTCCCTTTACCATGAAAACGGATACTATGAAACGGTTGACCTCTTGGCGGCTGATATGGAAGCATTAAATCAAATCAATAAACCGCGACTAATTGGTGACGGCGAAGTTACCGCATTTTCCGGCAATCAGATTATCTTGCCGGACAGGTTTACATCAAAATATGGCATAGAAAAAGGCGATACTGTTACATTACAAATAAATGGTTCGCCAGTGGATTTTGAAGTAGCGGAAATTGCCGCTTATGACACAGTTTTCCTGCGTCACACAAGGGGTGCAACAGCACTTCTGCCTTTGGAAACCATAAAAGAAGTTTTGGGGTGGGAGGACGGTTATAGCGAAATTCTGATTGAACCCGCCCCAAATAGTACAACAGGAAATCTTATTTCTGAACTGAAAAATGCTCTTGATAACGGAAAGTACCGGGTATCGGAGGTTGTCAATGAATCGCAGACAGCCGCCGACGCAAGGCAGAAATCCCTGCCTTTCTTTCTAATCAGTTTCTTTTCATTAACTATGAGTATTTTTATCATTTACAGCAGCTATAAAGTCATTACCTTAGACCGTTTACCGATTATTGGCACATTCCGCAGTATCGGCGCGACAGAAAAGACCGTAACCCGTATTCTGCTTTTAGAAAGCCTGTTTTACGGCTGCACAGGCGGGTTGATTGGTATTCCTGTTGGTATGATTGTATTAAAAGGCATCTTGCAGGGAATGGGCAAATCATTATCGCAGGGAATTGTAATCCCTGTTGTTATCTCTGTTCCCGGCGTTATTCTTTCTTTTGCAGTTGCGGTGATCGTGTCTTTGTGTTCGGCATGGCTGCCTGTCCGCAGGGCAAGCCGGCTACCGATAAAAGATATTGTCTTAGGTACGGTAGAGGAAAAGCATATTCCGCGTCCTCTGATTATCGGAATAGGGATTGTATTGTTTATCGTGTCCGCTTTGTTGCCGCACTTTGCGTCCGGCACTATGCTTTATCTTGCGGGTGGTTTTTCCCTGTTAGGTCTGATTGCTGCTACTATCCTTGTGATACCGATTTTCACAAATATAGCAAGCGCAGGATTGGAGCGCTTCTATGGTGCGGTAGCAGGAAATGAGGGCAGGATTGCCACCCGCAACATGAAAGATAATAAGAATGTCACGCAGAATATTACGCTACTGTTCATCAGCATATCAGCGATTATTGCAATCCGTGTAGTGGGGAATTTTGTGACAACTTATATCAGCGACGTATTTCATGGCGCAGAGCTTCAAGGTTTTGCCGACGGACACATGAAGCCGGAATTTGTGGAACAGGTAAAAGAGATGGACGGAGCAGAAAAAGTATTACCTCTTTATGTATTTAAGAACAATGTACAGGGGAATCGTGAACCCATTTCCCGTTTAGAGGGAACGGATAATTTGGAATGGTATAATTCCATGTTTGCACTTCATTACACGGATCGTCACATGAGTGAACAGGCTGCGCTCTCTTTTGCTTCTGGTGAACGGGCAGTAATTATAAACGAAGATTGCATGAAGCGGGGCGGTTTTTCCATAGGCGATACGATTACGCTGTCAAATGGAACAAACGGAAATTCCTATGTAGTGGCAGGCAGTTTCAAATCAAGGGCAACTGATGTGGAAGCAGTCATTCCATCTATGTACGCCGTATCTGACTTTGGCGCGTCTGACTATGACCTTTTAGCTTATACCGCCGCAGACCCCGACGCAATCATGGTACAGATACGGGCTTTGTTTGGGGAAACCTCAAATTGGAGCCGTACCGTGGAGGAATTTAATAACGACGCGCTCGCAACTGTTGGCGCATTTTTACAGCCAATGCACAGCATGACCTATTTTATCCTGCTGCTTGCGACTGTCGGCGTTATCAATAATCTTTTAATCAACTATATACAAAAGCGGCGTACCATTGCCATGTATAAATCCATTGGACTAAGTAACCGTCAAAACAGAAAGATGACACTGATAGAGGGCTTTTCTTCCGGGCTTATCGGCGCTGTCATTGCTATTGTTGTTTCTTACATGGAAATACAGACTATTTTCCTTGTTGCGGCACCCAAAATTTCAATGACACCGGAACTGGACATTTGGACATTTCTCGTTGCGGGAACATTAGGAATTATCGTCACCCTGCTTGGCTCCATAGTACCAATTTTTAAAAGCCGAAAAATGAAACTGGTGGAAGAAATAAAATTTGAGATAGGAGGTCTTGCCAAATGAACATATTAACAGAGGAAGTTGCCATTGAGGGCAAAAATATAATTAAAGACTTTCAGCTTAGTGATACCAAAACAAGAGTGCTGAAAAACATATCGCTGAAAGTGATACAGGGTGAATTTGTTTCCATCATGGGACAGTCCGGCTCTGGAAAAAGTACGCTGCTTTATATTCTCGGAGGGCTTGATGTACCTACAAGCGGCTCTGTCTTTATGAACGGCATGGATATTTCAAAATTCAATGATGAAAAAATGAGCCGGATAAGGCGGCAGAATATAGGATTTGTTTTTCAGTTTTACAACCTTATCCCCAACTTGAATGTGGCAGAAAATATCATGCTTCCGCTTTTGTTGGACGGAAAGAAAATGCGGGACTACAAAAAACCTCTGAAAGATATTTTAGAGGTAGTCGGCTTATCGGACAAACGAGGGCATACACCCCGCGAATTGTCCGGGGGACAACAGCAACGTGTGGCAATCGCCCGCGCACTAATTGGAAATCCCGAAATCCTGTTTGCAGACGAACCTACGGGAAACCTTGATAGTCATACAGGAGCAGAGATAATGAGTTTGTTGCAGCGTATCAACAAGGAACGCGGACAGACAATTATCATGGTTACTCATTCACCGGAAGCGGCGAAAAGCAGCAACCGTGTTATCACCGTAAGTGACGGACTGCTTCAATAACCACACCATTTAGCCGAATAAAAATGCAATCTGCCGGACGACGGCAAAGAAACATTGATGACCTTGTGATCTGCAAGCCTAACGGAGCGCCCCAAGCCGCCAACTGGATTTCAACCGGCTTTGGTAAACTGCTGGCGGGCCTCGATATGCCGCATATCCGCTACCATGACTTACGGCACCCGTATGTCAAGCCCACGACAAAAAAATTTATAACTTTTTTTGAAGTTTTTCGGGC
>CAJTYV010000067.1 GCA_910584195.1 uncultured Ruminococcus sp. | reverse complement strand
TACTGAAATCAAGGTATTAATGGGAATAACAGCCTAAGATATTTGGAGTTCAGAGAGGGCGCGTTTGATTTTCAAACTTCGCAACAGAACCGTTTCTACTCAATGAACTATAAGCAAAAGGCAGCTGATCTCAACAATGTGAAGTCAGCTGCCTAAGCAAGGTTCAAAATATTAAATTTTACCGGTCATCAGTACCATTTGACTTTGAACCTCAACTCCAAATATCGTAGCGCCCTTTTCTTTTTGTCGATACGCTGCTGCCCTAAACGCAACGCATGGACAGGCTATTCTTCACGTTGTTTCCGTTTCAATCCTAATACCCCCATCAGAATGACCACAATGACACCCAAGAAGCCAAACGCTGGCCGCTCAGTTGTCTCTCCTGTCTTGGGTAATGCTCCCTTACCGGATGTAAGTTGACCATTACGATCAGTCGTATCATCCGTGCTCGTTGACGTCGTTGTGGCTGGCTTTGTTGGGATATTACCGCCAGAACTAGGCTGGCTGCCCTCATCGCCTTTGTCCTTACCTATGTCGCCTGGAGCGGGCGCCGGGGTACCTTGAGCGCCGCCTTTGTCGCTAGTACCGGATGTATGTTGACCATTACGATCAGTCGTATCATCCGCGCTCGTTGACGTCGTTGTGGCTGGCTTTGTTGGGATATTACCGCCAGAACTAGGCTGGCTGCCCTCATCGCCTTTGTCCTTACCTATGTCGCCTGGAGCGGGCGCCGGGGTACCTTGAGCGCCGCCTTTGTCGCTAGTACCGGTTGTATCGTCGCCTTTACCAACTGTCTTGGCCGCTTCAACGGCAGCTGCCACCTTCGTTTTCAGACTTTGCAAAGCTTGTAAATGTGCAAGCTTGTCAGACGCATCAGCACTGGCTTGACCAGACGTCAATGTGTCAGCAATGTCGGCATACCAAGTTTTGCCAGTTGCAGCATCTTTAGCATTGCCAATCTCAGCCGGTGTTGCCGCTTTAATACCCTCCGCAAGTTTTGCTAATACTGCATCAAGTACCTTGGCAAGAGTCGCTTGAAGCTGGTCGTCCGTTTGCGTACCTGCTTGAGCTTGTGCCACTAGGTCGTCTAACGCTGCAGTAAATGTTTTGCCAGTGATTGGATCAGTTTGATTGCCCAAGTCCGTTCCCAGCGCAGCCTTCACAGATTGCAACTGGTTAAGCAGCGAAGTCTTCTTATCTGCAGGTAACTTGGCAGCTAATTGATTGATCGCAGTTTGCAGGTCTCGATTGGCACCAGTAAGTGAATCAACTGAGGCGTTCGTCTGATCAAGCGCCGTTTGTGCCTTCTGCGTTGCCGCTGCTAAAGCAGTCGTTGTGGCATCATCATACTTACCGCTGGCACTTAGCGTTTTGGCGGAAGCAATCAGATTAGTCAGTGCCTGCTTAGCTGCCTGCAATTGTGCAGGATCATCGGCCTTGATATTGGTGACAACATAGTCGACGGCTGGTGATTCATTACCGTATAAATCAGTCGACTTAAACTTGAAGGTGCCATTTGCCGTGATCGTGACACCGGCTGCCGGAACATCCTGATATGTCTTGCCACCATCAGCACTATACTGAACCGTTTCGCCCGTTGCGGAAGCGTTTGCCGTCAGAGTCACCGTTTGGGCTGGTTCAGTGGTACTTGGCGTCACAGTTGGTGCTGCCAGTGTTTTCTTTGGTTCGTAGTAAACTGTGATGTTCTTGGTCGTGGTGTTGTCTTCGCTATCTGTAACAGCAACAGTCAGCACGTTTTTGCCTTCGAGCAATTTAACGGGCTGATCAATAGCCATATGACCTGGTTTGCCGCTATTGATGTTGATGTCTGCGTATTGGCTGGCGACAGAACTGCCGTTAATTGACAGACTCAGATATTGCGCATTGTCAGTGGCTGTTCCAGTAATCTGGAAGTTTGGATCGTTGGTATAAACCGGTGCATCTGTCGAGCTGTCCAATGACAATGTTGGCGCCACTGCATCCAAAATGAAGGTCAACGATTCTTGGAAGGTCTTGTTTTGAGTGGTGTCACCCACAACAACCCCAAACGGTTTTTGTCCAAGAGTACCTAAATCTAAAGTGAAACTGAAAGTCAGATCATCCTTGATTGGAATTTGCTTACCATCAACCTGCAACGTTGTCGTTGGGTGCTTGACCTTACCAGTAATCGTCGCAATCCCGGTCTTAGGGTCATAGAACTTAGCCGAGGTGGCATTGAATTCATTGGAACCAAATGTCACACCTTGATCGAACGTCACAGGATTCTTCAACATATCAGGATCATAAGACGAGGTAATCGTCTTTTGCTCCGTCGTGGTGTTTCCGTCTTTGTCGGTGGCGGTCACTTTGATGGTATTGTCACCATAATTAACCGGTACATCAACACTAAAGTGATGTTGTGCATCAAGTGCTGCTACGGTGTCGCCAACATTAACTGTCTTGGTGTCAGCACTAACCGTCCCTGTAACCTTGATGGTCGCTTCAGAGGTCTGATCCGAGCCATTGTTGAATTTCAAATCAGTAAAGGTTGGCGCCGTCAGCCGAACTTTAGTGTCAAAATGTTTAAGCAACTGGGTATGCGCCTTATCGGCATATAGATCCACTTGCGCGGCGTAATCAGCATTTGTGACCGGCATTGAGGCAGTGAAACTGTTAGTCGCAGCATCGTAGGTTGTGTTCAAATCATGTTTCTTTCCTTGTGCATCAGTGTAAGTACCGTCAACCGCTGCTGGATACGTTCCACTAAACGTATACGTCCCGCCACCTTGAGTATTGGCTTCGTAGCCGGTTGTGGTACTTGAGATCTTGTCTGGGATACCGCCGCCGTTCACAATTAAATCAAACGATGTAGACCCCGGCTTCTGAACGCTGGCATCTTGATCAGTGGCATTGGATGCATTATCAGTCAAGTACAGCTCAGCCGAATTGTCGCCATTGCCAAGTGCTTGGGCCTGTTCATCAGATAATGGCGTTTCAATTTTGGTGTACCCATCAGCCGTTGTCCCAGCATCGGTAAAGGTAGCATCAAGATTCGTCACTTCATTAATTGCAGTTTTAACGCTCTTGGTGGCATCAAGACCACTCAAATCATCCTTGGCTTCAGCTGTCAAATAATACTGGGTTTTCCCATTTTCCGTTTTGGCTGACAAAGCGACATGACGAACTGTCGGCGCCTTAGAGTCGAGCTTGAAAGGCACATCAAACACTTGACGTTTGTCGCCGCCTTCCGGTACACCGGAAATACGATAAGTATAACTGCCATCATCAGCCGTCTTGATGTTGCCATCACGTTGATCATAATAGGTGCCATCCCACGCTGGAGCATGGTAGTAGATGTACTGCTGCGAATTAGCATTATAATAGGTCTTCGTCAGATTGGTGGAACTGCTGAGAGTCGTAACTTTATTGCCCTGACCATCAAGAATATCAACTTGGACGTTGCTGATATTGCGCAATAGATAATACTTCATGCTGATTTCATTATATAAGGCATTCTTGTCACTCGAAAAAGCAATCGCCTGATCGTCAACTGTCTGGTTGCCATCAGCGTCTGTGACCATGCCGCCATGATATTGAGTGCCTGTATTTTTGTTCGTCAATAGTGGCACGGTGCCAAAATTACCACCAGCAGGACTATAAGTGATCCCATTGAGACTATCGACAATCTTACCGTCATTCCAGTCACCAAAAAAGCCCATGTATGGCAAGTTCAAGCGCGATCCATCGCTACCCTTAAAGTTCAGAAAACCTTCAACAAATTGCTGTTGGTCAAAAGACTTCGGCAAAGATAGTGTGAATTCAATCTGCACCGTTTTCCCAGCAGGCACAGTTATGTTACTGCCAGCTTTAATGGCTGCTCCATCAATCTTCTTGTCATACAAAACCCTAGAATTAGGGTCAGTCGCTGATGTATAAACGGCATTAGTATCCGTATTACTGTCCATTTGATAGGTTAGTTCATGGGTCGTGCGATTCGTGAAGGTCAGTTTAAAGGTCTTGTCCGTACTCGTGAAGTCTTTCAATTCAACTGCCGGGTAGCCGTTTTCGGCGACAACCGTTGACGGATTCTTTTCTAATGCATCAATGGCTGCCTTCACATCAACAAGACCGGCCCCTTGCCGCCGCGGCGATACGATAACATTATTGTAGTTAATATCGTTGATTGGCTGGGCAGTATTCATCTCAACTGTCTTAAGAAAATCGGTGAGCGCTGTCCCTTTAAGTTGTTTGTAGTAAGCATAAAAAGGGTTGTTTTTGTTATTCAATGCTTGTTTCAACAATGCTTGTGAACCGGCAATAAATGGCGAGGCCATTGACGTACCAGACATATTTGTGTAGCCATTGTTGTTTTGCGTTGACCAGATGTTGCCGCCTGGTGCGGTAATATCTGGTTTGAAGGAAAGATTGGAAACTGGCCCATAGGATGTGAAGTCAGACATCTTGTCTTCAGTATATTTCTGATTTGGTACCATCGTCAGGGCAATCTTGACACCGAGACTATCATCCGGGTGTGCTGTGACCCAGTCAACCAGCTTTTGACCGGTTACACTTGAGAGCCCAAATGTTGGGAAGGTGGTGGTTAACGCCATAGAAGTCACCGGTGTTGCTGTGCCATCGTTGTTGACAATGATCAAGCCAGCAGCACCAGCGGCTTGGGCATATTTTTGTTTATCAGCAAAGGTAAGTTCGCCACGTTTAACGATGGCAATTTTGCCTTTAGCGTCAGCAGTATAGTCGGCTACTTTCCCTTTGCTGAGGTTGCCACTAGCATCTTTAACAACATAAAACTTCTTTTGGTCAAAGCTACCAGTGAAATCGTTGCTTGAAAGCTGAATGGTTTCCGGTCCAAGCTGTAAACCTGTACCATCAGTAATGGTCACTGCCTGAGTGATGACATCCGTGTTTTCAGCGGAAGCAACTGTGGTCGCTCCTCGTGATGTCCCTGGCGTTCCCACCATTTCATTGTCTTGCAAACCGTAATAATCTTTGTTGACGCCTTCAGTTGCTGAACTGGATGTTCCTGAGTTCCCAGCAGAAATGACGGCGGCTGTTCCTGATTCGTTAGCATTTTGCACCGCAGCAAGTTCTGGATCCTCCAAGGTTTGGTTGCCTGAACCAGATCCTAAGGACATGTTGAGGACATCGGCACCGATTTTTGCCGAGTCTTCAATGGCAGAAACCAAGGTAGCTGACCCGGTTGTTGCAGAAGTGTCAGAGTTGGTGAAAACTTTCATTGCCAGTAGCTGTGCTTCTGGCGCAACTCCGACAACAGACTTGGCTGGATCGTCACCTGTCCCGTTAGCACCGATGATCCCAGCAACATGCATGCCGTGTTGTTCGTCAACCGTATCATCTGTAATGGTGTCGTTATTATCAGCATAATTAAACCCATATGGCACTTTTGAATTAAAATAGCGGCCATGCTTGGCGGTATCAGTGAATTTTTCAACATCAGATTTGGTTAGTTTAACGTCTTTATCATTGCTTAGCCGCATGTCTTTGTGTGTTGGATCAATGCCAGTGTCAATAACCGAGACAACTGTGCCTTCACCTTTATATTTGTAATTGGACCATACGGCTTGCACATTCGCCATCGAGTTTGCCTTAGTATCAGTCGGATAATAAACTTTCGCCAATGTGACTGTTTTAACTGCGGCAATTTGTTTCAGTTTAGGGATATCAACAACCCTAACTTTAGTTGAAAAGCCGTTAACGACATAGCCATAACTTTCACTGGCAGTTTGTTGGGTGACTTGTTCAACAGCTGCCTTAACGCTTGCCTGAGCCGCGATCACTTTATTGGTCTCCTGCTGAATCTCCGCCGTGCTGGAGTAATCAGTTCTTAAAGTGCCGTTTTCAGAGGCAGGCGCTGCGCTCATTTGAACAATGACGTCAACATAAATATCTTGCTGCTGAACTTTATTCAGCTTATTGTAATCAATACCTTTAGCCGCCAACTGTGTAGCAATCGCTTGATTCGTTGTCGCTGCAGTTGTGTCAGTGGCCGCTTGCTTAGCAGCCGTCACCGTATTTGCGAGTGATGATCCCTTAGTTTGCTGCGAGATAGCCGCCTTTGCTTGGATTTCGCCGACTGGCAAGACAGCCAGCGCCCCTAAAGCGACTGTGCCGGCTAACAAGATCGATAGCCCTTTCTTTTTCCTTTGCATCCAATACCCTCCACTTTCCAAAAGTTTCATAACCAAATCAAAATGTACGCTTGATGTAGTTAATATAATAGTATATAATATAATAGTATATACTATTATATTATATACTATTAAAGAACAAATTCAACTAAAATTTTAATCTTCTATTAATTTTTTTATCTGTAAATTAACTTTTAGCGTTATTATTTAGCCGTTTACAGACTATAGATGTTTTGAAATTTTTAGCATTATTAGAAAATGAGTATTTGAATTGAAATTCTCAATTGCCAAAGCTAGAATAAATACACAACGTTTACTGTAAGCATTTCAGAGGAGACCGAATCGATGAAGAAAAAAACGCGCCTTAAAGTATTATTGGCAAGTACCGCAACTGCTTTACTGCTGCTAAGCGGTTGTCAGTCAAATCAGACCGACCAAACAGTTGCGACCTATTCAGGTGGCAAGGTGACTGAAAGTAGCTTCTACAAGGAACTCAAACAGTCACCAACGACAAAGACCATGCTTGCTAACATGCTTATTTACCGTGCATTGAATCATGCCTATGGAAAATCGGTTAGCACTAAAACAGTTAATGACGCCTATGATAGCTACAAACAACAATACGGCGAAAATTTCGATGCTTTCTTAAGTCAAAACGGTTTCAGTCGCAGTAGCTTCAAGGAAAGCCTACGAACCAACTTTTTAAGTGAAGTTGCACTGAAAAAGTTAAAAAAGGTTTCTGAAAGCCAGCTCAAGGCCGCTTGGAAGACCTATCAGCCCAAAGTGACTGTCCAACATATTCTAACTAGCGACGAGGACACTGCTATGCAAGTTATCAGTGATTTAGCAGCTGGCAAGGATTTTGCCACGCTTGCGAAAACTGATTCCATTGATACTGCGACTAAAGATAACGGCGGGAAGATTAGTTTTGAATTAAACAATAAAACGCTCGATGCCACATTTAAGGATGCTGCCTACAAATTAAAAAATGGTGACTACACGCAGACCCCAGTCAAAGTGACAGACGGGTATGAAGTTATTAAAATGATTAACCATCCCGCCAAAGGCACCTTTACTAGCAGTAAAAAGGCGCTAACTGCCAGCGTTTACGCTAAATGGTCTCGCGATTCAAGCATCATGCAACGGGTTATCAGTCAGGTATTGAAGAACCAGCATGTGACGATTAAAGACAAGGATCTTGCGGGTGCGCTAGATAGTTATAAGAAGCTTGCGACAACGAATTAAGGCTTAACCGAGTAAGATGAAATAACAGCCAGTACTTTTAAAAATTGGCTCTTCGTCAAGTAGAGTTGATAGATCTTTTGTGAAGCATCTAGGCCTTAATTGGTCTAGGTGCTTTTATTATGCTGCTGCCTTGCTGCTCTTAGCTCTGAACCAAACCCGTTCCAGGAATATACGATTGATGAAATTGTTCCAATTCGTATAGCCGTACGCAGTGTTCTTAATCTTCTTGATGATGCCGTTAATACCCTCAAGGGTTCTGTTGCAAAGTTTTCCAAAAAATCTATTTTAGTGTAAAATTGAGAAAAA
>CAJTYV010000066.1 GCA_910584195.1 uncultured Ruminococcus sp. | reverse complement strand
ACCATATCTATGAAAAAAAGCCAAGCGTTTGCTTGACTTTTTCGACAGACTGAAATCCGCTATATTTAGCGGATTTTTCGGTGTGCATCTTTTTCGTGGCACTAATATGCCAAAGAACGCTTATTTTGATACAATTTCGCTTGCGTTTTCTTTTGCCTTGAACGTTTTCTTTTGGTCATAGTAGATATTTATCTTTTAAAAATTGCAATTCAGTTTTTTCTGCTGAACATAAGCATTTATCCTCGCTTATCTAGTTTTGATTTAGTAAATCGTAATTAATAGTATCATGCCACAGATTGAGAAAAAATCAAGAGGATGAAAAAATTTAATGCCAAACTTCAACACTCCAACTGAAGCAAATCATCAATCCCCACAAGAATCACATTTTCTCGCTCAGCACGCTCCCGAACAGCTGATGTATAACCGCCTTTGCTGAACAGATAATAGTACCGATTTTTTGGCTGTGTGAAAATTTCTGATGCACAAATAAAATCGTCATATTCTTTCATGTCAAAGGCAGCATTTTTAAACTTACACTCACAGAAAATTGCTGATTCTTTATTTCGACTTAAGGCAAGTATATCAATGTCATCCTGCTTTTTTGTCTTCGGATTTGCTCCCCACCATCTGCCAATGTCATGAGGAACAAACGGCAGCTTTCTCTGTTTTGCAAGACGAATCAGATACTGACAGCAAATCGTTTCAAAAACACTTCCCATATAAGCAGATAAATTTTCAGTAATCTCCGCTGCTGCCTCCTCGTCGCCAAGCATTTCGTAATAACTGCGATTTGCAAATACAAAACGATACCAGAACAAATAAAAATTATCCGCAATTTTATACAAACTTTTTTTAGAAGACGCATCATCTCCGCATGGTGTGATCCGTTCTATTAATTTAATTGTCTGAAGTGTACTGATATACTTCGAGCATTTCTGACTTTCCTCGTGGGTTTTTAAAGCAATGTCATTCAGACGGCTTGCACCTTCTGCAATTACTTCAAAAATACTGTTATAAACAGCCGGTTCTCGCAATTCCATTTTTAGTAAAAGCTGTGGCTCATCTTTTAAAAATGCTCCTGTTCGCAAAATTTGTTCTGCAATATTTTGTTCGATAGAAAACGTGTCACGAAAAGTATTCAGATAACACGGAATACCGCCAAGGATTCCATAAGCAAGCAATTTATCTACATTGGAATAGTTCGGAAAAAATAGAGAACTGTCAAAATAATCAAAGGATTGCACTTCCAATTGACTGGTAGAACGTCCATATAACGGACTTTTATAACCCATCACTTCATTCTCCATAAAGCTGACGCTCGAACCACAGAGAATCAAAAAAATATTTTTTTCTTTCCAGCTATGGTCAATGGTGTGCTGCAAAATGCTTTTCACAGAGGGATTTTCACTTGCCACAAACGGAAATTCGTCAATGATCAGAACTGTTTTTTTATTTGAAGTTTTTTCTCCGATATATTGAAAAGCAGTTTCCCATCCGGAAAATGTTCCGAAAAAGCTGCCGTCAAAATGCCGCTGAACTGTTTTTGAAAAGTCCTCCAAATTCAAAGCATCGTTCTTTTCCTGAGCAGAAAACAAAATCGTCCTGTGTTTTTTTGAAAATTCCCGTAGCAATGATGTTTTTCCTACTCTACGCCGACCGTACATAACAAGAAACTGAAAATCATCTCTTGCATAGAGATTTTCCAGTAATTTCAATTCCGATTTTCTTCCAATGAACATATCAAGTTCCCCCCTCAATAATATTTACTGAATTATGATTATTATACTCTAAATTCAGTGGTTTGTCAAGGGAATTTAAATTTTTTCGGGCGATTTTTATCAGAATTGTCAACTTTCCTGATTAGTGCCAAGAGAAGCTCACTATATTCTTAAAGCTTGCTTGCAAAATACATACATTCGTTAATCTGTGCGTTTTTCCGAACATGGCTATTTTTTCAAACAACCACTAATGTCATTTTACTATGAATACAGTTTTTTAGGCAACACCGCACAGAGATTGTGCGGTGTTGCCTTTATTACTTTTTCAGTTTGCCTATCGTAAGATTGAGCTTCTGCGTTTCATCTGCAATCATATCGGCGATTTTATAGACCCCTGCATTACTTAAATGCGTATTATCAAGCGTTGTCTGTGTTGTATCTGCATAACAGTGCATTTTCGCTGTTTCATCTGCTCCGCCATAATTATAAAGATTGGTATAAAGCTGTGTTGTCAATTTTGTCATATCAATAACAGGCACATTGTACATCCTGCCAAGTGTTATCATTCCCTGCTGGTATAAAGTGTGCTGCTGATAATTCGGTTTTCCGTCTATGCTGCGTCTTGTAATTGGTGTGACAAGAATCGGAACTGCGCCTTTACTCTTTGCCAAATTGATATAATATGCTGCAAGCAAAAATTCATAAGAATAACGTCCCTGTGAATCCTTTCCCGCACTATCAAGCGTACTCCAATCAAGATTCGGATATGTTCCGAGTCCCGGATATGCTGATTCATCATTTTTCTCGTCATTGTGTCCGAATTGGATAAACAAATAATCTCCCTTTCCTAACGACGATTTCAAGGTCTGATAATTCTGATCTGCAAGAAAGCTTCTTGAACTTCTGCCTGAAAGGGCAAGGTTTGTTACCTGAACACCATTAAATTGCTCCGCAAACTTCATTCCCCAACCATAACGATTGTAAGGAACACTGTAATTTTCATCGTACTCGCAGACTGTAGAATCTCCGACAAGATAAACCTTACCTGAAAATTTAAAATCTTCTGGTTCATAGTTCTGAACCGTTGTTGTTGTAGTTGTAACAATTAAAGTTTTTGCGGTTGTTGAAGTAGTTGATTGTGTTGTTACCGGAGGCATTGATTGCTGATTAAGATAAAGCTTTCTCATCAAGCACATATCAAACGCATCTATCTTACCATCTTCACATAAGTCCCCCGCTTTCCAATCTGAAAGCTCTGCATCCGGAACGGCAAGAAGCCAATTCTGCATTACAACAAGATCATTATCATCAAATTTTCCATCCTTATTCACATCACCTTGCACATCGATCTTAGGAGGTTCCGTCACTGCGGTCGTTGTAGTAGTTATAGCAGTTGTTGTAACAGCAGTAGTCGTCGTCTGCATTGGCTCATCCATTTTCTCACTTGGAGTAACAACATATCCTGCTGAGGGATAACCAACTTTTGCAAATGATGCATAAGTCATAGATGCTGCCGAAGACTGCGGTCCGCTGTATTTTTCACAATAGGACTTTGCATCTGCTGCTGATTTTGCATTGTAACTGTAATTTGATGACGGTCTCCAGCTGCATGCTTTTGCAGTTTTTCCGCTGAGAGAATATTTTGAACCTGTAAGCGTAGAGCCGACCTCTGTATACTGACCAGGATATTTAGAGGAAATATCACTGCTTGAAACAGTATCATTCACAACAGAACCTTTGCCTGTTCCGCCATTATAATAATTGCTTTCCGCATAAAGTTTGCAAGCCGTATAGATAGTATAACCCATATCAAAATTAACAACATAGTTATTGAACGAGTGGAAATATCCATAGCGCATTAATGCAGGCGCACGGGTGATACATTTGTCATAGTAATTATTTGCAATAGTAGCATGAGGAGTTCCATTGAATGTGTTGTATGCCTCCTGAGTGTCTACAGGATAGCCGATGAGCACACCGTATTCGTGCAATCCGAACTTGCAATCGGAAACTGTGATAAAATCGGTATTGTCGTTATCTGTGTTGCCCTTAAAATTGAGGAATTTATCCCAGTCGTCCATTTTGGTTGATGCAGTATTTATTCCGCTGTGTCCTACAAATTCGCAATGATCTATCCAGAAATTATATCCATAGGCAAATTCCCAGATATTCTCACTGTTCAGTTCCTTATCGTGAGAGATCTGAATATTACGGAAGATAAGATTATGTCCCGGACCGTAATTTTTGTTGTACGTTCTGAAATACACATTATAGAGAGAATGCGCACCATAACTTCCGACAACAGTTTTATTGGGCTGCATATAAATAATAGCGTCGCTAAAGCGATAACGACCATTGCCGTCCTTTTTGTATGTACCGGTTTTACTGATATTTTTTGTAATAACTATAGTGCACGGGTCACTGCTTGTACAAGCCGCTTTAAGTTCATCAAAGTTGGAAACTTCAACAGTTTTGCCAAGCGTACCTCCGATATCTGAAGCTTTTTCCCTGCCGTTCATATCCTTGCAGTAACCGCCGAATCCCTGCTCGCCTACCGCATTCAGAAGCCATTTCTGCTCGTTCTTTCCGCTGTAAGACGAAAGTTTGATCTTGTTTCCGCTATTCGTCAATGCAAGAGACGTGTTGCTGTAATTAACGATTTTATAATGCAAGTCTGTCCCATAGCTATCCTTATCAACCGGAATAACATACCAGTGCTGCGATACTGCGCTTTCACTTCCGAAGATAACACAAGAACTGCCTTCCTCAACACTGTAATTCATGGGAGTTATCAATCTGCCAGTTCCCATATTGGTTATTTTGTAAAAGCTGCCCTTGCTGTCCGTTCCAACGTAATCAAAACGCCAGTTTTCATTCTGGGTATTTTTTTGTTCCGATACAACAATGTTCGCCTTGTCGTCATAGCCTGAAATGTTCATGTGACGACTATTATCATAGCTGCTGATGCGAAGAAGCACCACGGGATAGTCTGCCGATACAGCCGATACTGTTTCAACATGAATCAGTTCAATCGGAATGATCATTATCATCATCAGTAACGCTATAAATACAGTACAAATCTTTTTAAAATATTTCGTCATAATTTCACCTTATTTCTGAATAATTGATATATCTGGTTTTTCCGGCATCTCCATACCTGTTCCAAGATAATAGTCAAGCATATGTGACTGGTAATATCCCTTTGCTGTCATGCAATTGCGATAACACGGATTTTGTGCAAGGCAATAAAGACGTGTATCCGTTTCGGCAGTTGGACAGAATATTACAAGCTTTGAATAATCGGAGCTTGTCATAACGACTTCTTCACGCCAGTCACCCATAATGTCTCCATAAAACATAGGCGCACCACGGTCACTTCCGGCAGAATCCGTAACTTTCCATGGAGAAAGGAGACGTTCCACCTTGCCTGTCTTATAATTCCATTTTTCAAATTTAGTATCATTATAAGATTCAGCCAATAAATCTCCATCCCACCAAAGTCTGATACACGGATAAAGACTGTTATCTCCTATTCTTGTTCCGTCATGATTGTAAAGTCCCTGGAATGACCAGACTTCAAAGCCGTCATATCTTGGATCAATATCGCCTATATTTCCTCTTCCGACATCGGCAGTTCCCTCCTTAGCATAGTTTGTCCATATCATTTTACCTGTTGACGCATTATAGAAATATTCGAGCAAACCATACTGATTGTTCTGCTGTATTCCGTAACCATACATTTCTTTGCCGTTATTTTTATTGCTGAATTAACCGACAAACCAGCGGTCGCCATGAACTATCTCGTCAATATGATACCGAAGTGTTCCATCACCGTTCAGGCAATATCCCATATGAAGAACCTCATCTTTACCGTCATAATCAACATCAGCCACACGTATTTGGTGTGCTTCCGCATAACCGTTTTTGTATTCCGTTCTGTCAGAAAACAAAATATCGTTCATATATCTCCAGCGAAGCTTGAACTTACCATTTTCATAACCAAAAGCCGCTGTCATGGAATTAAACGTCTTATCTTGATTCCGGTTTTTCATCCAGCAGATAACACTGGGATTCATTCCGTCAAGATAACCTATTTCCATCATACAAGCCATTGTTCCAATCGCTTTAAAATCATCCGGAACAGGCGTATAATCTTTTAATTCGCCTGTTCTTCCGTCAATGACGGCAATAAACTGTGCTGTTGTATCGCCGCTGTTCTGAAAAATTGTACCGTCACCGAATGTAACTCCGTCCGCTATTCTCAAAAGAACGTCGGCATATCCGTCGCAGTCCATATCATAAACTGTAGCTCCATCCCACATTCCTACATCAATCGTAGATGCCCCGGGAGTAATATTGTTTTTATTTTCGCTATTATAGCCAAGATCAATTGTCCATAGATATGTACCGTCACTCCGATATGCCTCAAGCTTCTGATGCTCATCAGCATTTCTGTCAACAAGATAATCATATTCTCCGTCGCCGTCAAAATCTCCGACCCATACAAAATGAATTTTACCGCCTTGATTAATATTAAGTATTTTACACTGTGCGGCAGCATTGGCAACAAGAGTCTCGCTATCATCAGTTTCATATTCTCTTCCGTTAACAACCGCCTTGACACTATATGTATTGTTTTTATTTAAGTCCGCAGATTTGTCAGTATAATTTGTACCGCCGCTTAAAGGAGCATCATTCAGTTTAATCGTCTTATTGTCGGTGGTTCGATAAACGTTGAATGCAACATTTTCATCATCGTCTGCAAGAAGCCTCCAACTTACAAATACAGAGTTTCCGGTACTTACAGCAGAAACACCCCTATTAAGATATTCCATTTTCCTTATTCCTTCAGCCGGCTGTGGAGTTTCAAGTATCTGCGTATAATATTGCTCTGCAAATCTTTTTTCTTTTGCCAATATAAAATCGCTCATCAAACGCAGATCCTCGCCATTGACCTGACCATCCGCAATAACATCAGCAATTCCTGCCATAACTTCATCAAAGCTGTTTACAACACCTTTTCTCATTAGACACATATCAAAACTATTAACCATACCATCAAAATTCAAATCGCCTTTTATCCACGAATATGCATCATTTACAGGAGTAATTTCAAAAAGCTGATTAGAATTTCCCTGATATTTATACTGATGTACATTTGCACCTTCAGCTTTTGATTTCCCCTTGATATCAAGAGACGATTTATTATCGCTTGCCTTAGTAGTGATATAATAAGACGAGCCATTCTTATTCAGTCTAAACTGCTGAGTATCTGCTCCGCTATATTCAGCAATCCCTATATTCGAACCGTTTGGAACACCTGCATCCTCAACAGTAAGAGCCATTAAAAGATTGCTTTCACATAATAATTTAACATATCCATCTCCGGTCTGAACAATTCTCCAACATTGCACGGAGGAATCCACATAGTCACGCTGGCAAACATTGGCATCAGCGTCTGCTGTCAGAAATCTGCCGCTATGAACACTTTTTATCATATACAATGCACCGTTTGGTATTTCATTGTTTGCATATGATAAACAAATTGCAGGCGTTTTATCCCAAGCATTTACTTTTGCAGGAATCATAGCCACCTGTGAAATTATCATACAGAGGGCTGCTGAAAATGCAGATACTCTATTTATATTTTTCATGATATTTCTCTCCTAAATTGAATTGGCTGTATTCTGTCCAAAGAATACAGCCATGGACATCTGATCGTCCCTTTACATTGGAATGGGGCAGCATGGAACAAGATAGTACCAGAATCCGCTGCCCGAAAATTCCAGTTTTTTGGCAGAAAGCAAATTATTGTGCAGATATTTGCTGTTCTGTCCTTCTGTAATATAATTATATACAACAACATCGAAAATTTCAATGCAACAATTTATCAAAAAGATGATGTTTTCGCTCAAAATAAAGCTCTCACAATTTGTATGTGAGAGCTCAGTCTGTCGAAAAAGTCAAGCAAACGCTTGGCTTTTTTTCATAGATATGG
>CAJTYV010000065.1 GCA_910584195.1 uncultured Ruminococcus sp. | reverse complement strand
TTTAATCTGCGGTAAAGCTGCAGTAGATGGGTACTTTATTTCGCCGCGGTACAGTATGCCTTCTCGTTGACTGCTTTTAAGTGCTCTGCATCATCAAGGAACTGCTGCCCCAGCCATTCCGGCGGCGCATCCAGATAGCTGCTCTTATGCCGCATGGCATTGGCTCTTGGCTCGTTGATATACTGATTTGCCCAGTTACCGACACTGATCGGCGGATTGAAACTCTTAAACACAACGAACTGTTCCCCGCCGCGGAGTACCGACTGCTGCACGGTTCGGATTTCCTCTATTCCGGCAAATTCGTCCAGTTCCTCAAACCAGAGATACTTAAAATACCCGTGGCTGGCTTTCAGTGACTTTGTTTTCTTCGCCTTGTCCAGCCCCCGGAAGATGATCTTCTGCCCGGTAGGACGGTAAGTGCATTGCATAGGGTTTACCCCTGCCTCCCACAGATGGGAAACGCCAAGCGCCTCAATCGCCCATAGTATCTGCCCATAGACGGTTTCCCGAAGCGTCACCGCATACTTACGGAATATGACCGCATTTGCCTGTCTGTCCTTCATCATCCCGAGAACGATCTCCAATGAGATAAACGAGGACTTCAAGCCGCCCCTGCCGCCGTAAAGGTCATAATATGTATGACCGCCCTTCACAATGTCACGGTGAACCGTGTAAAATACCGGGGCTATCAGTTTTCCAAAGTCAATCACTGTCTCCGATGCTGTCAACGATCTTCACCGCCTCCGTTACGTCTATGTCCTGCTCCCTCTTGTCTCTCCACTGTCCGGGCTTCCTGTTTTTCAGCCAGAAAATCTGCGCCGTTGTATCCGGCGGGTAATACTTTTCCACCTCCGTCACAACAGGCTCGGACACTTCTCTGACCCGCCTGCCATTCGCATATTCAACGGTCCTTCTGGTAGTGACTGTCCGCCCCCATTTTTCCAAAAACAACTCAATAAATCGGTTTAGGTACTCCAAAGTTCCAACATTCTGAATATCACTTATCATTCGGATAATATTTTCTTTGTAATTCATTCCGCACCGCCTTTCTCCTGCTGTATATCCAGAAGTGTTCTCGCCATAGTATAAATCTTCTTAAGTTTTTCCACGTCCTTTATCTGCCGCATCATCCTTTCGGTGTCCGTTATGTATTTCATCTTCATATCCGTACCGCTGTCTAGCTTTCCTGCGCCCATAAGGTAGCCCAGATAGAACACATACACACTCCCGAAATTTGTTATATTCTCTGGCGTCTTTTCTTTGAGTCCATAACCGGCACTCCAAATCTCATGCATGAGTCTTTCGTCATATCTGACCGCAGACCTCTTCTTCTTTACTTCTTTTCTGATTAACGGGAGGATAACCTTCGCCGCCTCCTTTGCCTGCTGCTCCCGCCTCTTATTTCTGCGGTAATCATAGGCATCGCCAAGGACACTGCACACATTCCCGCCGTATTTTTCATAAACACGGTCAATCATCTTGCCAAGTCCCGCTTTATAATCATTGACATAATCGCCCTCAAAAGTAATGTACTTCATAAAGTCATCCACATCACTTTGCGGAACGAAATCGTTTATATACACAATATCTTTTTTGTTACTGACCATGATGACAAATTCGTCCAGAGTGGTCTTGAACAGATAATTCATCTGAAAAATGATATCCTGCGGAAGTTCTTTCGGATTAACCCTTTTTACCGTCATACTGCCGCACCTCCTTCCTTCTCCATTTCAACCACCGCCGCACGGTAGCCCTTTGCATATCCATAATTGAAAAGCGTGCAGATTGTCCTAAAAGGGTCAACTGACATCGCCTTTTTGCACGCATCCATCTCGTTTGTATACAGCTGGTCTTCCTCTTTCATTTTGTGGGTCTTGAGAAAGTTCTCGACATACCGTTTTATCTTGTCCATAAAAACTCCTCTCTTTGACAGGGAGCCGCAGGAATGTTATAATTCCTGCATACCCTCACTTTGCTTGGTTGACGGGTTACATGCCCTTATCGGACCGCAATTCCGATAAGGGATTATTTTATGTTTTGAGTATTTCGTTGACAAATTCGCTATTTGCCCTGTCCGTTTTCATCGAACGAATAGGAACTTCCGGGATATGTAATGGCAAACACATGAAATTGATCCTGTCCTTGATCCGATCATCAATCCTTAACTGTTCAAGCTGATTGTTGCTGGTAAAAACAGTTATTAGCTTGTTGGAATACCTATAGTTAATTAGCTGATAGAGGGTTGTATTTACCCAATCTTTGCTAACTTCCACCCCGATATCATCCAGAAGCAAAACAGTGGCTTTTATAATGCCGTCTTTCTCCTCCTTGTCTGCCGCGCTGCTATATCCCTTCTTGGTCAGATCGAGATATTCCAGAACGCTTGTAAACTTCACATTCACGTCGTAGCGTGCCATAACTTCATTAGCCAGACAGTAAGATAAATATGTTTTACCTGTCCCTTTCGTGGCGGAATGTATGTATAGCCCCTTGCCATCCCGTCGGAATTTTTGAAAATTCAAAACAAACGCGTTTGACATCTTACGACCTTTTTCTGCATCCGGGTTGTTGTCTCCATATAGGGTCCAATCAAAGTCCTTTGCCCGCTTGTCCAGCTGCTCAAACGGAATCATCGATCTGGCGCTTCTAAACCTTCCATTCTCGGAAACGGGTTCTTTTGAAAAAACTGCCTCTCCGTAATCTTGGATATCATATTCACCCAAAAGGTAAGTCATTTCGTCTATCGAAACAGTCTCCTGCCTCATCAATCGCCCGCGAAATTTGTTTCCACCTCTCGTCAGAATCGAATGCGTTGTTTCCACTTTCCTCACTCACCTCCTTCTGTCCCTTGCTGCCGCCACTGTCCTGCGTCCTCGCAAGCCAGCTATTGATAAACCTCTCGATTCCTCGCCGCGTCTTCCGCTTAGTAGGGTTTGAATCCAGCCACGCGACCATGCGCCGCAATTCCTGCTCCACATCCACAGCCGGGTATGTTGCCCGCCAGAGTGCAATCTTGTCCTGCGGGACATCGTAAAATGATTTGTCATTCAGCGGGAGTAATATGCCGCTTGGGGTCGGAGCGGATTCCGGCTCCGGGCAAGAAATATTGCCTGCAATATTTCTAAAATCTTGTTCCTTGGTTTCTTTGTTCCTTGGTTTGATTATTGTTAATGGTCTGTTAATAGAATGTGCTCCGCCTGTGCTCTGGATATCATATTGAATGTTAATATCTTGATACTTACAGTAATTATTCACCGTAAATACGCTATATTTACTACTTGCTTTGACTGTGATTTCGCCTGTGCTTTTCAGATGATTTAAGGCAGTCCTTAATTCGTTGATTGTAAGACCACACTCCTCCGCCAAATGTGGATATGACGATACAAACGACCCACGCGGCACTGTTATATCCCTAAATTTTCCCTCCTTCCAGTTCGCCTTTAACAACATATGTACAAATAAAACTTTGGTATTGATATCCAAATACCACGACCAGCCCAAGAAATCTCTAAACAGACAAATAAATCCCAAATCTTTATTCTTCACAACTTTTCAATCACCTCTTTTTTCTTCCTCATAATCCTCCCCATCAGACAGGCCTGCACGGAATTGTGCCGCCCTCCTTTTCTTCTCATGCTCACGATCCACCATCTTCCTGAGTCCTGCAAGCTCCCTGTCGATGGTCTCCAACTCCGGGGCATACTCTGCGCTCCTTCCTTTTCTACTGAATGCACTTCACGTATTCCTCCGAAACCATAAACGGCGTTTCTCCCTCCTCACAGACGGGATTGTAAATTACATCAATGCCGATAGTTACGTTGTTAATCTGCCGCTCCAATTCCAGCATCATGCCGCTGTCCTCTGCATTAATTCCGATAGATACCTTTGCTACCGTGAAGCCTTCCATCATGCTTTCGTTTACCTCTGCATAGTCTCTGAATACTTTCTTTGCCATTGTCTGTTCTCCTCTCTAATCCTAAATAATCTCCGTTACTTCTATAAAAAATAGAATATAAAGTTACACATTGTTAATCTTGTAGTTTAATTTGGTACAACATTTTTGTTACTTGATGTTATGATCTCCTTACAGGCTTTGCAGAGCCGAGTCTAAAGGAAAGGAGCGCATATCATGACTGAAATTGCTGAAAAAGCATTAAAGCGTCTGTATGACGAATATATGCGTACAGGAGTTAATGATTGGCAAAGCATTGAGACTCCTGCAGGAAGGCAACTTGCATCCATGGGACTTGTCCGTGAAAACATATTGGGTGAGTTCAAACTGACAAACCAAGGAATTGCATGTGCTCAGTCCTAGCCATTTGCGGCATCTGAACTTTTCGGGTGCCGCTCTTTCCGTCTGGACAAATGTTTCTCAAGTAAAGAAATATTCTTCATATTCACCCTTCTCAATGCCTAAAAGTTCCGCCCACCTTATGATGTCAGTCTGCGAAAACTCAGTCTTACAGGTCAGCTTCTTGGACATTGAGTTTTTGGAAATACCAAGTTTGCTGGCAAAATTCGCCTGTGTTCCATACCGTTCAACAATCCTGCCCTTAAGTTTACTATATGAGTACACTCCCTCACCTCCCTCTGATCTGAAAATACCTTAATCTTCAATAATTTCGGTTACTTCTACGCCAAGAGCCTCGGCAATACTCTGCCCGACTTCATCAGTGCAGGACTTGCCAGCACATATGTAATTGATTGTTGTCCTTGATACGCCAGATAATTCTGAAATCCGTTTTTGCGTCATATCACGCCGTTTAAGCTCTGTCACGAGTTTTATTCTATCAATCCTCATCCTTCGTCCTCCTTTTGGTATTTTTTACTACTTTTTTATATTATCATCATATTCTTCTACTGTAAAGAATTATTTTTTCTATAAATTGATTCTATTATAATTTAGTATTGTATTGACTTTTGTATGGAACTCATTATAATATAGTGTTATCATAATCATATCAATCAAAAGCGAGGATATGATAAATGGAAAACAAAGAAATATTCGCAACGCGTTTAAAAAAAATTCGAGAAAGATTGGGGATTACACAATTTTCATTTGCTGCTATGGTAAATAGCACAGCTGCTACAATATCCGCTTATGAAAACGCAACAAAAAATCCCTCTCTAGAAAATGTTATAAATATTGCTAAAAAATGCGAGGTCTCCATCGACTGGCTTTGTGGACTTAGTGAAAATGAACACATTGATAATGAATCAGTGTGGTCGTATGCTGATGTTATTAGATTTTGTTATTCTGACACTGAACATATAAATAGTCCAGCCAAAGCAATTCATGAAATTACTTCATCATTTATTAAAACAATGGAAAAATTTTCAAAAGAGTCGGAGCATATGGAACAATTAAAAAGAGACGGGTTAATAGATCAAGAATTGTACGATTTGTGGGTTGAAAAAGCACTTGAAAAATATCAAACTCCTATAGTTTTAAAATATGAAAGTAAAACAGTCGACGCATTTACAGGAGATATTTTTATAACTCGCCATTATCCGGGCGGTGGACAAGCCAAACATGAGATTAAACATAATAAGAAGCCCACCACCCCAGCCCAAGAATAACCGGCGGGACAGGGCGCACAATACCAATAGTTTACGCACCGAAAAAATTACCTTAAAATACCTTGAAAGGGCAACAAAAATGGCTCAAAAATCAGAAATACTAAAGAAGAATGAACGCTATTTGATTTTTGATGAATCCGGCAACCTTGGAAGCAGCGGAAGATATTTTGTCATTGCATGTATTGATACCAATAACTATAAAGCACTCCATAACATCATGCACAAAAAACTAGGCATAGCCAAGAAAATGTTCCACGAACTTTCGATACTCCATTCCAATGAGATCAAGGCAAAAGAAGCATATCCATGTATTAAATATCACATATTGGAATGTATCGCAAAAAAAGATTTACAGATTTCATACATTGTGGCGGATTTGAACCATGTAAAGCCATCATTACTGATAGATAAAAACATACTTTACAATTTTTTAATGAAATTATTGATAGAACGTCTAATAACAGATAAAGATAATGGCACTACTATAAATATTATCTGCGACAAACACTCCACAAAAGTAGCGTCTGGGAACTCTTTTTCCGATTATATAAAACTCTTTCTGTTATATGAAAAAGAATACGATATCAATTTGAATATTAACTACATGGATTCAGATGATAAAAATGCTTACATTGTTCAAGCAGCAGATTATATTGCCAATGCTTTATATGGTTACTATGAATATGGCGACAACATATATTATAGCCGTTTCAAGCATAAACTTGGCTCTGTGCTTCTATTTCCATGGAAATTATTTGGAAAATGAATAAAGTTTATTTAAGATGTTGATTTTATCACACCCTAATGGTATTATAAAGGCATAAGGACATATAATAATGCAGATGGGTGTGTAAGCCTATATCAGCGTGTGTATTTTTAAACATAAGTTGCCTGTGTGGTAACCACTGATATAGCAGCACCCATTTTCTATTTTTACAAAAGCAAAACCGCCCCTGCGCCAACAGGAACGGTTTCAGATATACCCCCGAGGGGATACACCAACCCTCATAATACATAGTGTATCATCCCCGGGCGCAGCTTGCAAGTGAACCGACTGATTTTCCAGATCATTCACGGGCTGTTATTTTTATACCCAAAAAAGAGGACAACACTATGGCTACAGCAAAGAAACTCCCGTCCGGCTCATGGCGGTGCCTTGTCTATGATTACACGGATGAAAACGGAAAACGCATATACCGCTCTTTTACTTCTGACGATCCGTCCCCTGCCGGAAAGCGTAAGGCGGAAGCGCTTGCCGCTCAATATGCAGCAGAAAAGGAGCAGAAGAAACGCAGTTCGGATAAAAGCCTGTTTTCTGACCGCATGGAAAGCTATATCACTTCCAAAGAAGCCGTTCTTTCCCCTGCCACGATCCGGGGCTACCGCAACATCCAAAAAATGCTCCTGCGCGACTATGCCTCATTCTGCCACATGGAAATCCGAAAAGTCTCACAGGATGATGTACAGAGGGTGATAAACAGTCTTAGCCGCTCAAAATCCCCTAAGACCGTCCGCAACTACCATGGGCTCATAGCATCCGTAATCGGCTCAGATTTAGCCCTCAGAACCTCCATGCCACAGAAAATACGTCCTGAGCTTTATATCCCCTCGGATGACGAGATAAGAGCCTTGGTTGATGCCGTAAGGGGCACGGAACTGGAAATCCCTGTTCTCCTCGGCGCGTTCTGCATGATGCGGCGTGGCGAGATTTGCGCCCTCACTCTTGATGATATCCAAGGCGATGTAATACACGTCCATCACGCCCTTGTCCTCGGCACCGATAAAGAATGGCACTTGAAAGCTCCCAAGACAGGCAGTTCTGACAGATATATCAGCGCACCCGCATTTGTGGCGGACAGAATCCGCGAACTTGGACATATTACCACCCTCAATCCCCACTCCATCACCATCATGTTCCAGAGGGTGCTCAAACGGGCTAATATAACACATTTCCGTTTTCACGACCTCCGGCACTATTCTGCGTCCATCCGACACGCTCTGGGAATCCCGGATGCCTACATCATGCAGGAAGGCGGCTGGAAAACTGACGCCGTGCTGAAATCTGTATACCGGCATGCCATGAGCGACAGGCAAAAGGAAATGGCTGACCTTGCAAACAATCATTTTTCCAGATTATGCAACACAAAATGCAACACAGAAAAGTAAAACACCGCAGAAACGCGGTGTTTTTGAATAGCGAGAGGGGGACTTGAACCCTCGACACTACGGGTATGAACCGTATGCTC
>CAJTYV010000064.1 GCA_910584195.1 uncultured Ruminococcus sp. | reverse complement strand
AGCGCCGCCCTGTCACGGCGGAGGTCGTGGGTTCGAGTCCCATCCGGGTCGTTTAAAAAAGTTGCATCGGAATTACGGATTGGCAAAACAAATTTAGCAAAGTTAATTCTGAAAAAATTTACATTTGGGATCTTAGCTCAGCTGGGAGAGCATCTGCCTTACAAGCAGGGGGTCATAGGTTCGAGCCCTATAGGTCCCACGAATCAATTTCATATTGATTATGCCGGCGTGGCGGAACTGGCAGACGCACAGGACTTAAAATCCTGCGGGACTAACCTCCCGTACCGGTTCGATTCCGGTCGCCGGCATTATCGAAAAAGCGGTTAAACTCAGTATTTATGCGGAGTTTAGCCGTTTTTTTGTTTGGCGTGGGAGTGGTGCGGGGAAGGGGAGAGGGAGGATTTGACAACAACGTTGACAACAACGGGGGAGTTTTGTAAGCTGGAATAGAATGATTATATTAGGAGCAGGAGTGCGTGACAACTTTCTTGGATACAGAGGGGTGCAATGATGGAGAATGGAAATTGGAAATGCCTTATATTTATATTTACCATTCTCCAATATGGAGGATGGAGTAAGGGATGAAATGGATTTCTGATGATATCGGGAGAAAATATGAGGAATGGAGAAGAGGGGACTGTATTTTTATTTCAGCTCCTACAGGAAGTGGAAAAACCTATTTTGTCTTGAATATATTGCGTCCATTTCTTATTCAGGAAAATAGAAAGGTTCTTTATTTGGTTAATAGACGCATTTTAAAGGAGCAAATTGAGAAGGAAATAAAACGGATTCAAATAAAAACAGGTGACACAATAAATCCGATAAAGGTGGAGACATATCAGAGCATTGAAAAAAAGATATGTAATAGTGAATACCGAGCGGATGAGAATGGTACATATAAGGGGTTTGCAGAAAACAAAACATACGACAGTTTTGATTATGTGGTGTGCGATGAATGCCATTATTTCCTTACTGATTCAAATTACAATGCAAATACGGGATTATCATTTAGGTTTATTCAGGAGAAGTTTGAAGAAAAAATTCGGATATTTATCTCCGCAACAATCAGAAATGTAAAAGAATATATTGAAAGGGATAATTGGAAGCGGTATGATTTACATACGCCTTTTTATCAGTTTTGTGCGGATCATGAAATGAAGATAGATAATTCTTTCGAATATGATTGGAAAAGTGGATGTTATCGCTACCTAGATGAAAGGGGCAACTTTATCTATCCCGAAAATATTAGTGATGGCTATGATGGATATCATAGGTACTATGGTGACAAATTAGAAAGGGATTATGGATATTTAGATGTTAGCGTAGTAAAGAATGTTGATGAAATTATTGATTTGGTAAGGAATAAAGAAAATGAGGGAAAATGGCTTATTTTTGTAGACAGTATTCAGTCGGGAGAGAAATTACGAGATAAATTAAAGATTGATAACGATAAAGGGGTGGTTTTTGTTGATTCAAATTATAAAAATAATGCGGAAGGCTTAAATGAAATGACGCAGATCGTAGATAAAGATATGCAATCTGCGAACGTTCTTATTGCAACTTCTGTGTTGGATAATGGAATTAATTTAAAAGATATCAAATTAAAGAACATGGTTATCATGGCGGATACCGAGACAGAGTTTATCCAGATGCTTGGACGAAAAAGAGCGGATGGTGAGCGGATTAAATTATATATTTATAAGTATGATAAAAATACTTTTGTGAGAAGACGTGGGCAGGTGGAAAGACAGCTAGGAATAATTAATGATTATTTAAAGGATTTTGGGGAACGGATACAACGAGATCTAGATCAGAAAGCTCTTATGCCTAAAGCGATTGACTGGGAGAAGCACAAAAAAATAGAGTGGCAATTAATAAGAGAGAATCATATTAGAGTGATGCGTGATCTTGCGGACGGTCGTATTAGGTATGAAGATGTAAAACGGGTTTTTTGCACATATGGAGAAATACTGTATGTGAATTTTTTAGCTCGGACGAATCTTCAAAATTTATATAATCATTACGAGAATATTGTTAAAAGCATGAGTGAGGATGGGGACGATGCTTTTATAAGGGAACAATTATCATGGTTGGGATTAGCGGAGGAGGAAGTAAACAAAATTATACTTGGGCAGATCGAAGTTTGCAGAGGGCGTGTTATAAAGGCATTTGAGGAGCAAGTAAAAAAATCGTCTGTCCCAAAAGATGATTTTACGAATTTCAAGTTAACAATAAAAGACGATTTAATCTTGTTATTGGAGCAGGTGGCGGAAAAAGACAAGAAGTATAATACCGTGGAGAAGGCAATCAAGAAAAATGAACGTGTTATTTCAAGTAATAATATGGATTATTTGAGATGTAATTGCAACATTCCATTTATTGTAAATTCTAACGGTGATGGAACATATACTGTGGAACGTGCTAAAAAAGGTATAGATAATCAGCAGGAAAATGTACAATAAAATTAAAAATAATCCATCTGTGTACAAATCAATAATCCATTAGAATCAATGGAAATATTATAAGCGAGGTGGAAACTATGGAAAAATTAGTTTATTCTATCCAAGAGGCGGCTGATCTGCTTGGCATCAGCAGAAGCTATGCCTATGAATTGGTGAGGAGGGGAGCAATCCCGTCTTTGGAACTTGGAAAAAAGAGAGTTATTCCAAAAGGAAAATTTAATCAGTGGGTGAACGGAGAAAAGGGAGCTTGAAACACAGCTCTCTTTTATTATGCGCGGAAAGGAGAAGATCATGGGAAAAAGAAGCAATGGTGAGGGGACTATATGTAAGCGCAAAGATGGAAGGTGGTGTGCGGCTTTTTATGATGAAAAATATGTCAGGCATTTTGTGTATGGAAAAACACAGGCTGAGGTTAAGAAAAAGCTAAAGGAAAAGAGAAATGAAAAAAATGTTGAGAAGCCCGTTAAAGATCAGCAGGAGCAACAGGATTTGACTTTTCAAGAATGGATCGAACAATTTCTTGTGAATTATAAGAAGAATGAGATCAAGATCACAACCTACGAAGGTTATATAAGAATCTACAGAAAGCATATTAAGGACACGCAGATAGGGAAAGCGGCGTTGGATCAAGTGACTACTGAAATATTGCAGGCATACTATAATGACAAGCTGAATGACGGCTACAACAGTAAGACCGTTCGGGCTATTAGTATTGTCATAGGCGCAGCACTCAATATGGCTGTAAAACTAAAAATGCTGTCTGAGAATCCCAACAGGTATACATCCATCCCCAAAAAGAAGAAGTATGAGGCGGCGGTTCTCAACGTGGAGGAGGTCAGACGGATTGTAAAGGAGGCAAAAGCCGAAGAAATTTATCCGATTGTTGTTACGACGGTATATACGGGTATGCGCAAGGGTGAGGTTATGGCATTGAAATGGGAAAACGTTGACTTTCAGAGTCGCAGAATCTATATAAAAAATAGCCTGTGCAGAATCGGGGGTGATCAGCCGGATGAAAAAGGACGCCGACACGCAAGGTATGAGATTCTGGAGCCTAAGACAAAGGAGAGTATTCGGATGGTTCCTATGGTGGACGAAGTGTATGATGCGCTGATGCTGCAAAAGGAGCGTCAAGAATCAGATAAGCAAAAATATCGGGAGATCTATATGGATCAAGGGCTGGTTTTTGCAGATATGTGTGGAGACTACCTTCCGCAAAGGCAGTTCATGGATAAATACCATGCTTTTCTTGAAAAGTACGATATTACAGATATAAGGTTCCATGATCTGCGGCATACCTTTGCCACGTTGCTGATTGAGTCGGATGTTTCCATGAAGGTGGTGCAGGAACTATTAGGGCATTCCAGTATCACGACAAGCATGGATATCTATACCCATGTTTCGGATGCAAAGAAAGAGCAGGCGCTTGCATGTCTGCGGGAAAGGAATGTCGGAGGAGGTGTGTAACGGAAAAAAGCAGATGATAATGGCTTTATTATACTAACCGTATATGTTATAATCAAGAAGAACAAAGGAGATTGTGGATGAAAGACACAAAAGTACAGTGGCATCCGGGGTTCGTAGCGGCTATGAATCTGGAGCTGGCAAAGAACAGGGATGATCTGATATTTGTCAAGGAATATAATCTGAATACCAAGCCGCTGGAGATTGACCTGCTGGTTATCAAAAAAGATACTGACGCATCTATTGAAAATGAAATAGGGGAAATATTTAAGGGGCATAATATTCTGGAGTATAAGTCCCCGCAGGATCATCTGGATATCGACACCTTTTACAAGGTGGGTGCATATGCAAGTTTGTATAAATCCTATGGGGAAACCGTAGATTCGATAAAAGCAGATGATATCACAGTATCTCTCGTCCGTGATGCAAAGCCGATGGAACTTTTCAAGTATTTTAAAGCCCATCAATACTCTATAACGTGTCCCTATCGTGGCATATACTATATAGAGGGGGCGGTTTTGTTTCCAACGCAGATTATTGTCACCAGAGAATTGGAGTCGGATGCGCATATATGGTTGAAAGCACTGTCGGACAGGATCGAAAAGCAGGATATGGAGGAGCTGTTAAAAAGGATCAGCCTGCTTACTGAACAGGGGGACAGGGAAATGGCTGATTCCGTGCTGGAAGTGAGCGCACAGGTAAACTGGCAGAAGTTTTATGAATTGAGAGGAGATGGTAGTATGAGCGAAGCGTTGTTAGAGATGTTCATGCCGATAGTGGAACCGCTTGTAGAAGCCCGTATAGAGCCGATTATAGAAGCGCGCATGGAGCCGATCATAGAAGCTCGTATAGAAAAACGTGTCTTAAAAGAGGGGATAAAAAAGGGCATACAAGGCACGGTAGAGGTGCTTCGTGACTTAGGGCATGAGGACACAGAGATCAGAAAGATCATCCAGAAGAAATATGATCTTTCTGACGAGGAAACGGCGGAATATGTATAGGCGACAGCCGGATAAAGGAAATTGTGTTAAGAGGGATATTCTTGTGACAGGATATTCCTCTTTTTTCATGTTTAAGCAGAGTAGAAGGATAAAGAGGAGTGTGAGAAAATGAAAGAAGAACATATTTTTGAAGCAATTACAGATTTTGCGATTAATGAGTGTATGACGAAGACCTTACTGGAAAATCAGCTTTATCAAGAAGTACAAAGTCAGATCGGCAGTCAGATCGAGCTGTTTGACAAGTTAAATTTAGAAAAGGAGAAATGGCTGGTTGTGGATCGGCTGGTTTCCCTTCATACAGAAAGCGGCGCTCTGTATGGCAGAATAGCGTACCAGCAAGGGTATAAAGACTGCGTTGCGTTATTGCAGGCGATGAATCTCATTAAAGCATCGTAGTCTCAGACTGCGGGATGGGATAAGCCATCCCGCAGATTCGATGATAATGGATGTCAGCTTTACATATCGTCATTAGGGAGCCTGGCAGCAATCATATTCTGGAACTGCGTATTTCGCTCGCGGGTTTGGCTTATGTTCTCGCGGCGTTTGTTACCTGTTTCAAAGCTGACGGTGTTAATCGCAAAATGTATGTGTAAATGTGCATCCTTTTCTGAGGGAGAATGAACGCCGTACAACACTTGGCAATGATCTGTCTCGTAAAAAGTATATGCCATTTCTCTTGCAAGTCGGTCAATATCCACATTATTTTCGTCCAGCAGACTTTCACCTTTCGGTGAGAACGAAAAAATTTCATGGTCGATAAAGCGTCCGAAGTCACCCTTACGGGTATGTAATTGTTGAGCAAGACTGAACTGACCAATTATAGAATCAATGCTTTTGTATTCGAGAATGCCTAATCCGCCCCATGCGATTAAGTCGTTTTTAGGTTCGCCGTTTGTACGGGTGATATATCGGATTAGATTTTCTGGTGCATCTTGGTTTGTGTATTTGCCGTTTCCGGCTTTGTTGATCAGAGTCCCGAAAGATGTAGTTTTCATTTTGAATCCTCCACGCTCAGTAATTTGTGGATACGGTGTTTTAGCTGTGTGTCATTGCTTTTTTGGATTTCATGGTAGATTTCATTTAGCAGATTCCACGATTTTATTTTGTCACGCAATGGTTTTGCCAAATTGGGGCCTGTGGAAAGGCTTCTTTGGCACATATAAGCTGATCTTTTCATGCCTGCGGTAGCAGCCAGATAATCTATTGTTATTAGATCAGTCTCATTGATTCTTATCGAAATGGCTTTATTTTTTGATTTTGTTCTGCTCATTTAATGTGATACCTCCTCGTGCTTTATATTGGCTAATTAAATTTAGTTAAATAAATATTCTTTATTTAATAATTTCTAATGTATTTAAATTATATAAATATATTAACAAGTACGCACTTTTTCTGGAGAAATGGATAGGTGAAAGGGCGCGTGGCTTGCGGGTATGAGGGTTTTGGGAGTTTTAATTGTATATACAATTCTTTAATTGTATGTGGATTGCATTTTATTATTTTCTGTTTTTTTATCAACATGTTTTTAATGGAAAGTATGATTATTCTTGCGCGCTATTGAATGGTTGTGTGTTCACTTTTTGAATCTTATTAAAATGAGGCAAAAGCTTCGGAAAGGGTAAAATTATGGAAGAATCATACATGACAATCAAAGAATTTTGTGACAGATTACAGGTGAGCCAGTCAACAGTTTATCGGATGATTAAGAGCAGGATGATTCCTGCGATTAAGTTTGGGCGGTACTGGAAGATACCAAGGAGCGTGTTTGAGCAAATACCGACTAGAGAGCGATAGAGTCCATCAGAGTAAGAAATGCTTTTTTCTGGATGGGTGAGAGCAATTCCCATTTGTCAAGTAATTCTCTCTGGTCGGGGGTAATTTCGGTTAAACCGTCGTTTTCAGACAGAAACTGTGCCAAAGTCATATCAAATGCACGGCATATCTTATCCAACGATGAGAGCGTCGGAAGCATCTTTTTGCGATACCATGTTGAAATTGTGGATTGCGGAATGCCAGATTGCTGCGCTAACTGGTATTCTGTCCAGTTACGCGATATGCGATGACTTGTTATGCGGGCGAGAATGTCAATCATCGTAATACCTCCAAATACTTCAATTTATCGTTATTATAATTCGATACTTGCTTGTAAAATAGTAATAAAAGACGTATAATATTTACGATAAATATAACTGCACAAAAATTTTTACGAGGAGGAAAAAAAGATGGATTTTTTTATGGTAATTTTTACGGTAATTTTTTTGGCATTTCTGGTATCTGCATTTTATTTGACGGTGTTGCAAGAATTGCACAAAAGGAGCAAAGGCATCCCGATAGAATATGATTCGGTGCAAGATTTAGAGAAAGTATTAAAAGACAGGTTAAGTTGTTCGTTTTTACAAGGGATAGAGTTAGGAGAAAAGGATAAGATAAATTTTAATTGTAAATATGGTGCTCATACAGGAGTAATTAAAGACGGTAAATTCTATATTGATAAATCGCTCAGAAAGTTTTCTGGTCATAGAGATGTGGAGGAAGCATGGTATTTAGAAAAGCATATCAAGGGGATATTTGAGCAGAATCAAGAGGACAAGGAGGATCTGGAAACAAAGTTTGCAAAGTATATTAAGGTATTTAACATTTCTCGGCTGATAAAATATATGGTGTATGTGTGTATATTACTCTTTGTATTTCGCTACATTGGAGGAATGGAATTTATAAAATCTAAAGGTGTCAGTAAAATGCAGTTTACCGAATATAGTGATGAGATAACGATTGGAGAAGCACTGCGAGCGGCATGTCCCGAAGGAAAGTGGAGCAGCGACAAAATTGATAAAGGTCTATATCGTGTTGCCTTTAATGGTTATGGAATGAATGGCAGCTTGCTGACGATTGTTTTCCAGTCAAAAGATTGGAGTGAGTGTACGATCCAGTCAATTGCTATGGATGGACAGGATTGCAGTCTGTTAGAAGGAATGCTCTTAGAGGCGCTGTTTGAGAATGCGGGGGATGGAGACAGTAGTGGTCAAATTGACGGACAGGGATTGCTTGAAGCGGCAGATGAGTACATAGAGGAAGCCGATTTTGCAACGGATGGCATGGAAGTGACAGAGGAAGACAGGGTGGACTTGTCAGAGCAGCCTGTTCAAACGGTTGATGAATCGGAGATAGATCAAACGGCAGGCGAGGATGCATATGACAGTGAGGTGCAGGGAGCAATGGAGGATTCTATTCCTGCATGGGAATTGTCGGGACATTACGGGGGCATCATAGGTGGTCAGTCCGTAATGGACATCAGTATGTATTCTGAGGATACGGTGAATGGAAGCATCGGTTATGCAGATATCTATGTCGAGGGTGGAGAATACAGTTATCAGGCGGAACTGTATGAAGCATCAACCAATCTTTACTGGGTCGCGGCTGACACGGATGAAGAAGTGGCATTGTCAGCGTACAGAGACGGGACGGATATCATAGTGCAATTATATGTGGATGGTGAATGTATCACGGAATATTTGCTGGTCGGTCAGTTTCAGTCATAAATATGCAGGAAGAATGCTGCTATTCGTCTGAAATTAGAACTGTAGAGAAATTCACAAAGAGATGTTGCTCCAAAGCAAATGTAGAAAAATCGTACATTTATAATTTATAGATATATATTATTTCCATAACCAGACCAGCGGAGCCGATCCGCTGGTCTAAATTTTTGCCAAATTTAAAAAGTCTGCAAATAAAAAGTCAAGCAGAAATTTGTGAACTTTGAAAATTTTATACAGGTTGAAAAATAAGTACCACAAACAGACCACCGCAGCACGCTGGTCTGATGGGAAAGCAAGGACGTTTGTTTAGATATTTTCGGCTTCCGCCAGTGTGGAAAGATATT
>CAJTYV010000063.1 GCA_910584195.1 uncultured Ruminococcus sp. | reverse complement strand
AAAACGGAGCCGTTGCTCCGGCAGATTATTCATCTACTTTTGCAACAGCCCCTTTTTACTATAAATGTCAAGCCTCGGAAGAGGCATAATGGATTGCATGGCTGCAAAAGCAGGTTGTCGGTGTTAATCGAAAAATGAACCGGAATTGCGCTGCATTTCATATTCCGGATGTAACTGTCTGATAGTAAAATACCTTTACTGTCAGGCTTTTTTGTTGTCATTTTTTAGCCATGGTGTAATGCTGTGACTTTTTTGATGGAATAAACAAGGAGGGATTCTTATGGAACTTACGGAGATGGAAAATCGAATGCTGTACCAGACAGAAGGAACTGAACGGTATGCCATCCTGCAGGAGATGTCTATGGCTTCACAGTATGCCGGTGATCCGGCATGGAGGAAAGCGGCAAAGGACTTTATGGAAAAGCTGCGCCCCCTGTCAGATGCCGGATGTATGGATCTGGTGAGGGACATCCAGAAAAAAATACCGGCTTCCGCAGGAAGGGGGACTATCGGGGAGCTGATCGCGGAGACCAGACAGAAATCCGGAACCGAAAAATTGAAGGGGTATGACATCATGGCGCTGGAACGCTTTGACCCGGAGGTAAAGCACATGATCGTCTTTGACGTGCTATCGGGTGATTCCCCTGTGGGTGACAAGGGTGATAAGATGTGTCTGTTCCTTACCGATGCCGGCTATCAGAAATTCCTGAACAGCTTATGGTTTTCAGCGTTCCAACGGAACGCGCAGTCATCACTGCAGGATGATCTCAGGGTTTTGGGGACTTGTCACTAACAAGCATTTATATGTTATAAATTTTGCCCAATCCACGACTTTTTTCTTTACATTTGGTAAGGGTTAAGATACAATTATTTAATGAAAATGTGAGAAATGCGTGTTACATATAGAAAGTAATATATGACAAGGCGCAGGAGGAACTATGAGTGTATCTTGCAACAAGTTGTTTAAGTTGCTGATTGATCGTAAGATGAAAAAGAAAGATCTCAGAGAGAAGGCGGGTATCGGAAACAGTACGATGACAAAACTCGCTAATAACGAGAATGTTACAGTAGAAGTTATGGCAAAGATATGCACTGCGCTGAATTGTAAGATGGATGATATAATTGATATCATTCCTGATGATAAGGAATGATACGGGTTTTGATAGAATATTTGTAATAGCTTCAAGGCAGTAGGGTTACTTTATTGGTTGTGTCAATAGAAAGAGAGGGAGACACTATGTTCCTTAATCAGAAAAAGGCACAGACAAAATATACAGCTTTGAATATTAATCTGAAGCTTACTATGGAGCAAAGACATGTGTTAGAACGTGTATTTGATTTGATAACACAGGAATATGAAAAAGAAGTTGCAGAAAAGTTTGTTAACCTTATTGCTAGTAAATATTGAGCAGACGTAAAAATGCATTTCAGTATTTTCAAGTCCAAGAGGCATAATTGGTTGGGTTATAGGATATCAATGGATCCATAAACTCATCGTAGATTGAGCTGAGTTTTTTATCCGCAGAGGGTTTTGGGCTTGGACATGATCTGAACAGTGTCTATGATGTCATATTCATGACCAGGCAGTTCTAAGAGCTCCGTGTATTCCGTATTTTCGAAAGCGTTCTTTTATGAAGTGATAAGCTTATAGAGCAAATCGAAATACAAGTTTGCTTTGGAGATGTGTGCCCGACCGTCCAGTTCATAGGTTTCTATGTTTTTGCGGTCATTTTTTTGTCAAGTGTGGAGAAGAACATCTTTAAGTAGATATCTGCATGAACGGAGTTATTAACGACAGTGGGGATGATGAGGAAGTATTTCATCATGAAGAATTTAGCTTTGAATGTGGCAACCCACAGGGAGCGCAAAGGCTATATTATAGATGTGGTGATTATTGAATGATTTGAGGATAGTAATGAGGGAGACGGTTTCAAGTTTTGCGTAAACTGAAAATCCATAAGAGGTAGATTTGTTTAAGGCTTACTGCTTTGAACGAGAATTTAAGAAATTGATTGATAGTGGGCAGTTCGCTTTCGTGGACCGACATCTTATTCTAAACGATGAAAGGTATGTCATACGTGATCAGGCTGGAAATGCCATGCTTTCAGAATACGCACGCTCTCACGTGGATGAGTGCGGTGTTGTTTTTACGAAAGGATATTGTTACCAATCGAAATATAAAGGGTCAGGATATTACTCTCAGTTCATGCGAAGTTCAGTTCCGGTTGAAAATCAGGTTAAGTATTCCTTTGAGTTGAATGCGCATAATACAACACTGCCTGAACAGATAAAAAATGAAAAGCCTAAGTCGGAAGCATTGCGTAAATATTCTGGTTCTTTTGCAGAGACGCTGGTTGTATTGCAGAAGTACAGAAAGCTCTCTAATAAGCAATTGGCAGACCGTTCACTTGTTGGATAAAGACCATTTAGCGGTTAAGAAACGATGAGCTAAATCCTACATCAATACCGACAGTTCTGGAATTGTGCGTCGGCTTATGGCTGCCGTTGTCAGAAGCTAAGATGTTTTTGGCAAAACAGACTTTAAATTGAATTCGATGAAAGGCGAAGGGTATGTTTACCAATATGTTTTAGCAGTCTGTGCAGAGAATTCGATATATGAAATCGACAAAATACTTAAGGAAAATGAAATCATACTACTTTGGATCGACTTATCGTTGCTATAATGAAAAACCGCTTTGTAATCTGGTGCAAAAAAGAATTATGCTATATTCCATGAAGTTATGGCAAAAATAAAGAAAGAGTAACAGCTATTGCTGTCATGATGAAAGCGAGGTGTATCTATGACCATAGAAGAAATTCTTGCCGGTGAATCCAAGAATGTGGAGTTCAAAGAAAATTTGCCGGATAAAAGTATCAAATACATGAAATCGATAGTTGCCTTTGCCAATGGCAGCGGCGGCAGAATTATTTTTGGAATTAGCGATAAGACCAAGGAAGTGACTGGCTTTGATAAAGAAGAGGTATTTAAGACAATGGATGCCATTGCAAACGCTGTGTCGGATAGCTGTGAACCGGCAATTCTTCCCGATATAACGCTGCAGACGATTAATAGTAAGACTATTATTGTAGTTGAAGTGCCAGAGGGCAGACAGCGGCCCTACTATATCAAATCGCAGGGCAGGGACAACGGTGTATATGTTCGTGTAGCCGGGACAACCCGCCCGGCAGATGAATACATGATTAAGGAGCTGATGTTCGAAGGCAGCAACCGTTATTTTGATCAAGGTCTATGTACTGGTTGGGATATTTCGGAGGAGGATATCGACTCTCTTTGCCAATCTATGAGAGAACAAGCTGTTAAAAACGCTCATAATGAGGAACAGAGAGCAGCTATTAAAGATGTTGGGCGAAGACAACTGTGTTCCTGGGGCATTTTAATTGAGCGGGAGGGGAAATATTATCCCTCTAATGCCTATGCTATTTTAACCGGCTGCGGCGCAATTCATGTGGCAACCCAGTGCGGAGTATTTAAGGGAACAACAAAAGAGATTTTTGTGGATCGCCGGGAATATACAGGACCGATTTGGGAACAGATTGAACAGGCATATCAATTTGTTCTGCGGAATATTCACATGGGCGCAGTCTTTGAAGGTATTTATCGGCAGGATGTTTATGAAATTCCGCCGGATGCCATTCGTGAACTGATTATCAATGCTGCGGTGCACCGTAGCTATCTGGATCACGGCAACACGCAGATTGCAGTCTATGATAATCGGCTGGAAATTACTTCTCCCGGCAAGATTCCCATGGGACAGACGCTGGAGCGTATGAAGGAAGGGTACTCTCAAATTCGTAACGAGGCTCTTGCCTATGCATTCTCCTACATGAATCTGATTGAGCATTGGGGCAGCGGCATTCCGCGTATTATTGGAAAGGTAAAGGCTGCCGGTTTGCGGGAGCCAGAATTTATCGGCGGCGAAGTGGATCTTCGAATAAATATTTATCGGGGGCAGATTAGCGGCACAAATATTTTTCAGCATGGTATTTCTGACAGTATGAATGCCGTTAAAATGCCGAAAAACTGCCGGGAAACCGCCGATAAAATGCCGATAAGTGAGCATGAAAAGCGGATTTTTCAATATGCAGTTGAAAATGGAGGTATCACAACTGTACAGGTGACCGAACTGCTGGGCATCAAACAGCGCAGGGCAAGAGAAATTCTTGTCAAAATGATCGAAAAGAAGTGGTTGAAAAAGGAAGGCGCCTCTCGAAGCACTGTTTATGTGATTAACACGGAAAGAAAGTAATGATTATGGGTGCATTAGCAAAGCAAATCTATACAGGAAGAAACGAGTGTTTTTGCCTTGAATTTTTCCGGTTGCATATCATACAATGGTAGAGCACTCGGCTGTTAACCGAGTTGTTGTAGGTTCGAGCCCTACTCGGGGAGTTTGAAAAAGTCCGTAAACATCAAGGTTTACGGTGATAAGGAAGTAATTTCAGAATAGGCGGTATATCCCCATTACAAGGTGATATGCTCCCTCTAAAGTAGACAGTGAAAAAAGAAAACTGTCGAAATAGGGGGAGCAATAATCATGAGCTTAAAAGGGAAAATAGGACCGTAGGAAAAAATACAGGCAGTGGAAGATTATCTGGAAATGCGAAAGGGCAGCACACAGATACGGAAAGAATTGGGTATACGATTGAGTACCTTTCAGGCGTGGCTGCGAAAGTATCAGACGGAGGGGGCGGCGGGTCTGCATCCGAAGAAGGGTTTTACCCGTTACCCATCCTCGCTGAAGCTGGAGGCCGTGGAGGAGTATTTAGGCGGAGGCGGATCGCTGGACGCTATGTGCCGGAAATATAGAATTTCCTCCCACGCGGTTTTACAACAATGGATCATGCTGTATCATAAGGGCCATAGAGATTTCAAAACACGCGGAGCACGGGAGGAAAGCGGTATGGCCGAAAAGCGGAAATTATCGTATGAAGAAAGATTGCAGGCGGTGTTGTACTGCATCGGGCAGCAGTTGAATTACAGGCAGACCAGCGAGCAAAACAAAATCACCTATCAGCAAATCTACAGCTGGGTAAAAAAGTATCAGGAGCAGGGAGAAGCCGTCCTGTTTCCGAATACAGCGCGGAGAAAAAGGCAGCGGCAAAGCTGCGGCAGTTGGAAGCGGAAAACAGAAGGCTTCAAATGGAGAATGATTTCTTAAAAAAATTGCGGGAACTGGAAAGGGGGCGGTGAGCAGACGCATACGGCGCAGAAGGGCCTATGAGACGGTCTGCGCACTGCATCAGGAGAAAGGCTATGAAATCGCATCATTATGCGCATTAGCCGGGATTCCCCGCGGTTCTTACTATAAATGGCTCAACCGGGAAACCTGTGCTTCAGAAAAAGAAAACACCCTCTTGCTGGAAGAACTCATCCGTTTATACAGTGAAGTAAATGGCATCTACGGGTATCGCCGCATGACGATGAATGTGAACAGCCGGCTCAAAAGAAATTACAACCGCAAGCGGATTTACCGCCTGATGAAAAGCGTGCATATGCAGTCCGTGATACGCCGAAAGAAGAAGCGCTACATCATGTCGGAACCGCGCGTTACCGCTGAGAATGTATTGAACAGGGAGTTTACAGCAGATCGTCCCAATGAGAAATGGCTGACGGATGTTACGGAATTCAAACTGCAAAACGGGGAAAAAGCATACTTAAGCGCCATCCTTGATCTCCACGACAAAAGCATCGTTGCATATGCATTGGGTCGCTCCAACAACAATCAGCTTGTTTTTGACACCTTTGACGCGGCGGTGAACGCTAACCCTGGCGCCCATCCCTTGTTTCACAGTGACCGGGGATATCAATACACCAGCCGGCAGTTTAACGCGAAGCTGGATGGAATCCATGCAACGCAGAGCATGTCCCGCCCAGGCCGCTGCATTGACAACGGCCCCATGGAGGGCTTCTGGGGCATCCTCAAATCCGAGATGTACTATCTCCAGCTATTTCATACCTTTGAGGAATTGGAGAAAGCCATCGACGAATATATCGTTTTTTACAACACAAGACGGCTTCAAGCTAAGTTAAAGGGCCTGGCTCCCCTTGCTTTCAGGAACCAGACCCTCGTGGCCTGATTTTCTTTTTTTCATCTGTCTACTTGACAGGGGGCGGTTCAATTTGTAAAGATATAAAACAGGATTGCTGTACGACGGCTTTTTTGCCCTCGTCCGGCAAATAAATTAATAATATTTTATGTAAGCGTACATAATACTTTTATTTAATAAAATTGATATACAGATAAAGGAAAACAATACCACATATAAGCACTAACAAAAAGCTGCTGATAATAGTTGAAATAATATTTATCATGCTTCGGCTATCTCGGTTTTTAACGCAGATAATAGAAAGTACCAGTCCCCCAAAAACGGAGAAGATGTTTACTCCCGCCCAAATGGAACGTACAATATCAGTCAACACCATGTTAAATAATGTGGGAACAAATGCTGCCAAAGGCAAAATGCTAATAATCAATGCTGCTACACTTATTTTTTGTAGTCTTTTATTATCCATAACTTACCTCATTTCTTTTTTTCCAAAACGTTTCACCGCCACTGTAAGTACCAATATAAAAACCAGAATTGTACATGGTAAAAACGGGAAGAGGTTAAAACCAATGCTAATTCCCTTTGCCGTAAAATCATGCAGTGAGCAGGAAACCAAATAACCACTATAACAATAAGGGTAAACAATCCAAAGCCGTGTATTTGCTACCAATACGCCGGGGATCACAAGAAGCAGGTTTAAGCCGACGGATAGTAATGATTTTTCAAAAAGTACCGTAATGGCCCACATTGTCGCCGCACTGGGAAGCATAGTAAAAAATAATCCGGCACACCATCTCAGTATATACATGACCGGTAATGCTTCTGTGATTCCTGTATTGCGCGTTGCTACCAATCCTGCTATCACAAAAACAACAAGAAAAACAACCATTTCCATAAATAAAAAGGAGAGAAGTACGCAAAATTTAGCGGCTGATAGGGCATAGCGGCTGACGGGCAAGGCTAACATTTTTAAAATTCCGTTGTTCTCCGTTTCGCGCCCCACAATCATTACGCATACAACTATCATGCTGAACGGAAGCAGATAATAGGCATAGACCAATGCGCTCTGAATGAACATGGCTGCCCATGCGTTTGTATATTCCGGCGAAAAATAGTTTTGCAGATTTGCCACGCCGGAAGCTACGACCAACAGCGGAGCTATAAAAATGAGAGGTATCATTTTACCCCGTTTTACTTTCATAAACTCGATTTTAAGCAGTTCTAAAAAGCTCATATCCTACACCTCCCTATTCGTAGCGCAAATATTTAGCAGCCAATAATCCGGAAAAAAGGAAAATAGCTGTTTCAGCCAGTGAAAAAATAACAACTATAAGATCAGGCTGTGCGCTCATCGCAACAGCTGGTTTTAACATAATCACAAAGGGGTGTATGGAAAGCAAAATATTACTCGATGCAGCCAATGCCATACCACTTAAAAATCCTGCAACACCGATACCAAGAGGCACCCACATATTTTCAAAGCGGGAAGAGACAAAAACCATAAAAGATAATACGGGCATTGACGTTATAAATGAATATCCGGCAAAAGATAGCAGCGTCTCAAATTTAAATGCACCCTGTGGTAAATCCGTCAGACCAATTTTTGTAAGTGCCAAATTCTGAAAAGCTATTGCAATAAAAAGCATAACCGTTAAAATCAAAAATTTGCAAAAATACATAAGCGGAACACTCATAGGGAGCATATACATTTTTTTAACGGCACTTCCCTTAAATTCCATATTGTAAATAATACATGCGGCGACTATGATACCGAACATATTCAGAACCATAATCATGCCATACAACTGCGTAAGCAGCACGTCCATAGGAGCCAATGGCAGATTTAAAAGAGTGTTTTTCCGCACAATGAAATTGACAAAGGCGTATGCTGCCCCCAGAATGCCGACTGCAAGCATTAACGGAATAACACCTGTGCGCTTTTCTTTTCTAAGCTCGATTGTAAATGTCCTCATAGTTCCGCCCTCTGCTTTCTGCTGGCATTGTCTTTATCAACCATAGACAGGAACATTTCTTCCAAATTATCCGCAGCAAATCCAGACTGTAATGCGTTCTTCCGTAATTCGTCCAGACTTCCCTCAAACAGCAGATGACCATGATTGAGTATTCCTATATCGTCTGCCATTAACTCAATTTCGGACAGCATATGCGAAGAAATGAGAACTGTGCAATCGTAAAGACCGGGCAGCGATTTAATCAAATTTCGGATTTCATGTATGCCGGATGGGTCAAGTCCATTTGTAGGTTCATCTAAAATCAAAATAGGTGGTCTGCCCAACAAAGCTCCGGCAAGTCCCAAGCGCTGCTTCATACCCAATGAATATTTTTTTGCAAGTCGCCCGCCAAATTCAGAAAGCCCGACAAGCTCCAATGCATCCGTAACAGAACTTTTGGAAAGTCCCAAGATGCGGCGGATAATATCAAGGTTTTCTTTGCCGGTCAGATTTGCATAAAAAGAGGGTGATTCGATAAAGGAACCTACTTCTTTCAAAATGGAAAGGCGGTCATTCGGAAATTGCTTTCCATCGATTGTGAAACTGCCTTTTGTGGGCGCTGTCAATCCCAAGAGCATTTTCATAAATCCCCAAAAAATTCATAAATATATGGTAAAATAACAGGGAAAGTACAGTTCATGCTTACATGAAGCCGTATTTGACGAGAAACCCATCGAGACGGCAGTCGAGATGTTATGATGTAGTAGGTGATTGCGAAACTCGCTGGGTTCGTTTGAAATCCTGAATCAATGCAGAGAT
>CAJTYV010000062.1 GCA_910584195.1 uncultured Ruminococcus sp. | reverse complement strand
TGTTATTTGTTTTGAAAATTCATATTTCTGAAAATTATTTTACCTGAACATTCTGACATAAATATTTCCTTACAAATAACATTCATACTATGGTTATAGTTCTTGAAGATAACTATGAAACGGACTCGCAAGCCTAACAATAAAAAATATATATATTGTTTTATTTATTTAATGTTTTATTGTTTTAGTGGTTCCTGCACGGCAGAATCCCACCACCGGGTAACAGTAGGTCTTGAGAGTCCTGTCTCCCGGGCACACAAAGATTTATTCTTGCTATCCGGATTCTTCGCTCGCCACTCTTTTATGATAGAGGCATGAGGACTATTATCCGCAGTTGCAATCTTTCGTCCATTCCCTTTTCTCCATGTGCCATCAGGATAATCTACTTCTTGAAGCATTCTAATTCTTCGTAAATGGACATTCTGCTCTCGTCCATTACGTCTATTTCTTTCTACTTTTATACCTGTGGTTGTCTCAATAACCCTAAGCGGCCACTTGTTATATTCCTCGTCATAGGCTCTCATGGCATCGTTTACATCATCCTCCGTAAAGGGATTATCCACTGTCTCAGTCTTGCGGTCAAAAGCCGGAACCAAGGATAGGGCATCAGCAAGGACTTCATCACGGGGTACGCTACATTTGACAGCATAGACAACCAATGTAAGAATGCACCAGTACCGGTGATGCACTTCCACCTGCTGACCGTCTTTAAGGATATTCAACCACCAATCATATAATCCACGATTGAGTTGCCACTTCTTGCCCACTCTCCTGCGTCCTATGACACGGGAGGCATACCACTCCGGCCATCGTTCCTGCGCCTCTTTCAGCGTCACACGGGACGGATTATGCGGAGTCTTATCTGTCAACTGTCCGAGTTCTTCATCAGACAATCCGAAAGCACGCCCTAAAAAGCTATTCAGTTCCTCCGGCGTGTGCATGGGCGCGGAACGGTTCCAGAATGCCCGGATAGGTTTGCCGAACTTTGTCTTGGTGCCCGGCACACGGAAGCCCTGCACCACACTCTGAACCTGCGCCCTCTCCGCACCAAGTTTTGACACGAGCCACACAATCTTGGTCAAACCTCGTTTCATCTTGTTCAGCGCATCAAGGCGAGTGGCGAACATTTCAATCGGACGCTTCAACAGGTAATACACATGAATCCCATGTCCGGAATTGACTATGATATTGGCAACAGGATAAACCCCCGTTGTCATACCACGCAACAACATCCGGACCTCGTGCATACTCACACCGTCAAGATCTATCGCAAAGGCATAAAGAAACCGAGCGTTCCTATAAGAGTTGGTACGCCCTACATAAGTCACCGGAGACAATATCGCAAAGTCCCGCCCATTGAGGAAACTCAGACTCTCGCCATCATCCTTCAGCAACAACCTATGCCTGTTCTTTTTTCCATCCTTGTAGAACACCACAGGATTATATCTCCACATACGATAACCACTATAGTCTATCTTCTCTGACTGTGCATCCTCTGAATTGGAGGACTCTGACCTCAAAGCCTTGTTCCGGATCTTCTGCTTCAACCACAACTGGTATTCATAACTCTGTACTTCCTCAAAAGGAATAATCCCCTCACCCTGTTCAAAGGCTTTCCTCTCAAACAACAACTCGACAAACTCATCAGGATAAAGCTCCGACAATTCATAATGCTCCCCACACTGAAGGTAATCGGATTTACGCTCAAACTCCTGCTCCAACACATCCACAGAAACACGGTTCAGCCTACCATGATAATCCGACCAAGCCTGAAGAAACTCCCGGTACTCATCCGCAGAAAGAGTATCGAAATCAAAATTATTCAAGTCAACCTTACTAAAATCTATACTCATAATCTAAAAATTTGAACAGGGGGGCACTCGTTCCTCGTGCCCCGTTGGGGGGCGTATATTATCAATACAATTTCTTTTACAGTTTTACAAAAATAGACATTTCTCCCGACATACACAAATCTGCTCCTATTTCATATCGAGAAAGTATTAGAATTTAATTGGAGCGACCGCATTTGTGGCCGCTCCAATTAACAACAATATAAATTGTTTTATTTATTCAATTATATATTGAAATATTTTTATATTGTCATTTTACCCTTTGAGAAACATACTCCTTCAATGCTGTCGTTATGATCTCCTTTTGAGTTGTGCGCTCAACCACGGCAAGCATCTTTATTTCCTGGGCAAGTGAGTCCGGAAGTTTGAATGTCACACATATCTCCGGTTCTCCGGAGTTGACAGACGGTCTTCCCGGTCTGCGCTTATCGGATTGTCCCGGTATTTCAGGTGCCACTTCTTTTGGCATTTCGACAGGGGCAACAGCCGAATTAGTAGATACTGATTCAGCCTCCTTGCTCAAGCCTGTCACTGTACCAAGCAATCCTGATGTCAATGTCTTTTTTGCCATACTTTTTATATTGTTTTATTTGTATATTGCTATACTTATTTATTTTTATATTGTTTGATTGTCTATCTCTTTTGCGAGTGCTCTATAATCCTCCGCAACGGTGGATCCCGGAGCATAGTCCAAAACACTTTGACGATAGGTCGGAGCTTCTGCCGCCGACACACATGTTCTTACATAGGTCTTGTAGATCTTATCTCCATACTTTTCACGAATAGCCTCGATAACCGCATTATCAAGTTTGCGCCGATTGTACTTGGCGATTATGATGCCCGAAACATGAAGTCCCTTGTTGATGCTTTGAGCGATGTCTCCTATCATTTCATCGAGCATTACCAATCCTCGGAGAGGGAGAGTTTCCGCACAGATTGATATGATCACACTGTCAGCGGCAGTGAGAGCATTGATTGTCACCAAACCAAGAGCCGGGGGAGTATCTATAATTATATAGTCATACCCAGCCTTCAGTTCATCAAGGATATTCTTCAGAATCTGTTCCCGGGCAATCTTATTGCTGAACACCATATCTGCTCCGGCGAGATCTATGTGGGATGGTATCAAATCAAGGTTCTCCGATATGTGCATGATTGGTGCCGGAGCACCTTTCATTGCATCATAGATTGAAGCCTCTATCTTGCTTTCATCAGTGAAACTGCTCGTAAGGTTCGCTTGTGGATCTACATCCACCAACAATACCCGACGGCCCATTTTTGCCAAGGCTGCGGCAATATTTACGCAACTCGTTGTTTTAGCCACACCACCCTTGTGGTTGGCTATCGCTATTATTTTCGCCATGTCCAATTTGTTATTCGGTCAAGTTCCTCGATAGCCTCTGCCTGAGCAATTACTTTCCTGAGGACTTCACACACGTTATCTTCCAGGGTTGCCCCAAGACGGTGCAGTTGATTGAGATGGTGCTCCAACGCCTCATGAGCATTGGCGACACTCACCTCATTCTGCTGCAATATCCTCTTGAGTTCTTCCACTCTATCTTCGGCCATTTATATTGCTATATTTATTTAATGTTTTATTTTTATATTGTTTTATTGTCGCAAAGTTAGTGATTATTTTCCAATCTACAAAATGAAAATAAAAAAGATTCATTCATTCGTAAAACGGCTGGAGTTTGCCTAATATCAGAGGCTTACCATGATTTTAGATGTCAAGAAATATTGATGAAGTGAAAAATTTTTAGTAATTTTGCAGTCTCAATCGCCCAATTAAAGCTGTCTTTCAGTTTGTATCACTTGTTGCCATAAGCTGAAATACGATATCCGGGTATATAAGCAAAATAGTAACATTGTAAGATTTTATGAAATTCCTCCATAATATCCTTGTACTCATGCTACTATCATTAGCTTGTAGTACTATTTCTTGTTCTGGTACAAAGGAACAAGAAACGCTTAATCGTGCAGAAGCATTGATGGAGTCCCATCCAGATTCAGCGTTGATAATATTATCTACCATAGATAAGGGGCAATTATCAGACAAAAACCAAAAGGCAAAATACGCTCTTCTGATGTCAATGGCTCTCGATAAGAACTATATCGACACCACAACATTTGATGTGCTTCAACCTGCCTGTGATTACTATATAGAGAAAGGCACACCAGATGATATGCTCCGGACTTACTATTATCGTGGTCGCATATTTCAAAATCAGGGGGATCATGATAATGCCTTGAATTCATTTTCTAAAGGCCTTGACAACCCTCACTTAACAGACTCCCTGACTATAGCTCGAACTTTAGTTGCTATTGGATACATCTATAATGAATTATTCGACATCGATAGCTATGTCTCTTACTCTTTGAAAGCAGCTGATATCTATAATGGTTTGGCTTTTAGGAATCAGGAACTAGACTGCTTATTCAAAGCATTAGACGGAGCTATAATCTTGGGAAATCAATCTATTGGCGACAGTATAATAAATTCTATTGAACATTTTTCGTCGTTAGATAGTATCTCAAAGAAGTCCTTAACACGACTTCAATTATCGTATGCCTTAAAATTTGGGGCTACTGATGATATAAAAGGCCTAATACATGAGCAAGAAGAAAATTTAAGTTCACTGAATGATGCACTTAACCTTGCGTTAGCTTATAATAAGGTTGGCAACGACAATAAAGCCTTTCAGTTACTGAACATTGTTAAAAACAGTGGTCTTCCATATGACACGCTTAGGCATTTATCAATATCAGTACCCATTTTTGAAGGTTTAGGAAATTACAAAGACGCTTTATCGTTGTATAAACAATACAGTCACAAGCAAGACTCTATTGATTTCCTTAAATTTGAACAAGCCTCACGTTCTATAGTAGAAAAACATAGAATAGAGCTTCAAGCACAAAAAGATGCCAGACATAAATCTCGAATTATATGGGGGTGCTTCGGAGGGATTGCAGTCCTTTCTATGGGAATTTTAATACTGTGTTTACTTGTTCGTAGTAATAGGGCAAAGAAAGAACTTGCTCTTGAAAAAGTAAGGACTAAGGAGGCCGAAAACGCCAAACTAAAATCTGAAAAAGATAATTTAGCTCTCGAGAATAGGAATCTTCAATTGGAACGAGACAAGAAAGCACTCGAAGCCGAGAATTTAGCTCATAGAGTGGAAGCTCTAGAAAATGAAAGTGATAGTCTCAAAGCTCTAATTAACAGCAGAGAAGAACTCCCCATGGAAGTTCAAAGAGAAATAAAAGTCCGCATTGAGATGCTGAATTCACTACTAGCCAGTTACATTACTAATAACGACCAATATGAGAAGCCTTACGATGTCTGGATTAAGGAGCTTACCGACAACAAGGATGAATTCATGAACTCTAACAGATTGGCTTTTCAGGTTTCTCATCCACGATTCATACAGTATTTTGAAGATCACAACTTGACCACCGATGAGATTAATTACGTATGTCTTTACGCAATTGGATTGAGAGGAAAGGAAGTGGGTAATTACATGAATAAGCGTAGCCATGTTAATACGAGTAGTGCCATCCGTAAGAAATTAGGTATTGACAAGCACGAAACCAATATTGGTATATATGTGCGAAAACTTCTCAAAAATTTATAATGTAAGCCTTGATTCTGAAAGTAAATATTATCATATTCCAAAATTTCCACTTTCACACAGTCTATATTTATAGTTATTAGAATCTTACATAGCATACAGCTGAAACTTTTATTTTTTTAATGAATGTTTTGTGAGGTATTTTTGTAATAAAAAAATGCCTCGTAAAGACATCTCATTATTATCACCGAGAGAACTAGCACTTACCGTTCTCTCTAAATTGCTATATCATATAGCGACCAGATCCGTTGGTATGGAAGAAATCGTTTCCCATCATAGAAACATTCTTCAGTATTATCTAAATCAGGACATAGGTCAAACAAATACATCGAATATCACTGAATTCTCTATCTATGATATTCCTTGGGGGGATATTCTCGATGCTATTGCATCAAAAAACACTTTTCTTAGCAAACAAATACATACTCATCAATTCTCAACACATGAGATCCGATACATGTGTGCCTTGCTATGTGGATTATCCGGAAAAGAATATGGACTTATAACAGGATTTAAGAGCCAATACAACCTAAGTTGGTCTATCCGCAACAAATTTGGCATGGCTCCCAAGTCTACAAATCTTCGTATTTTCCTCCAAAAACTTTCAGATAGTCCATCTTATGAAAGTTCATCACCCTCTATTCCAAAATAAACCACCCCCCCCATTTGTATATTATTAATTTTCAAATATTTACATCTCCAAAAATTCTTTAGATATGAAACTTTTGATTTGGCATCTGAAAGTCCGTGGCAGTAATTTTGCAACATCAAAATCAATCAAAAACGCATATCAAAATGACTAAATTACTATCTCTTGTCATCGTAATGATAATGGCAGCATTTCAGGCGATGGCGCAGGAATCGAAGACCAACACTTCTTCTCAATCCATTAAATTGGAAATAACCCAATTAAGGACTCACAATACAGGAGTCCATCGCGCTCCTAAACATATTTCTATAGAAGCTTTCTATGATGCAGAAAGTAATTCTATAGACATATCCTACGATGGAGAAAATGATGGCGAGGTTTTCGTCTTTATGGGTGAAAATTTAATTGGATATGACTCCACAATAAATACAATAATCCAACTGCCTTACGATTCTGGACAGTTTCATCTTGAAATCAGTGGTGAAACATGGATTGCACAAGGATTTATTTCATTGTAAATATCCTCTTCAGAAAGCGCCTGTTTTCAAAATCTAAACTAACATTAATCATATAAATAAAACTCTCGAATGAAACCCAAATTTATCATTCTTCTTGGAGTCGCATTATCTACCCTTTTGATAAGCCTCCTATCCTCTTGCACTAACGAAGAGCAAGATGGAATCACCCCAAACTATTCAGAATCAGAAAACATTCTGATTGAATATGCTGATGCCCATAATCTTGGATTGGATTACATCAAGTCCGAGATACAGAATTCCCATGGCATTTGCGATAAAGAATTCATAGAATCTGCTTTTGATTCTTTTATAATCATCCAATATGGCAAAAATGAAGCCTCTAAAATTTCCCGAGAACTAGCACCAATGAAAGATCTGATGTTCTGTTTGGAGACTCCACTCACATTGCAGACCAGAGGGAATAATGACAATATTGTCAACCAAGTAAATCCCATAGCGTATGAGGCGCTAAATGAATGTACTAAAAGAATCTCGGAAAAATTAGCTAATATTTCCGATGAAAACTTATTTGACAACAGTTCATTACTAAACGATCTTCATTCTCTTATCAATGACTATTACAATACCTATATTCAAAAGTACCCTTCAGACATCGATACCCAAGCGATTGCACAAGTTCTTGGTATTCTATATGGCTCAATCGAATATTGGACAAATTCTAATAATGTAAATTTTTGGTCTAATGTTGAGTTGGAAGGATATAGCAATTGTAGTGCTGGCAATGACCAATCAACACCACAAACAAGAGCTGATGAGAAAAAGAAAGATGATAAGACTCTTTCCAAAAGCGACTACATTATAACAGTAGCTTCAGCTGATGCAATAGGAGGACTCCTTAGTGGTCCTGGTGCAGTATTAGCATCCGGTGCTGCTGCATTATATTTCGATGTTGAATAAAAATTTAGGTAATTTAAGTTATGTAGGTGTACACCTACATAACTTAAATTACCTAAATCTCCACATACATAATCAATAATATGAGAATCATTATTAATTGCGGTTATAACCATTCTTTATCGAAAATCATTATCTTAAAGAATGGACAACATGCTACCACTTATTCACCTAATGAGGGTGTGTATGAATTAGATGCTAAGGAAGGTGATTCTATTTCAATAAAACTACGTTTTCTTGATTTTTTTTCACCAACAATCTATACCTTTAGATATAACGCTAATCATAACATTCTCTATCTAAAGCCATCTAATATATATAATATATGGGATTTATACACATGTATTATATTACCCTATGTCTGCTTATTTTTACTTGCTTTAAAGTCAATTTTCACTACTGAAATCTATAGCTATTTTTGTGCTGGAATCATAACAATGACAGCACTGTCCTTAATTTGTCTTAAAACAATTGACTACATTCCTTATATACGAAGAAATATATTTACTCACTATTTCATATAACTTCTCTTATAGTCAAAATCGACCGTTTTTGAGACAATCTAAAAGGCTGGTTCCCGGTATCGAGGAGCCAGCCTTTTTACGTTTCAAAAGAAGTATCAAAATCAACTTCTCAAAAAAACTACTAATAAATAGGTAATGAGACATTATCACTTGTCTCTGTAATGTCCTTTCAATGAGATAACGGTAACAAACACCTTCTCATCCTCTATGGTGTAAATCAACCTGTCGCCTTTCGTTATTCTACGACTCCATTTGCCGGACAATTCACCTTTGAGTTGTTCGACCTGTCCAGTACCTGTCTTTGGATGTTCCTGAAGCTCTGTGAACAAATCCGCTATCTTTTTAAGCGTTTTCTTCTGTCCAGATTTCCTCCATTCATTCAAATGGACTTTCGCTTCGTCTGATAAGATCAGCTCGTAAATCATACCCCCAACAAATCCCTTATTTCATCCATAGAATACGCTCGACATCTTCCGGCCTTTATATCCTCGATGCCACGCCTAACGGATGCCATGTTTTCCGGGTCGTCAAACCACGGATCTCCGGAGGGAGAGGGATTTTCACTAACTTCCACAGATACCGAGTTCGCCTTATTTATAAGGATCGTCTCAATGAAGTTCTTCAGACTCCTGCCTTGTGCCACTGCCATAATGGATAACTTTTGCAGCGTATCGACAGGAAGATCGATGTTCTTGCGCTTGATATTTATTGCTGTTGCCATAGTCTTTTTGGTTTTACGATGCAAAGATATAAAATATATACAATATACACAATTTGATAACAAGAAATGTTCAATACCGATGTTTTATTGTTTTATTGTTTTATTGTTTTATTGTTTTATTGTTTTATTGTTTTATTGTTTTA
>CAJTYV010000061.1 GCA_910584195.1 uncultured Ruminococcus sp. | reverse complement strand
CCGCAAATTTAACACTTTTCCAAAAATTCATGCACCGGCATTTCGGCTTGACCCGATGATTTCATGCTTAAAATTGCGCATGAATATATGGAAAAGATGGGCATAACAGACACGCCGTATATCATCGTCAGACATACGGATAAGGAACACCCTCATTGTCATATCATGTTCAGTCGTGTCAACTACAATGGCAAAATCATCAAGCCTGTCACCAACCTATATCGCAACAAAGCGGTCTGTGCCGATATCACTAAGCGACATAATCTGACTATGGGGACAGACAGTCTTAGTCTCGACACCTCAAAACTTCGGGGTTCGGAGCGGAGCCGCGTGGAGATTATCCAAGCGGCTACCGAAGTGTTGCATGATGTTACAATCACCGACTGGCCTATGTTCAAAAATGCCCTTGCTCGACGGGGTATCATCGCCAATGCTCTTTTCAGCGGAGAGGGCGATGAAAGAAAACTGAAGACCATCATCTATAAGAAAGGCCGTCATTCTTTCGTCGCTTCAAAAATCGGAAAGAGTTTCACTCAGGCGGCATTGGTGCGTGAGTTCAAATTCCGCAGCGAGAAAGCAGAACAGCAGAAAATGGCTAACACACCCGATCCAGCCAATAGATGGGTTCATATTGACGGTAGTGCGATTGCTCCGACAGAATTCGGAGGAATCCAAATCACTCCCGAACAGCAGCAAGATTACATCAAGGGAAGGACAATCCGCGTAAACGACGCATACATATGGTTTGACTACGAGACAAAGCAGCCGCAAGTGTCGCGGTTCAATCCCGATATGTTCTCCGACCGTGGATGTGGTTTGCCATTATCTCCCGGAGCTGACCCTGAATATGCGGCATTTTACGGTAACCTGTCAGAACAGTTCCGGCAGGAGTTCCGACGCTTCCGTAAGCGTCACCCGTCGCTGACCAACTCCGAGGCAATGCAGATGTTCAAGGCTAATTACGGAAATTCCCGACATATAGGTCACCGACTGTAACTTTGCTTCCCAACATAAGGCAAAATGATTTATCATGATAATTGATACACTTGACAATGGCATTGAAAGTATTGTGTACATTTCAAAGATAGCTATTTATGGTAACTTTTTTAGTCGTAAATTGAATAACTTTGCTCTCATTAACAAACTCTACAATGGTATCAAATAAAGAAACCGAGTATTGCCAAAGTTGTGGTATGCCATTAGGAATTGAGGGTATTTCAGAATATGGTACAAATTCTGATAATACACTCAATCAGGAATTTTGTTCCTGTTGCTTAAAGGGCGGCCAATATCTTTTTGATTTCTCTAAGGAATACCTCATTTATCTTTGGGGACTTTTCCCAAATGCTTATAATCAAATTGCTGGTACTTATTACACAAGTGACGAACTGAGAGATGTGTTATTCGACAGATTATCTCAGTTAAAGCGATGGAAACAAAAAATAAACACCGCTCATGTACATTATTACCATATTATAAAAATTCAAGAATACATAAATCGGCATTTATTTGAGGACTTAAATTCCAACAATTTATCAAATATCGCCTGTATGTCGAGATACCACTTTCGCAGAGTATTTAAGGATGTTGTAGGTGAAAATGTCGGAGATTATATTCAAAGATTAAGGTTGGAATATATTGCGTTTAAGCTTATTTCAACAGACAAGAAAGTGTCAGAACTGCTTGACCATATAAATTTCCAAAATAAACACACGTTATCAAGAGCGTTTAAGAAATATTTCAAAATGTCCATTCCAATTTTCAGAAAGGCATATTCAAATATAGCCCATGAAAACAAAACGATAAAACTACCTGATTATTCAATCAAGAGGCTTGATGGGATTAAAGTTGCATATTTGAAATTTGAACGGACGCATTGGAATAAGGATGCATATTCTATCTTGTGGAGACAGATAATAGAATTTGCGACAAAACACCACCTGATCGATAAGGGCTTCAAATATATTAGTATAAGTTTAGACAGCCTTGATATTACAGAGATAAGCAAATGTAGATTCTTAATAGGGGTAACGGTTCCTATTTCAATGGAAATCCCTAAGGGCTTTGGAACTTTTGATATACAACCTGGGCTATATTCGGTATTCACTATCAACAGTTCTTACAATGAATTAAACCAGATATATCGTTATATTTATCTTGATTGGCTCTCCAGCAGCAAGTATCGACTAAAAAGTCAAATGACATTTGAAATATACCCTGATACTCCAGATAGAGCCAACATAAACAACTTGACAACAGAAATTTATATACCGATTGAAACAAAAGAAAGATGAAATAATTCAGTTTTTAGAAGATCATATATTGGGCAAATTATTGATTACAAGCACTCTCTATAAATTGGAGAATAACACTTTGGAAGGCGTATATAACGACAAAATGACATTCTCAAATTTAGTGAGAACTAACTCTGGCTTCAAGTTTGACGTGACAACTGTAACCCAAGAATTGGTTTACAAGTTAAATAGTAGCGGAGCAAGAACCTCTATAGTCAAAAATTACACAGGAACCAGTGTGTTTCGATATGAGTTGGCCATGCGAAAAAGCACAAATCAACTCACTGGCTATATGCGCTGTATTTCTACAACAGTTCAAGATTCCACAATGGACGCAATTGTTAGTGGGATATTTGATGTTTCTTTTGACGGAAAAGAGCTGAAATGGCAGGAACACCAATTGCTATACAGAGATAATCCTATCGAAGAAAATCTGTATAAGCCCGTGGCTTTTAATTCTAAGATTCGCTTTTATCTTAGTGAAGGGAAAGCCGTATTTGAGTATTTACCAACACTGTGGGACATATCTCCCGATACTTTGGAAAAAAGATTGTCTAAAGATGATTATCCTCCATATATATCAAAGGAACAGTAACTAAATGATGCGGCAGATACTCATAATTGACGACAACGTATCGGATTCCAACGAGATAAAGCGACTTTTAGCCGGGTTTGGTTCGGAGATTTATCAGTCATTGCGGATAGGCATGGCAAAAGAAGATCTGATGAAATTTGATAGAGGCGATATCGTAATCTGTGATTTCAAACTGCCTGACGGCAATGCGATTGAACTAATGGAATGGCTTGACCGAAAGGATGTCGGGTGTAGTGTATTTGTAATAACCGATGTCGAAACAGTTGCGGATGCTGTTGCATCATTCCGTGCAGGGGCAAGGGACTACATCAACAAGCGTCTTATACGCGAACTGCTTATACCGGAAATCAAAACCTTAATCGGTAGAGATCACGATGACAACTTCCCATTACTGTTTTCTCGCAAAAGCGACGGATGCCTACGGGCGTACAGTGCCGCCCACATAGTGTCACCAACAAACCTGAATGTGTTGATTATCGGAGAAAGCGGTGTCGGGAAAGAGCCGTTGGCGCAGGAGATATACGAGGTAAGCAACAAAAGCAACAAGCCTTGTATATTGCTTGACTGCGGAACGCTCAACTATCTGTCATTAAATCATAATCCCAAGCAGCCAATGACACTGTTGGATGCAGTGACAGCGCAGTTTCGTAAGGCTCAGGGCGGAACGGTGATACTTGACAATGTGCAACTGCTGTCGCCGGATATGCAGTCGATAGTTCTACATGTTCTGGCAAACAGCAAGCATGATACTCGTATTATAGCTACCGCAACACCAGATATTACAGAAATTGTTGCGGAAGGGAGTTTTCTCTCTGCGTTGTTCTACAAAATCAAGGAATTCACAATAACGCTTCCGCCTTTGTGCGAGTGTCAGGATGACATCCCATTGCTTGCCGATTTCTACTTACGGCATTACAACACCGAATTTGGCAAAAATATCAAACGGTTTGATGCTTCTGCACAAAAAGATATGCGCCTACATTCGTGGCCCGGCAATATCCGTGAACTTAAACACGTTGTACGAGTGGCAGTACTGAAAACACGTGGCGATATCATCACAAAGAATAATCTTGAACTTGACACACCGGCAAGCCTTGTGAAAATGAACTTTCGTTTGGATGACACCAGCTTCGAAAAAGCAAAAATCACCGCCGCCATAGCTCATACCGGCGGCAACATGGCACAAGCCGCCAGACTACTCGGCATCACAGAGAAAACACTCTTAATCAAAAGAAAAAAGCATGGACTGAAATAATGTACCACTTCTTAGGTGGTATATTGCGATACAAGTGGTATGCTCATATTATATTCAGATAAGAGCCTCACAAAACACGAAAAAGGTTATATCTATACAACCTTTTCAGAATTTATTATTAACTTTGTACGGATGTAACACGAATTCCGTATGAAGTATCTCAATATAAAGAAGGCACTTGCCGCTTGGCAGAATATACAGCCACTAACTGAGAAAGACAGGGAGAGGCTTAACCGTCGTTTTACTGTTGATTTTAACTACAATAGCAACCATATCGAGGGTAACACCTTGACTTATGGGCAGACGGAAATACTGTTGCTGTTCGGCAAGGTAATCGGCGAGGCCGATGTGCGCGACGTTGAGGAGATGACAGCAAGTAATGTCGGTCTGCGTATGATGACGGAAGAAGCTGCGGTTAAGGATATACCATTGACACAGAATTTCATACGGACATTACACAAAACCCTTTTACGCGAAGATTACGCAGTCTATCGTAATTTGCCGGGTGGCGTACAGACAAGCTATGTTATACACGCAGGGCAATATAAGACACGCCCCAATAGCGTAATCACAAGATATGGTGACAGATTCGAGTACGCTTCACCTGAGGAAACACCCGGACTTATGGCAGACTTAGTCGACTGGTACAATACAGCTGAGCAGGAGGGAAAACTTTCTCCCGTTGAGCTTGCTGCATTATTCCACTATCGCTATATCCGCATACATCCCTTTGAAGATGGCAACGGACGTATCGCCAGACTGATGGTGAATTATATTCTTACCCGACACAACTACCCGATGATTGTAGTACGCAGCCGCAAGAAAAGCGAATATCTCGAAGCGCTCCATCAGGCAGATCTCGAAATAGGTCCAGTGCCGAGCGACGGCGCCCACGCAGACATCAAGGATATACGCCCGTTTCTAAAGTATTTCAACGAACTGGTCGCGACAGAGGTGTATAACGATGTATTGTTTGTAAGTGAAAAAGATGAGAATGTCTGGTGGTATGATGGAGAACGGATTGCTTTCCGCACGCCCAACTATACTAAAATCCTGAATGCTATGCGCACCCAGCCGACACTGACACTTGCAGACATGCAGGAAGAAACCGGCATCAGCATTACCGCCATCCAAAAATTGCTTGACAAACTCATTTCAAAAAAATATGTTGAGCGCGGCGAGAAAGAAGGAAGCTGGCGAGTGTTCCTGACGCAATGAAATTATAGAATAAATTCCAATTGATAAAAATATCATAAGCTGAGACTTTCATAGTTCGAGTAATAACTAAATAATAGGGAATGGATTATTCTCAATCTGATATAGATACTCATCATATATCCGCATGAATATCTCATCAATTAGTATTAAGATAGCGAAACGAAAAAAGTAATTGTAGTATCTGTAGTTATTTTCTGAGATTGTATCAAATGTCGGAAGATTTTGTTGATATGAAGTTAAATTATGAGCACATCGATGGCGATGCTTTATGACATCATTGACATACGTTGCTTTTAAATCATTTATAAGCAAATCATCGCCTAGTGCGCAATTCTCAGCTATAATCAACTCTGTATCATTTTTCCAAAGGGAATAATTACACCAATCACCCACAGCTAAAAATGAAGAATCCATTAGTGCAATCATATTATCCTTGATTGACTCTGTGAATTTTCTCTTAATACCTTGAATGATTATTTTATCTTTGCCAGCAATTGACTTTTGCTCAATATTTTGCCTGATTGCGATTTTGTTTCCCTCTGAAAGTATTTCTTGATTATCTTCTTTTTTTGATATTATCTTTGCTACTTTAGAGCTTACTTCTTGATTAAATAAATCTTTTTTTAAATCTGAGCCAATATCTCGTATCCATTCTAAAGTGTCAATATTGAATCTTTCGTTATATTTTTTTATTTCTTCAATTAACAATATATATACCTTGCTTTTTTGCTCGTATTTAGAAAATTCTCCAAAATCCTTTTTACCAGTATTTATAAATTCATGACGATAACCATAATCATTGGTGGCCATTTCCCAGCATATACATTTAAGTTTTTGTTCTTGAGCGCCGGTCATTCTCAAAAAAAGCGATTGGAGAATATAATCTCTGAGAGGGTAAGCCTCCATCCCACATCCAATTCCACGACAAGCATTAACCCCATCTTTCAAAATCTCAAAGATTGGAGTCTTTATAAACTTTGAATGGATACTATTGTACATACTTTTTATATATTTCGCAAGATTCGCTTAGACGATTTCTTAAATTACCTAAACGATTTGTATTTCTTACATAATTATCGTCTCTTTGTTTAGTTCTAATCTTATTCATTATTTCTTCTTGAAGTGTCGTAGTGCCGCCACCCCGCTTTTCTCTAGATAGCGAGGCTTTTAAAGTTCTATTCTTAAATAAAATATGATAGATTAATCCAAACAGCCAATAATCTGCGTCTATCCAAGTTTTAAAGGATTCACGTTCATTTAATCCAATATTTGCTTTAATTCGTTCAATGGTCTGTCTTAGGATTTCAAACCGTTCACACCAACAATTTGTTGGGAACGTACTAGTAAAATCAAAATTAATAAATTTTTCAGGTCTGCTTTCTTGTTCATCCAGACCTTGCCCCAATATATAAGAAACATAGTCTGCATAATAACTTTCTCTTGAACTAAATGCAGAATATCCTACGAGAACTTTATTTTTGTCTTCATTATTGGCAAAATATTGTGAAAGGATTGATAAATAACGTACAAAATCTATATTATATGGCTGTAAATTTTCCATAATTTTTATTCCACATAATACATCACTTCCATCATCCGTTTTTCCATCAAAATATTTAACTAAATCCATATTCTGGAAATATAACGACTTACGACTTTCTAACGCATCAAGTTTCTTTCCAAAATAGTTTATATTTCTAAATAGTTTCGAAAAGGCATCTTGTACGTCTGTCTGTTCTGTACATTCCGGAACAATATACGAAAATCCCATATATGTATTTTCAAAAAAATTGTCCGATAAATCTATAAATTCTCGATCACTCAATTTGACATATCGTTTGTCATTACTAATTCGTTCTATAATATCTTCTTTTCTATTTTGAGAGGCTAATAGTTCATTAAATTTCCATAAAATAGCATTTCGTTTAGATGATTCCCTTTCACTATCGTCTAAAGCACTATCATCTTCCCCTGCCAGCATATGACTATCAACACATACTTCTAAAAATTTTTTTCTATCGGGGATATAGCCGATATAAGCAAGAAGAATTGACGTTAATCTTTGCTGACCGTCTAAAATTAAATTTCGTTTTTGCCCACCAACATTATAAAGAGCAATTGTAACAGGTTGTACAAATTGTTTATCCTTGAGGGATTTTATTAATCTCTTTATATCTCGTACTTGCCAGACAAAATGCCTTTGATACTCCGGGAGAGGTAGTGTTTCGCTGAGTGTGTCTGAGGCGAGTTCCCTCAAGCCTGTAGACCTCAGATGACGATGCAAATTTAATTGTTTTTTCTCATTGTTTCGTAATACGATGAAAAAATAGTAATTTTGAAGTGCAGCCGGACGAGGAAACGTGCTCTGCTGAGGAGCAACCCGCCAGCAACATGGTTGCGCCAAGACTGGAGACAGTTGAATATCGGAACCGTTCCGTATGGGACGGCTTCAACTTCACCAGGATGGCCTCTCCGCTAAGAAAACCTTTACTTTCAGTCCGGGAAAAGCTTTTTGTCAACTGTTATGTTCGGCAGGGCTCTGTCGAATGCCTTGTGATCCATAGCCACACTGCCCATCAGGGTCAGTACAGATTCTTCGTTGGGCATGGCTGTCCTCATGCGTGTAACCCTGCGGAAGTCGCGGTTAAGCCGTTCGATCCAGTTTGTGGTGTATATCATCGCCTGAATCTCAGGTGCATAGTTGAGGTATGTCATGTACGCCTTGTAGTCGGCGTTGTTTCGGAGCAGCTTTATAGCGCGATAGTCCTTGCCCCATTTGTCGCACATTGTCTGCCACTTCTCCCATGCCATTTCTATTGTATAGTCCCGTTGGCCGGTGCGGAACACATCGCGCAGGTCAGAGGCCAAGGCTGCCTTGTCACCGTGCCTTACCTTGGCGAACATGTTGCGTTTCAGATGGGTAACGCAACGCTGCAACGGTGTACCGGGGAATTTCTCTCCGATTACGGTATCAAGCCCTTTGATGCCGTCCGCCACCATCAGACCGACCCGTTGAACGCCACGTTCCTTCAGCTTGTCAAAAATATCGCCCCAGCCCGTGGCACTTTCCTGCGGCATGTTGAAGATGCCCAGAACCTCGCGTGTGCCTTCTTCAGTCACAGCCAACGCCACATAGAAAGCCTCGGAAGCCACCGATCGCTTGCGGTGTATCTTGATGTGCACGCAGTCAACGAACACGACTGGGTAATATTCTTCGAGACCGCGTTCAAGCCATTCATTGACCTGAGAGCGAACACATTCCACCATACGGCTGATGCTCGACTTGGAGTAGTGCCGGCCGTATATCTGGTCGAATACGTCACTAACCTGTTCTTGGGTAAGCCCCTTTGTATAAAGGACTCCGGCGAGGCGGTCGCATTCCTCTTCCTGGTCGCGGAGTATGGCGAGTATTTGTGGATGGAAGTTGCCGTAGCGGTCGCGTGGAATACGGAACTCAAGTTTTCTCCCCTGGCCATAAGTGGAGCCGGGACGATAGCCGTTACCTTTATTTCCCGGATTATCAGCCAGAAACTCACCGCGCTCCGCGACCATCATACTCTCGATCATGATCTCCATCAGATCGTGAAGACCATTTCCTTTCGCTGCATGCTTGCACATCAGCTCGGAAAGTTGTAATTTTGTCAAATCCATAAGTTTGAATTTTAAGTTTGGTCACCTAAAATTACAAACTTGTCAGGACCGGTCAAAATTTGACTGGTCCTTTTTAGTGGCTGGCGTCAGACACACTCAAAGAAACAGTATC
>CAJTYV010000060.1 GCA_910584195.1 uncultured Ruminococcus sp. | reverse complement strand
ATACCATATCTATGAAAAAAAGCCAAGCGTTTGCTTGACTTTTTCGACAGACTGATCCTTTTATTTTGGGTACAGAATATTTAAATATTCTTAATCCTCTTGCGACTTCACTGCTGCCGCTGACAGTAACTGTTGTAACTGTTTTTCCGTTAGGAGATATGACGGTTTTTGTTTCTGTAAATTCTTTCTTATCCATAGTAAACCTCACTTGATTATCTTAAAACATACTGTATTTGAGTTGATAAGCGGATCATGATACTCAAAGTAAACCGCTCCGGAAACCGTACTCCTTATCCCTGAAACAATTTCGCCGTCAAACGGGCAGTAATTATTCAGAGAACATCGCCTCGCTCCACTCTCTTGCCTATATCGATGAAACTTCTGAATATTCCTGCCGCTTCGGACTGCATTTGCTTTGTTTTTTTTTCGTCAATAATTTTTGTTATATATCCGGGAGGTGTATTTGCATTGATAATGCCCTGATTGTCGAGAAACCGCAGAATCCTAATGATTATGAGAGATTTGGAAAATACTTTAAGATTATAGTTGAAGATCCAGATTATATTATCGAAGCAAATAAACCTAATACTGCTGTAATTCTTAAAGAAATAGTTGATAATAATGAGAGGTTTAAAACAATTTTAAGATTAATTACTTCTTCTGATGATTCAAAATATAAAAATTCTATTATTACATTTATGAAAATAGATGAAAAAGATTGGAAAAGAGTAATAAAAAATAAAAAAGTTCTTTACAAATCAGAATAAATGTGATATAATTAGTATAAGATGAGAACAGGTTATCTGAGGTGGAAAATTTCGTACAGTCCACACGCCGTTGGTAATGACAGGGAGAAATTCCGAGAGATGCAGGAGAATGGCGCGCCTGCCAAATAACCATTTTTTCTTTGAAAACCGTTTTGGGAAACCAAGGCGGTTTTCTTATGCTGTAAAATCCGAATTTAAACGCTCTATCAAGGGCGTTTTTATTATACCCAAAATTAAGAAAGCGAGGAAAAACAATGGCAGAAGAAAAAAACAAAGCCGAAGCAGAGGAGAAGAAAACTCCCGAACCTTCCGAAGCTGAAAAACCGGAAGAGAAAAAGGAAGAACCGCCAAAGAGTGAAGACGCTGAGGAAAAGGAAGCTGACGGCAAACAGGCGGACGAAAACGGCAAAGAAGCGGAAGCCGTTTCGGACATTCCGAAACTGTCAGAAGTCGATAAACTCAAAGCGGAAAATCTCACTTTGAAAACTCAGCTTGAAGCCTTGAAAATCGGGTTCAAGCCGGACTGCATCGAGGACGCTGTCGTGCTTGCGGAAAACATTGTAAAGCGTGACGGCAGCGACATTACCGCCGCTTTGCAGTCGGTTGCCGAGAAATATCCCGACTGGAAATCTGACGGTAAAGATAATTCCAAGGGCAAGGGCGGATTTAAGGTGGGAGCGGATACTCCCGAAAATGAAAAAAATGCGGACGATGAAAGACTTGACAAAGTTTTTGGTCTGCGCAGAAAAAAATAAGAAAGGGCTGATGTTATGCCAAATACTATCAATTACGTTACTCAGTTTGACAGCAAGCTGAGAGAGCTTTACGGTCAGGAGCTGACTTCCGATGCTCTTTATCACTCAAACTCCGATATTCAGATAACAGGTGCGAAAACTATCAAGATCCCCACGCTTACCGTATCAGGATATAAGGATCACAGCAGAAGCTCCATGAGTTTCAATACGGGTTCTTATGAAAATGCTTTTGAAGAGAAGACGCTCGACCACGACCGCGATATCGAATTCGGCGTTGACCCTATGGACGTAGATGAAACTCATTCTATAGTTTCGGTAGGAAATATCCATAACCGATTCGAACGCACACAGGCTATTCCCGAACTTGACTGCTACACCTACAGCAAAATATATACCGAGGCAAAACGCGTGGGAGCTTCGATCAAGAATACGGCTCTTACCTCCGCCAACGTTCTCAGCGATTTCGACGATAACATTTTATTTTTTGAAGATGCGGGAGTTCCGCTCGACAGAATGATTCTTTTTTGTACATCGGCTTACAAGAAACTGCTCAAAAATGCCGAGGGAGTTCAGCGCACTCTCGATGTAAAAAGCGGCGGAGGTATTGACAGACGTGTGCGAACTCTTGACGATATAGGCACAATAGTTACAGTTCCGTCGGCAAGATTCAAGACGGCTTTTGATTTTACCAACGGCTGCAAGGCAGCATCAATAGCGAAAGATATTCAGTACATTCTTATCGATCCCGAATGTCAGGTCAGCCGTGTAAAGTACAGTTATATTCACTTCTTTGCTCCCGGAACAGACAGCAGAACCGCTGATAAGTATCTCTATCAGAACAGACGTTTTAACGGTACTTTTGCTATAGATTATCTTATGAAGTCGGGATGTATCATACATGCCGATAAAGAATCTTCGGAAGGAGACAGTTAATGAAAGCAATAAAGGAAAACAAGACCTACACTGTTGACGAAACCTCTAAAGATATTTATCTTGCACAGGGTTTCGATATTTACGGCGATAACGGAGAACTTATCGAACGTTCTCCGTCAAGCGTTATAAGCCGCAGAGAATACGATGCTCTGCTGGATAAGTACAACAAACTTGTTTCGGAAAATAAGAAGCTGAAAGACAAGGTGAAAGGAAATGTATCTGAATCCCGATGAGTACAGCGGCAATATTCCGCAGCAGGAGATTGAATCTTATCTTCGGAAAGCCTGTCGTGCTGCAGACAGTCTGACGTTCAATCGTATAGTTAAGTCAGGGTTTGAGAATCTGACGGATTTTCAGCAGGAACTTATAAAAGAAGCCGTTATTCTTCATATGAATTTTTGTTATGATAATGCGGAGCTGCTGAACAGTCCGCTGAGTTCGTACAGTATCGGAGGAATTTCCATGAGTTTCGATCGTTCAAAAATAGTTAATGTTGGCGGCATAACCACAACGAGCGAGGTGTACAATTCGCTTATGCAGACGGGACTTTGCTGCAGAGGGCTCGATATATGAAGTTCCCGACTTTAGTCCCCGATAAGGTTTGCACAACTCCTGTGTCGGTGTACCGCGAGGACGGATTAAACCGTGACGGTTCGCCGAAAAGAACGGTCATATTCGAGGGAAAATGTTTCTACAGCGAAAAAACAAAGTATAAGATAACCGCTGAAAAGCAGCTGATAACGCTTTCCGGAGAGGTTCTTTTCAACGGAGATATAGCTCCCGATACGGATGTTATAAACGGAGAAGTACAGCTTCTGAGCGGCATAAGACGCATTATATATTCATCCGAAAAGGCTAAGAATCCCGACGGAACTGTGAACTATACAAGACTGGAGCTGATATAATGAAGATCAAAATAAAGCTCAACAAACAGGCGATTAGAAAAATTGAACAAGCAGCAAGAAAAGCGGCTGTGGAAACTATGGAAGAGGTTCATTCCGAAATAAATAATACTGTTCCGCTTGACCAAGGCGACTTAATGAAAGGTATTTTTGTTTCGGATGAATCCGATGATAACGGCATTCATGTTAAGCTTGAACATTCTGTTATATACTCTCGCTATCTCTATGAAGGATTGAAAATGGCGGACAAAGAAACAGGAAAAGGTCCCGCGCTGGTACGTGATAAGTACGGTGCAATAGTTGGCTACAGATTCAGGAAAGGGGCAAAACTCAAAGTAAAGCAGCCGAAAGAAAAATTAACATTCCAAAACGGCAGAAAGGATCATTGGCTCGAACCGTATATCAGCGGAAACAAAAAGAACTTCATAAAAGATACGTATGAGAAAAATTTGAAAGGGAAAATATGATAACTTTGCTTGAAATTGCCGATCTTCTTGCGGATCTGCTTGAATATGACAGTATTACGGCAAGCTGTATCAACGCATCCCTTGAAAAAACTATCGGTATATATCAGCGCGGCGACTTTTATTTCCGCGAATGTATCGGAGGCGATTCGAGCTATCAGACAATTAAGCTTCGGATACTTGTACGCTGGGGCAAAAATCCGGCAAAGGCAGAGAAAAAAGTCCTTGAAATAGCTGAAATGTTCGAGGGCTTCAGAGACATGGAAACATCGGAGCATATCATAAAATTTGCCGATGTTAAGGCAGTCCGTAATATCGGAAAGGATGAAAAAGGCGTTTGCGAATGTATCGTGGACGCCGATATAATATACGCCAAAAAGGAGGAGTAACTTATGAGTACACCGCTCACGGGAGTTTATCCGTGCTATGAGAACCAGTTCAGTATCGACAAAACGGGCGGAGACGGATCGTCCGAGGAAAATCTTGTGCCTATCGCAGATATGGAAAGCTTTTCGGTTTCCATTGACGGAAATGTTGAGGAATGGTCGTCTTTTAACAACAAAGGCTGGATGGATCGGCTTGTTACGGGTAAGAGTATTTCAATTTCTGTTTCGGGAAAGCGTAACGTAGGCGATGCAGGAAACGATTATGTCGCCGGTCTTGCACTGAAAACAGGAAAAGACTGCAATACAACATTTGTGTGGAATTTCCCAAGCGGCGCGAAGCTTGTTGTGCCATGCGTTGTCAGCGTAACCGAATGGGGCGCGGGAGAATCGAGGACCGTAGCTCCGCTGGCATTTGACATTATGAGCAGAGGAATGCCCGGCTTCACGCCTGCTTCATAAAAATATTCAAGCAGATGACGTGCAAAGCCGTCAGGTGTGCTTTGTGCGGTGTTGCCTTAAAGCGCTTCTCAGCCGGGAAGCGCTTTTGTTATGCGAAAATGAAAGGAAGATATTATTATGGGAAGAATGTATGCGCTTGATAATAAATTAATTTGCGGTTCGCCTGAGATAAAAATAGGAGACAGGGTTTTCGCTGTCGATGACAGACAGAAAACCGTTCGTAAAATGATGGCTCTTTTTGAAGATAAAGCGGCTGAAAAAGACGAAGCAGCCAAAAGCAAAAATCGGGAAGAAAGCTTTGAAAGAATGGATAAAGTTTTTGAACTTGCATTCGGTAAGAAGTATAAAGAAATAGAAAGCATGGAGCTTTCCTTTGCCGCATCAAACGAACTGCTGAAAATTGTTATTGCAGCTGTCACGGGCGAGGAATTAAAGGAAGAAGAGGACGAAAAGTCCGACAGCTTTCGCCCCGGCGGAGAAGTGGTATGATTTTAATTTCGACCGCAGCCTTATAATACAATCCTTAGCAAAACAATACGGCATTCTGCCAGAGGATCAGGAGGAACTTCCTTTCAAAGACTGGAGAACCCTTGTCGGCGGTCTTATGGAAGATACTCCCCTCGGGCAGACTGTGCTTATCCGAAAGGAAAACAATAAAGACAGGCTGAAACATTTCGGACTGTATGAAAATCGTATTCGCAACGAATGGCGGAATTTCCGTGCAAAGCAAAAGCGTGAAGAAATAAAAGATCCCGGAATTGTTTCATCTGCATTTGAAAAAATGTTTATGGAAATGTTCGGAGAAAGGAGGTAAAGATGACTGACGTAGGATACGTTTCATTTGATCTTGTAATAAAATCCCGGCTTGAAGCTCAGCTCGAAAAAATACGCTCCGAAGCTCAGAAACCCGCAAAGAAACTTGGGGAAGCTATCGGCAGAGCTATTTCGGAAAGCATGAATAAAGCAGATGTTTCAATACCCGAAATCGAAATGCCGAAGTTTGAAAAAGAAATGGACTTTCCGGAAGTCGATGTTCCGCAAGTTGAAATACAGAAAGCCGATACGTCCGCTTTTGAGCAGTCGGCAGAAGAAATAAACGAAATCGTCCAGAGAGCCATAGAAAGAATGAATAAGCCTGTAATTGAAGCAGAGATCGTGACCGAATCGCCTGAACCTGTTAAACCGAAAAAATATATTTCCTATGATCCGAAAAAAATACAAGCTGAAATAGATCAAAGCTTAAGCGAATCCGCTGAAAAGTTCAATAATGAGATCAGAGAAAAACTTGGCGAATATGAAGTTCCGACAGAGCCTGTGGAACGCCTTGAAAAGGAGATCGGCAACAGTAAAGAAAAGCTTGAATTGTTACAGAAAAAATGGCAGGAGCTTTCGGCGTCAGACCCTACCGACAAGACGCGTTCGCAGTTACAGTCGGTACAGCAGCAGATAATTTCCACAACAAATAAAATTGATAAGCTTAAAGAAAAACTCAATAAAATGACTGCTGAAAAAGCCGTTGAGATAAAACCCGAAATTTCCGATAATTTTCAGACGGAGATCAACGAAATGGCGAAAGCTGCGAAGCCTGTCGAGATAAAAACCGAACTTTCAGACGGAATTAAGAAAAAGGCTGATGAGGCTGCAAATGCTGCGAAGTCAAAATTTGAAAACGCTTCACGTGCAGCAGGAAAAAATATTGAAAAAAATCTCGGCGATTCATTTGGCAGAGTGAAAAATAAGGCTTCAAAGTCGATGAGCAGTATAGCTTCGCATATAAACAAGCTGTCCGTCCCGATTCAAAAATTTAGAAAAAATTTGGCTTCCGCATTCAAAAGCGTATTTATAATGGCGGCTCTTTATGCAGGGTTCAGAGCTATCAAAGACGGCTTTGCCGAAGCGATAAAGGCAGACAATAAATTTATCGCTTCGCTGAACGAAGTAAAGACAAATCTCTCCATAGCGTTCATGCCTGTTATTCAGACTGTAATGCCGATATTGAATACGCTTATGACAGGACTTGCAGCAGTTACAAAGTCGATAGCGAGCTTTATTTCAGGATTGTTCGGAACTACATACAAGCAGTCGGCAGATGCTGTAAAAAAGCTGAAAGCCACCGCTGACGCTGCAAAAAAAGTCAAGCTTAGCATGGCTGGTATCGATGAAATGAATATCCTTTCGAGTTCGGATAATGAACAGGAGAATGTCAAAAAGGAAAGCATTCCCGACTTAGGCAGCGGAGATGCAGGCGCAGAAAAACTGGGCTCTAAAGTAAAAAACATCATGTCGGCAGCCTTTGAAACGATAAAGGAAAAAGGGAAAGAAGTATTCAAAGGTCTCGGCGAATGGGCTGATACTTCGTTTTCTCCAACCTTCGAGGGAATATGGGACGGACTGAAAGCCGAAACAGAGGAATTACTTTTTACTCTTGACGGTATATTCAGCGATATAATGTCTCTCGGCGAACCTCTTAAAGCCTATTTTTCGGGAGATTTTACCGAATGGCTCGGAACATGCTTTGAGACTTACGGAATGATAGCGGTAGGATTATTCGATACGTTCAATACGGTTTTTTCTGATATATGGAATATTGCAGTATTTCCTATACTAAGCAGTTTTATAAAAGACGGACTGCCCGTTATCACGCAGTTCAGCACGCAGTCGGTAAAAACCTTGGGAACACTGTTTACTGTTGTAAAGAAAAATTTTGACATGATATGGAACGACGCTGCAAAGCCGGTTCTAAAGTTTATAGCAGATAAGTGGCAGGACGTAATGGAATCTGTAAAAGCCTTTTGGGACAAATGGGGCGAACCCATTTTTGAAAAGCTCCGTAAGGCGATAGAAAACTGCGGCGATACTTTCCGCAAAATATGGAATTCATTTCTTAAGCCTGTTTTTGATAAACTAATGGAAACCGCCGATAAGCTTTGGGATAAACATCTGAAACCGCTTGTTGACAATCTCCTTGACTTTGTTGGCGAATGGATAAACGCGGCGCTGGATATATATAACGAATTTATCGCACCTGTCGTAAGCTGGTTTGCTGAAAAATTCGGACCTCCGATCGCTGAACTGTTCGGATGGGTATTCGATAAGATCGGCGAATATATAGGCGGAATAATCGATGCTGTGAGCAGTATAATAGACGCTCTCAAAGGAGTGGTAAATTTTGTCGCGGGCGTTTTCACCGGAGACTGGGACAGGGCGTGGAACGGTATAAAGGATATTTTCGGAGGAGTATGGGATGCAGTGGCTAATCTGCTGAAATATCCGATAAACGCTGTTATAGATCTGATAAACGGACTTATAGGAGCTGTTAAGGACGGTCTTAATTGGATAATTGACGGTCTGAATAATTTTGGATTTGAGATACCTGAATGGCTTGGCGGCGGTTCTGTGGGATTTGCATTGCCGTACATTGATGTTCCCGAAATTCCGCATCTTGCAAACGGAGGACTTGCAACCGAGCCTACGCTTGCAATGGTGGGAGACAACAGAAATGCGCGGACAGATCCCGAGGTTATCGCTCCTCTGTCGAAACTGAGCGGTATGCTGGGCGGAGATACGGGCGAGATCATCGAACTGCTGAAGCTCATTGTCGAGCTGCTCCGAAACGGAATGAATATCGAAATTATAAATTATCTTTTCAAAGGTTCAAGCGAGTTCAGCCGTGAAGTCCTGAAAGCCGTACGAAACGACCGCATAAGAAAGGGAGAATTATGACGTCGACTGTAATAAAATCAATCAACGGCAAAGAACTTCCCGTACAGCCGTTAACCGATGGATTCAGCGTAACAAAATCGGATCTGATCTCGGACGGATCGGGGCGTTCAGCCGAAACGGGTAAAGCTTTACGATACCCTGTGCGTCTCGGCACATATAAGCTGTCGCTGAAATTCAAGGGTTCGACAGAGAAGATCGCAGCAGTAGATAAACTTGTAAGCTCTTTTGAACAGGAAGTCGTTTTTCTTGACGGAACGGAATATGTTACGGCAAACATGTATCCGGGTGACAGAAATATAAAAAACAACGGCTTTGTTTCCGAATTGTCGGTAAATCTCATCGAAATATAGGAGGGGTTGAGAAATCGTGCTTGAAACAACGCAGGAGTACAAAGAAGCGATAGCGCGGCATGAGAAGCATCATATATTCGGAGCGATAAATACAAAAAGCGGAGAGAGAATATATCTTGAAGAAGACGTATTGAAAGGAGAACCGAGCTATAAGCGGCAGTGTACGCTTTCGGAGGACGAATTCGGGATAGGACAGATGTATACCGGAACGGCAAATATAACGGCAGATCTTCCCGGAATGCGGCGCGAGGACCTTCGCGGAGGGACGCTGTGGCTGGAATTCAGAGCCGGACAGTCGGAATTTATAACGCTCGGCTCATGGACAATAACGGATCCCCGGCGCGACGCTTCGGGATATATAAGTATCACGGCTTCGGACTGTATTTCGAAGCTCGACGTGCCGATAAACGACAATTACGTCGGCGCAATAACGCTTGAAAGCCGAATGGAAAAGGTAACGGAGCTTACGGGAGTAACGTTTGCGCAGACGCCGCGGGAAATATATGAAATGATAGGCGGACTTTCGATATATTTCGGTTCGCGATACCGCAACAGCTGCCGTGCGGAGGTAGCCGCGATAGCTCAGCTTATCGGCGGATTTGCCTGCGACGACAGAAATGGTCGGATAATTTTCAAAAAGTTCGGAAAAGAGCCTGTTATAAGCATTCCGGCAGACGAACGTCACGGCGTTTCTTTGGCGGAGTATACTTTCGGACTTCGGGGGATCGCTTACGACAACGGTTACGGTCATACAACGGTTTATCCGTTCGGAACGGATAAGCCCGAGCCTAATACCGCAGCGGTGATAACGCTGTCGGGGAATCCGTACATGGATATATCGCCGAATCAGTCGGAAAGCGATATTGACCGCGGCGCAAAAATGTATCTGAAGCCGATAGCCGAAAATCTGAATATCCCCGACTGGACGCCCGGACGTATAGAATATTACGGAGATCCCGCGCTTGAACTCGGAGACATGATAACGATCACGGGAGGAATCAACGGAGAAAAGTCTGCAAACTTTCTGATAACCGCAGAAAACTGGCAGTTCAGAGGGGCGCATACGCTTATTTCGTCCGGAGCGTTCGAGGGAGAGGGAAGTCCCGCGGCAGGTGCGCCTAAAACTCAGGCACAGCAGATCGTTACCGAGATAAACGTGACGAAAAGTATAGCCGCAGTTGAACTGAAAGGCTATGAGGGAGTTCTTACGGACGTTCTCAGAACTGTTGCCGAGGGAGGTTTTTCATGCCGTGAGGAAACGGTCGTATTTGTATATGTAACGGCGAATACGGCAGGTCTCGGAGCATCGGAAGTGCGCATAAACGTTCTGTACGACGGCGTAAAGCAGACGGTGCATGCGGTTGAAAAAAGCATGAAAAACGGCGTAATGACGATACATTTCGCACTTAATATCACAGCTTCGGCAGGCTCTCATACCGTATCGGCAGAAGCTTCGGGCAATGCGGAGATACAGCGGATCACGGCGTGCGTATGGGGTCAGGGGATCGTGGGAGAACAGGCAGTTCCCACCAATGCGTCGGACTACGAATATACTGTAAGCGGCGGTTCTGCATCTGTTACAAAATACATAGGAAGCAGCGTAAAGCCGTCAGTTCCTGCGATTCTCGGAGGCGCGGCGGTAAAGGTCATAGGCGGTACGGCGTTTAAAGATTCGGATGTGGAATTTGTCTATATCCCGGAAGGAGTTGAAAAAATTTTATGACAGGAACAGGAACGCAGGCAGACCCGTACATAGTCGGGAACGAGGA
>CAJTYV010000059.1 GCA_910584195.1 uncultured Ruminococcus sp. | reverse complement strand
ATGCGTAGACCTATGATGTTGTTGGTTAAGGTTAAAAAGGTTTAATAAACAACTTTCATTTGTGGAGGTAAAATATAGATGAATCAAGGTAGAATTATTGTAATCACAGGTGCGCCGGGGACAGGAAAAACTACAACGGCATCTGTTGTTGCAAAAGAATCAGATTTGGAAAAGTCTGTGCATATGCACACAGATGACTTTTATCATTATTTGAGTAAAGGGGCAATACCACCGCATTTGCCAGAATCAAATGAGCAAAATTTGATTGTCATTGAAGCGTTTTTAGAAGCTGCGAAGCGATATGCTCGTGGTGGATATGACGTAATTGTAGATGGCATTGTAGGACCGTGGTTTTTAGAGCCGTGGCTCAACATTGTTCAAGAGCATTATGAAGTACACTATATCGTTTTAAGGGCAAGTAAAGAAGAAACTATGAAGCGAGCTATCGAACGCTCAAAGTTAGACAGAGAAACAAATATTGAATTAGTTGAAACAATGTGGAAGCAATTTTCCAATTTAGGAATCTATGAATTAAATGTTATAGATACAACTACGCATTCAATCAAAGATACTTTTTCAGCAGTAAAAGAAAAAATAGTAAGCGGTTCGGCTTTACTATTTTAGACAATCCCAGTTTGCCGAGATAAACACTACTTTAAAAAACACTTAAGTTTTCCTTATAACAGCAAAAAACCTCTATTGGATTTTACTCCAACAGAGGCTTGGTCATATACTCACTTCTCCACACTCACCGTCACACCCGATTTGAACTCAAACACAATATTCTCATCAAAAATCGTAATCTTTGAGAGCAGGTGTTTTGCAAGGGTTTCATCAAATTCCATTTGCTTCGGCTGTGATTTGATGAAGAACTGCAATTCCTTAATGCGTTTCTTGTACTCAGCCTGAGAACTTTTCGACACCTGAACCTTTTCACGCTGTTCCCGTAAAGCAAATATTTCTTCAGCAATATCGGAATAATCCTCATGACGTTCTGTACGGTCTATTAGTTCATGCTGCAGTTTGTTCAGCCTATCATCTATGCCCTGCAATGCACAGGGATCAACAATAATCTGATTGAGATTAGCTTTCAGTTTTTTGAGGTAGTTGTCGCTGTCACCAATCATTGTTTGCAAAGCCTCCACGAAAGCTTGCTGCAAGTCATCTTCTTTAATCGTTCTTGCACTGCATTTTGTGTAGTCTTCAACTCTTTTACTGCATCTCCAGACGATTGACTTCTTGCCGCGATTATTCCAATGCAGACGGCTGAATTCAGCACCGCAGTCAGCACAGAAGGTTATCTGTGAAAATGCATGAGCCGCACTGAAACATTTTCTGCGGCCATGAACATCTTTCAGCATTCCACGTCTTGCGATTTCTTCCTGCACCTGCATAAAGATTTCTTTGGGGATTATGGCAGGGTGACTGTCCTCAACATAATATTGTGGCATAATACCGGTATTTTTTACTCTCTTTTTGTTAAGAAAATCTACTGTATAGGTTTTCTGCAGAAGTGCGTCACCCATATACTTTTCATTTTCAAGGATTTTACGGACACTGCTGTCATGCCAGCGTTTGTTTCCACGGGAAGTTTTTATTTTGTCACGTTCCAACCCTCTGCAAATAGCCAGAATACTTTTGCCTTCAAGGTATTCTCTGAAAATACGCTTGACTACTTCCGCTTGTTTCGGATTGATGACAAGGTTGCCTTTATCGTCCTTATCATAACCCAGAAAACAGGTGGTGTTTACCATAATTTTGCCTTGCTGAAAACGATACTGCATACCCAGTTTTACGTTTTTGCTGAGTGATTCTGATTCCTGTTGTGCTAAAGATGCCATAATGGTAAGAAGAACTTCGCCTTTAGCGTCCATTGTATTTATGGATTCTTTCTCAAAATATACAGGGATATTCATCTCTTTCAGCTCTCGAATATAGTTCAGACAGTCAACTGTATTTCTTGCAAATCGGCTGATTGACTTAGTGATTACAAGGTCAATAAGTCCCAGCTTGCAGTCATCAATCATTCTGTTGAACTCATCACGCTTTTTTGTGTTGGTCGCACTGATACCTTCATCAGCATAGATATCGACAAATTCCCATTCAGGCTTACTGATAATGTACTCCCGGTAATGCTGAATCTGTGCCTCATAGCTTGTAGCCTGTTCCTCGGTATCTGTTGACACACGGCAGTATGCTGCAACTCTCAGCTTCTTGATTTCTTTCTTTGCTGCACGATTTCCTACCTGCGGTTTGGCAGGTATTTTCATAACATTTCCCATTACTTTACTCCTATCAAACTATAAATGTACTCAGCCTGTTCAAACGGATTTTCAAAAGAATGTGTCGGAATTCCCATTTCAAATACAGTATGAATAACCGCTTCTTTTCTTCTTTTGTTTCCTGCAAAGGTGTTCTCTTTAATTCGGTTATATGCTGCAAGATAGGTTTCCTTATCAATAATTGCTGGGTAGAAATCATTACCAAGATAACACTTCTTCAAAAGCAGCCTTTTAACAGAACCGTGTGGGATGTTGAGTCCCGCCTTTTTTGCCGACATTGAAAAACTCATTCCCGAAATATAGTTCTTGTAAATCTGTTTGATAACAGCAGCCTCTGAGTGATTTATCACCACAGTACCATTTCTCATTTCATATCCGTATGTCATAATGCCTCCTTGATTTTCAGACCACATCTGAGATGAAACTCAGCACAGTTTCGATTTATAATAACAATTTTTATGACAAACTTTTCAAATATCTCATCATTGAACTCGGTCAGCATTTCTCTGTCTGTAAAACAAATAAGATTATTCAGTTCAGAAAAATCCTTTGTTTCTCCGCAGAGATTTGTTATTTCAGTTCTGTATTCCGCCGCTTGTGTATCAATGAAATTGATTTCCTGGTTGAAAACAACACTGTCAATAATGTCCTGTGCCCTCAGTTTTCTAAGAGTATCTTTTTTCGCTGATAATTTTTGCAATTCACCTTGAAGACAATGGATTCTGTTGATGCTTTCGTCACAGCCTTGTATACTGATGCTTTCATATAAAGGCAGGAGAAGCTGTTTTCTCGAATATATCAGCTTGTTCATCATAGTTACAAATGCTGCTTTCAGCATATCATCTCTGATATATTTCATCGAGCATTTATCTTTGTTCTGAATATGCGTGTTGCATGACCATGCGATTTCTTTACCGGAGTCATGTATTTTACGTCTGAACTTATCACCGCATTCACCGCAGAAGATTATACCTGAAAAAACGTAACGCTGCTGATATTTATCAGAACCGGATATGATTCTTTTTTCTGAAGCTCTTTGCTCCATGATTTCTTTTACACGTTCAAATACAGCCTTACTGATAATCGGTTCATGGTGATCTTCAACGAAATAACTGTCAACTTCTCCGTAGTTCTTTTTTCTGTGGAAGTTTTCATCAGTATAGGTTTTCTGAAAGGCAGCCGCACCATAGTACTTCTCATTTGTAAGAATATCTCTGACAGTTGAGTTTGTCCATTTACCGCCTTTCCGTGTTGGAATGTGTCTTTCATTAAGAATTTTTGCAATCTTGTCACTTCCATAGCCGTTCAGAACGGATTGGTAGATAAAGCGTACTGTGTCTGCTTCTTCAGGATTGATGACCATAAAGCTTTCATCATCACGAATATACCCATACGGCACGTAACTGAATTTATACGTGCCTTTTTCATAACGCTGACGTATTGCCCACTTGTTGTTTTCTGAAATGGACCTTGATTCATCCTGTGCCATACTGCTGAGAATTGAAAGTACAAGTTCGCTTTCCATAGAACCGGTATCGATGTTTTCCTTTTCAAAGTAAATAGGAATATTCATATCGAGCAGTTCACGAACAAGAGATATGCAATCAGCAGTATTTCTTGAAAATCTGCTGACAGACTTTGTTAGGATGTAATCAATTCTCCCTGCTTTGCATTCAAGCAGAAGATTCTGCAATCCGTCACGATGTTCGGTTTTGGTTCCTGTAACACCGAAGTCATAAAACAGTCCTGCAAACTCCCAATCATCGTGAATCTTTATCCAGGCTTCATAATGTGCTTTTTGTGTTTCAAAACTGTTTTGCTGTTCATCACTGTCGGTTGATACTCGGCAATATGCAGCAACACGCAGCTTTTTTGTTTCAATAGGTTTAGGTACTATCTTTGAAACTTTCAAGTTTATCACCCCTTTTCAGTATGACATATTAACTCTGAACCGATGATTTATCAAGTGTTTTCGGTAATAAGTCAGCGTATAAAGGAGAGAATGTCCGGCGGTTCAGTTCCGTTAATTTGTCATATTCGTCAAAAGAAATCAGTTTATTCTGATAGAGCAGTTCCGTCAATCTCTGTGCCATATAGTACTCTATCTCATCAATTATTTTTTTCTGTTCCATATGTAGTCCTCCTCGTTTAATTTATGCCTTCACTATATATAGGACAGAAAAATGCGATTTAATAAAAAACGCCCCACGAAATATGAAAAAATCATATCTCGTGGGGTTCGTCTTTAAATATCAGCCTTATTCACCCAGCCGGTGACATATTTTCCTGCAGGAGTATTTCCGCAGTATTCCGGCTTTGTTGTAATGCGGTATCTGCCGTTTACGGCATTTCCGTCATAGATGTAGTATGTGCCACTTCTCTTTGTACCACTTGTTGCTGTAGCGGAAACGTAAAGTGTGGCATTATTCAATTCAACTTTAGTGCCTTTGGTATATGACTTCGGAACTGGAAATACAGCGTTTCCTTTTTCATCAAAGACATAGTATCCTGCCTTGCAGGCTTTCTTGGCATTTTCCAGAGAAGAAAATGCACCAATCTGTGACTTGGCATCAGACCAGCTTTTACGAACTCTGTAAATCTGTTTTGCAGAAGGCGTTGCAGGTGAGGAAGAACCGAAGTTCATGTAATACTGCACCTTTGCTTTGAACTTATCCCAGTGCGGAAGTATGTACGCAGGACAGTATTTTCTGCTGTACCAGTGGTTATGAGTGTAGAGGCAGTCAATTGACAGCTTGTATTTATTAAGAAGTGCCGCCGCAAGTCTTGCACAGTTATCCTCGGACTTTTTATCCTTGTCATTGTATGCGGAACTCATAATACACTCGATTGCAATGGTTCTGCGGTTGCCGTTACCACTGCCATCAGCTGCATGCCAGCCACTAAGCGTTAAAGGCAGATTCTGCCACGCACAGACGTTATCAATGTAATAGTGAACTCTGACATCGTTCATATTGCCATTGATGGTAGCACGGGTATACTGTTCGGCAGGAGTTGTTCCTGCGGCAGTTGTGATCCAATCAGTGTTGTGAACAGTAACACCAATAATTTTGCTCTCCATAGATACAGATGGCATATCAATATGATTTGGATTGTGTTTTGTGAGTAAATACTCGTTGACGGTTACACCGCCAAGGTTTGTAGTTTTATCAGGCTTCAGAATCATTATCATTTTCCTCCTCAAATTCTTCTTCCATTCTGCCAACCTTAGTTTGCAGAACATCAATTGCTTTTTTAATTGCGGGCGGATATGGAATGCCCATTAGGGTGGTGTTCTCGATAATAGAGAGCAGCTCATTCAGGCAAAAGCTGATGCAGACAGTATCACGGATATATGTAGTTCCGAGAAGAATATCAATTCTTACACCGACCACAACCATGAGCAGAATGCAAAACTTCTTAGCAAGACCAATCCAGCCCGCCTTGCTGTTGAGCGTACCACTTCTGCTGTGCTTGGATTTACCCATTACAGCAGTAACCAGACCTGTCACAAAGTCAATGCCCATAAAGACTACGAGCGTTGCAAGTGCAGAATCCCAACCGCCGAGCAGCGTTGCGATAAAACCTCCCACAACTCCTGCGATAAGGCAAAAAGTTTCTTTCATAAACATCATCCTTTCATAAATTTGATTGATTCAACCATTGGATGTGAATTATCCGATGTGCCTTTAAAGGCAAGATAATATTCTCCATCCGGTACATTTTCCAGTGACTGCATCACTGAAATGTAGGTATCGGAATAAAGCCATTTGAATTGCAAAGTTACCGCATTTCCTGCCTGTACTTCCTCATATATATACCTTGCAAGTGCAGAGCCTGTTTTATCAGTTTTTCTTACAAGATAGAATTCTGCATCCTGCGACACACCTACTGTATATCTGAGAATCAAGTTCATAGAAGAAGTCAGAGAAACAGGTGTCAGACAGAGAACAAATACTGTTCCTGCCCAACTGAAATCGGTCTGGTTAAAGTAAAGTGCATAGTCATTTTCGGAACAGCAGAAATGAGGGTAGCTTTCAGAGAATCCAGCAAGTGAACGATAACCGTCATTGTAGTAGGTATAGATGCTCTCACCATATTTCTGCAAGGCGTCACTGCCGGAAGAAAATACAGTGATATATTCGATACCGGAGTGATTTTCAAGAGCAATAATTCTGGTTTCAAGATTAAGGATTTCCTCTTCTTTTTCTTGAATAGAACTGTTAAGTGAATCACATCTGTTCGTAAGTCCTAAGATATAGTCCATGGCGCTATCCTGCAATGACTGTAATTTTCGCTGTAAATCTTCATAATCTGCCTTGGTAGAATATTCAGACATATCGGGAGTAACTCCGTCTTTACCGGGAGGACCCTGTTCACCTTGCGGACCCACAGCACCATCTTTTCCGTCTGCACCGTCTTTGCCTTTCAGACTTTCCAGCCACTCAGTTTCACTGCCAACAAAACCATTCTCCACAGCAATTTCAAATGCTGATTTTCCATTTGTACCGTCCAAACCATCACGTCCGTCTACACCGGGTGAGCCTTGTTCACCATTTTTGCCTGGTTGACCGTCTGCTCCCGGTGGACCTTGTTCGCCCTGTGGACCAACAGCACCGTCAGCGCCTTTCAAACTTTCAAGCCAGTCAGCTTCAGTACCAACAAAGCCATTCTCTACAGCAATTTCAAAAGCTGACTTGCCATTGCCGCCTTTTTCACTTATCTTCTGTAATAACTGCTGATACAAATCAGGAGTTGGCGGTACATTACACCTCTCTCCGTCAAATCCAGATGGTCTTATGTTCAGTGTTTTTACAATGGTGGTTGCCCTTACAGTTTCTGTTGACGCCGCATCATATCCAAAGAGTGACATCTTAACTGCTCCGGGAGTAAGTTCTGCCGGCAGCAGACAGCTTGTATCATCAAAGCCGATAACCCTGTTGTATGTAAATTCGTCCTGCGAGAACTGCACCACTTTGTGAAGCGGTTTCCAGCTGTTATCAAATACAAAGTGTATTTTTACGAAAGCAATCTGATCAGCGGCAATTATTTCATGCTCTAAGGTTTCAATGTTCTGTCCTTTTACAAGATATTTAATCATAAACTTCCCTCCATTCTCCGTTTACATATTCCATATATCCGTCAAGGCAATTAATCCTTACAAGCGGACTATCTACTGTACTGCTTGAATGACCATCCCAGTTTGTATGCTTTGTAATTGAATTCCATTCAGAAATAGTACCTTCATAGGTAATGAGTGTGAGGCTTTCACAGTAATTGAAACAGCCTCCAACAATTTCTGTTGTACTTTTGGTTATCGTGAAATTCTTCAGTTTAATACAGCGGACAAACATTCTGTCACTGATGATTTTACCACTGTAACGAACAGTTTCAAGTTTCTGACATTCACTGAACGCCATTTCTCCCACAACTGAAACAGATGCAGGAATTGTAACTGATTTTATTGCTGTTCCAGAAAAGGCAAACTTTGCAATCTCAGTCACTTTAGGCGGAATCGTAATTTCTGTAAGTCCGAAAAGATTTTGATGAACCATATATTCATCAATGTGCGGCATAAAACTATTTCTCTTGATTGTTTTGAGAGTAGTCGGAAATACAGCGGTTTTAAGGTTATTGCAATACTGAAAAGCATATTCACCGACAGCAGTAATGCCCTCTGATACTACAACTGATGTAATATTTTGGTTATCATTAAAGGGAGAAACATTTGAACTGCTGTCATAGTCAAACATTGCTCCAGTACCTTTGAGAATCAGCTTGCCGTCAGAGTAGAGAACGTAATTGATGTCATTACCGCACTTACCAACAGAGACAACATCACCAGTAATTTCATCAACCTTTGTTGTCAGTTCTGACACCTGATTGGTCAGCTGAGTAATTGTTGTATTGTAGTTTTTCATCTGCTCTGTGATTTCAGCCAGCTGTGACATCATATCCGTGACCTTGCATTTACCGAGAATACAGCGGACATAACCACAATAGGTTGTATTTTCTCGATAATCTGTCACTTTGATTTCAGTTGCACCTGCATCAATTCTGATTGCACAAAGCGTAAGATATGTTTTTGTTTCTGTATCCTTGAATCTTGGAATTGACGGTGATGTTGCAGGTGTACCGGCGAGAATCTCAAACTCTATTTTTCGATAATTTTCACCAGTATTACAGCAGATACCAACTGACAAATATCTTCCGAGTGATTCATTCACATAGCTTGATAAATCATAGGTATATGGAGTATCGGAAAGGAAATAATGACCGTCAATCCATGCTTTTCCACTGCCGATAGTTAATTTTAGTTTGTCTTTCGTCAGCTTAAAACACTGACCGTAGTTATCCTGAATGCCGTTACAGATTATACTGCCAAGGTAATCGCAGAAGTTCTTAGCAGTATACGTCCTGTCAAGATTTTTTGCATTGAAAAATCCATATGAAAATGCCATGTTCATACCTCCTTGAATGTCGGTGTGAGATTTCTGCCGTTCTGGTCGAAACTCTCAATCATACCGATAATCTGTATTTTATTATGCCGCAGACCAAATCTGCGATGTTCAACTGTTACATAATCGCCGACGAAATAATCGGTGTTGTATCGAAACTGCGTTGACTGAACGGCAATCTGTGATTCTGATGCAGTCAGCGGAAGAACCATGCTCTGTTTTCCTTTTTCTTTCAGCAGTTCAATGTACTCTGCCTCCGGTATCGGTTTGGTTTCGCCGTCAACCTGTTCTTCATCTGACATATCCTTTGCGTCAACATAAACTTCATAACGGTCAAGGTTTGAAGGTTCATTGCCATTGCAATATGTGGTGCGTTTTCTCTCTTCTCCTTCACCTTTACCCAATATGTATGCAAAGTTTTTTTGCTCAGAAATATCTGTTGAGTATGAAAAAGAAAGCAGATTGTTATAACAATCAGAGAAAACAATATGCGGATTTTCTTCCTGCATTATGCTTCTGTCAGAGCCTTGTGAAAGTTCAAGTATCATTGCATACTGCTCATTGGTGGTCTTTGAAAGCCGGATATTAGCAGTACCGCCGATTTTTTCGCAAATGGTATATATCCACCGCATAAGATTATCGTAACTGATTTGAAGTTTTGTTTTCTGTTCCCAGCAAGAACCTGTTGAAAGCCCAACGGAAAGACCGGGGATTCTTCTCACACCGGATACAACAGCATTAAACTGCACAACGGATTTTATTATGTCTGCGTAGGTTGTTTCCTTTGTAAAATTTACTGTAGGATAAATGATTCTGCGTTCCAAAAGACACATTAAAAAACGACCTCTCACAATGAGATAGTCGCCGTCCTCTGCATCTGTCTGTATTTCAACGGATTCAATCAGCCCGAAGTGTTCCTTATCATCATCACACCCGACAATTCTGCCTGTTTGGAAGATTTCAATATTTTGCGGACTTGCGGCAATGTACACTTCAAAGGCACCGCAGGAATAATATTCAACGTCCCAGAGCAGTGAAGAAAAACTGTCGCATATTGCATCAAGAGTTATGGAGAGTTTGTCCTCCACAGGAATCATATTGTATATTTCAATCTGCATTTCTCACACTCCTAAATATGCATTTCGATGTATCAGACGAACTTTCAGTTTTGAAAGTCCCTCAGATGCACGGACATAGAATTTATTTTCTCCAGGTCTTAATGTCAGCCATGTGGAACCTGAAACCAGACGATTGATAATATTTGTAACAACGCCTTCACGCTCCAAAGTAACAGTTTTATTGCCAGTTTTCGTGGTTATGGTGATTACGTCACCATCTTTGAGTTCGCCGAGAATCTGCATATATTCATCTGTTACAGCGTTGTAGATAGTCGGATTCTTTGCAGGACCTCCGCTGATTTCAAGAGTAAAGCCGACCTCATCACCGTCATTTACAATTGTCATAATGTTCTGCGTGTTGTATTTACCAATAGGAAAAGGCTCATCATTATCGGGAAAAATGAAGTGAAATGCTCCTGTTATTTTTGAATATTCAGCAATCTGAGTTTCGGTTGAATACCAGTAAATATCTGGACAGACAATTGATATTTGCCCTTTGGTTAGCATCTCAAAGTTCTCCATTTCACAGGTTTTCACGATACCCTCGGCATATACAGATATATTTTTTGTAGAGTAATATATTTTGATATATCGTGACGGCTTAACCACTTTATATAATTCGTGCCGTCTTTTTTCAATATTAAAGCCACGCATTTCAAAAGGAATAACTATATTTCTTTTCTCGATAAAAGCATTGTTGAGATAACTGCCGTCCATTCCGGCATAGCTTGATGTGCTTATAGTTCCTGCAGGCGGATTCAGTCCTTCTATTTTTGAGAACATGAACTTGTTTGCTGTTTTTGAAAGGTCTATTTGCTGACCTGTTTCGTTTTCAAGAATTAGGGTATAGAACATAAAAAATCACTCCCTTCGTGGTTGACTTTTTCGGTTGCTGTGTGGTATAATATGCTAAAGCGTGTTCACATAAAACATTGACAATTGCAGAAAAATGAGTTAAAATACAG
>CAJTYV010000058.1 GCA_910584195.1 uncultured Ruminococcus sp. | reverse complement strand
TTTTCAAAACCTCAATGCGGCTCCAACCCATTTCCCTGTTTTCAGAAATGAATGAAGAAAATGAGGTTGTTCTGACATACACTTTATTCTCTTTCGTGAAACAGTCAGGAACTATAAACGTTCCTCCCTCTGTTTTTATCAATTCGTTTATGCGATTTTTCAAAAACTCCTGCAGCTTCTCAAAAACTTCGTCTTTCGTAACTTTGTCTGACGTTTCCAGTATATCTTCTGGTAGCTTTGTCAAAAGGCTTTCTATTTCTCGTTTTATGATTTTTAAATCCTCATCACAAAACGTTGCCGCATAGCCTTTAAGCCAGTCCAGCGCTCCTGTTCCGTGATTCATAATTTTGCTTTTTTGAATCACGACACTATCAGAAACTCTGCCGTCTGGTATTTGCACTGCCACCAGCGCAGACAATCGCAAAGTTGCTTTATCCCTTTCAACACGACCTAAAATTTTGTGTTGTTTTTTTTCGAAAAGTATGATATAGTTGTTTTTACTGTTATCCATTTTGTTTCCTCCTTAATTCTGGAAACATACTACCAGTTTTCAAGGACAAAGTCCATTCGCAGAAACACAATCTTGCAAAATCCCAAAAAATCTATAATTTTGCGTATACATTATGTTTTGTTTTGATATGCAGATATCAGAGAATTGAAATACATACATTTTAGAACACAAGTTCTATTTTTGTGCAATACGCACAACCCAAACGTATGTTGTGGCAAATATCACCATTCTACACGCATTTTTTGTTTTGTAATTGTAAAATATTCACCAATCATCTAATCTCTATCATTTTCTTGCTATGCCACATGCTTTTTCCAACTTGTTAAAAAAATGAATCCATTTAAAAAAATCAACTGCCTGCAACTCCTGCTTATCATTGAACTTTTCTTTTTCTTCTGAACCTGTTACCCCTCATATGCAGACATTGGCTTCCCCATAGGAATCTCTTTTTTATAAATACTGATTTCTTGATATGTATTCCTTTATAGTCATTCTCAATAACTCCCTCAATCTCCATGACCGGGATATCCATATCAACAAACCTGTATCATGCAGTCAACTACAAACCTTTAAACCATCATCAGCCAGACTGCCCCCTGTTTTCCTAACCAGTCCATACAAAGCCCCCTCTTTCATTTATCCCCATGCAATCCACCTGTCCCATACAAAAATTTATATCCACGCAGAAAACCTTTATCCATCTACTTTTTCACAAAAATATATATCCATCACTTTCAGCCCAAACTTACAATTTTAGAAAAATTTATAAAATTCATGATATCCGTATTCAGAAATGCAAAAAACATACACATGACATAAAATGCAGAATCAAACCTATCCATTTATTTTCTCCATAAACGTACACATGAAAAAAGACAGCCACCCTGTAAGCAACTGCCTTTTTGTATTCAGATACTTTTCCGCAACCGTTTTCTGTATGCGGTACATACCTCATTGGCAAGTTCCATATTGTCATTTAACTGGCAATCGTCAGGAACTTCCAGATATGCCACCTGTCGGCTCTGCCCCATAGATGGCACAACGAGGAAAATACCTATCTTGTTCCCCTCTATTTTGGGTACTAATCGAAATGATGTATTTCCCATCCATCAAGCCCTCCTTTCTCCGCTCCGTACTGCTCCGAGAGAATTTGCTGGAACTCCCTCTCAACTGCTTGCGACAATCTGTACACCGGCAGGCAGTCGATATTTTCTACCAGTATGACCAGCTGGTAAGTAACGGCTGTTCCACCCTCACCGCCTATTCTGAATCCTTGTTTAAACTCATGCTTCATATGTTTCTTTCTCCTTTCAAAAATTATTTTTTAATTACACCCCCTTTTCACTTCCATGTATTCTGATATGACACTATGAATAATTTCCACTGAATACAGCCAGACATAAAAAATGGCTTATCCTTTTTATCAGATAAACCATTTTAGAAAATGACACCTTATTTATTCATCATCCTCTTCCAACTCTTTTAATGCCCTTGCCACCATCCACTTTATCAGACCTGTAAACTCTTTGAATAACCAGATAATACAGCAGATACTCACAAGCACCAGACTGATTATTATAATTGAAATTTGACAATCCATGCACATACTCATTTCCCCTTTTTTTGAATAATTCTTTCTATGGTTTCCTTCGCTCCCAACAATGCGTTTTCCTCATAAAAATAAGGACTGCTTTCCATGATGCCCTCACCGTCCATACTGAAAACACAAAATACATATCCCTTTTCAATGTTGCTCCAGAATACCTTTATTTCATATCCTTTATACAGTTCAATCATTTCTCCATGCACCTCTCTAAATCCTCTCTGGAACCTCTTTAAACCCCTTAATCAATCAGGCGCCCACTGTTTCCAATGGACGCCCCTGAACTCTTCCAGAACCCTTATTTCTTTTTCGCACCACCCTCTTTTTTCTCTTCCTGCTTTGTTTCCTCTGCTTTCTCATATTCCAGAGGAGCCAGTTCAATCTTATCATCAGCCCCCAGCCTTGCACCTCCGGAAATAATTCCCAGCCGAAGGTATGCCCTTACGTCCGACTCATTGAATGCCGTCTGCTCGAATTTTGTTGAGATGCAGTCATAATATGTAACTCCCTTTTCCTCATGACTGCCGATTACGATATAGAACACATTCGCCATGACGCTTTCATTTTCAATCATGGGAGTAAAGTTTCCGCAATACCGATGCTCCATAATGTTTGTTGTGAAAAATCCCTCCGCATCCGACACCAGTTCATTGTCTTTCAGTGCCAGACCGCAAACTTTCTGGCCGGACTTGATTAAACTTTTAATCTGGTTTCCAGTGTACTCCATGACCTCTTTACCGTTCCATACGCTCCATGCCTGCTCCCTTGCTCCCAGCATTTCCCTTCTTACTACAACTCTCATTTTACACATTTTGTTTTCCTCTCTTTCTTATGTTTTATTATTTATTTCCTTAACTTCAATTACATCTTAACGCTGATTACACGATAAATCTATTGACGGAATGCAAGGAGATAAACCACATGAAAACACTGATTTTCAGGGCATTTGTAGAGGATTTTTTGATTCCTGTTCCTCTTTCACCATCTGCACCATACAATCAAGACATGCAATATTTACATCTTTTGTAGCCCTCACAGAATTACCACATTTAGGACATATATATTTTCTTGTACTTGATTTCTTTTTAGGCTTTTTCCCTTTTGTTCCTGTTAAACCATTTCCATTATCTCCGTCACTTTCAGCATCCCCACCAGTCCACTCAAAGGCACCTTTACGCACATAATCTATTTGAGAATCCAGATTATATTTTTTTATTGTTTCTATCAGTTTTTCTGTTGGCTCCGTCACGCTCCAACCTGTACTCTCATGGTAACTGATTTTTAAATCTCTCTTTTCCGCAATCTCTTTAAACCTCTTATTATGATACCGATAATTATTTGACGTATCTTTTATATTGTTTTCCATAGCGTACAAATGACAGCACTCATGCAAAAGAGTAGCAATAATATTTTCAACTGGTCTGTTAAGGTATTCAGCGGATATATTGATTTCGTGGTAGGAATCCCAGTTGTCCTGCCAGACTTTCCCCACTGTAATATGACCGTATGCACGTTGAGAAGATTGTATAGTTATAACTGCCTCCGGTAACTTATCCTCAAAATAAACCTTGTTCAATATCCGATATGCCCTTTCCAAAAACTCATTATGTTCTGATAACATAAGCATGACCTCCAATCGCTTTTTATTTTCCATTGGAGGTCATGCCCTTTTTATGGTATTTTTAAGGTGCACTTTTAAGTCTATAAAATTAAGGAACTCTTATATTTTATACAATGTATGAATCCACATTTTACTCATAATGAAATTATCTTCCAGACATACTTTATCAACATAATGTGGGAGACAACCCACTGCATACTGATAAGCCAGATTTTTTTATCAACTTGTACAACTCAATTTTCCCATAATGTACAGCCCATTTTTATATGTTGATTGTTGCTATTTTTTCATAAGGAATTTTTTCAGATAGCACAGATAAACAGATACAGCATATCAATTTTTACACACTGTACAGCAGATATGCATTTATCAATCTTTTTAACAGAAATCGCTCATATGAGTAAGAAGTTTATACAGGGTCAACAATTAGATGATGACCCTGTAACTGATTGCTATTTAATTAAAATCCTGAGTAGTCTATCGTACCTCCATATATTATATCATGACCGTATTGATCTTGACCCATTACATGCCCTATTTCTGGCTCACCAGCAGATGTACCTCCACCACCGTTGCCACCGCTAGACTGTTGCCCACTTCCACCACCAGAGGACTGTTGCACAACAGCCTTTTCCATACCTAACAGCTTGCCACTGATATAAACATCACCTTCAGACTGCTCCACTCTAAACCAGTCATTGGCTGTTTTACCAGTCACATGCACTTGCGTATTCGTACTAAATGTTGTCACCACCTCAAAATCTGTACTATCTCCACTCCTTGCATTAGCTGATGTCTGAACGTACATCTGCAAATCAAGTTCCTCAACAATCTCTATGCCTGTTGATTCTTCTGAACTTTCTTCCTCCGGGCTTTTCTCAACCTCTGATGTACTTTCTTCATTTTCTGTACTTTCCACACTTTCCTCAACAGGCTTTTCCGTAGGCTCAACAGCGGGAGAGGGTGTAGGCTCCTTGCTCTCTGAACTTTCAGAACTTTCCATGCTCTCCGAACTCTCCACACTTTTCGCCTGTTTTTCCTCACTTACTGTCTCCGTAGGCTCTGCGCTCACTGGCTCCGCCTGCTTGCCACAACCACACATTGACAATGTAAGGGCAGTAATAATAATTGCTGACTTGAATAATTTCCTGTTTCTCATTTCTTCATCACCTTTCCTATAAACTTAAACAGACTTCCTACTGTATCAAATACTCCACCGCTGACATCCAATTCGCTCAACAGACTGAAATTGAAAAGACTGCAATCCTTAAAAAGTATGACTTTCTCACCAGATGAAACTTTCTTTTGAATCTCATGTTCAAATTCATCAAGCACAGCTTCCCCTCTTGGAGTGATACCTTCCACTTCTGGTATCCTGTCAGCTTTTATATGTTCCTCTGTTCCATCTGACAGGAGATAACCTTTTTCAGTCAGTTTACAGATATCCGCCACAAGCTGTTCATGTTCCTCATTGGATAAACTTTCTTCCAGAGTCCAGATTACTTCACTAAGGCTTGAAAGGTTCTCATGCTCGTCTGTAACAAATTCCTCTAAACTCCGAATCAATACCAGTGTTTCAAGCTGTTCCATTGTAATATCCTGTGTATTCATGTACTTTTTCCTTTCGTTGACTGGTTTATTTACCGTTGATTATAGCACCTTTTGGCAGGGTCTGCAATCATTAGTTAATGTTGCAATCAATACTTCCGCCCTTTCGTGTATGCTATACACAAAAAGGAGACAGCAGACACATGATATACGGATTGGCAAAGAAACTAACACTGTTGCGTCAACAACATAAACTTTCACAGTCAGAGGTTGCCAGACGGCTTAACATTTCTTCCTCCGCTGTCTCTGCTTTTGAGGCAGAACAGATATCTCCATCACTGGAAACCCTTGTAAAACTTGCTAACCTGTACCATGTGTCAACAGACTATCTCCTTGGGGTAGACTATCCCAGAGACAAAGCTGTCCTTGATACTTCCGGCTTGAATAAACAGCAACTGACTGTATTACAGAATCTAATTGATGTAATGAAACAATAGGGTACACCCCATGAGCAGGGTATACCTCTTATACTTTTCTCAACTTATCAAGCGTTTTATGTAATTCTGCCATATCACCAGCCCGCAACACTTCCAGATATGTTCTGACCGTATCCATCATTCCTGTCTCGTAACAATTCTCCTGTCTGTAAAAGTTCTCCATACCCAACAGCACAAAAAACAAAGTACCATCTATGCACCTCATTTTCCTTTCTATCTCTTCCATGTAATCATCAGCACGTCTGAGATACCTCCTCACTTTTTCTTTCTTCATTTCTTATGTACTCCTTTCCTTTAAAAATATTTTGGAATGGAATCATAACGCCGGGGCTAATCGAATACAAGCCCCAAAAATAAACCTTTTCCAATCTTTCAAATATACCTGTACTTCCACAATGCACCCCCTCATTTTTCTGTGTGACAGATTTCAAATATACTTTCCTGTTTTCTACGCATTACCACATTTCAAATACACTTTACATATTCCCATATGTACCCTTTTCCTATACTCTTATTATCCATAAGTTCCCCTGTCAATCATCATGTAAAGCAGCACACTCATATCACACTCTTAGAGGGGAGGAGGACAATTATATATCAAATAAACGTCATTTCTGCGGTACTATTTCCAATAACATTATGAATAACTCTCCACCACATAAAGAAAGGGCGAAAGAACAAATGTTTTCTCTCACCCAAATCATTGCTCCTGTTTTGGGAACTGGGAACCGTTTCAACCTTACAGCACTATAAAATTCCACACCATGCCCTCTGCAAATCACCCATTTTTTGTTTTCCAAAATAGGAGCATATTTTTTTCCAAATTAGAAGTTTGATTTTTCCAAAATAGAAGCCCCCTTTCATTTTTTCTCTTTCTTTTTATACTCTTTTATCACATTGTAAACGGTGGATTTTGAACATCCACGAAACTCTACTATTTTTTTTACTGTAAATCCTCCTTTATAAAGTGCCAAAATTTCTTCCTCATCACAGCTCCTTTTTTTCGCAATCATTGAGCCTTTCTCCAAACGTCCTTTTCTGTCTCTCCTGACATTTTGCTTTTTCTTATGTTCCTCTTCAAAGTGCTTTTCTATCTCTTCATCCGTTAACGGTTCCGGTTCCACTTCAAACCACTCATACGAATTATGCGAATCCTCATTTGACAAATCAAACTCCCTGTCTCTTTGGTAACTACTCTCATTACCTTCTCGATAACCAAAGGCATCCCCTCTCGTAATATACGTTCGATATACGGAATTGTATACACTACCATTTCCAGACATTATGTATATCCCCCTTGCGTAATTTTTTTATTTGATTACTCCTCCCCACAATGCCAAATTCAACGTCCTGTCTATAAATATCAGAATCACATCAATAGAAAAATCATCATCCGCAGACAATGATTTTCCCCATCTCCCACACTGATTTTCCCCAACTTTCCACCACCAAAACTGAAAAAGGTAACTTCAAGGTGAAAATTCTCTCCCAATCCCCAAAAAACCTTTATTTTTCAACATTTTTCCCCTCTCTTCACTATCTTGCCGTGGCAGACAAAAAGTATCTTTGTCATATCCTGAAACCTCTTGAACGTATTGATATTCCGGGCCTTGCGGGTGTCTCGCAGCATTTTCTTCTATTCATTCTCCTGGCATATCCCGGCATAAAATAGCACAGCTTTGACCCCAAAAGTAGTAGGAACGGTAGTAAACCAAGGGGGCTTATTCCGTTTTACTACCCGCCGCTGGCGACCCGTTTCAGCTCCGCCTGCGCATCCTCAAAGCCCAGGTGGGTGTAGGTGTTCAGCGTGACGCCAATATCCGAGTGACCCATAAGGTATTGCAGCGTCTTGGGGTTCATGCCGCTCTTTGCCATGTTGGAACAGAATGTGTGCCTGCAAACGTGCGGGGTGACTTTGGGCATCTGCACCTTGTAGATGCTGTTGTATTTCTGGCAGATGTGCTTGAAGTAATGCTCCCAGTGAAGCGCCACCATCGGCTTTCCATCCTTGTCCAGATACAGAAAACCACACCTGCCATCGATCATCGGCTCGGTCTTGGGCTTTGGCCGGTTGGCAATGATACGCTGGAAGCACTGGTACACATCGTCCGTCATGGGGATTTCCCGTGTTCCGCTGGAGGTTTTCGTGTCCTCGATGATATACTCCATGTTCCGCTTGCGCTGAAGCTGGTGGTTGACACTGATTTTGCGGTTCTTCATATCCAAGTCAGCCAGCGTCAGACCTACAAACTCCGAAATGCGAAGTCCCGTCTTGAACAGGATATAAATGCCGTCGTAGTACCGGGAGAAATGCTTGTCACCCTTTACAAATTCCAGAAATGCCCGCTCCTGCTTTCGCGTGATTGCTTCCCTTGTCACACTGTCGTTGACAACAACGGTGGCAAGCTGAAACTCAAACGGATTTTTGCGTATCAAATCATCATCGACCGCCATCTGAAAGGCAGGCCGGACAACGCCCCGAATGGAGTGGATGGAGCTGTAGCCTCTGCCGTCCTGCTGTAACTTGATAAGCCAGCACTTGGCATCGGACAGCTTTACCCGGTCAATGCGCTGCCGGCCGAAGTCCTCTTTTTTGATGATATTGAGGACAAAATTGTAATTGGCCTTGGTGTTGTGCCGGACGCCGGTTTTCTGCGAAAGGTACTTTTTCACCAAATCCAAAACGGTCATTTCTCCACCACGAGGGATAATGGCGTCCTCAATGTCCCGCCGGATTTGCTTCTCCTTTTCCCGCAGGGAAAGCCCGTCCCGTTTGCCCTGGGGCGTGCTGTCTGTGGCTTCCAATTTCCAACTGTAAACAAACTGGGGCTTGCCGGTGGTGTCGATGTATTTATACGCATATCGTCCGTCCTTGCGTTGGCTCTCTCCGCTGCGAAGAATGCGGTTTTTGCTGTCACGTCGCTTTTCGCTCACGTCTATGCTCCTTTCTGTGAAAAGAGCCTCGGCACGATATAATCATATTATACCATAACCGAGGCTCATTTTCCATATCAATCTGACCGATTTCTTGAAACTTTTCGTAAAGTGCGGCGCTTAAATCGACGACAGCTTATCCAAAAACTGCTCAAATCGCTGGCGTTTGATAAGGATTTTCACGCCATTCTGAATGACAAAGCCAGCATCCAAATTATCGTGTACCAGCTTTCGCAGTTTCTTTTCGCCAATCCCGAAATAGCGGGAGGCTTCCTCAATAGTGAGGCAGAATTTGTCCTTTACCAAAATGCCGCTTTCCTCGGCCATCGTTCACCAGCCTTTCTTTGAAATTCCCAAGTCCGCAGGCGGAAGAAACAGGGAAAGGGTAAGCTGTTCCTCCCGCCGGGGTCGGTTATCAGTTCACACCGAGAATGGCGCGGATGAGTTTGTTTTCCAGACGGCTTTTCATGTACTCGTCCAAGCAAGCGTGGGGACAGCCGCTTTCGTCGTAGACCGTCCGGGTGCAGAGCTTGTTTATGTAGCCCTCGTAGTATCGCAAAACCTGCTCTACGGCGTCGCTATCCCCAGCCTGGGCCGCGTCGCTCACCGCCAACGGCAACAGTTCACGGCCCTTGTAGTTTCGGCGCTTCATGGAGCTAACCTCCTTTCGTCGCTGTCAGTTTCGTCCGCAGGACATTCAGCGATTTTGTCCTACGCCGCTGGACGGCACTTCGGGACAGCCCCAGGGCCTCGCCAATGTCGCTGTCAGTCAAGTCCAGAACCAAGCGCAAAATCAAAATGCTCTGCTCCTGCTCCGGCAGACTGGCAAAGGCGTCGGCCACCTGTTGGCTTCTGATCGGCAGGTTGTAGCCGCAGTACGAGAACACATAGCTGTCGCTGGGATAGTCGTCAGCCGAACACAGCTTGTCCATCGCCGTCTGGGACAGACGCTCCAAGGACGTTTCCCGGCTGGCCCGCCGCTTCATTTCCCGGATGTAGTCGATTGCCTCATGCTTCAACACAGTCTTGCAAAAGGCGTCAAACCTGCACCGTTCGCCATAGTCGCGGGGGTTAAATTCCATCTTCTCACCCCCTTTCGCTGGGGGATGGTGGTGGTATTCTCCCTTTCCGCTAACAGAGCGTTTAGCGGTACCGGTTTTGTGCGCAAAAACCGCTTTCCGCAGAGAAAAAAGTGAAGAAAAATTTTCGGGCCGCAGGAAACGACAAAAATCGCCCGGCAGGTCATAGACCCACCGGGCGGTTTGCACTGTATTGTTTGCTATATCTGCATTGTATAGTATAACTTCATAGCCGCAATTCCCCCAGGTGGGGGATGGGCTTTTTTTGATAAGTCAAGGGCTATCAGATTGTGTCGAATAGCGGTGTACTTCATGGCGGCTACCTCCTACCAGCCGCCAGTTCCACAAACAATCGGACGGCAGCTTTCATCTCCAAAAACCGCCGTCCGATTTGGCATCATGTAAATTGGGCGCAGGAAATTAGCTGCCTCGACCAACGGTTTTTTTCTTTCCCCGTTGGGGGCAGTCAATTTCTGTAACAGCGAAACCGATTTGCGCTAATCGGCCTGCTGTGCTTTTTCTTTCAGCTTTTGAAATGACAGGTCGTGGAGTATCAAAATGGCCTCTAAATAGTCCTCCGAGGATTTACCTAATGTCAGGTCAGTTCACCTCCTTGTGGATATTCAGGTGTTTCTACGGTTAAAGCACGATTGATCTTGAGTGCAAAAATGAAGGTAACTGCGGTTGTCAGCAAGTCGGCTGCTGGCTGCACCCAAATTACCCCGGATAGTTGGAAAAGGCGGGGCAACACATAAATCAAGGGCAGGAAAAATATCCCTTGTCGGCTTAAGCTCAACAGTCCGCCCACCAGACTTTTTCCGATGGAGAGATAAAGACTTGCATATACCATCTGAAAACCAAAGGTGACAAACAGTATTGCGTTCAGCCGGAGGGCCTTGCCTGCCAGATTTACCATTTCTGCATCGGTTCCAAAAATGGATACGATTGGTTCCGCAAAGGCAAAGAGTACGATAGCCGCGATCATGCCGAATGTTGTAGACCAAATCAGGCAAAGGCGGATGGCCTTTTTCAGCCGGTCAAATTGCTTGGCACCGTAGTTATATCCGGCAAACGGCTGAAACCCTTTCAAGAAACCAAAGACAATGTAAGTCCCGACGGTCATAATACGGATCACAGCCCCCATTGCCGCCACGGCGTAGTCCCCATAAGGCTTTGCCGCGCTGTTGGTAAGTCCCATAGACGCGCTGGCAA
>CAJTYV010000057.1 GCA_910584195.1 uncultured Ruminococcus sp. | reverse complement strand
TAATGCTGAAAAGGGTACCATAAATAAAACACTATCCCTAGTGCTTACCCTCTTTATTAAATTTAGTTGTTCTTTGTCATTACAGATACCACCAACATATAACATATCTACCTTTTCTTTAAAATATGAATTTATATTAACTCATAACTTTTCCAGTGTCAATATTTATTTAATAGATATTTTAATTATATAAATTAATTAATTATTTCATCAGTTCTATTTCCAATTGGTTCTACACAGTACCCTCGATCCAAAAATGCTTTGTTTCATTCACTTTGCAATTCTAGATGTCTATCGTAAATCATCAATGTACTTTTTCCCTTCAGCCATCCCATGAAACTTGAAATCCCTAATTAAAGCGGTATTACTACGCTAAGATGTACATGTTCCACACAGACTGCCCCACAATATTCTCTAATTTTTTTGCAAACAAGTAATTCATCATACTGCTACAATATATGTTGTACAAAAAATCGTTCCCTATTTTCTCTTTCATTTATCCAGACCTCACAAATTCTTTGTACATCTTAATATAAAAAGCTGCTTAGCATAGTCTACCACTGTGCCAAGCAACTCCGTTTTACCTTACATACAATAAGTTTCTACTAATTCTATAATCTCCTGATTTGTCGGAATCCTTAATCCTGGAATTTCCATTCCTATCAGGTTCCCTTTTTCCAATTCATCAGCACAAAATCCCACACATTTCTATCTCGGTAAACTACTTTCGACACAAAGCGCCCCATACCCCGCTTATGTCAAGTTAATGTCACAAACTTTTTTCACTTTTTTTGAGCGAAAATCGCTGAAACCCGCATAACTTCGTGGGGCGTATGGTTCGCTAATGCTAAGTTAGGGCAAAATTGACGGTGAATTAGTGTCAAGTAACTTTCAATGGAAAAGTGGTCGAATTCGACCACTTTACAATCTTGCATTTATCTGAAGAGGAATAATAATCTGTAATATAACAACATCCACCTATAAGCCTTTCTGAATATTATGCAATGCCATATTTTTTAAAGATACTGTTCAAATCCTCTCTGCTGATTTTTCCTGCCAGATAATACGCTTTAACACTGGCTTCTATCGCTTCAAAAACGGTATCAAACATAAACCAGTCACCTGTATTATAATATTCCTGTAATTCCATAAAATCGCGTTGCAGTCCATCCGGCAAATTATCTCTTAAAATGATTTGTTCATCCACATACATTATTTTATCACCTCTCCCTTTATGGTTTCCCATAATCTAATGTACACAATCATCTTTTATACATTCTAGCAGTACTTTTTCATACCTGTATTCAATCATTGATATAAAAAATCTCTTCTGTATTTCTGACAATATTGGTATCTCTTTTATCATCGCTTGTATCTTATCCATATTATTACCTATTTGAGTTGTCAATCTATGAACAGCCTCTAAACATTCCGGATATTCTCTGCTTTCAATTATATGATATGGATTTACCCGTTTCCCATGTAATTCAAATATACACCTGCGGGCTTTATACGCCTCTGCTTCCATTTTATCAGCATCATTCATTACGATTCGCATTTTTTCATGATCCCATTTGCTATTTAAACAATTGCCATTATCATAAACAGGCGCAATCTCCTTCGAACCATCCTTTCTTAAAATAATTCCCCAATTGCTGTTATTACGATCTGTATTTCCAATCAGCGCATCTATTATGAACATATTCCAAAAATGCTCTTTTACTCCCGGAACATCCTGCAAAAACGGGTGATCCTGTATCGTCATCATAATTTCATACAAATCTACGCCTACACCATTTGTCTCATTCCCATTCGAATCTAAAAAATGGGGTTCAAAAGTGACTTTTATTTTATCAAACTCATAGAGTCTATCTCCATCTTGCAAAAAATCCTCGCAAGCAACTACAATTTTGTTATTTCTGATTCCTAAAATTGTATTGTGAACAGGCAAGCCTACTATCTCGTATATCTTTGAACCAATATATTCACAGACAGGGCTATTCGAATAACTCAAATTAATATTTTTCATCTTCTGTTCTTTTAAATTACCAGGAAATTTTACAAGATAATCTTTTCCATTATAAGTAATTCCCATTTTTCGACCAGCTGTTCCGCCATACATTCTTTGATTTTGTTTAAAATTATCAAAATTTATTAATTCCAAATCATCACCTCTCGTCCTCAATCAATCCTATGCCTACTATAATACAATCCTTCTTCGTTTATTCTCATGTTTTCGAACAATAAAAAGATTTATTTAGCATGTCTTAATTATAAATCAACGGCATTATACCTTCTACTCTATCAACAAAACATCAAAAATATAATTTAATAATGGCGAAAATATCTGCATCGTTTTTAACACAGTTATATCTGTTGCAATTACCGATGGATTATGTACAAACATATTCAAGTTAATTGCATTTACATGATTATTTATATTTGTCCTAACATCTTTTGCTAAAGCAGTTTTATAATGCAAAGAAACATTTTTAAAAGCATCTATAAAAGCCTGTTCATGTCCTAGAATATATGCTTGATAATCAGGTGTAGTTTCAACACAACTTTGCAAATTCATAGTTCTACTCACTAAACTTGGAAAACTGAAATCATTTTCTTCATTTTTCAAATGTTGAAAATATGCTTTACATGATGCTTCTACAAGAATTCTTACTGCAGCCATACACAACGTAGGAGATTCAACATAATATGAAGAGATTGCATCTACTAATTCTGGGATCTTAAAAGATTTACTTCTTAACATATCCAGCTTAGGAAATAGCATATCAATTCTTGGTGTTTTCGCGCCACCACCAGGTTGTTTTTCTATTTCTTTTACACAAACCATTAAAGTACGTTGGAACTCACCATATTTATACAATATTAAATGTTTTCCCACCGCATTATCTTTACTAAAAAAATCATTACAGATTATTGTAGCTTGACTATCTGCAATAATTTGTATATTCTCTAACTTAACATCTTTACAAGAATTTGGTACAATATAATCCTGTAAGTTAACAGTATTTCCTTTATATATCTCTATTAAACTTTTACTTAAAGAAAATTCCGGTACTTTGTCTTTAAAAATTAGAGTCATCTCACTAATTTGATCATTATAAGAAAACTGCATCTTATAATTCCCGTGAGAATTTGCACTTGCATTCCAATCAGCATCAATAGTTAATTTGTTTTTATCATAACTTATTGCAATATCATCTAAACCCAAATTATTACATATCAAATATTGACTTAACGATACTTTTTCTCCCACTCGAGCAATTATCGAATCCTGTCTTAAATTGATAGACTGTATTGGAGGGTTCTTAACAGCAATATCTATTCTTGTAAAAATTGACACAATAATATCTCGCATTATTTTTATAAATTTCCTTTGTGCCAAAGAGTCTACAAAATCATTTCTTTCTTTAGATATCTTTAAGCTCTCAACATTCTCATTGTAATATGGTAAATTCAAATAACCATATGTATTTTTTAACTTATAGTTCGTTGCTTTTACATTCTGACTTATTTCCGATAAATTCAGCCAATCATTATCCTTATCAAGATATCTATACATACTATAGTCATTAATATAAATTCGTACCCCTACTGGCCATTGTTCTAATTGCTCATCTTTCTTATTTCTCCATGTATACAATACTCCAGAAAACTTAGGAACCGCGACTGGGCCATAGCTTTCTTCAAATAATTCAGATTCCACTATTTTTTTTATAGGTACGCCACCCTTTTCAGGTGCCTTTATATTAGCAATAAATGCATCTACACTATTTCTACATTGCAAATCTATAACCTGTTGTTCAAATGTATAGAATCCGGAAACATTATCTTCATAGGACAACGTAACTTTATTATTTTCGTACTCAAAACTTGCTTTAGCAATAAACCCATTATTTTCTGCTTTATTACGATTATAAAAACTTTCTAAGGTTTCTAATGGATAAAAAGATTCTTCCTTCTCATCTACAAACAATCTAATCTTCGGCAACCGTTCATCATTTGTAAAAAAACGAAGCGAAGTCATAAACAGCTTTTGTTTTTCTTCCTGCAACAAAATCATTCTTAACTTCTCATCTTCAACATTTTTAAGCAAAATCCTCGTTCCTATTCTATGACATCCTACTCTTTCTTCATAACTAAACTTTTGATCTCCTTTTTTCCATGTGATAAAATACAACTTATGATCTTCAACTGAAAATGTTTCTATTTCTAAAAAGTCTGATATAAAAAAAGCAGTAAGTAATCCTAACCCCTTATTACCTGATAAAGGATTTGCAATAGGTGATACTGTTCGTTGTCTTGTCATTTTAGAAGAATATCCCGCCTCACCTAAACGTTCAATTTCTTTTCCGCATATTCCTTCACCTTCATCAATAATCTCTATCGTTTTACTTTCTGTATGTATCTTCACAATGATAGGATCTGTATTTTTTTGGCAAGAATCAGCCGCATTTTTTATTAACTCTGTTAGCGCAATAACAGGACTCTGAACAGCTGCTAATATCTCTTCATATTTTCCTTTCAAAATATGTGCATTAATTTCTTTCATCTTTAGCCCTCTTTCTTCAATAACATTATAATTTCTTTTGACATTGATTCTACCGAATTACCATCTGACAATTTTGATACCTTCTGCGGCATTCTCTTATTTATAATATTTCTCATTAAAACATACTCGACAGTCATACCATAATGCTCTGCTAATTCTTTATTAATTTCAGAAAACGGAAATTCAATTCCATCCACTTTTCTATTTCCAACAGTTAGAACCATTCTTCCATCTACTTTAAGTAACCTAACCATTTCCCTAAAAGAATTTTCATAGTCTGCATAGAATTGCAAAACCTTATGGCGTTTATGCGGTGCCAATTTTACAACAAATTCTGATAGTATTGTCGGATAATGAAATGCATTATTTTTTGATAATACCCCACCTAAACTTAATGAGTCTAGCCGAGAATAATTTGCTATACAGCTAATATCATAATCAAAATCATTTTCATCAATCCATAACAATTGTAAAGTCGAAAACTGCCCGTATGTTACAGTTGTACCATTATCTCCATATGGTGGAGATGTGCATATTATATCAAATGATTCATTTTTCATTTGTTTCATAATAGAATTCGAGTCACCACATTCAAGATGAAAATTGCCTAACGGTGGATACCCTATTAACTCGCAAGTCTCCTCAATCTTGGTTATAAAATCTTTTATAACATTATTTTCCATTGTATCAATTTTTTCTTGTTCTTTAATATGTAGTTTAAACGTAGAAGTTCTTGTGTTGCTATATTTTTTTACAATTTCTCCAAAACACAACCAATAATAGTGTCTAAAAGTTATGTTTGATTCTCTTTTAATTGCCGTTCGCAATATAGATAAATCATTTATTATGTCTTTCCTAAACCATTTATTTATATTATTAAATGAATGCTGTTCCCATCCGCCATTCTTCTTTAGTTCAGTAATACTAGTTAAAATATTAACATTTGCTTGCTCTATTAGCTGTGAATTATATTTTTCCAACTTTGCTAATGAGATAATATGTGCATATGGATTAATATCTATTCCAAAAACTTCTAACCCTACCTCTTGCCCCTCTACTAAAGTAACACCACTCCCGTGAAACGGATCCAACATAGTATGATAATTTTTATTATCATTTACCAATAGCTGCAACAATTCACGTTGCATAGGCGCAACCATTGTTGCTGGATAATTTGCAATCCTATGTATCCCCTTATTTTTAGATGTTTTAAAGTCCCAATATTCATCTGTATAAGATTTTAATGTGTCAACCAAACTCATCTTATTTCCTCAAAGCATTCAACAGTATTTTATGCAAATCAAATATTCAATTAAAATTCACTATCCCACTTGTAATTACACCTTATCACCATTCTCTAATATAAAGTTTCGTTCAAATGTACAATTTACCGCTTTTGCAATCTTTTCCAAATCGCAAACCGTAAACGTCTCTCTTTTCAATTTTGCATTAAAATTCTGCGGTGATGTTCCTACCCTTCTTGCCAGTTCTGAAACACTAATGTTTGACCGCACACATAGCACTTTAATTTGTTCTGATAAATTCATACTATTACCTCTTTCAATATTCAACTGAACTATTTCAAGTATAAACTCACTGTTTGAAGATGTCAACCAAAACTCTATTGGAATAGCTCATCCTTCTTCGAAAGTAATTTTTTCTCATCGTTACATTAACTCTAAATAATTGCACAAACAAGTCTTAAGCGTCGAAATATACACTATGCTTAATCTGAATAAATAAAAAACTCATGCAGAGATTTTGTCATTTTATACAAGAAATTGCTTATAAGAGTCTAACAACTATAAGCAAACTAAATCTGTTTATTCTAAATTAACGCATAATAAGCACTTTATTCGACAATATATATGCCAAAACAAAGTGCTTATTCCCCTAAAAATCTACTCTCTTTTACATAGGCAAACTATTTTCGACACACATCGCCCCATACCCCACCCTAGCATTCGGGTACTCCGTTTCCCCTCTCACCGGCCTAGCCCCTCTCCTCAAATATGCCCGTACCTTCTCCCCATACAAATACACATCATTTCCCATCCTAATTCCCCATTCCATCATCAGCGCCGCCGCCCCTGTCACAAAAGGTGCAGCAAAGGATGTTCCTGTCACACTCTGTGCCCCTCCTCTCCCATCGGAGATTACAATATCCACCCCTGGGGCTACTAAATCCGGCTTTACGCTTTCGTTTGCAACCAGCCCCTCCAGGCGGTTCTCCAACAAATATCCCCGGCCCGAAAAATCCGCATAAGAATCGTATACACCGTGGTAAGCCCCGACTGTCACTACTTTCCTCGATGTGGACGGAATGGTGAAGGTCACTTCCGGTGTTGGGGAAAAAAAGCGGGTTCCGCTGTTCAGCACCACACTGCTCGGAAGGTAAAAATAATAATTTCCCGTCACAATTTTCACCGGTTCCAGCAAAAAGGTCCAGACCCCGGAATCAATATAGTTCTGCCTTGCAATAAAGTCAAAATAAATTTCCTGGTTCAATGAATAAGGGGATGGTTCCCCAACATAAATAAGGAGCTGCGTCTGTTCTATAGATAACCTGAGCGTTCCCCTCTGCCCGGTCTCCACAACCTGCCGCTCCCCGCCTGGGGAAATGACAGTGATTCGAAAAATATCCGCATACTCCTTCCAAAGCTGTACATTCACTGTACGCTCGTAGGGTGCAACTGCCAGTTCCACCCTCACTTCATCTTTCACTATGCCTGCCGTATGACCCCCCGCCGCCCCTTCATTTCCGCTCCCCACACAAATCACATTCCGCCCTATTTCCGAAATATTATCAATAAAACGTTCTAACAGCGATGTGCCGTCATGTGGCCCATACGTATTGCCAAAACTTAAATTAATGGCGACGGGCTGCGCCAATTCCACCGATTTTTTCACCACGTAATCCAAAGCCCGCATCAGTTCCGTGGTCCTTGGAAAAGATTCCTGCTTTGGAGTTCCTAATTTCACTACAAGCAAATCTGCCTGCGGCGCCACACCCGTATATTTTCCTCCGGAAGAATTCCCATTCCCGGCCGCAATTTCCGCCACTGCCGTTCCATGGCCCGTCACATCCATGCTGGGAACTAAGCGAAAATTCCCTTCCGCCCCTTCCGCCTTCAAGGCTTCGTCAATCTGCCCACGGCTGAATTCCACCCCTATCCCATAGCCTTCCGGCGGCAGCATCCCCCTTTCCTCATCCGGCATCAGACTTTGATCCCATAGATAACTTATCCTGCTGCTTCCATCTTTATTCCGAAAATCCATACTCACATAATCGATGCCCGAGTCGATAACTGCCACCAGGATTCCGCTCCCGCTTAAATAAGGTTCCCTTGCTGTCACTGGCGGAATACAGGAAACTTCTTTCCCCCTTTGCAAGGAAAAATATAGCCTTTTTGGCATTTCTACATATTCCACTTCCTCCAGTTCCACAAAGGATGCAATCAATTCCTGCGGCAAAGTAACTATGGCATAGCCCGCAATTAACTCCTCTACAGTTATCACCGGCCCATTCAGCCTGCTTAAATCCCCATTATATTTTACAATTAACTCCCACCTTTCCTCTGCCGCTTCATATCCCACATCCAAATCCAGCGACTTTTCCCGTTCCTCCATAGTAGAATCCAATGCCAGATTCAATAAATTTTCCAACTTCTGAGAATTCATAAACACCCTTAAGGTTCTGTTTCTAAAATTATATGCTCTTCCCCGGTATATCGTTTCAGAATTGGATTTACGAAAATCCCTAATTCAGTACAATAGCATTTACTGCTTCCACTAAATCCACAACTTTACTTCTTGCCACAAGGGCTGTCGGTTCACCGTCCACTACAGCCATACAGTAATCCCCATCCCGCCGGTACAGGCCAATGTGCACTGTCGGGTAGTTTTCATCATTCAAATAAATCGTCATGCCGAGTTCTTCTTTATCGCCGTTTTCCTCTTCCCGAAATTCCGTTGCCGTAAGCACTGCGAGAGCCGTCCTGAAATCGTCTACAGCAATCTCTTCTTCCCCATAAAACCATACCTTTTCTTCATCCTCTTCCTTGGAAATCAAAGTATATGTCTGGCCCTCCAGCGAAACATCAACCTGAGTTACTTTGTCAAAATCAGCCCAGAAAATTTCCTGATGACGCAGTTTATCATAAGATACATCCATTAACGATTCATATTCCGTTTCTGTAATCTCATAGATGATCTGAGACTCGCCGACCCGTACATAGGCAGGCACAGATTCTTCCTCAACTTCATAGTCATCCGATGTATTGTTTTCTTCCGAAGGCTCCTCATCTTTCACTTTTGCCTTTTCTTCGGCGGACCTGGAAATATGCAGAACAAAAGTTTTAACTTCTTCTGTTTCTTCGTCCGTGCCGTCATCATCCTCCGCATCTTCCTTTGGTACCATGTACTGCACCGTTGCTGTCAGTTCCGGATCATCCAGCCCATAGACAGCCAGTTCTTCCTCTGTTGCATTGTAAGACACATAGTTGGTTAATCCCAGACTGCCGATAGAAGAAAGATAACTCTTTACGGTATCCGTATCCAAAGGCAGATGCCCATTCTCATCATTGGCGAAATAAACGTCCTCCTCATGATAAGTGTCATCACTTTCTTCCTGATAGATAATGTTATAATTTTCGCTTCCCGCAAACGTAATGTTATCCGCCCAATCAATGTAAGGTGTTTCATCATGTAAAATCATGTCTTTCAATTCAATCCCATAGGTTTCCATCGGATCTGCAGATACCAGATATACATTGCCGTCCCCAATGGAAATGTACCGCTGCTCATCCATTGTGCTGTAGCCGCCCAATTCCACCTCATAGCTTTCCTCTGTCGTTTCAATATGGATACTGCATGTCGGGTCATCCAATCCATACTGGCTGTAATCCTCCACATTCTCAATAACAAAGGACACGCCAAAGGACTCAAACAGCCCCAGCAGTTCGTTCATTTTTTCTTCGCTGACCGGAAAGGCCTCATCATCGTCATACAGCCATTTTTCATTCTTATGGAAAGCCAATTTTGTCTCGTCATATTCCCACGAAAGCGCCGTCACATCTTCTGCCGCCAGTTCCAGGACAATTTCATCACTGTTTCTAATTTCCTCCTTTCGCTGCTCATACCGGCTGACTCCAAACGTCACACCGCAAATGACGGCAAGTACCCCTGATAATACATATAATCTTTTAGACCGTTTCATTTTGCCGCCTCCTTCTGCTCACAATCACATAGACGCCATATCCCAAAAATGCCAGCGGAAAAACACCGATCATCATTACCTTCAGGTAAGATGCCGCAGACTCATTAATCGTCAGGTAACTATAGTTTAAAGATTTGCTCCGGATTGCTACCGCTTCCCGTTCGCCAATCATAAAAGAAAGCGCATTCATGCCCAAATCCAGATTGGCGCCGGATGAATAAGCATTATACATATCGTCCAGGAAATTAGAAGACGCAAACCATACCATCCGGCCTCCGCTGCCGCAGTCAACCGCTACCGCCGTTGCAAACGGTCCGTCCACATCTCCCTCTTCTTTCTCATAGGTTTCAATCGCATACCCGGCAGCTTTGCTATAGGCCGTTTCCGATGTAGTCAAAAGCTGTGTGACAGAGCCTGTCGTATCTGTAACGGTCAGCCCCTGGGCAATTGGCATAATTGCATAATAATTGCCTTCTATCAGCGGGTTCGTGATCTCATGCTCCGCCATGTCCGGCAGGAGAATATAAGGCTGCCGGAAAGCATAATAATTCCTGTCGCCTTCTGCCACAATACCTTCTTCCGCCTTCACGCCATAATCCCCAAGCAGGCTGTACAGGTTCGTCAATACCCCGTCTTCTGCCGGCCCTGCCATCACCATCAGCTTACCGCCGTTTTTAGTGTATTCTGCCAGCATATCCTTCTCCTCCTTCGAAATATCACTGGTTGGCGCATGAATCAGTACTACATCCGCATCTTCCGGTATTGTGTCTGAATTCAACAATGTGAATGTAACCGTTTCTATATTCTGCTTTTCAATCTGCTCTGCAAACACAGCAGAAACCTCCGCCTCACCATGCCCCTCTGTCATATAAAGCTTTGGATGATCTTCACTGACTACATAATCAATAGCCGAAGTAATCGCTCCCTCGCCGTCAAAGGAGGTCGTATAGGAATAGCTTGCCATATCTGCTTCTGTCAGATAAATATCCTCATAGCTGATATACCGGCTGCTGTCGCCGCACTCCACAATCAAACTGTTATTCAGAACAGTTTCCGAAGTATACTGCTGTGCAAATGTGGGATAAACATCCGGATTTTTCTTTACTACCTTGATATGTTCCGAAAGGCTTTCATATTTTGCCAATAGATTTTCGATGATATCATCTTCTTTGTCCGACTGGACCATCCAGTAAATGAAAAAGTCTTTTAATCCCCCATCTGAGATGGGGGAACAGGCAAAGCCGT
>CAJTYV010000056.1 GCA_910584195.1 uncultured Ruminococcus sp. | reverse complement strand
AAGGTACTATATAGGAAGTCAGAGAGTTTCTAAAAACTCTTTTGACCCCAACATCAATACATTAACAGATAAGCAAAAAGAACAAGTTACAAATTATACTATTTTATTGGAAGCCAAAGATACTATAGATGAGTTGATTTCAATAAAAGAAGCCTAAGAATTAGAAAGGCGAATCGCTGAAGAATCTGAACATGACCGAATATTAAATATTCAACGAGAATACTATTCTATTGTTGATGACGCAATTACAAATTTGAAGGAAAAACTCAAAAATCCTTCTACTCTAAATTTTCTCGAAATTATTGTGATTTATTATTACATAGAAGAACATTCAGAAGTTAATATTGCCATACATTATACAGCACAAAATGATTTAGGCGCTGATTTAGATAGCTATTTTCACTATATTCCAACAGATATGATAGGGGTAGAAGTAAGTTCATCTACTTATGAATCTTTATGGAAATGTATAGCTAGTGGAGAGGATTCATATTATTCAGTTAAAATAGCTGATGGTTTTTATTCACATGGAGAAGATTTAGAGACAAATACATTTGGCTTTTTTGTAGACTTGGATGACTATAATTTATATGAATAGATATTTAAAATGTTAAAAGTAAAAGACTACTATATAAATTGCACTAGAAATTAGTGCAATTTATACAGTAGTCTTACTCAAAAAATATGAAAGGATGTGGTTTTATATGATTTAATCAGCGTATTCTAATCCAGTAACTCTAAAGGTGCCATCATCTTGCATTAAAATGTATTTTGTTAATAGCTACTACTCTTCTACTTTGTATAGTTCTGGAGTAAATAATCCATCTTCGACAATATAATATAATATTTGCCAATTCATTCCTTCAACGCTTGGATCAATAAAATAAATTATATTATTTTTGCAAACGTATTTGTAATATAATCCAACATGATTGTCTTCTGTATCATTACAATTTGTAATATCTAAACAAGAATGATAAAAACCATTTTTATTAAATACATTTGCTGCATTTGGATACAAACCTGTCCAATTATCACTTGGAGTTGGAATAACTAAATCAAATTTATTCTCAGATGGAATTTTTACTTCATAAAAAGTTCCTAAAATATTTTTATATTTGTATAAAATATTATCATTATCAAGTGAAATTTTAATAATGTTTTCGTAAATGGTTGCATTTGATAATATTTTACCTTTTGAATGATTGTCTTTTACTTCATTATTTTGAATTTCCTTTAAATATAAATCATATGTGTCATCTTCATTAAATATGTATTTTTGTTGAGAAAAGTAATTTGAATTTTCTGTTCCTATTGATTGAGTATATGTTCCATATAAATCAGTATCGTAACTTTCGTCTTTCTCATACTTAGAGCAACCTGTTAAAGATATTGTTATGATTGCTAATAATATAATGATGCTAAATTTATTTTTCATAGCTTGTATCATCTCCTTGATTTTATAGCTACATCATACCAAATATAACCATGAATTTCAATATCTAAGCTCCACACTTAGACATAACAAACCGTTACTCCACATATCGGTCTACTGCTACTCCACATAGCAGAAACTATCTCTCCACAAGATAGTACAGTCAATATCCACAATTGACTTAAAATTAATAGTATGATATTCAAACAAGAAACAATAAAGTCATGGTTTACTGGTGTAGGAAGTTCTATAAATAATGAAGTAGTACAGCCTTTTAAAAATGCAAATAGTATTATCAGTAAATATAATTTAGCAATACAACACAATTCATTAACTCAACAAGGATGGCAGAGATTATTAGCACAGTCTGATGACAGTCTAAAAGCATATCTGACAAGTATTAAAGGCACAACTGCTTCTATGGCTGGGTATAATGTTTCTTTACAAGGAAATATTACTGGATTCACAAAAATCACAAAAGCAATGCAGCAATATAATGCTTTGGGAGCAACAAGTCAAAAGGAACAGCAAGCATTTGCGACTGCTGTTGGTGCTACAAATACTAAATTAGGTTCATATTTAACAGGATTAAATGGTGCGAAAGCAAGCCTTTCTGGATATGGATTATCATTAATTGCTTCTACTGCTAAGACCATAGGATTAACAGTGGCAACCACTGCATTAAATGCAACATTGACTATGGGAATATCTCTTATTGTATCTGGATTAATTTCAGCTTTTGTTTCGTGGATACATAAATCAGAAGAAATTACGAAAAAAGCCCAAGAAGCGGCTGATAAAATCAATTCTATAAATGACAGTTTAAAATCTAACACAGAAACTGTAGAAAATGCAAAGAAAAGATATGCAGAACTTGCACAAGAAGTAGAAAATCTCGGTAAAATAACTCAAAGTAAAGGCACTCTTAGTAATGAAGAATATGAGGAATTTCTTGATTTAAGTAATCAGTTAGCTGGAATATTTCCATCTTTGACTAAAAATTATGATGAAAATGGTAACACCATCTTAGATTTATCTGGTGATGTAAATACAATAGTTGGTTCGTTAGACAGTTTAATACAAAAAGAAAAAGAACTTGCTAACCAGAAGATAATGGAAGAATTCCCGGATGTTTTTAAAGGATGGAACCAAGATTTATCTAATGCAGAGCAAAAAGTTAAAAGTGCTAAAACTGAATTTGACAAGATAAATCAAGCGTATAATGCATTAGGAAAAGGTCAGTCCATCCAAATGGGATTTAATGTGAATGGTTCTAATGTTGATAGTAATGGAAATATTACAATTATGAGACAATATATATCATGGTTAGAAACATTAGGACTTACTTATGAAGAAATGTCAGTACAAGGCGGTCATGTTGTAACTGCCGTTGGTGATATTGATGTTGCTTTCACATCTAAATTAGAAGAAGCAAGAGAAAATTTACAATATGCACAACAACAGTTAGAGGGGCAAACATCTTCTATAAATCAATATCTTAACACATGGTTACAAGGCGAATTTTCTTATATTCAAGTCGAAGACAGTGGTTTACAAACTGCCATTCAAGATATGTTATTCAATTTTGATTGGGATAATATACCAGAAGATAAACGTGGAGATTGGAATTATGTCAGTGAATATTTAAGACGTAATATATTATTTGAAATTAACAAGGTACAAAATGATCCTATAATTTCTAAGGCTATTTCAGAAATATTCACAAATACAGAACTTACACCTAATGAAAAAGCTAATTATCTTAAACAAATTCAAGATTATTTTGGCGAAGATAACGCTGTTGTAATTTCTCTAACGCCACAGATTGAAGAAACTGAAACATTACAAAAACAGTACGATAAAGCTATTGAGGATACCAAGAAAAAGTTTGACGGTTACGACCCTACTGCTTTCTTCAAAGAACATTCCATCAACACTCAGGAAGAAATTGACGCATGGCAGAAAATCGCACAGGGTGCTAGGGATGCTGCGGAAGCTGAAAAAAAATATATTCAAGGTTCAGCATTGAATAAAAACCCCTTTTCTTTCGACCAGGCATGGGCAGATTCCTTCACCTCAGAAAACGGTGAAGTCCGCGAACTAGGCAACACCCTCCTTGAACTTGCAGAAAAAGGACGTTTGACTGTTGATACCTTTAATGAAGCAGATTCCACTGATTATTTCAAGGGCCTTGGCATCTCCGCTGATGAAGCCGTATTAAAAATCAATAAGTTAGTAGATGCGTCCAGCCAATTATCCTCTATGTCAAGCCAGCTCTCTTCTATGGCTGAAGCGTTGGGAACAAAATCAGAAAATGGTTTTGTTAAAGCTGACACTTTATCTGGCTTTGATGTTAAAGTCCGTAGCCTTGAATCATGGGGTCATTTTCAGGAAACATTAGGAAGCACTACTTCTTCTTACCAGGAATGTGAGGAAGCTGCTAATGCCCTTGCTACCGAATGGGTAAACAGCAGTGATTTCCTTGCACAGCTTACAGATCAGAATAAGGAATACTATGCTACACAGCTACAGGCAATGGGTGTTGAAAACTATGAAGAAGTCACCTCTTATGCACAGGCACTAAATGAGGCAAAAGAAGTATTATCACAGTCAAGCTTAGGGTTTGGGGATGCCACCCAGGATGAAATAGAATCCCTGATTGCAGAGGGGGCATATTTAGGGCTCACCGCAGATTTGATACTGGCACTATATGATGCTAAAGTTGCGGAACAGGCTGCCACCCTTGATACTTCCACTGATTGCGAGAACCTTATCGCCTTAGCCGGTGACACCGACAGGACAAGCAGGTCTATCCAGCTGCTTACCCAGCTAATGGATATCTATAACGGGCTTGAAAGCGGGGCTTATGATGGGAACCGTTTGTTACGGGAAGAAGCACTTGCAGAAGTCAATAGGATAAAGGGGGAACTTGAAGGACTTGCAAATGGGGAGATGCAGGATTTCCCTATTGAACCTACTGTTAAGTTGGGCGTTAATAGAAGGTCAGGTGCTAAATCTGCCGGGAAAGAAGCGGCGGCCACTTATTTGGAAGCATTCGAAAAGGAACTAAAAGACCTTGATGACCTGAAATCCCGTGGCAAAATCACGGAAAAGCAATACCTGGATGCCTTGCGGCGCCTCTACCTCAAATATTTCCGCGACAAAGAGGAATACCTGAAAGAATACGAAAAATACGAGCACCAATACCTTGACGACATGAAATCCCTCTACGAATCCGCTTTCAGCTACATCACAAAACAGGTTGACAGTCGCATAGACACAATCAATGCTGAAAAGGATGCCGCCGTATCCGCGCTTGAAGCGGAGCGCGATGCCAGGCTTGAAGCCATAGAGGCACAGAAGGGGCAGCTTGAAAATGAAATAGAAGGCATCGAGAAGGAAATAGAAACCAAGGAAAAAGAAATCAAGGCCATGCAGGATGCCAATGGGGAACGCAAACGTGCCATTGACCTACAGAAAGCAGAATACGATTTGCAGCGCATGCAGAACCAGAAGGCCTCCCTTGTCTATAAGGACGGGCAGGTGTCCTATGAAGCCGACACGTCCGGCATCCGTGACGCAAAACAGGAAGTGGAGGACGCAAAGCTTGAAATTGACATCTCAAAAATAGAGAAAGAGATAGGGCTGCTTGAAGAACAGAAAGGTTTGCTCCAGGAACAGATAGACCTCCTGGACCAGGAAGCGGACAGGGTAAATGACTACTACGACAAGCTGATTGCCGGCACGGAAAAACAGTACGATGCCATGGTAAAGGGCATGGAGCAATACAAGTCACAGTTTGAGGAACTTTTGGAACTGTCCGAAAACGCAAGGCTGGAAGCCACGCTTTCCGAACTTGGCATAAACATGGACGCACTCCTGAACGGCTCGCAGGAAGAATTCGAGAAGATGAAGGGGGCTTATATTGGCATCCTTGCGGACATGAACCGCGGGAATGACGAAATAATCGGGCAGCTTTCAAGGCTTGCCGGCGTCAACGCGGAATCCGTCAGCTACCTTGAATCCACCAAAGGCGCATTTGAAAACTTTGGGGCAGTTACACTGGGAGGGCTGGGGGGCAGCGTGGAGGACATAAGGGAATCTGTCTCAGGCCTTGCCACAAGTGCAGGCGAAGCATCCACTGCTGTAGGCAATATACAGAAAAGCGTCAGCAATGCATCTCAAAGTATATCCCCGCTGAATACGGAACTTGGGAACCTGAAAACCCTGATTGGCGAACTCATTGCATTATTAAATGGCATAGCATTCCCTGAAATCAGTGATGAAGGATACGCACAGAAGCTAAGGGGCATTGCACAGGCATTCGGTGAAATTGCCTCGAAATGCGGTGAATTCAAAAAAATCAACTTCTCTTCCATCATCGGCTCTGCATCCGCGCCCAGTACGGACGGTGCCGTAATGTCTGGTGGAGAGGGAATGGAAGGAACAGCAGGAACCGGATTTCTGGGTCTCGTATCTGCTATTTCAGAAGCAGTGGCATCCATTGACGAGCAGATGGGCAAATTAAAGACGGCATTGGATTTAGGGAATAGTTACTTTATGGGACAGATCGATGTCATCAATGAGAAATATATCCCTGCATGGGAGAACTTGCGGACATGCCTTGCGGAAATCATCGGCGTAGGAGGCGGAGACAGTGAGGATAAGAAAGGCAGGGGAAAACAGGAAACCGGAAGCACAGACAGCGGTTCCGCATCTGGCGGGAAGTCGGGAAGCATTATAGATATCATGCAGACTGGAGGAGACGAAGTCGCCAAAAAGCTGAAAGACCCATGGCTTAAGGCATTTAATGACTTCGCGACAGACGGTGACAACTCCATCCAGACAATATGCGACAAAATCATTGGGCTTGTCACAGAAATGGCAAGGGTCATACAGGAAAAATGTAAAGCTGCCGCAGCAGCCCTGGATACACTTGCAAGCAAGGCCGCCTCTTCCCCGGCAACTAAAGGGGGCGGCGGACGTTCAAGGGGGGGATACAAGGGCACTGTAGGGAATGCTTTTGCCGGCGGCACTACAAAGATAGAAAGCCTGCCGATCACAGGCTATAAAGGGATCCCCCATGACGAGAAAAACGCGCTCCGTTCCGAATACGGCCAGCCCGAGCTTACGGTATACCCTGATGGGACAGCAGAACTGACAACGGAGCCTGTCATAAGCGATTTGCCGAAAGGCACCATAATATTCAATGAAGAGCAGACCAGGCGCATCATGTCAAACAAGGGCGAAATGCTTGAAACATATGCGGACGGAACAGTCAGACGGATGGACGGAAGCATGGTAAAACCCGACGGTGAGGTGATATACCCAATCACCCCGGATGACAGGTTATACTGGATGCAGAAAAAGTTTGAGGGGTATTTCCGGGAAAACAAGGGTGCATTCATTAAGCCTGCCCATGCCATGCTAAAAACCGCTGGACCCGTAGATAAGGCTGTGGAGATGGTTAACCACAGCAATACCATGAACCGCACGGAAATAGCAATCGGCGACATCCACCTTCATGAAGTCCAGGATGCTGATAGGCTTTCTGATGAATTGATATTGCGGCTCCCCAATAAGATATTGCAGAAAATGCATAAGGTATAAAAATATATTTTATAAAGGGGTAGAACATTTCTATCCCTTTAAGAAAGGCAGGACATGCATACATCGAACAAGAACATCAATGCGGTAGAAATGTTGGCAGAACAGATTGTAAAAGCAACCCAAAGCCATACGCATGCATATGACCAAACATTTTCATCTGTTATAAAGGCAGTAAATAATGACGGTACCTATAATATTATTGATAATGGCGGCGCTGAACGAAAATTGAAATGTTCCGCGCTTAATACGGCACTTAAAATTGGGCAATACGTATGGGTAAAGATACCATGCGGCAGATTGGAAGACATGCATATATGCGGGGTCAAATGAGAACCAGGCTATACTAAATGGAGGAGGTATGAAGATAGAAATGGCAAAACCAACAGTAAACAAAATAGCCCCTTTTGATGCATCCGTGGATAAGACGTTCAGCTTTTCATGGGCTGGCAGCCAGCCATATGCAAACCGCCTAATCATATATAATGCAGATTCAATGGAACCCATATATGACAGGAAAATAAGCACATTCCCCCATACCCATACCCTCCCTGCCAGCACTCTTACAAACGGGAAAAAATGGGCTGCACAGTTTCAGACATTTGATGTGGATGATACTGCAAGTGAATTATCTGACAAATCATACTTCCAGACATTGAAGACACCACTCTTCTATTTTTATGGGTTAGAAAACGGGCAGATATTGCAGTCTGCATTTTACGATGCCCAGATATATTATTTGCAGGAGGATTATGAGGATATCCAATCTTTTAAATTTTATCTGTATGACGGTACAAAAACACTGTTATCGGAAAGCGAAACCATGTATGACAGCACAAAGATAAGGTACCAGTATAAAGGGCTTGATAACCATACTGTATATTATTTCCGTTGCCATGGGATGACCGTAAATGGAATGGAAATAGATACTGGGTATATTCAAATATACACAGACTATAGGCGTCCAGGCAAGTATAGTATAATATATGCCGAAAATGACCCGCTGCACGGCTACATCAAATATCATACTAACATAGCTGTCATACAATACAATGGCAGCAAAACATTCCATTTTGAAAATGGGATGATAGATTTAAGGGGCGACAATGAGGGGGTATATTATGACAAAGGTTTCGTTATAGACGGGGACTTTACATTAAAGCTAAGGGGCATGTACTTAAACCAGACAGCTACTATTTTGGAACTCAGGAACACAAAATATTCCATTATTGTAAGCTCCTATCTGTACGAAGACGGCACAACCCGCTTTAAGCTGGATGTCCCAAATGGGCTTGGGCATTATATCCTATATTCTGATGCCATTGCATTTAACCCCACTGACATGGTTTGCGTATGGATACGGAAAGTAAATGACATTTACCAGCTGGAAATAATTGCAGACCCAGATTACGTTGATACAGAAAATATATGGTATGGGCAGCAAATGCCACCAACCCCTGACGTATATGATATATGGGTTGATGCGCCAAACCTGTTTACCTATCCTGTCAATAAAGATGACATGGCTGCTTTTTATTCTGAAGAAGAGCCGCCAGATGCTGACATAAATGACATATGGAATTGAGGAGGTGATATTTTTGTTTTTTGTTTCACAGACATTGCTTGGTGCTGATAACGATACTATTGCCCTCACGCCGACGCATGTAAATAATATCACATATATTAGGCTTGCAAATGGCCTTTATGACTGCTTATATATAACAAGGGAATCTGACTCCAGGCCCTCTATGGACTGCCCGGATGAATGGGATTTTGACACTATATTCCATGCAGATTTCAATAATTCCACAAATGCCGGGAATGTTGACTGGAATCTGAGGACAGTGACCCATCTTCTTATTAAGCGGAGGAACACTGAGAAATTCAGATGGAACACTATTGCTGTAAGGGAAGTCCGCACGCTTGAAGATTTCACCGAAGGCCTTAGGGGAAACGACTACACGAATGCATGCCATGTGGAGTATGAATATGCAGTAGTCCCAGTATTCCACGGGCTAGAAGAAGGGACATATTATACTACATTTGTTGATTCTGAATTTAATGATATATTCATAGTTGAAAAAAACTGCATATTTGGAACTCCGGCTACTGACGGATACTGCGACACTACCAGAAGAATCCCCTCTTCTATCAACGAAACAATCCACAACAGATACCCAACATATATCAGGAACACTGTTTCAAATTATGATAAGGGAAGCTGTAAGGGCATGTTCATTGAACTGGATGATGAGAATTGTGATTTAGTGGTTGATGATGCCCTGAGGATACCTTACCAAAGAAAAATCATGGATTTCCTTGCTGACGGGATGCCAAAAATCCTAAAACATTTCGATGGAAGGATATGGCTAATGATAATTACTGGCGACCCAACAGATACGGCAGATACCACATATCAGAATAGGAACATATCTTTTGAGTGGGCAGAAATTGGCGATTATAATTCCGAGAGGGATTTATACTATACAAACCTGTCTGATATTGAAGAAAAATGGTGGAACAAATGATTACTGCAAAAGATTTAACACTAATACTCCAAAAGCCACAGCACTTTTTATTAAAAATTGAGGTGTTGAAAGATGATGGGGAAACAATACTTGACACTTTAAAAGGAACTATTGTTGGCGGAACTTCCTCCATTGATAGTTCCTCTTCTATTCGGAGAACATTCTCTGCATCATTAATCCCAACTTTGTATGACAGAAATGATGCACGGATTACAGAGGATGGATTAATTTGGATAAACAAAGAAATCAGATTACATGTTGGCATTATGGATATACGAACTAAAGAATACATATACTATCCACTTGGCCATTATGTCTATACAAGCACATCTGGGTCTTATGACCCCTCCACTAACCAGCTATCAATTACATGTAGTGATTATATGTCTAAAATTGATGGAACAAAAAACGGACAGATAGGGGCATTGACAACTAAAATCCCTGCATATGAAGAAAATGGGGAGACGGGGGAAGTCATCAAATACAACATTATACGTGAAGCAATCGTAACTGTCCTAAGGCAATTAGGCGGCATAAATAATTACATGGTTGACGAGGTTGGTGAGTATAAGGCACTGCCGCAGAACAATGATAACTGGCAGCAATACAGAAACGAAAACCCCTTATGGAACACAATACCATATGACCTGGAATTTTCAAGCGGGTGCACTGTTTTGTCCATACTGGAGAAACTCCGTGACTTATACCCAAACTATGAAATGTTTTTTGATGAATACAATGTATTCATATGCCGTATGGTCCCAAGCTGCTATGCAGATGATATTGTTTTCAGCAATGAGTTTATGCAGCGGATCCTTATATCGGAGAACACAAGCATAGATATGGCAAAGGTAAGGAACATATGCGAAGTATGGGGGAAAGTAATTGAGGCAGATTTTTATACAGAACAATGCAGTTACAATGACAATATATACCGCTGCTCCATTGAAGGGTATGACGAAAATTATTATAATGGCGATAAAATAGCTGTTAAAATACCGTCTGGCAATTCTGCAAACCCCAAACTGGATGTCAACAATTTGGGGGCTATCGATATTCTGGACGAAAATACAGGCATGCCCATATCAAACAGCGCCTTGGAAAAAGATGTTGTTTTTGTTTTTAAGGTAAAAAGCAAAAGGGTTGATGGGCAGACAATATTTTATGCATACCTGCTAGGGCACTGGCAGGCCCATGGCATAAATGTCTTAACTGACGGCACGGCTGGGGATGACTATGTTTTCCCAGACGGGACGGTATGTAAGAAATATTCAAAAAAGTATTTTCAGGTAAAATACAATTGCGAATCAGTGGAATTTGAAATTATCCCCGGTTCCCCATTTACCATACAGAAATTAGGGGAAATTTTGGATGTTAAATATGGCGGCGAATACGATAATATTACGTCAGATTCACTTGCCCTTTCCCGCGCCAAATGGGAAAACTGGAAAAATTGCAGGTTAACGGACAGTATAACCCTCACTACAAACCTTGTCCCATTTTATGATGTGAATATCAAACTGCTCTATCAAAATTCCAACGCAAATACCCCTGGGCAATATATCATCAAGTCAGTATCCCATGATTTCGGTTCCGGGACTTCTACCCTATCCCTTATGAAGTTTTATCCACTATATAACAAAAATATATAAAAGAAAGGCTGTGATTTCAACTGAACACTTCAAGAACCTATGAACCAGAAATAATT
>CAJTYV010000055.1 GCA_910584195.1 uncultured Ruminococcus sp. | reverse complement strand
ATATATAAAGGAAGAATACAAAGAATTTGTATGCAACCATGACGACGATATATTAGAACGATATTTGTCGGATAGCGAAATTTCACCGGCTGATTATTGGAATACGATAATCGCTCTTGTGGCAAAAGCCAAAGTCTATCCGGTGCTACATGGATCAGCAATGTTCAATATCGGTATCAATGAGTTGTTGGACGCCATTTCTTCTTTTATACTTCCTCCGGCATCAGTCTCAAACAGACTTTCAGCTTATCTCTATAAGATAGAGCATGACCCCAAAGGGCATAAAAGAAGTTTTCTTAAAATAATTGACGGAAGTCTGAGACTTCGAGACGTTGTAAGAATCAACGATTCGGAAAAATTCATCAAGATTAAAAATCTAAAGACTATTTATCAGGGCAGAGAGATAAATGTTGATGAAGTGGGTGCCAATGATATCGCGATTGTAGAAGATATAGAAGATTTTCGAATCGGAGATTATTTAGGTGCTAAACCTTGTTTGATTCAAGGATTATCTCATCAGCATCCCGCTCTCAAATCCTCCGTCCGGCCAAATAAGCCCGAAGAGAGAAGCAAGGTGATATCCGCTCTGAATACATTGTGGATTGAAGACCCGTCTTTGTCCTTTTCCATAAACTCATATAGCGATGAATTGGAAATCTCGTTATATGGTTTGACCCAAAAGGAAATCATACAGACATTGCTGGAAGAACGGTTTTCCGTCAAGGTCCATTTTGATGAGATCAAGACTATCTACAAAGAACGACCTGTAAAAAAGGTCAATAAGATTATTCAGATTGAAGTACCACCCAACCCTTACTGGGCCACAATAGGGCTGACTCTCGAACCCTTACCGTTAGGGACAGGGTTGCAAATCGAAAGTGACATCTCCTATGGTTATCTGAACCATTCTTTTCAAAACGCCGTTTTTGAAGGGATTCGTATGTCTTGCCAATCGGGGTTACATGGTTGGGAAGTTACAGATCTGAAAGTAACTTTCACTCAAGCCGAGTATTATAGCCCGGTAAGCACACCTGCTGATTTCAGACAGCTGACCCCCTATGTCTTCAGGCTGGCTTTGCAACAGTCAGGTGTGGACATTCTCGAACCGATGCTCTGTTTTGAGTTGCAGATACCCCAGGAGGCGAGTTCCAAAGCTATTACAGATTTGCAAAAAATGATGTCTGAGATTGAAGACATCAGTTGCAATAATGAGTGGTGTCATATTAAAGGGAAAGTTCCATTAAATACAAGTAAAGACTATGCCTCAGAAGTAAGTTCATACACTAAGGGCTTAGGTGTTTTTATGGTTAAGCCATGCGGGTATCAAATAACAAAAGGCGGTTATTCTGATAATATCCGCATGAACGAAAAAGATAAACTTTTATTCATGTTCCAAAAATCAATGTCATTAAAATAATGGAGCGGTCAGGAAATTTCTATAAGGCAATACGGTTGGGATATATACTTATCTCCATTCTTATCGGATGTATGGCATATAATAGCCTCTATGAATGGCAGGAGATAGAAGCATTAGAACTTGGCAATAAAAAAATAGACGAGCTCCGAAAAGAAATAAACAATATCAATATTCAAATGATAAAATTTTCTCTATTGGGTGAAACAATACTGGAATGGAACGATAAAGATATCGAGCATTACCATGCACGGCGTATGGCAATGGACAGTATGCTCTGCCGTTTCAAGGCCACCTATCCAGCAGAGCGCATCGATAGTGTGCGCAGTCTTTTAGAGGATAAGGAACGACAGATGTTCCAGATAGTCCGGTTAATGGATGAACAACAATCTATTAACAAGAAGATAGCCAATCAAATTCCGGTTATTGTACAGAAAAGTGTGCAGGAACAGTCCAAAAAGCCAAAACGAAAAGGTTTCTTAGGCATATTCGGCAAAAAAAAGGAAGTAACTCCAGCAGTATCAACCACTATCCTTCATTCGGTCAATAGAAACGTAATCAGCGAACAGAAAGTGCAGGATCGCCAATTGTCGGAACAAGCCGACAGCCTTGCAGCTCGTAATGCAGAACTTAACAGACAACTGCAAGAATTGATTTGCCAAATAGAAGAAAAGGTACAAACCGAACTGCAAAGCCGGGAAAACGAAATAGTTGCCATGCGTGAAAAGTCATTTATGCAAGTAGGCGGTTTAATGGGATTCGTTCTTCTATTGTTGTTAATTTCCTACATCATCATACATCGTGATGCAAAAAGCATTAAACAATACAAGCACAAGACAACTGATTTGATAAGGCAACTGGAACAATCCGTACAACGGAACGAGGCACTGATAACGTCAAGGAAGAAGGCGGTACATACTATCACCCATGAACTGCGCACACCGCTGACAGCAATAACAGGCTATGCCGGACTGATACGGAAAGAACAGTGTGAGGATAAGTCCGGGCAGTATATCCAAAACATACTGCAATCCTCCGACCGTATGCGGGATATGCTTAACACTTTGCTTGACTTCTTCCGCCTGGACAACGGCAAGGAACAGCCCCGTCTGTCACCCTGCCGGATTTCAGCAATCACGCACACACTTGAAACGGAGTTCATGCCTGTTGCCGTGAACAAAGGGCTGTCCTTGTCCGTGAAGACTGGACACGATGCCATTGTATTGACCGACAAAGAGCGAATAATACAAATCGGGAATAACCTGCTGTCAAACGCTGTCAAGTTCACAGAAGAAGGCGGTGTTTCTTTGATTACTGAATATGATAATGGAGTTCTGACACTGGTCGTTGAAGATACAGGTACAGGCATGACAGAAGAGGAACAGAAACAAGCGTTCGGTGCGTTTGAACGTCTATCAAATGCCGCCGCAAAGGAGGGTTTCGGGCTTGGGCTTGCCATAATGCGTAATATTGTGTCGATGCTTGGCGGAACAATCCGTTTAGACAGCAAGAAAGGGAAAGGCAGTCGTTTCACAGTTGAAATTTCTATGCAGGAAGCTGAAGAACAGCTTGGATATACAAGCAATACACCTGTTTATCATAACAATAAATTCCATGATGTTGTCGCCATTGACAATGATGAGGTATTACTTCTGATGCTGAAAGAGATGTATTCCCAAGAAGGAATACACTGCGACACTTGCACCGATGCTGCGGCACTGATGGAAATGATACGCCAGAAAGAATACAGCCTGTTGCTGACAGACTTGAATATGCCCGATATAAACGGTTTCGAATTGCTGGAACTGTTGCGTTCGTCCAACGTGGGCAATTCACCAACAATCCCGGTGGTTGTGGCAACCGCTTCGGGCAGTTGTAACAAAGGGGAACTATTGGCAAAAGGCTTTGCCGGATGCCTGTTCAAACCGTTCTCCATATCGGAACTGATGGAGGTTTCCGACAGGTGTGCCATAAAAGCGACACCGGACGGGAAACCGGACTTTTCCGCCTTATTGTCCTATGGCAATGAAGCCGTCATGCTGGAAAAGTTGATAACTGAAACAGAAAAGGAAATGCAGGCGGTACGGGATGCAGCAAAAGAAAAAGACCTGCAAAAGCTGGATTCCCTGATCCACCACCTGCGCAGTTCGTGGGAGGTGCTCCGTGCCGACCAACCGCTGAATGTACTTTACGGATTGCTTCGTGGCGATGCTCTCCCGGATGGTGAAGCGTTAAGCCATGCCGTGACTGCCGTGCTGGATAAGGGAGTGGAAATAATACGGTTGGCAGAAGAGGAAAGGAGAAAATACGAAGATGAATAAGACAAAAATAATTGTGGTGGAAGACAACATCGTGTATTGCGAATATGTCTGCAATATGCTGTCACGGGAGGGCTACCGCAATATGAAGGCTTACCACCTCTCAACCGCGAAGAAACATCTGCAACAGGCAACAGATAATGATATCGTGGTTGCCGACCTGCGTCTGCCTGACGGCAGTGGCATAGACCTTTTGTGCTGGATGCGAAAGGAGGGAAAGATGCAGCCCTTCATCATTATGACCGACTACGCCGAAGTTAATACCGCCGTGGAAAGCATGAAACTCGGCTCGATAGACTATATTCCCAAACAGCTTGTGGAGGATAAACTTGTCCCCCTGATCCGTTCCATACTGAAAGAACGTCAGGCAGGACAACGCCGTATGCCTATATTCGCCCGTGAAGGTTCCGCCTTTCAGAAAATCATGCACCGCATAAGGCTGGTAGCCGCCACCGATATGAGCGTGATGATATTTGGTGAGAACGGCACGGGCAAGGAGCATATTGCCCACCTGTTGCATGACAAGAGCAAACGTGCAGGCAAGCCATTTGTGGCGGTGGACTGCGGTTCACTCTCCAAAGAGCTTGCACCGTCGGCTTTCTTCGGACACGTCAAAGGTGCATTTACAGGTGCGGACAATGCCAAGAAAGGATATTTCCATGAGGCGGAAGGCGGCACGTTGTTTCTGGACGAGGTAGGAAACCTCGCGTTGGAAACCCAACAGATGTTGCTCCGTGCCATACAGGAGAGGCGGTATCGCCCGGTCGGAGACAAGGCAGACCGGAATTTCAATGTCCGCATCATCGCTGCTACCAATGAAGATTTGGAGGTATCGGTGAATGAAAAGCGTTTTCGGCAGGATCTTCTGTACCGCCTGCACGACTTCGGGATAACCGTTCCTCCGTTGCGTGACTGTCAAGAAGACATTATGCCGCTGGCAGAGTTCTTCCGTGATATGGCAAACAGAGAGCTGGAGTGTAGCGTGAGCGGGTTCAGTTCCGAAGCACGTAAAGCGTTGCTGACACACGCATGGCCGGGCAACGTGCGGGAACTTCGGCAGAAAGTTATGGGTGCTGTATTGCAGGCGCAGGAAGGTGTTGTCATGAAAGAGCATCTGGAACTTGCCGTGACGAAACCGACCTCTACTGTCAGCTTCGCCTTGCGCAATGACGCGGAGGATAAGGAGCGGATATTGCGTGCGTTGAAACAGGCAAACGGCAACCGGAGTGTCGCCGCAGAACTGCTCGGCATAGGCAGGACAACACTATACAGCAAACTTGAAGAGTATGGACTTAAATATAAATTCAAGCAATCATAGCCCGTAATTCACTGAATTTGGCTATCTTTGCATAACATTTGAGAAAAACGGCGATTGGCAGGAGCTTTTCGCCGCCAACATATAGGATAAGACCGCAAGGCGTTTCAAGCGAAAATCTGGTAAATTGGAACTACGGAGACGATTGCGTGATGCTTATGCTATGCTTACGCATAGCGTGCATTCACGTACTCTCCGTAAAGGCTTTACCAGAGCCATCGCTTGAAGGTAGTGTGAATTGCACGCTACTTTTTTACCCTTGCCTAACGAAAGGAAACGATTATGGGTAAAGTTCAGATTCTCGCCGTACTGACGATGGACGGATGTCTTTCTTCAGAGTTATATGATAAAGCACATCAGGATTTGTGCCTTGACCGTTGCGGTCTTGATGAAATCAGGAAGAAAGCCTTTTACCGTGTGACACCGGACTATTCCATTTCAATGCTGCACGAATGGAGAAAAGACTGCACAAACATCCGTTACCTCGCGGAAGCCACACCGGACACGGCAGACTATATAAACGGACTGCTGCGGATGCACGCTGTGGATGAAATCATACTATACACCGTTCCTTTCATATCCGGAAGCGGACGACATTTTTTTAAGTCGGCTCTGCCAGAGCAACACTGGACGCTTTCCTCTTTGAAAAGCTATCCCAACGGTGTATGTCGCATTATCTATATCCTTGATAAAAAAGCAAGATAGCCAAAATGTGCGGCAAGCATACATTTCTATTTTCAGGAATAGAATAAATGTTCCGATTACAAACAATTTAAGTCGGAGATAATTTGTCCTTGTGAAAAAATACTGAATTTTATACCTCTGAAATCCAGCACTTTGTAAAATTGAGTGTTGGATTTTTTATTTTCTGCCGCGTTTTTTGCCAATTATATTCATGTGCGCACGCAGAAAACAAAGTGTAATTTTCAAAATTGACAGAACCATGAATTATTTCTTGCTGGCGGAAACCGACTTTTTCCGCCTGATAAACGAAGCCGGCGACTGCAATATGGAAACGGCATACACGGCTTTCGCCACCCAAGTGATCGAACTGTGCAACGGCGGCATGGACATGAACCTTACCGTCATCGCGCTTGCCTACATCGAAATCGAGTTGCAGCACCATCCCGTACGTAATCTGTCAGAAGAAAAAAGAGAGATTGCCGCCTACGTCAGCAAGGCTCTGTCTTTCGTAAGAAAGATGCAGAAATTCCTTGCCACGCCCCAAGTGCCACCACTAATATCCGCCAACAACGCAACAGAAACCACCGCCAGCCTTCTTCAATGGACGGGCAATGCCATCGACCTCGTGGAACTTATCTACGGCATAGACGTGATGGGCTGCATCAACAACGGCAATATGCCGCTCAAACAGCTCGCCCCACTTCTCTATAAGATATTCGGGGTTGATTCTAAAGACTGCTACCGCTTCTACACTGATATCAAACGCCGGAAGAACGAAAGCCGCACCTATTTCATTGACAGGATGCAGGAAAAACTGAACGAGAGAATGTTGCGTGATGAGGAGTTGGAGCGGATGAGAAAATAAAAAAATATCCATTACATATGAGAAGACAGGAATACTCGTATCCTGTCTTTTTATTTTCATTTAATTATATATTAATTAGCACAATATATGTGAGTTTTTCATTCCTATAAGGACAAATTTCAGAAACGTATGTCTGGTAAATTATTGAGTCATCATAGTATGAACATATATCATTACTAAAAACAATGAAACAACTTCCATAAGATTGTGGTTGTAAAAATCGCCATTTAATAGCCCGTTTTTTTTGTAAAATTCGCCAATTAAAAAAATATGATTATCTTTGCATTATATTTTATAAGGTATGGAAACAGTAAATAGAATACTTCAAGAGAAGATTACAGCACGAATCGCGCCCAATAAAGCAGTACTGATTTTTGGTGCTCGCCGTGTTGGTAAAACGGTAATGATGCGTAAAATTGTGGACAACTATTCAGGTAGGACGATGATGCTCAACGGCGAAGACTACGACACATTAGCACTATTGGAGAATCGCTCAATAGCCAATTATCGGCATTTATTGGATGGTATTGATTTGCTGGCTATTGATGAGGCACAGAACATACCACAAATCGGTAGTATTCTGAAGTTGATAGTTGATGAAATACCGGGAATAAGTGTCTTGGCAAGTGGTTCTTCGTCATTCGATTTGCTGAATAAGACTGGTGAACCGTTGGTCGGCCGCAGTACGCAATTTCTCCTTACACCATTCTCGCAACGGGAAATCGCACAGACGGAAACGGCACTTGAAACCCGCCAGAACCTCGAAGCGCGCTTGATTTACGGTTCCTATCCCGAAGTAGTAATGATGGAGAACTATGAACGTAAAACAGACTACCTACGTGATATTGTCGGTGCATACCTGCTTAAAGATATCTTAGCAATTGACGGCTTAAAAAATTCGAGCAAGATGCGCGATCTACTGCGATTGATAGCTTTTCAGTTGGGCAGCGAAGTTTCTTACGAAGAGTTAGGTAAACAACTCGGCATGAGCAAGACGACCGTTGAAAAATACCTCGACCTATTGGAAAAGGTCTTCGTTATCTATCGTCTGGGGGCTTATTCGCGTAACCTACGCAAGGAGGTTACAAAAGCTGGCAAGTGGTACTTCTACGACAACGGCATTCGCAATGCCATTATCGGGGCTTTCTCACCGCTGGCCATTCGGCAGGATGTCGGTGCGCTGTGGGAGAACTACATCATCGGAGAGCGGCGCAAAGCGAACTTCAATGAGGGACTGCACAGGGAGTTCTATTTCTGGCGCACCTACGACAAACAGGAAATCGACCTGATTGAGGAGAGTGCCGACAGTCTTACCGCCTTGGAGTTCAAGTGGGGAAATAAAATGCCGGCCGCACCGAAAGCCTTCCAAGAAGCCTATCCCTATGCCGAGTTTCATGTGGTAAATCGGGAGAATTATTTGGAGTTCGTATAATCAATAAATTACGTATATGGAAACAAAACTACAATCCAAACAGCAATATCCGCGGTTTATCCAAAATAAACCGTGTGGTATTGACAAATTCGATGGAGGTTCGCAAGAAAGGTTGGCAAAAACTATTGCTCGCCATTTTTGTCAGAATGATTCATTGGATGAGGAATGTACTTTACCTCGAATTATCGGCATCGAAGGTATTTGGGGATCTGGAAAATCCAACGTGGTTAAAATGTTGGAACGTGAATTATCAGACGACTATTACTTTTTTGAGTATGACGCATGGGGACATCAAGAGGACTTGCAACGCCGCTCTATATTGGAATTGCTTACAAGCAAACTTATTGATGATGGTATCCTATCTGGAAATGCAACAATAAAAGTCAAAGGTGGAGGTACGAAAACCGTATCATGGTCTGAAAAGCTGAAATATTTATTAGCCCGTAAAACGGAGACCGTAACCGAAAAATATCCCCTTATCAGTAATGGTATGGTTGCGGCATTTTTGGTTGCAGTTTTAACTCCGATATTTACATTTATTGCGTATGCAGTAAAACCTACACCCACAACATGGTGGTTTTCTTTATTGTCTATTATCATAGCTGCACTGCCAGTTCTTATTGCATTGTGCGTTTGGAAATGGGCATATAGCAAAGATCATAAATATGGATGGAGTTATATGTTAGCTATTTATCAAGATAAAGTCGAAAAGGACGTTTGCTATGAGACTTTGAGCGAAGACGAACCAACGGTTTACGAGTTCAAAACATGGATGCAAGACATTTCTGATTTTATCAAGGAAAAAGGACAACGTAAATTAGTCCTTGTTTTTGACAACATGGATCGTCTCCCCGCTGAAAAAGTAAAAGAATTATGGTCTTCTATCCATACGTTCTTCGCCGATAGCGGTTTTGAAAATGTTTGGGCTGTTATTCCTTTCGATGAAACACATTTAGCTTGTGCATTCGGAGATGAGACCGACGAACAAACGAAACAACTGACCAAGTATTTTATCAATAAAACTTTCCCTATTGTTTATCGTGTTGCTCCTCCTGTTATTACCGACTATCGAAGTATATTCAACAAACTGTTTGTTGAAGCATTTGGAGAAACAGAAAATGAAGCGAAAGAAACTATAAATCGGATATTCAGATTGGTAAATCCTAATGCCAATGTTAGGGAAATTATATCATATATCAATGAGATGGTCGCTCTTAAACAAGAGTGGTGTAACGAAATTTTGATGATAAACATAGCATTGTTCTGTTTGAAGAAGACGGATATTCTGGCAAATCCAGTAGAACAAATATTGTCCGGCGACTATCTGAATGGCATTCAAACAATAATTAACAATGATCTGCAAACACAACGCGAAATTGCAGCTTTGGTATATGGTGTCGATGTTGAAGATGCTCGACAAATTCCATTGAAAAAATATATTGAAGGCTGCATCAACGGAGAAGAAGACCACGACATAAATCAATATGCAGAGACTAATAAACAATTTGACACTGTATTAGAAGAAGTTATACAATGTATGGACAATGCGCTTATCGATAAGATTATACATTGTTTGCATAAATTAACTCGAAAGAGCGATGTTATTCTGCGTGTATGGCAAAGAATAGCACAATTGAAATTAAAAGAATCCATAGAGAAGCAGGTGTTCCCTGTCGAATACCAAGAACTGCTGTTGCATTTAGACACGGAAAGCCAAAACCATGTGATTGCTCAATTATATAAGAAGATAGTTCGGTTCAATGACTTCAATGGCGGCGACTATTTCAAAACGTTAGATGCAATAGACAGGTTTATTGCGCAAAATAAGTTGGCGTGCGATTTTACGTCATTGATTGAAGCAAAAACAGTCAAGCCAAATACATTTATCGATTATATTCAAGCTGCAAATGCAACAGATGCTGCCTATCGGGATAACGCGACAACTAAAGCATATAAATATTATCAAGTAGCAACAAATTCGGAGGCGCTCGATAATTATTTGGCAAACTTACTACCCGATAATTTCGACCATGCAGATATTGTAAAAACGTTAAAAGATAATTCTACCTATACGTTTCCAACGCTTTTGCAAGCGATCACGAATTGCATTGATGAACAGAATGTAAATAAAGATAATATAGGGGCTATATTTACAACCTATCGTTTATTGGCATCTGACGAAGAAAGACCTTTACCTGTAACGTTAGATTCAACCTACATAAATCAGTTGCATTCTGAATTAGAAACTGATGGCCGAAACATTAAAGAGTCTGGATATTACGATTTAGTCGCCATGCAATTGGCACATGGTCATTCCGTTTCCTTAATAGAGGGTGGAGATATAAAATATGTTGCAGAACTCATGGACTATTATGTGGATCATGGAGACTTATTAGTAAATAGTGTGGGATGGAATATACCGCTATTAAATGAAACACTACAATACATGGTAAATCATAAACTTGGCTATAAATTATTGCTCTCAGACATATTGCCCCAATTTGAAGATATTAAGAACAGAATAGGTGTAACGGATGAGGTATTTATCGAGCATTTAGCAGAGTGGAATACCGATTTGGATAAGTATATCACTAAGAACAATATTAAAGATGTAATTCCTGACGCATCTTTTTACGATTTGACCACTAAAATAAGCAATGTCCTGACCGATCATATCAATAAAATAGCGTTCGAAGCGTTGTCTGAAATAAGTGTTGATACATTATACGCCCAAAGAACAGCACATACATCATATTATTGGTTTGTCGCAATAAAACATTTACTGGCTAAAATCAAATCCTTGCCAGATAACTTGACTGAATTTGGCAAAAAGATTCTGATGGATATTGCTTCTGGAACTCAAAGTTTGAATCCTTTCCCTAATTGTTTCAAGAATATAGTTGAAAGATTGGATAAACGAAAAATTAAATCGACAGTTACCGATATAAGAAATGATTTCTGCATCGGTAAAAAGACTATCAATGCAATAAAGTTTCAATTTTTCGAAACATGGCTTAGATCGCATGGTAATTTGAAAAGTCAAGCTGGAGACGTTATTGATAAAATAGTGAAACCTGTAATTTCCGATGGGGCATGCCGTTCATTGATTCTGCAAAACAAAGATTTTTATATGGATTTAATAAATACAGCAGGGGATGATGCTTATGAATTGAAAAAGAGTCTCCGAAACCTCATACAAAAAGATTCAGATCCGCAATTGGTTAAATTTGTCAATTCGATAGATTCAGTACCTGAGGTTGAAACCGCGTAAGTATTTGTCTAACAAGTCCGAATTTTACGATTTTACCCGTCAGAACTGAAGTGCCCCCCAAAAAAATTGTATCCAACTTTTGGGGGTCACT
>CAJTYV010000054.1 GCA_910584195.1 uncultured Ruminococcus sp. | reverse complement strand
CAGCTTGCATTTCCGGCTTTACCAAGAAGTGAGAAACCTCCACCAAATACCGGTATTGCATTGCATATTGCTGCAAAATAGTTTCCTTCTTCTGCATATAATGCCGCATTTGCTATTGACGCTGTCGCTCCGATAATATACGTTACCGGCGTTGGAATTAATGTCAATAGGCTTAATCCACCAAGCAAGAAGTGTGCTGCACCGCGCCAATCAATTCCGGGACTAAGCCCGAACGGATCAGCAAGACTTATAGGATTACCCTCAACATAAGCATAACGGTTAAGCGTCGGACTGTCGATTATCGAACCTGTCAGAACGTCCTGATTAATAAAACGCTTGATTTCGGGGTTATAGTACCTCGCACGCATATAGTACAGACCGTTTTCGTCTGTAGATACGCCGTATTCGCCGTTGTACAGGAATATTATACCACATTTATTCTCAGAAAGCAACTCTCCATACGGTCCATATTCAAATTTTTCTTGGATTTTTCCGTCGAGACTTGTCACTGCTTCGGTACTGCCTATGTTGTTGAAGTGATAGTATAGAACCTCATTGTCATTTTCCTGCGAAATAAGTCCGATACCGTAAACGAAATATGTTGTTTTCTCACCTGTTGCTGCTGTCAGAACTCTTGTAAGCGAACCAGTGCTGTCAATTACATATTCTGTCTTAACTTTGTCTACGGTCTTGCTGATACGGTTATTTTCTGCATCATAAGCATAAGTTGTTCTGCCTGCTGAGACAAGTCTGTTTCGGCAGTCATACTTGAAGTCCGCCATTTCGCCGTTAAGCGGTCCGTAAATCATATTTCCGTCAGCATCGTACTTAACAGTTTCACCGTTGTACTTTACAAGCTGATTGTTTTCATTATAGACCATTTCGACGCTGTTCAGACCTGTCACGCCCATTGCATTTGTTGTATCAATGTTCGTTATATTGCCTGACTCATCATATGCATAATCACGCTGACAAATAACAACTTCGCCATTTACATCAGTCTGTGAAATTAACCTGCCTGCTTTGTCATATGTTCTTGTTTCAACGCTGCCGTCAGGACGAGTGGTCTTTGTAAGTCGGCTGTTTCCGTCATATTCGTATGATGTCACATTGCCGTCCCAGTCTGTTACAGTTTTAATGTTGCCGTTTTTATAATAGCTGTAGCGAACAATTCTGCCGCCGGGGTATGTAAGGGCTACCAGATTACCAAGCTGATCATAAGAATAATCAATCGTATTTCCTCTGAAATCGGTATACTTTGTCACCAAATTCATCTCGTTGTATTCACGAGTGATAACGCCGTTTTCATCGGTTACTGTCAGCACATTTCCGTTGCCGTCATATGTGTAGGAAACCGTGCCTAACTCATCTGTAAAGCTCTTTATCCAGCCGTTTTTGTAATAGGTGTAAGAAGTTTTCTGACCTCTTGCATTTTCAGCGTCTTTAAGAAGTCCCACAGCGTTATAAGTGTACTTATTCTTGCTTCCGAGAGCTGTTACAGATTCTATAATTCTGCCCATACTGTCGTAACTGTATTCATTTCTGCCGCCGTTTGGATCAATTTGAGCTATAATTCTGCCTACCTGATCGTACTCATACGAAGATATTCCGTTTGCCGCATCAAGAACGCTTGTAAGACGTCCTATCTTGTCATATGAATAACTCGATTCAGCCTCACGAGCCGTATTAATACTTTCGATTGTCTTTATCAGATTTCCTACGCTGTCATAATTATACTGAGTTTCGATTCCGAGTGCGTCTGTTGATGAAACAAGGTTATTAAGTTCGTCATAGGAATTACTCTGAACCGTATTTCCGGAAGCGTCAAGAAGCTTTACAACATTTCCGGCAGGATCATATTCAGTAATAAATTCGTTGCCTTCTTCATCTGTGTACTTCTTCACACGTCCTGACGCATCGTATTCATAGAAAATACTTATGTCCTCGCCGTTATGATTTGTAGTTATCTGAATCGGCAGCCCCTCATTATTGTAACTGAACGTTATAACCTGACCCGACGGGAGTGTTGTCTGCAAGCAATTCCCATTTGCATCGTATTCATCATATGTCGTAATATTGCCGTTTGCGTCTTTTGCAGTAAGAATCCGACCGTAAATATCATATGTGTATTCAGTCTTATTTCCCTCTGCATCGATCACGCCGATAACGTTTCCGCTCGAATCATATTCTGTAGTTGTTGAATAGCCCAAACCGTCGGTAATTTTTGTAATTCTCCACGATTTATCATATTCATAGCTTTCGAATGTTCCGTCTGCAAACGTAGTCTTTTTCAACTTGCCGTTTGGATAATACTCATTGGTTTGAGTGTATTTTTCATCGCCGTTTACAGCAGTTATCGTTTTTACATTTCCAACTGCATCATATGTGTATTCGCTGATTTCACCCTCTCCGTTCACACTCTTGATGACGTGTCCGGCGGCATCATACACATTGCTAGAAATCGTATCATCGGGAGCAGTCTGCGAAGTGAGTCTGCCCTCATTGTCATAAGCGAATTTTGTGATTCCCTTTGCTGTTTCAAGCTGCGTCATAAGGTTATTTCCGTTGTATGAGTAATTAACAGTATTGCCTCTGCGGTCGGTTACAGACGTTTTATTTCCTCTGCCGTCATAGGTGTACGAAATCGTTCCGTCTGATGTTGTTTCACTGATAATGCGATTAAGAGCGTCGTATTTATATGACGTTTTGTTTCCGTCACGATCCGTAACAGATGAGATATTTCCATTTGCATCATATTCCGTGAGAATTTCATTCCCCATGAAATCGGTAACAGATGTCAATCTTCCGTTTGTATACTTACAGAATTTTGTACCCAATCCTTCAACTGTTTCCGAAACAATCTGAGCATTATCATTGTATACATACGATTTTTTTGCACCTGAATTTTCCCTTACTGTTTCAAGAAGATTATCTAAATTGTAGGTGTAAATATTCTTTTCACCGTCCGGACCTGTTACGCTTGCAATATTACCTTTTTTGTCATATGTCATTTTAGTGACATACCCGGACGGATCTTTAACAGACGTCACCCAATTATTTTCATCATAAGTATATGAAGTTTTGTTTCCATGAGCATCGGTTTCCGTTATAAGATTACCGTTTTTATCGTAAGAATAACGCGTTGTATTTCCGTTCTGATCGGTATATGATGTAACATGACCAAGACTGTCGGAAACAAACGTTACCTGATGCGAATTTGTATTTGTTTCAGCGTCATGAATGTTATTTCTGTCAGTTGCTGTTACGGTAAGCTTTCCGCCTTCCTCTCCCTCGTAATAGAAGTAAGTCAGCGGCGTATTTTCATCTCCGTCATCCTGTTCGATAACTCTGCCGTTCTCGTCATACTTATTGACTACATACGGTCTTTCCTCGCTTTCAACAGAAGCGGAAATCAAACGGTTATTCTCATCATAGCTGTAGCAAATGGATTCGCCCATAACATTTGTTATTCTTGAAACAAGTTCATTTTCATAAGCAATTACAGCTTTTCTGCCGTTTTCATCCGAAACAGACGTAATCAATCCAGAATTATTATAATTAAGGATCAATTTGGTTCCCGTTATTGTTTCGGTGATCGTTACGCTGTTTTCGGAACGCTCGAATGTCACAGTTTTACCGTTGGAATTAATCGTCTTTATAAGTTTTCCCGTTTCATCGAAAACATTTTTTGCTCCGCCAGGCGCAGTGAGAGTATATGTACCGTCATCGTCCCTGCAAAGCTTGAATCCGTCTGTTCCCGTACTTATGGCAAGATAATTTTTATAACCGATATCATCGGATTCTTCAAGCGCTATTTCACCATTGACGATCGTTCCGTCAACTTTTCTGATAACAGAATTTTCACTTATAAATGTCGCATAACTTGTTGGATTCCAATGAACATTTATATAATTTCCGTCAATATCAAGATACGTTTCATAATCGTGACTCCAACCATATCCCAAATCTCCTTTAAATTCAGAATTTATGGAATTGTAATTCAGAGTAAACGGAAGTTCCGATTCACCCATAACAGCTATCGGAGTTATACTGTCAATAAATCCGCCTGTAGTCATATCAACAGGATCAGCCCATGTATCTACTACAATTTCATGCTTAACGTTATATTTTGTTACATGACTTGGAATAGGTGAAATATGTACCTTGACATTAGTAGTATCGGTCCATTCCTTAACAACGGAATCGATGAGTTTATAATAAACTTCTTCAGGATCTCCGGGAGCTGAGAACGCCGTTTTATAAGTTCCGTAAACAACGTCTCCGGGTTCAAAAATTCCCACACGGATTGACTGACCGTTCGTTATTACAGGAATTGATTTGCACTCGTTTGCTTCGGGTATCTGATAGCAGGCTCCCTTATCGACAAACTTTTCGGACGATCCATCGGGATAAATTACAGTTATATCCTGATCATAACCGGGATCTGTAAATGCGCCGAATGATGTTTTTAAATTATAGAAAGTATCCGAACCCTCATTTTTGACCGCAAACTGAATGTAATAGTCTTTACCGATATACGCCGCCGATTCGGGATAAACATAGATATTTATTCCGTCTCCCGCACCTACCGTGAAAGGAGTTTCCGTAGTGAAATTCGCCTTTACGGGAGCGCTGAAAGGCATAAGCGTTCCGCTGAAATCAGCGTCAAGAGAATATTGACCTTTTTTATCTCCCTTGATCGCCCAGCTTACGGTTTTCTTTTGACCTCCTGCAATATCGTCCATACTCTGCGTTAACGTCTGTTTTTTGGTTGTAGCCGCAAGCGAGAGTCCGTCCGGAAGATTTAGTTTTGCCGTACAGTTTTTAATAACAAATTCAGGTGAATTTGCGTTATTTATCACGCCTAAATCAACAGCATAAATATCTTTCATAAATGAAATATTTTCTGTTGTTCTGACATATGCGAGAATCGGTATATCTTCTTCGGTTTCTTCTGTTTGGTATATGATAGGCTTAATTTGCACGTTGCTTCCGTCGCTGAGTTTTACCGAGCCGGATGAACCGCTTCCAATAAATCCGCCTCCGCCGTATCCTCCGCCTCCGAAGCCGCCGCCATATCCTCCGCCGCCTCCAACGTAATGATACTCGATATACGTTGGGATCGGTTCCTGTGCAAAAGTTAATTCGATCGTAAACGTATAACTGTGATAGTTGGCAGGATTGTTAAAATCGATTCCCGCTTCGATCATTTCCGCAAGACTCATACGATGTACTTCAAGAATTCCTGTTACAAGCTCTCCGCTCTGCAATGTGATCCTCAATTTTTCGTTATCCATTGTGGAGCTTACAAAAACGTCTGCACTTTCGGGAAGATACCCGTCCTTATACGCGGCTATTTTTTGATTTCCCAACGGAAGCGCAGCATTTACAATTCCGTTTGAATCCGTTCTGAAGCTGTTATTATTTCTGTCGTCACCCGAATACAGATATACATACGCTGATTTTAACGGCTTTCCGCTGCTGTCAACGACCTCGACCTGAACATTTCCATACTTTGATTTTTCGTGAATTACTACGTTGATTTTAGTGCTTCTGCTGTTTCCGGCAGCGTCCTCTACAGTAAGTTTTGCCTCATATGTTCCGGCTTCCTTGTAAATATATGTATTTCTTATTCCGTAAATTGTATCGCCGTTTCCGAGTTCCCACGTGAAATTCGTGATTCGTACATTATCTGTACAATCGGAACCGTCAAAGGTTATTTCGTAGCCTGCAACACCGTAAAGCTGCTCGTCAACCGATATCTGCGGCTTGATTTCATCCACATCGCCGGGTCTGATATTAGCGCTTAATCCTTCACTTGAATTTCCTGTTTTATCGTATGCCGCTATTTTGTAGACATAGGTTTTATCGGGAGTAACGTCATTGTCAACGTACTCGTTTTCTCTTGTATCGCCAATACAAGAATACTTTTCCTCAAAATTCGCTTTTCTGTAAACACGATAGAAATCAAAATCCTTTTCCGTATTTTTGCTCCATTTCAGATTCAATTTCCAGTTGCCCTGAGTCAATTCAATAACAGGCTTTTGGGGCGCGGTAAAGTCAAATGTAAATTCGGCAGTAAACGGATCACTAACAAGACCATTGACATCATATGCAATTGCTTTCAATATGTATTTATCTTCGTCAAATCCATCCGTTTTCCAATCGAACTCCTTGGATTGATATGAGGAATCCATTTTCAGAGATTTTATATCATGCCATATATTATTCGGATCATCTGCCTTTTTGTATGAGATTTCAACATGATCGAGTTTAAAGTTATCCGATGCAACGACTTCAATTTTTGGATCGGACGGTAAAACTGTTCCCGATGTATAATTGAATCCATGTACTTTTGGAGCGGCAGTATCTTTTTCTGCCTGTGCCACTGCAAGATTAGATGCTTTGCTCCTGTTTCCGGCCGCATCCACAGCAACTATCTTATATGTGTAAAACGCACCGAAGCTTACATTTGTATCGTAATAATCCTTCGTTGAGCAGTCGGCTATCTTGGAAAATTCGCTCTTATCTCCGTCGCATCTGTAAATTTCAAATGACTTAATGTCATTATCCGAAACAGTCCATGTAAGGTGTACGCTTCCACTTCCTCCGTCTGCATTCAGATCAGTCATAAGGTAATGTTACTTTGTATTTTGCAAATGTAGTTATCTGTGTACGAAATTCAAATGTGCTTTTAACTACTTCAACAAGCTGAGGGATTCGGAAAAGGACACGTTGAGAGAAGTATCCTTACTTCCAGAAGGTTACCTTGAATCACAGTCGTGGATTATTGCTGTGACTTTGATTGGCGACCACCGTATCGAATCTAATAGCATGAACCGGACAGGCAGCCGCACGGGTACATCGGATTTCTCCTCTCAGGATAAAGGCGATAAAGCCGGAGAGATGGAGAAAGTTGTAGCTGATCCGTTTCGCAGAGCCTTCAACTGGTACGATGGTCACATGGGTGAGAATCCGCAGGATGCCGTCGAACGCCGTGAAACTCGTGAGGAAATGCTGGCTGCGATGACGGATAAGCAGCGTGAGACCTTTATAATGTATTACAGAGATGGGATGACGCAAAGGGCAATAGCAGAGAAAATAAAAAGTTTTATTCATAACAAATTCAGTTTTGAAAATTTTATATGTAGCTTCGGCAACGGCGTTATCGTAAGGACAGCCCTTATGACTCAGCGATCTTGTAATTTTAAAAGCATCGACAAGCTCGTCAATCAGCTTATTTTTAAATTCATTTCCTCTGTCAGTATGGAATATCTTCACCTTTGAAAGATTCACGCTGCTGCTCAGAAAAGCGTCGTAAACAAGGTGAGCATCCTTATTTTTACCGGCTGAATAACCAAGAATTTCACGGTTAAACAAATCGATCAGAATGCAGATATAACACCATTTATCCCGCACTCTCACGTATGTAAGATCGCTTATTACCACTTCAAGATACTCCCGGTCGTTGAATTTTCTGTCAACCTTATTCTCGATTTTTTCCTCATTACACGATGTTCTATGAACCTTGAACTGCTTTATCGTATAATTTGATACCAGCCCGTATTTGTCCATAATACGTCGTATTCGACCCTTTGAAGCAGTGATGTTTCTCTTGGCAAGTTCAATTTTTATCTTCCTTGAGCCGTAATTATTACGGCTTTTTCTGAATATCTCAATAATTGCGTTTTCAAGTTCGCTGTCGATCTTTCTCCCTTTCTTCTTGTAATACACAAGACTTCTTGGAATTCCAAGTTTTCTGCACATTGCGCTGATACTGTACTTATGCCGATTCGCAAGGATTATTTCGACTTTCGTGCCATTATCAGCGCTGCCTGTTTTAAAATATCAGCCTCCATTTCAAGTTCCTTTACCCGTTTTCTGAGCTCAATCAGCTCATTTTCCTCAGGAGTTCTGTTGTCCTTCGCTTTGAACGATCCGGAATTATTGAAATCTCTCACCCACTTCGTTACGCTGGATTTTGATACGCCATAATCCTTTGCTATTGAATTCGCAGATCTGCCGCTTTTTGACAGCTGCACTATCTGCTTTTTGAATTCCTCTGTGTAATTCTTCGTTTTTCCTGACATTTTTTTACCACCTTTTTCTTTTTTATTTTATTATACCACGGCTTTATTTTTTCTGTCTAATTTATTGACGATTCAGCTCCGACGGCAGATTCATATTTTTAAATTCATAGATTCTGAACGTAACTTCGCTGTTTCCGGCAGGATATTTCAGCCTGTCAAGCACATCCTGCATTTCAAACGCCGTCATCGGAAACTCCGCTGACAACGCATATCCGTTGTTTATCAAATGTACTCTCATAAAAAATCACTCCTCATTTTCTTCTTCTGTATTTTCCTCTGTCGGATTCTGAATTTCGTTGATTTTATCCACAACTTCATGCGGATAATCGATGCCCTCAAAGGTACACCAGCTTATCCAGTTGCCCTCCGAAACAGGCGATTTAACGACATTTCCGCTTTCAGCAGATGCAAAAATCACTTCACCATTGCCAACGTAAATTCCAAATTGACTGCCGTCGAAAAGTCCGATTCCTGCGATGTCTGGTATGGTATCAAGTCCGCCAACTTCGTTATAAATCAGCGTGTCGATGTCCGTATCAAAGGATTTTTCGGACGGCATATACCGCAGATATCCCATGATTAATCCGACGTTGTCCGCACAGCGATACCGCAGATTTCCGTCCATTTCACCGTAACAATTTTCCTGAAATCCCCAGCCTGAAACGTAAGCGTTCCTTGCCCAAGCCGCCATATCAGCACAGTTTTTCGTGCCTGAATCCGCAAACATATATTCGTTTATTGTAGCGTTCATCACCATGACATAACTCCGCATGAAGTCCTCGTAACTGATTTCGAGTCCGTAAAAATTGTTGATATCCGAAATCAGAACTTCATCATTTTGATTACTGAACATCTCCGCATAGCCCGAAAAATCAACAATTTGACCGCTTTCAAAGTACGAAAAATATATCAGCTGTGCCTTGATAATCTGCTCCCGAAGTCCGATTGCGTACATTGTGTTGGCGATTGCCTGACCGTCCGCCGTCATTGAATTCATCGTTTCCTGACGTTCCGGAGACATTCCTGACATGAAATCATTTTCATCGAAATTCACCGATATATCGGGACTTTCAATCTGTCCCATACTCAAAAGAACAGCTATCGGTGCAAACAATAAAAACAGCAATCCGACTGCTGTGCTGCCAACTATCAGCAGAATTTTATTCCGCTTTTCCTTGTCAAGTGCAGTATCTACCGCAAGTTTTTTCAGCAGTGCCTTTGCGGCTGCGGCTATTGCTTCCGCCATTTCATCACCTTTCTTCCATAAAAAAGAGCCGCATTTTACTGCGACTCTCACAATTATTTCATTCAAATTTCATTTCATATTCCTCTGCAATATCCTCCGAAAGAGCAATATTCTGAATATGGTCGATTCGTTTTCTGACAGATTCCGCTATTACTTCTGCTCTGCTTTCATCAATGAAATTCCCAGAATTTTCAGCTGTCATTATCTCTTTTATCTCATCTTCGATGCCGTCAAGCCTTGAAAAATCAAACTTTTTCAAATCTGAAACAAGCCTTAACTGCTCACCGTGAGTTTTCTTGAACGGCTTGCATTTCACATCTGCATACAGGATATTTTTTTCCGTAACGTTATACCACAGGGAAGTTCCGCTGTCAAAAATCGGTGCTGCACCTATCCATTCAAGCGTATCTGCATTCCTAAGCAGTCCGAAATTATTGAAATGCCTGTCCTCGTTTGCTATCAGATAATCAGTAACTATCATTGCGTCAAGAGCAGGAACAATGTCTTTTACCCCGATTTCACGGCAGATATTCGCATAATGGAGATACTCGTTTTCGTGATTTTCCTTCGGACGAATCTGAAGTATTCGGTATGCACTGATAAGCTCCGTATCTCTTGTTACGAAATCTTCGCACATGCTGAACGGCTCATTTTCATTCCAAAAAATATCATAAGGAACGTGATTTATTCCCAGTCTTTCCATTATTTTTGAAGCTATGACCTCGTTGAAAGGCTGCTGTCTGAACGGTTCTGAGCCCGATTTCAGCAGACATCGTTTTCCGTTTATTATCTTCCAACGCTTTTTCAGATTTCCGTCTGATGTATTATCAGGTGAAAGAAAATCAAAATCGGAAGTTTTTCGGCTTGTTCCTAGAAGCACATCTCCGATATCGTCCGAAAAATCATTGTCAAAAAAGTTCACTTTTTCCCATGTCAACACACTTTCAACAGGCTTTATCCAATAGTGGTCCGACAGACTCAGTCCGAAACATTTTGTCAGAAGTTCGCCCGTTTCATACAGTCCGAGAGAGTCAAGCACGTCTGCAATTCCCATACGGCTCGCAGGAATAGAACGTCCTCTCCACCAGTGATTCAATGCCGCACGGTCAACAATTTCCTTGTGTCTGAGCGAATGAAGAACACCTATCGGAAGATGTTCTTTTCGCATTATATCGCTGATTTCCGTGATAACTCCCACCGCATCATCTATCTCAATTTCTGCTACAGAAATATTTTTGTGCATAAGAATATATTTCAAAATCTCACCTACTCAATCCATGAATTTTAGATTATTATAACATTTTTTCAGCTGTAAATCAAGTGTTTTTCTCATCTTCCTCCCGCCTTTCCGAAGAGCTTTTCCTTGTAAGATGGAGCGATAACCTGCAGTAAATAGCGTTCATTGCCGCAACGGTACAGACAGATTCCACGCTCAGGATACTGAATCAGACAGTATTCCGAATGCTCAACCTGAAGCGTATCCATGAAATCCACGGGTGAGATGTTGCCGGGATTGAACAGAAAATGGTGGCTCGGAATGCTGAACAGAGGCTTGGTAAACTCCTTTATTTCGGGCAGAAGGAAGTCCTCGATGTTCTGACTTGCCAGAATAAACGACGATTCTTTTTTGCGGACACGCTTCATTCCGTTGCGGATATATTCGATTGCAGTCATATTTGTTAAAAACAAATACAGTTCATCTATGGCTGCAACCGTGTTTCCACATCCCAGAAGCTGATTGCTCATGTACGATAAAATGTTTGAATCGTCTATAATAAATTAGACAGAAAAAATAAAGCCGTGGTATAATAGAATAAAAAAAGAAAAAGGCGGTAAGAAAAATGTCAGGAAAAACGAAGAATTACACAGAGGAATTCAAAAAGCAGATAGTGCAGCTGTCAAAAAGCGGCAAATCAGCGAATTCAATAGCAAAGGATTATGGCATATCAAAATCCAGCGTAACGAAGTGGGTGAGGGATTTCAATAATTCCGGATCGTTCAAAGCGAAGGATATCTGACAAAACGGTCTTTCAAATTCGGTTATTATTCTATTGTATAAAGGCAGGTATTTTTTGATTTTTTCTTTCTGACCTGCTCATATTTGTTCCATATTTTTCTCTGCGAGGGTTCAAATCCTGTACCTTCGCAAAAACGGGCAAAAAACAGCCATGGTTTTACACTAAAAATTTTCGACTTCCAAGCAACAAAAAAGCCCGATTATTCGGGCTTTCAGTCTGTCAAAAAACCCCGAAACTGGAAGCAGAATCGGGGTTAAAATAT
>CAJTYV010000053.1 GCA_910584195.1 uncultured Ruminococcus sp. | reverse complement strand
TTTTACAGGAGAACGCCATATATTTCACTACACGTTCTTATTTGACGCTTACTGTATAAACTTGAGTTGTCATTTCTGGTTTTTCGTGTCCGAGTCTTTTCTGAATATAGACCAAGGGAGCACCATTTTCGGCTAACATTGTGGAGTGTGTATGCCGTAAGCTGTGAAAATCAAATTCAGGATAATTTAAAGCTTTATGAATCACACTAGTGTACTGACATGACGATATTTAGCCTTACTACCGCCTTTTAACAGGCGATAGTAAAATTGGGGTATAGAGACTTAAGCTTTATCCTGGCATCACCTGTCCTAAAATGCCAGTCAACCTTTGCTGCTATTGTATTACGCTCGGTTTCCCATACAGACAGCTCGCTGCGCAGCAGCTCAATGTCAGCTATACGGCGGGACAGGCACTGCCTGGTCATTACATTCAGCTCTATTTCGGCGATATCCAGCCAACTGCCGTGCTTTGGGGTATAATGTATTTCCAGTTTTTTGATGATGCGTCTCGCTTCCTCCGGAGGATACTTCTTATAGAGGGAAGCCGGCTTATGGGTATTGAGGTTGTCCATTACAAGGATGATTTTCTCGGCATCCGGGTACATGACATCCACGAGATATTTGATCTCCTCCGCCCAGTCGACGGCTGTACGGTGCTCCCGCACGCTTACATGGTGCGTCCCGCCAAGTGGCTCCACAAAAGCAAATATGCTGATTGTTCCATTTCGGATGTATTCGGAATCCGTTTTGCGGTCGCTCCCAGGTACCATCGGCAGGGGCTCCCTGGCCTCGCCCAGAAGCTGGTAAGGCTTTTCATCCATGCAGACAACCGGACGCTTTGGGTCATAAGGAAGCTCATATACATCAAGGATATCCTCCATACAGGCTATGAATTCCGGGTCTTCTTTTGCCGGGATGCACCAGTAGTCGTTTTTGTGAGGTCGAAGTTTGTTTTTTTTAATGCGTTCCGGATTGCCTCCCTGCTCACAGGTGTTTCCAGAATGACCCTGGCTTCCTCCTCAAGCAGGCGGATCGTCCAGCGGGAGTGGCCTTCCGGGACCGGCCCGCAGGCAAACTCGATAAGCCGGGCTTCCACGCGCCCGTCAACCTTGCGCCTTGCATTATCTGAGTTTATGCTTCTTTTAAATTCAGTGACAGCATCAACACCGCCGTTTATGTATTTTGTAACAGTATTTGTGACTGTTGCCAGACAGACGCCGTTGGATTTAGCACTCTGCTCATGGGTAAGGACTTTTCCATGCGACTCGTCCAGGTCAAGGATTATCTGGCATCTGCAGCGTATTGTTTTTGAAGTTGCTTTCTTACGGATTATGGATTTAAGCTCCTTGTATTCATCTTCCGTAAGCTTGATTACATATTTTCTGGGTCTTGCCATTGGAATCACCGCCGTTTTTTCTTAGTATATATCAAAACGGCTGTATTTACCAGTATAATTTGACTATATATCAATATGTCATTACACTAGGGCTGTTAAAATAGAAAAAGAATGGGTAGAAATTGAATTTGGATCAAAAAGGGGATATATTAAAAAAGAGATAGTTCCTGAATTATGTACAGATAAAATCCCGCGTGTTGTATATAGTATAAGCCAAAACGTTTATCCATATCCGGTCGTGTATAATATAAATATTCCAATTTCTTTATTTGATAGCGCAAAGACATATTATGTGCCTAAAGGAGACAGTCTTTCTGAACTAAGCGCAGGAGAAACCGTTACTATTTTGTGTAGCGAAGAATCAGGTTTCTTTAAATATGCTCAAATAGAGATAAATACGGATGGAGAAAAAAGAAGATGCTATGCTGGTATGATTGATTTGCTGTCTCTTGATAATCCACTTTTGAATTTTGAAAGTGTAAAGAATGCTAATGCGGTTATTAGTTATGAGTGTCAAGATTATTATTCTTCATCTGGGGAAGCATCTGTTGCGCTAAATGATTGGATTAAAAGAGATGAAAAAATAATAAGCAAAACGGAATTCGATTTCTTATCAGGTATTGTAAATGTTATAGCAAGTAATGATATAAATGAGGAAATGATAAAGGCGACTGAAGGGAAAATATATTTATATAGCTTCAAAGATAAGCAGTACATAAATGCAAATACCAAAAACGAAAAAGTCTCAAATTTATTTAGTGTATTTGATTTTTTTATGAATGGCTCAATTTCTTTTATGGAAGGCTCTATTAGTGGGATTAATTTAAAAATAGAACTTGATGAATATAATGGTGAATATAAAATTGTTATTAAAACAGGGATTCCAATAGAATCAAAATATGCAGGTAAAAAAATTAGCTTAAGTTCTCTGATTGTAGAAAAAAATAATACGGCTTTAACAATGTTGCAAAGTTCAGATAAGGAAGATGAATTTATAAAATCCATGTATCCTGATTTAGACCAAAACAAGAAATATACTATGGAGATGACTTTTTCCAAGGATTTTAGTGAAAATAATTATGGATTTTATTTGGTGATTGATAAAAAACTAAATATTTATGCAACTCCTATTATTCATCCGGGTACATCATTTGCGATTTATTCAGAAGGTAAATTTATATGTGATGCTGCCTTGGATGTTGCAACGAGCATGATACAGATTGATGAAGAAAGCTCAAATAAAATATTAAATTTATTATCTGAAAATGGATTTATCATAAGTGGATTTAGAGGCGCTGAAACTTCTGTACCAAATGAAGCGGTAGAATATAATGGACATCATTATTACCTGTTTTCAAATATGTGCGAGACCTGGGAAGAAGCCAAAACATATTGCGAGGATATGGGAGGATATTTAGCTATAATTAATGATGATGCAGAAAATATCTTTTTATATGATTTGATGAAACAAGCGGGACATGAAAATGCGTATTTTGGATTAACAGACCGTGAAACGGAAGGAGTTTGGAAGTGTGTTGATGGTTCAGAGCCTGAGTATACTAATTGGAGTTATGGTGAGCCAAATAACGAGCGAGGTGTAGAACATTATGCTATGTTTTATTATAAATCTCCAGAGTATCAATGGAATGATGGAGATTTTAACCACGGAACAACAAATGATAATGCTACGTTTATTTGTGAATGGAACCAATGATAAAGATATGTAGAAGGAAAGGAAGTAGTAGAGAGGCAAATATAAATTACCAGCATATTTTAGGCGAATGTTGTGGGAACGATAGAAATAACTCAACATGGCATATATCAAAGGAGTGAATGCTTGATATGAATAAAATAGCGGATAATTTTTGCGGATATTTAAAGATAGCAGATGATATGTTTGTTTATACAGTCTCAGATAGCATCGTTACTTTGCTTCCAGCCCAAAGTGATAGTAGAAATAGATATGACGTTTTTCATCGTATGCGCACTCGGAATTTTGAACAGCCAGAATTTTTATTTGGCGAAGATTCTGATGGCATGATTGCAATGCTTTGGAACGGAACGTACAGCTTTTCGGGGATCAATACATCTGCTCGGTTTTCAACGCCTATTATAATAAAGGCGGCAGGAAATACGGATTATTTTTGGAATATGCTGACTGAGGACTGGAGAAAGTTTCATGCCATTACATTTTATGGAGGAAATATTAATGCAGTATGTAATCCAGAAGTGGCAGTTGCAAGACCTAATATTGAGGGTGCCTTGAAAAATGAAGGAGCAAACGAAATCAAACTGCGTCCGTGGAATGATTATGTGAGAGAAGTTGAGTGTGAAATAGATCATGAGAAGGTGACGATTACCATATCTGTACTGCAATCAGGGCAAAATTATGATGCAGAGCGCAAGGGCGCATATAGTCTGGGAGAATTGAACTCCTGCATACGTCTTTCTTTTGAAAAGGCACAGGATTTTGATAAAATAGGCAGATATTATTTGGTGGTTAAAGAAATGATTGCGCTTCTGACTTCTCAAAATAATATTGTATTTGATGTATATTTGAGCCAAAGAAATTCGGATAACCGTTTCTTTAAATCAGGCAGTTGCAAAATTTTTGACCGATATAAAGATTATTCTACCCGCAAATGGCATAATGTTATTTCTGTGTATTCCATGTTGGACTATTTACCAAAAATGATAGAGAAAATTGCCGGAGATGAAATTGCTTCATTGTTGGCGGTTTTGCCGGATGATAACAGATCAGTGAGTAGAATTTCAATTACAAATATTCAAGATTTATGTACGGCCTTGGAGGTTGCCTATAAGTGGGAACAGAGGGAAAGGGAGAAGGATATTCTTATAGAAGCACTGAAAAAAGATATTAGGGAAACGATAGCTTCGTTTACGGCAAAGCATAAAGAAATTAGTATTTATCAGGAAACTACAATAAGCAGTGCTTTTCAGTATCTTGATTATACATTGCGTCAGAGAGTACTTACACTATACAACGAAAACAGCAAAGTTGTTGATGAAGTGTCTACAAGGTTATCACTGCCTCAAGTAAACGAGGAAAATATAGCGGCTTTTGTAAAACTCCGCAATAATAAAACTCATTCGGGGACTGTGGAATGGGGAGAAAGCGCTAAAATATATTTACCATTGTTTGCTCTTGTATATACCTGTTTTTTTAAATATATTGGTATGCCTGATGAAGCAATAGAGGCTGCGGTTTCACAAATTATCTGAGGGAAGAAAACTTTTGTGCCGAATTGCGATAATGGGAGCGGGTAAATTTTTCTGATTTGTTAGGCATTTGAGGCTGCTTGCAGATAACATTTATGTGAAACTGCGCTTTTCCTCGGTTTTAGAGGGAAAGCGCAGGCTCAAATGGAATTGGAGGGCTGCTAATAAGGAATAAATTCTTTTTGCTTCTGTATGCCTCTGGCATATTTGGCAGCTTCTTCCCGGTCATTTTTCTCTTTCTGAGTTATCCAGGCTTGTCCTCTTTCCATGATTTTTATGATTTCACTGAAATTATTATCCATATAATTTTCATCTTTCAACAGAAAAGGGGATAAGGCAGTAAAAAAGGTAGTAGTGCTGGATCTTTTGTACATCGGATTGGAAGAAATAACACGGTTGCTCCATTGGCTTTTTTTCTCCAGTTGAGATAATTTTTTCCAGTATGCCTGTGCTGTTTTTTCCTCTATAATAAAATCGTATCCGTTTTGCTTTAAAATTTCAAATACGCTGTTATAAAGGGCGTGAAAATTATTACTTGTATTTTCGATTGCAACATGTGATAAGCTTTCCTTATTGAAGGTATACTCTTTATCTGTAAGCGCATAGCACCCGATATGTTCCATAAAATAGCTGATAGGAACAGTAAATGTCACAGGATATACATAGCGCTCATTTTTTATAGAGAAATGAATATATAATTTGCTTACCTGTAACAACTGCAAATCTTTATCCCGCATGTGTCTCAGGATCAACATTATTTTTTGTGACACATATCTTTCATCGCAAACCATTTTTAAAGTATCTGCGCAAAATATGCCGCCGTTTTTAGAGACCATTTCCCAAATGGTCTTGTTTTTTTTCAGCAGCCATTCAGCGGTACGTTTATCACAGAGTAACGGATTGCCGGCAACGGAGTTGTGATAATGTTCGGCAGATGAAAATAATTCCATAATGATACTTTTCAGGCTGCAGTAGGAAGAAAATGTTTCATCCAAATCTCCGCCGTTTTTGATATACGCTGATTTTAAAAGAGCAATTTGAGAGATTCGTTCTTTTAAATCGGAATATATTTTGTGGGGCAGTAAGATCGGAAAATTGTTAAATTTATTTTCAGCGTCTTCAATAAAACTTGAGTCGTCCCCCTCCAGCACTTCAAAATCTATTTTTCGTTTTTGTTGTTCCTGCTCTTTTTTTAACTGTGATAATCGTTTCTTTTGCTGCTTGATTCCCGTAATGTCCGTAAAATTTCTCACACAGTCTGAGCCAATATGTAAATCGACATTGGTAATTTTATTGTGAATATAATAGACATATCTGTTGGGGCGTCCGCATAGCTGGCAATTAACCAAAGCATCAACAATATCACAGTTTTTGTAAGAATGCCACTCACTCTTGATTTTTCCCATCATAACTTTGCGGTTGTCTGGGTTTGTCAATACGGTTTTTGCTTTTTGACAAAATGCCATATTGTTATCCAGGTTTGATTTTGACAGCTTTTTATAGTCCTGAATGCAGTCAAATAAGTTTCCGTATAAATCAACATTTGTTGCTTCGTCACTATTTTTTATCAACACCATTTCTTGCTGGGTAATCAGTAGCCTTTGGTTGGAAGCTGTGCTTTTTCTATTCATAATTCCTCCGTTCAATGCGAATGTATGTTCTAAAAGTATAGCATATAAACAAGTTGTATGCAACTATATATTGGAGTATTTTTGCGCTTGACACAATATAAGGGATAATGGAGGCGCTTAAAATGGTATGGTATACTGTGGGAAAAGCATTTTTGAAATAAAGTAGGAAGTTAGTGCAAAATCTTTTTTTATTGATTGCGCTATAGAGGCTGTAAATGTATAATATGAATAATTGGGTATTGTTAATAAAGAAAAAGCTTTCATAGAAGATTTTGGGAGGTCTCATATATGACGGATGCACAGCAGAGGAATGCCGCCAAGCAGTTTGCGGCAGACTGGAATGGAAAAGGATATGAAAAGGGCGAGAGTCAGCCATTTTGGATGGCATTATTGCGGAATGTTTTTGGTGTAGAGCAGCCGGAACAGTTTATCACATTTGAGGAACAAGTGCATTTGGATCACACCAGCTTTATTGATGGCAGTATACAGGCTACCCATGTCCTGATTGAGCAGAAGGGGATTGATAAGGACTTAAAGAAGCCTATCCGCCAGTCAGACGGCACTTTGCTGACTCCATTTCAGCAAGCAAAGAGGTATTCGGCAGAACTTCCTTACTCGTTGCGCCCACGCTGGATTGTAACCTGTAATTTCAAGGAGTTTCATGTTTATGATATGGAGCGTCCGTCCGGTGAGCCGGAAGTGATTTTACTGGAGAACTTGGGGACAGAATATTACCGTCTTGGTTTTTTGGTAGATACGGGGGACAGCAACGTCAAAAAGGAAATGGAAATCTCCCTGCAGGCCGGAGAGTTGGTGGGGGTGCTGTATGATGCGCTTCTGAAACAATATAAGGACCCATCTGAGCCGGAAAATTTGAAAAGTTTGAATATGCTCTGTGTCAGGCTTGTGTTCTGCCTGTATGCAGAGGATGCCGGAATCTTTGGGGGACACGCAAAATTTCATAATTATCTGGCCCGTTTTGAGGCAAGAGATATGCGGGATGCGCTGATAAAGCTTTTTCTTGTACTGGATACCAAACAAGAGGACAGAGATCCCTATATGGATGAAGAATTAGCTTCTTTTCCGTATGTAAACGGGGGCTTGTTTGCGGACGAAAAAATCATCATTCCACGTTTTGATGAAAATATTAAAAATCTTCTGCTTCAGAAAGCAAGCGGTGATTTTGACTGGAGCGAAATCAGCCCTACGATTTTTGGGGCTGTGTTTGAAAGTACATTGAATCCGGAAACCCGGCGCAGCGGAGGGATGCACTATACTTCTCTTGATAATATACATAAGGTCATTGATCCGCTGTTCCTTGACGAGCTGAAAGGAGAACTTGAAAAAATTAAAGAAATTACAGTAGATCGTACACGAGACAAAAAGCTCCGTGATTTCCAAGTGAAATTATCCGGCCTTACATTCCTTGACCCTGCCTGTGGCAGTGGAAATTTTCTAACTGAAACTTATATTTCCCTGCGGCGGTTGGAAAATGAGGTCTTGGAGTTATTGCAGCGTGGGCAGATTGTATTTGGCGGACTGGAGGGTTATCATCCCATTCAGGTTTCTATCAGTCAGTTTTATGGTATAGAGATTAATGACTTTGCCGTGACCGTGGCGAAAACGGCTCTTTGGATTGCAGAGAGCCAGATGATGAAAGAGACGGAGGATGTGGTGCATATGAGCCTTGATTTCCTCCCACTGAAATCATATGCCAATATCATAGAGGGAAATGCCCTGTGTTTGGATTGGGGTGATATAGTGCCCAATTACCGTATGTCCTATATTATGGGAAACCCGCCGTTTCACGGTTTTACTTTCATGACGGCAGAGCAGAAAAGGGATATGCAGCAAATATTTCCCGGTGTCAAAAATCTTGATCTTGTCTGCGGCTGGTATAAGAAAGCATCAGATTATATGAGGGATACAAAGATTGAGGCTGCTTTTGTATCAACAAATTCTATTGTACAGGGGGAGACAGTATCAAGATTTTGGGACTTTATGCAGGGCGACATTATCAATTTTGCGCATAAGACTTTTGTATGGGATAGTGAAGCCAGTATTAAAGCTCATGTACATTGTGTGATTGTAGGTTTCGCCAAATTTAACCGCTCCCGGAAACTTCTATTTGATAACGGCAAGAAATGGATTGCTGAGAATATAAATTGTTATCTGATAGATGGAGACAACATATTAGTCCGCAGCAGAAATACGCCGATATGCAAAGTGCCGAAGATGATATATGGAAATAAGCCTGCTGATGGAGGAAATCTAATAATTGAAGATGATGAAATAGATGATTTTTTAATAAGAGACCCTAACTCCCGCAAGTTTATCCGTCCACTGCTGGGTGCAACGGAATACATAAACGGGAAAAAGCGGTGGTGCTTATGGCTGGTTGATGCAGCACCGGAGGAACTAAAAAAGTGTCCGCTGGTTATGGAGCGTATAAAGGGATGTAAAACAGCGAGGGAAGAAAGTATTGCGGAGGGAATCAGAAAATTTGCCGCCACACCTACGCTATTTGCGCAGAGGACACAGCCAACAGATAAAGATTTTATAATTGTACCCAGGGTATCCTCACAGACAAGGCGATATGTTCCCATGGGTTTTGTAAAGGCGGGGACGATTGTGACAGACAGGGTGCAGATTATCCCGGATGCTGACTTATATGAATTTGGCATCATCATTTCCAATGTACATATGGCGTGGATGCGGACTACCTGTATGAGATTGAAAAGTGATTACAGCTATTCCAAGGATGTTGTTTATAACAATTTCCCATGGCCGGAGCCGACAGAAGAACAGCGCACAAAAATTGAACAGACGGCAAAGGATATTCTGGATGCCCGTACACTTTATCCGAACAGCACGCTTGCAGATTTATATGATGAATTGTTGATGCCCCCGGAACTGCGCAAGGCACACCAGGAAAACGACAAAGCAGTGATGCGAGCCTATGGCTTTTCAATAAAGGAGATGACAGAGACAAGCTGTGTGGCAGAATTGATGAAGCTGTATCAAAAGAGGGTGGAGAACTAGGATAAGAGATTGATAATCATAGTAGGGTATTTGCTTCAGATGAGAAAATAAGAAGGTTTGATATAATTTGTAGACGTAAGTGATATGGTAATTAGCTTATTGAGGTAATAAATTTAATAACAATAAATCATATAGGAGAGTGATAAGAATGGGATTGCAGCCAAAAATCAATGGGAAAACAGTGGAGCGGGCGTATGAGGACTACAGGAATGGAATTTATTTAGTAAATCGTAGGTATCAACGAAAACTTGTCTGGAACAAAAATGAAAAAGAAGCATTTGTTGATTCATTAAAAAATGGATACCCAGTACCATTATTCCTTTTTTCTGTCAATGAGTATAAGGGTCAGCGCAGACAAGAAATAATAGATGGAATGCAAAGGCTGAATGCTATATTTGGCTTTATCGAAAACGAATATGAGATAGATGGATATTATTTTGACTTATCATCAACAGCATTAACAAAACAGTTATTGGATGAAAATATCTTAAAACAGCATACCCCGATTTTGGATCGAACATCTTGTGTCAATATTGCAAGTTATGAATTGCCATTTTCAAGTTATGATGAAGATAATCCTGATATTATAGATGAGGTTTTTAGAAGAATTAATTCAAATGGGAAGCATCTTTCGAGACAAGAAATAAGACAGGCGGGTGCTACAGGTGAATTTGCAGAATTAGTACGAGTTTTATCAACGAAAATGCGGGGAGATGTATCTCATGATGATGTGCTTCTTTTAGATCAGATGAAAGATATAAGTATTCAACAGGACGGAAATAAATATGGAATAAACGCAGATGATGTTTTTTGGGTAAAACAGAATATTATTGATAAAAAAGATCTGAGATTATCAATAGATGAAGAAATAGTAGGTGACTTAGTGGGCGCAATGGTTGCAGAAACTATGCCGCCATCAAGAGTAAGTGTGTTGGATGCATATTATTATATTGATGCTGAAGAAGAGGATAGTCGTGGTTACAAAACTGAAAAGGCAATTCAAGTAAGGGGAACAGAAACCATAAGTACCCAATTCCTTTACATAATAGATGAAATAAAAAAGATATTTTTTGGTAAAGAACATACAATAATGCAGCATATCCTTAATCAAAAAGTATACAGAGGACCAAGATATTTTCAATCATTATTTTTATCATTGTACGAATTGCTTATAAAAGATGAAATGAAGATTTTGGACTATGATGAGGTTTACGAGAAATTATTTAATATTGCTGATCGCACAATGATTATTTCTGGTGGAGGTGGTGCGTGGAGTGCAAAAGAGAAAACGGAAGTGGTGACAAAAACCGTTTCAATTTTGAAATCGGCATTTGTGGAACGGACAGAAGCCGATCCAATGCACTATTCATACGCAACTGAAATAGAGACTTTATTAAAGCAGTCAAAAACAGAAAATGCGCAATACGATTTCAAACAAGGTATACATGACTTGGCTAATGGTAAAAGGAATGAGCAATTAATAAGCAAGATATTTAAAACTTTGACGGCTATGGGAAATTCCGGGAAAAATGCAACTGGATACGTTTTAATAGGTGTAGCAGATAAGTTTGAGGATGCGGAGAAAATTTCACGAAGGTATGAAGTGGAATATATTAAAGTGGGGAATTTTTATATTACAGGAATTGATGGAGAGGTATCTTGTTTTTATAATAACGATTATGATTCGTATTTTTCGCAAATCAAAAATGCTTTACAACAGATGCCATTAGATGAACATTATAGGAGACAAATTGGTACAAAAATGAGAATGGTGAATTATTACGGGAGGGCGGTGATCATCATAAAAATAGTCAGTGATAATGGGGCGGTAATGTTTGAGAACAACTATTACACTAGAACAGGTGCTAATAATGATCCAGAGCCAGTCTCGGCCCCGGAAATGCCGACATTTTTTGCAAAATTTATGTGAGATATACAGATATATTATTTTGATGCTTCATGTCTCATTTTATTTTTTCAATTAGATTAAGATCAGATTGAGTTTTGGTCAGACAAGTTTATTAAGAAAGTCAGAAAGTTTATTAGTGAAAGAGAATGTCCTATTTGTTGTAGAAATACAAAGGACATTCTTTTTTTGTTTTCTTTTTCCTGTACTGACACTTGCATGCAATTTATTCCCTGTAGGCGATAACAAAATTTTGCGGAAAGGAGATTGCTATGCAAAGAAAAAAGAAGCTATGTGGTTTGCTGGTGCTGTTTGCGGTTCTGCTGTTTTGGCAGGGATGGGGCATGTAGACTGTATCGGCGCAGACAGAGGAAACGCCCCGTGCATCCGGCGGGGAGGAATTGGTGGCAGCGGTCACGGATTCATTTACTGACTCCCATGGGGTAACGTACAAATGGAAAGGGTTTGAGGACGGTACAGCAGAAGTCTATGAGTTTACGGTGGGGGCGGATGTTGTGGAGATTGTGCTGGATATTCCCGGAGAAATTGAGGGGTATACGGTAACAAGGCTCACAGGGAAATTAGAGGACACGGAGATCAAGACCGTAACTATCCCGGAAAGCATTGTGCAATTTGGGGAAGACACTTTTAGGCGCTCCACGATTGGGACACTGAATTACAATGCGGTTGATGCGTTTCCTATCAGTGAGTTTTATTTCACTCCCTTTGGCTATGCGGTCATAAAGCACCTTAATTTAGGTGCGAATGTGAATAAAATTGAGAGCTATCTGTTTTATCAAACAGTGATTAAGCAGAGTGAAGTGATTTTGAATGTGCCTTATATTGCGGACAGTGCCTTTTTGAATATTCCGGCTTCCATGTCCCTGCTGTCCGGTGATAGGAAACCACAAATC
>CAJTYV010000052.1 GCA_910584195.1 uncultured Ruminococcus sp. | reverse complement strand
CCAGATGCAGAGAAATGTCCATCTCCTTGGCTCATTCACCTGAGATATAAACTTTGAATTCCTTGATTTTTTAAGGAAAATCACTTGACATTATAGGGAGGACTTATGAAAAGAAAACTTATTTCTACGTTACTGGCCATGAGCATGGTGCTCGGCATGGCAGCCTGCGGCAACAATGATGAACCTGCGTCAAACAGTGCGGATGGCTCTGCTTCCGAGGAAGAGAGCCAGGAGAGCACCCCGGCAGATGATGGCGGGGAAGAGTCCCAGTCTGCAGAGGACGAAGGCGAAGACGCTGAAGAATCGGCACAGAAAGGGGGCTTTGAGGATGTGATCACGATAGTCGCGGACAGCGATGGAGACCCTTTCTCATGGGATCCTACCTCTGACAAGATGGCGAAGTACATTGAAGAGAATTTCGGGATTGCCTTCCAGCAGAGCGAGACCAACTATTATAATAATGACTTCTCTGTCCTACAGCTGGCGGCAACCGATGGTGCGCTGCCCAAGGTATTCGCGGCGGATATCCTCTATTATCCGGAGGAGATCACGCAGTTTATCCCGGAGGAATTCGTAGCGGAGATTCCTGAAAGCCTGCTGGAAAAGTATCCTCTGACCAAGGCTTTGCTGGAAAACGATGCGGTGTCGCAGACTGTCCGCGGAATGTATGACGGGTATTATTTCCTTCCCAAGCCCGACTCGGCGGACCCCAATATCTACAAGGCAGAGCGCAAGGGCATTTTCATCCGCACTGACTGGCTGGAGAAGCTGAATCTGGAGGTTCCGACTACCTGGGAAGAGTTCTACAATGTGGCGCATGCGTTTACCCATGATGATCCTGACGGCAATGGTGTGGACGATACCTTTGGCCTGACAGGCGATGGCATGGGCACTCTGCGCTATTTCTTCTCCAGCACGGGAATCTCCAACCGTTACTGGAACAGGGATGCGGACGGCAACTGGTTCTTTGGCGCTATGGATGACAGCAATATCGAAATCCTGGAGTGGCTGCGCAAGATGTATGAGGACGGCTCCATTGATCCTGATTTCGGCGGCATCAAGTGGGAAGACGGTCTGAAGACATTTTCTTCCAACAGGGCCGGAATGTGTCTGCGCAATGCCGACGCTGACTGGATCAACGGCGTGGCTGTCAAGTATTATGGTGCTGCCAACGAGGGTATCAATCCTTTTGACCGTCTGGGACTGATTCCGGCATTAGCACTTAAGGATGGCGACACTCCCCGCATGGATGGCTATACGAGCTGTATGGTGGCTACCATGTTCTCCGAAGACATTACCGAGGAGGAAATGGATCGTTTCCTGAATTTCTATGAGTACTTGCTGTCTGATGAAGGCAAGTATATGCGTATGGGCTTCGAGGGCGAGGACTGGGAGCGCGATGCTGACGGCAATATCAAGCTGATTCGCGATGAGAATGGCAACTCCACTGCAATGTCAGTGAAATATCCCTGCTCTACAGTGACACATTGGCCCAGCTGGGGATTCGAACTTGCCGCTTATGAGAATGTGGAGTATTTCGATGAGTACAATGATGAGACCAAGGCCCTGAATGCAGAGGCATGTGCTATCCGTAACCAGGATCCTGTATGGCCGGAGATTGGCCCCATGCTGATTGATGACACGGTAGTGACCGATATCACTTCCTTCGCATTCGGTTCAGAGTACTGGCAGATCATCACGGGTACGGAGCCTGTGGCCGATATGTTCGCTGATATGAAGCAGCGCGCTATCGACAGCGGATACAATGACGCTGTGGAAGCTATTGCTCAGTATGCTCAGCAGTATGGCTGGTAAATCGAGGAATCGTATTTTATAGGAGCTCCGCTCTCTGTCACGCTGTTTTGGCAGGGAGCGGGGCTTTTTTGCGGATTTCGGATAATGTTGACGGAATTATATTAAAAATAGAATTATAAACCATTCACACTGCCTCTTCGTGGATCTGTTCTACGAGGACGAGTCCGCGTAGAAGAACCTGTAGAGCCTGTACAATGTGCTGTATGGTGCGGCATATCAGGTTGAGAAGAATACCTACAGTGACAGCCAGTTCATGAAAGACTATCTGGAAAAGGAAGAGGCGCACCAGGAGCAGGCAACTGTCGTAGCTGACGGTGCGTACTCAGGAAAAACCAATGAAGGGCTGGCAGCAGGAAAGAACGTGGAGCTGGTGACAACAAACACAAAACGGCGTGCCGAACAGCAGAAATACCGGGGGACAGAGGAATTTAAAGAGCTGTCCAATTTCCGAAACGGAGTAGAGGCTATCCCCTCCATACTGCGCAGGAAATACCGTGTTGACCATATGCCGGTGCGCGGACTGATCTGGAGCAGAGTGTTCTTTGGATGTAAAATTGGTGCCCTGAACTTCGGAAAGTGCTGCAAATATATGCAGGGCTGTAAAAGCCATGCTCCAAATACGGTAATGGCATAAAAGAGCAGGGAGGCAGGTAGTGTATAAAGGCAAAATCATCTGTATAAATCTGGCTTTCTCAGAAATATCGCAAACATATGGCATGGCTTCCATTTTTCTGCATGGCAAACAAGCCTCCCAGAAGGAAGCCTTCGAAGCCATATGATGCCCGACGAATCAGTTCCGCAGCGGAATGGATTTATGGTGTGATACGATACGTCCCCCGCAGTGCCTGCACTTACAGATATCCACGCCCTAGAGCTGCTTTATGATTTCAGGCCCGGTCTTGTCTTTCAGTTGTGAAAGGTAGGCCCTGCAGCCCAGCAGGTTCCGGCACAGGGTGATGAGCCTCTTCAATTCCGCCATGTACTTGCCGCGGAGCTTCCGGGACACAACATGGACGGGGAGGAAAAAACCGTCCCTTTTCCCTTTCCAGTGGTTCTGCGCATCAAGCCCTCCGCCCAGCACGATGGCATGGATATGGGGGTGGAAGTTTATTTCAGACTCCCGGGCATGGAGGATGCAGAGGTAACCAATCTTTGCACCCAGGTATTTGGGGTCTGCACAAAACTCGTCAAGAGTGCCGGAAGCAGCATGATAGAGCGCATCATACAAGAGCTTCTGGTTGCTGCAGATTATGGGGTTTAGTTCAGCCGGGCTGCCTGGACAGGACGGTGTGGAGCTTATGGTCGATACACACATGCGGGGCGTCCTGACATCAGCCCAGAGGATATGCAGGACGTTCCTGTAAAAGAAACGGATGGCTGAATTGTAAAGGTTGAGTGTGGTGGCCTTGAGTCCTTCTTCCTTCTTTGCAAGAAGGAAGTCTCGGACATCCTGGCAGGAAAGTTCCTGCGGGTCTTCGCCCACATAGTTCATATAGTTCAGAAAATAGGATGCATAGTTTCTATAACAGAGAACAGAACGGTTCTTAAGGTTCCTGATTTTTGCTTCTTCTTCGAGAGGCAGCATATATTTTTCGTTCATATCGGTTCCTCCATAAAATCAGACAGTCAGCAGTTACGGAATATCTTTTTATGGAGGGGCATTTGCAAAATAAAAGTGCTTGCCAATGCAGCAGGAGGGTGTTATTCTTATCATAAGCAGTGGTCAGGGATAAGCCCGTATTCGAAGTATGTTTTTGGTCGCACTTAAACAATACTATCTTGGGACGTTCCTGTCCACTGTTTTTAGGAAAAGAAAAGCTGCGCCATAGCCTTGGCCAGCCATCGCGCAGCGATTTTGTTCAATCGGAATTTAGGAGGATGAAGTGTATGGAAGAAACGATAGATAAAATAGTAAATATGCTGAATGAGAGAAAGTACACCTTAAAGGATATCAAAGAATTGGAAAAAGGGGAATTGCTCCATCTTGCCGAGCCGACTGTGAAGAAAGTAGTGGATTTGCTTGCAGAAAGAAAGTACAGTGAAGTCTTTGAGATTGTCGAGATGGCATCATGGCCAGTTGGCCCTAATACGGAAGAAATGTCAACATGGTCAGTTGAGGATTTACAGGAAGCGGTGGATGGTTTTCTGGAACTGAATGAACTGCCCTATATGGATAAATTTGGTGTTCCCTGTGATTTTCATCCGCAGTATGAGTATCATCAGCTTTCTTGCATTTTATATAGGGATGGCAGCGAATCAGGTGAACATGCCCTAAAGGACTAATTTGTGTCGCTTGCATGTCTATTTGGAGAGGTTGCGAGATATTTGATTTAGTATAGAGTATAGAAAAAATATATAAGTTATAAGTATGAAAGCCTTGTAAAACCTGTAGGGTGCAAAAGGGCATAGAATCCCCCTCCCCACGAGGATGTAAGGGCTGCTTGACAGAACTGTCAGGTCATACTATGATGGAAACAAGAAGAAAGGAGACGGTGGGGCGATGGGTACTGAGAACCGTGAACACAAGGACAGCCTTTTCGTGGATCTGTTCTACGAGGACGAGTCCGCGAAGAAGAATCTGCTGAGCTTGTACAATGCACTGCATGATACGGCATATCAGGATGAAAGCATCATCCGGAAGGTAAGGGTCGGGGATGTGCTGTACAAGAATTTCAAGAATGACATCTCCTTTGAGGTGGAAGGCAGGGTGCTGGTGCTGGGGGAGCACCAGAGCACCGTGAATCCCAATATGCCCCTGCGCTGCCTGATGTACGTGGGGAGGGCCTATGAGCAGCTGGTGGAGAAAAAGGCCCGGTACAGGACGATGCAGGTAAAGATACCGACTCCGGAGTTCTATACATTTTATAATGGGACGGAGGAGTTCCCGCAGGAGCAGGAGCTGAGGCTGTCTGATGCCTTTCTGGATGCCCCTGGCGGAAACTCCGCGGAGCTGACCGTAAAGGTCATAAACATTAATTCCCACAAGGCGCATATCATCCTGGAGAAATGTGGGATATTAAGAGAATACAGCCTGTTCGTGGATAAGGTGAGGAAGAACTCGATAGAAGAAGATGCGATAAAAAAGGCAATCAATGAGTGTATCCAGCAGGGAATCCTGTCGGACTATCTGAAACGGAAAGGGAGCGAGGTGACGAATATGCTGATAGCGGAATACGACTATGAGGAAGATATTCAGGTAAAGCAGCAGGAGGCGATGCAGAAAGGCTGGGAAAAGGGCCTGGAAAAGGGTCTGATTCTATCGGCGCAGATATTCAAGGCAATACAGCGCAATCCCGGCTTTGCGGACAAACAGATTGCGGAGACCGTAGGCTGCAGTCCCGATGATGTGGAGAACGCCAGGAAAGCCTTTGGGCTGTAAGCCGCATCGAAAGGAATGAAAATGAAAATCAAAATAGCCCGATGGGCAGCCGTCCTGGTAATAGGATAGTTGTCCACCGGGCTATTTATGTGCGCGGCCGGTCACTGGGCGTTTTTGTCTTCTGTTGCCTCTTTTGAGGCCTCTTCTTTTTTGAGCTGCTCCAATCCTAAGCGTATCAGCTCTACAGTTGCTTCCGAACGCGTCTGAAAGCGGTGTTCAAAACGAAAATTTTAAATTTGTATAACTAAAATCCTAACTTTCCTTATTTTATGCGGCTTGGCGGTATGCCTTGCCACCCTATATGTATCCTTTTCCCTTGTTTTTGCCCTTATGAGGTATCTACAAGGGAAAGTTTTTGTTATTCGATTTTATTCTCCAGCCACCTTATCAAGTAGTCGGGCGTACAGGATTACAAATATCCAACGGTAGATGCGTTCCTGCAAGACTACAAGCAAGGCAAGTCCGAGTATGAAGCCTATGTCAAAGCGACAAAGGACTGGGAATCAAAGTATGGAGAAAAATCCACCCACAGAAAGCTTGCAGAAAAGCAGGCAGAAGTTCAGAAACGGGAACAGGACAGAGTTTTTAACTATCGTTCGCCAGCAGACAGAGGAGCTAGATAATCTAATTAAATTCAAAAAAGATAAAGACCATCAAATTCTTTATCTTTTTTGAATATTTATGAAAAGTCATCCTACTATTTTGTAAAGCGTCTCATTAGATTTTTAATTGTTTCGACTATCGTTAGAATAACTACGCAACAAAAGGAATAAAACAATGTGGTATTCATCTTCGTGTTCCCAATTTTATAAAACAGCAAAAGCCCAATACTAACAATTACCACAGAAATAAATTTATGTATCCACTTTTGTTTGGCAGATAAACATATTTTATGGTTACTTATAGGTGCAAATAATATACACATAAGGACAAGTATCAAATATCCTAGTACAGTTGGCTTTAAATAGATTATAGCCCACTTATCAAGACAACCGAGAAAAAAGCTGCCTAAGATACATGTTAACTGCGTTGGAGCATGGGCACCTCCGGTATAATGCCGTAACAATGAAAAGGTAATTACCCAAATTAGGGTATAGCCGAGTGTATGTGATAAAACTCCCCATACGAACAATAACACTATGGTTATAAAAGTATTCAAGAAACATTCTAAGCCATATATGTATATTTCTAATTGATCCGCAGAAACATCCTCCCCTGATAGTTCTGCTAACTTATTAGCAATAGATGTAGCCCACTTCGTAATCATTCAAAATCCCCGCTTGTATCAAATCTTGTTGTATATTTGGCGAAAGCACTTATCACATCTTTGGAATAAGAACGTGCAATTTGTGTAGTCAGATGATTTGACAATTCAATCGTTCCTGATGTAATACGATAGATATGTGCCATATTTACAATATAAGAACGATGGGTTCGGATAAATTCACTTGGCAAATGGACAATAATCTTATTTAGGGTAGACATTTGTTCATAGCATTTGCCGTCTACAGTCAATATATCAACATAATGTAATCTGCTCGAAAATGTCAATATATCTGTGTAGGGAATACTTACAATTTCTTGCTTGTTTCGGTAAATGTATGTATTATTAGATAACTCTTTCGCAATTTCATCCAAACACAGAAAAAGAGTATTTTCTTTGACGGGTTTAAGCAAGTAGTTTAAAGCTCTGACTTCATATCCTCGGAATACATATTCTCTAAAGGCTGTTAAAAATACAATAATCCCATGATACCCAGATTCCCGAAGGCGTTTAGCGACCTCAATTCCATTCATTTGCCCCATTTGTATGTCAAGGAAAAATGCTGAAGCCTGTATAGTGGTGCATTCGGAGTTTTTTGAAAAATATTCTTCGCCCGATTTGTATTCGTCAATTTCAATATCCCAATCATATTGCTGCCCATATTTTCTTATTCCATTTTTCAGTCGTTCTAATTCAATCACAGAATCTTCCAGTATGGTTATTTTCATTTTCATAGTAGTTTGTCATTCTCCTTATCTGGTATCATAATATGCACGGAAAAAATTTTATTATCAGATGTAATCTGCAATACGCCATCTGCCTTTTCTACAAGCTCTTTTACTCGTCTTATCCCCAGTCCATGTTCTTTTCCTTGTTTGACACTCAAAATGTCTCCATCAATGCTACATTTTATCACACCATCATAATTATTTTCAATGTGGATCAGTATCATATTCTGGTAAGGTTTAATATAAAAATAAATGTACGGATGCTCGGTTGGATTAGAGATTATAAGTCTTTCTCCTGCTTCAATGGAATTATTCCATATATTTCCAAGTATGGATGAAAGTTCAACAGAATCAAGCGGAAAATTTTCAGGAGCCATAATAGAATATTCTGTCTTAATTCCGTGTTTTTCAGCATAATAAAGTTTGGCAGTAAGTATACAGTCAATAGCAATATTTCCCGTTGCTATGGCACTTTGCGTAGTTGTAAGAGTGTTATGGTATTGCTCTGTATATGCTATAAGTTCATCCCATTTCTTGTCTTTTGCTAATACGTTGATTGCATCCACATAAATCTGCATATCGTGTTTCATTTTTCGTAATCGTTCTGCTGTCTCAGATAAGCTATTGAACTCAGTCCTTTCCAGCTCATAAATCTTTTGTTCTTCCAATAATCGTATGTTTTCTTCTTTTGAATATCCTAGCAGATAAATGTATTGCATCAATGCCAAAAACAAAACAATAAAAAATAAGTTAATCAAAGAGAGTCTTGCCGAAAAGGAAGAATCATCAAATTTATCAACAGATTCCAAAGTCAGCCTTAATATGTAGTGTCCGATTGCAAGTCCAGAAATTGCGATACAAATATATGCAACTTTTTGGAAAGAGGAAAGAGATATGTCTTTATTTCCAATATAATGAAATAACAATACAAAAATCGCTATCATTGCCAAGTACAGCATAGTATATGGCTTTCGCAATTCCCCACCTGATAACAATTCCAAAGATGCTCCTTTATAAAGCGTTACTGGAATAAAGAATGTAATCTGTTCTGCAACTAAACATATAATGGAATATGAGAATCCCCAAAAGATACGGAGAATCAAATTATCACGATAAAACAAAATTGCATATACAATATCTAATACACAAGATGATATCAGGGGGACATAGGATGATATTCCCATTTTATTGAGCGTACATAAAACAGCAAACTGAATGGATACGAAAAGAAACATCCAAACTGCTTGATGTTTATAATTTGCTCGAATATGCAATTTTGTATGGATAAATATTAGAAACAAAGCCAGTTCTAAGAAATTAACAATATATTCCCACATTGAATCAATATATAGCATAGTTTCCACTTCCTTAAATTATTTTCAAATATAATTTTATCATCAATAAAATGGGTACACAACATAATATGCTACCGTTCGTGCATGTTGGGCTACCATTCGTGCATAGAGGGATTGAAAAAATTAAATACTCTGTTATATTAAGCACATACCATGGTAAACAAATAAAGTTGCCTGAAATTGTCAGACAATTAAGGAGGGGGTGAAAACGATGGACAATAAACAAGTGAACAAGGCACCCCAGAAAAGTGCCCATCTCGTACTTCAAGCGGTGACAGCTATTGCTCGAAGTAATGCAAATTCATTGTGTCGTGGTTTGTTGTATGAACCAAAAGTACCAACGCAGTTAAAAAAATAAAATCAGGAGGAAGTTATCATGAAGAGAATCAAGCAAATGGCATTATCATTAATTATGGCTGCAAGTTTATTGGGAAGTATTCCGTTGACAGCCAATGCAGCAACTGTTTCAACTTCAGAATTTGGAACAATGAACTATTCACTGACAAGAAGTGGTTCAACTGTTACAGCTAAAACTTCTGTTACAAAGACAGCTAACAAATTGATTACAGGTGTTGAGATTCAGGTTAATGCAACAGGTGCAACAGTTGCTACAGCAAGTGTTACAAAGAATAATGCAAAGGTCAACGATGTTATCAAAGTAACCAATTACTCAAGCAGTACTAAACTTGCTTGTTTTTCAAGCCATGAGGCTAGGGGAACAGGTAGCGTTGCTAAATATTTAGCAGAAACATTTTAGCCGTAGTGTCAATATTTGGAGAAGTAGCCGCAAGGGAATAATACTCTTACGACTATTTTTGTTAGGAGGAATGAAATAATGAAACATATTCGATATATAGTAATGGAGTATGTGATGGTAATTTGTATGGTTTTCTGTAGCGGGTGTACTAGTAATCATAACTCATCATCAGATTTGAATACAGATAGTGATTCTGAATTATCATCTATAATAAGCAGCGATGATGAACTTATAAAAAAATCAGAAGGAACAATTATGATGGGATTTCAGCCTGCCGATAAGTATGAATATACCTATTCAGGTTCAGAAATGAACGTTCCACTATATGTTGGAACAATGGATAATTCAGAAAATATTGAAGTCGCTGCAATGTTGTTTTTGGATGGAGAGGTTCAGCCATATTCATATACGTTGAATGGAATAGTAAGTGAAAAACAAATGGTTCATTATTTTACACTAGGTCCAAATGAAACAATTAACTTTACAGCACTTGTCACACCAATATCTGGTGAAAAAGGTGATGTGATAGGTATGCAATTTGCAACTGTTTTTAAATCGGATTATTTACCAGAGCAAGATGGAAATACATCATTCGGAAATTGCGGAAAAATTAATTCTACAATTTGTATCCCTGTAAATATGCAGGCATCAGGCATAAATGAAACAAAAGCAGATATCGTGAAAACTACTATTACTGATATTCCAGAAGAAACGATGGCAATGCTTGAAGGTCTTGTTACAAATGATACCGATAATCCATTGGATTATTCTTCATATCTTAAAATTAAAACAGAAGACAATAGGAATTGCTTGTATTCTGAGAACGGAAAGTTAAACCTTACGTTACAAATATATGGAGGAAAAGAGGTAGCAAAGAAAATTACATTTTTTATAAATAATGAGCCTGTTAAAGTCGACAATTGCGATTATTGTGAAATAAATACTACAACAGATAAAATGACTGTTTTTGATGTGTGTATAGATGTTTCGGAGTATAAGGAACTTTGCTCATTTTATGCAGTTGCTGCGACAAGTGGTGAAGATTATTTGATTCAAGATGATACAACGCAAAGTGAAAGGTGTTTATTAATAAACAAATAGGTGGATTAAGTGAAAAAAATTAGTTTGTTTTTAATATCAATATTTTGCATATGCCTAATTTCCGCTTGTAGTAGCAAAGAGGATTCAATAGAAATTCAGAATACACAAATAAATGATTTTTCTGAAAAGAATACAGAAAATAAGTCAATTGACGATAAAATTTCGTATGTGGATTTAGAATATGACGAGATAAATAAAAACCTAACTCTTTTAGACTTAGGTTTGAATCAGGTATTACAGGAAGTACCAGTTGAAAGTACGGAAACTATCGACGCATATCAAAAAATTAAAGACGGTTATGCAATAGTCAAATCAACATTTGAAGAAGATGTAGATAATGCAAAACAGGTAAATGGAATTATAATAAGTAAAGGTTCATCTGATTATAAAACTTCCTATGAATTTATTTCATACGATGAAAAATTGCAGGAAAAGAATGTAATTGACTTGAAAAGTATGATTTCAGAGGAACTGATGACAGAAATTCAAGAGAGTCAGCCAGAACCTAAGATTGATCCTTTAGGTCATCATATTGCATGGAGTACAATAAATGGAATATATGTCCTTAATGTTGAAAGTGGAGAACAAAAAGTTCATGAAATTGAAGAGGATGGTTTCTCTGGATATGAGATTGCTTTTATTGATGAAAATAAGGTAGGATTTTATCAACAGAAAGGAGAAACGACAGTAACTACAAGATATGGATATTGGGATTTGAGTACTGATCAGATAGTTTATGAAGAAGAGGACGATTATAGTCCAAGTCAAATTCGTGTGTCGGGAGAGTGTCTTGTGCTAAATGATAGTGAAGATCCGGCAACACATAGTTCAAGTGGAAAGGTAGTTATATATGATTGCCAAAAGAATCAATCTAACGTATTTCTTGTGGACAATACAGAAAGTACATTTGCTACTGTCACAAGTGACGGAGCATATCTGATTGTGTATGTCTGCTTAGACAATGAATTGATGAAGCACAGGGTACGGATATATCAATTGTCAAGTAAAGAGTGCGTAAACGAAATTCCGTTCTCAACAGAGAAAGGTGTTAGGTTTTACGATTTCTGTAATTCTGAAAACGATTATCTGTTGATAGGAAACGGAGATGCTGGAAAGGTGGTTTATCATGTATTTGCAGCTAAATAACATTTCAAAGAAATATGGGAATTTTAATGCACTTAAATCAGTTAATATGACCTTTGAAAATGGAATATATGGTTTGTTGGGGGCAAACGGAGCAGGAAAAACTACATTGATCAATATTTTGATTGGTGCCTTAAATGCCACGGACGGAGAAATATTTTTAGATGGAACTAATATAAAAAGTTTAGGAACTGACTATCTGAAATTAATTGGTTTTATGCCTCAATATCCGAAATTTTATCCCAATTATAAAGTGGATGAATTTTTGGAATATATGTGCTGCATAAAAGAAATTAAGAAGGCCGAGCGAAAACGCAGGATTAAGGAGGTACTTGAAGCAGTTAATCTCGCAGAACAGAAAAAGAAAAAAATAAAAGAATTATCCGGTGGAATGAGACAACGTTTGGGAATTGCACAGGCACTATTAAACGAGCCAAGAATATTGATATTAGACGAGCCTACGGCTGGTCTTGATCCTGGAGAGCGAATTCGATTTCGTAATATCATTACAGAAATTGCAAAAGATCGAATGATCCTTATCGCAACCCATATTGTTTCTGATGTTGAATACATAGCAAATCATATTATTATGCTGCAAAAAGGGAATGTTATTTGTGAGGGAACGGCAGATGCATTGAGAAATGGTATCAAAGGGCAAGTATTTTCACTATGCGTAAGTGAAGAACAATCAAAGGATATACAAAAAGCGTATTTGGTATCAAACATGAAAAGAGAAAATGATGGAGTTTATTTGAGAGTGATTAGGAACTGTAGAAAAATTATCGCTTAAAGTTTAAAGCCTTTTATGATGTATG
>CAJTYV010000051.1 GCA_910584195.1 uncultured Ruminococcus sp. | reverse complement strand
TTGAAATTGGTAGGGTAGTTTTGTGCAAATTTCTATATTTGCTCATTTATAGTTTCAAGATAAAACGGGTTTAGGACCTTCCATGTTTTATAATTTACGTAAATGGGTTGGCAGGAAAAAACCATGTAGTAAAAGTACAATAGTTTCTGTTTGTGTCGGGTATGATGTAGGATTAAAAATTGCTGAAGAATTATTACGAAGTCAAGGTTCATTGTTTAATCCACATAACAAAATAGATTCTGCTTATATAACGCTTCTCTCCGAATATAGAGGGAAAACTGTTGATGAGTGTAATGTATTATTGGAAAAATTAGAAATAAAAAAGGATGATAGATTAGGAACTTGTGCAAGAAGACAGCGGCAAACTAAAAGCAAGACGTAATACACATCAGAGCGTGATGTGTATTTTTTTGCTATTTTTTTTGTTTTACATTGGAAAAAGGAAACAATTTTAAGCCATTTGCAAGACTTTGATTTTTTGCCAATATTGGTTTCCTCTAGATTTTATCAGGTTTTTACGCTTTCTATTAGCAAAAGAATACAAACGCATTCGGCTCTTTTATAATCAACGTAAGTTACGTAGCTTAATAAAATAATTTGCAAGCCTTATGATAGGCAGAAAGGAATTGATTATGGCTAATCATATCATAAAACACTTAGTAATCGACATTGAAAAAACAATTGGCAACAAACTTTTACTGCTCGGTGTGCGCCCGTATGCGGGTTATAAAGAGGGGGTCAAAGGGGAACAGGAAGGTCTTGCTTTCAACTGCCTATCCGAAACTATGGATTTTGAGAAAGTTGACATTAAGGTAGCAGGAATTATGAAGCCGCCCTTTGAATTTGACGGTACACCCGTCCCTGTGGAATTTGAAGGATTAGAATCTAAAGTATGGCAGGATTGGAATAATAAGGGCGAGGTTAAGCTTTCGATTACTGCTAAAAATATCAGTTTACTTGCAAATAGCGGGGGAAAGCAGATTAAGCTGGGAGGTGATAAAACATGAGAAGAAACAAGTGGAAACGATTAAGAAATAAGCAATTTACAAGATTGTATGCTTTTATTTTCATGTGGAGTGTGTTCTTGATTGCCCTCTTATTGTTCTATATAGTATTTCGGGAAAGAAATATTATATTGGGAATGTTTGCAGTCGGTATGATCGGTGTGTTGTGCATTATGACTGCTCACATCAAGTTTAGAAGACTGATAAAGATTTCAAAATTGATGGAAAAGTTTATCAGAAGAAATAACCTGTATCAGTCCCACTTTATCACTGAGCAGGGAATATTAGGGGAACGGAAGATAGAAAGAATGGATTATTACCCTGTTGTTGAATACAGGGTAGATGTGCAGGAAAATATCTTTTGTATCAGAATCCGTATGGACGGCTGTTTGCGTTCTGAAAAATTCCGTGACATGGAACGGTCCCTTGCGGACATGTTCTGCACGGTCTGCACAGAGCGGATTGAAGAAAGGGGTTACCTTACATACTGTTTCGAGATAACACCGCAAAAACAGGTAAAAATCCAGTCTCACAAAGATATTATGACAGTGGGGGAAAATGAAATTGCGTTCTCCAGTGATGTTCTTTGGAACTGGAAGAAATGTCCTCACCTTATGGTGATTGGCAACACGGGAAGCGGAAAAACGCAGCTTGCGCAATATATCATATCCTGCCTTCTTGAACAGGGGGTCAGAGTTATTTATTGTGACCCGAAAAACGATGACGATATGCGCTTGTTCATGCAAGGGAAACCTGCGGTTTATGCCACAAAGGAAAATGAGATTGCAAAAGTGGTGCGCGAGACAGAGGAAGAAGTCCGATTGCGTGAACAGGATTTGCAAAAAATCGGTATCAAAGAAGCAGAATTTAATCCTGTGTTTCTATTCTTTGACGAGATGATTGCCTTTGCAAAGATAGCGGAGAAAAAGACCTATGAAGAAACCGCTAAAAGATTAAGCGCCATTGTAGTCACCGGCAGGAGCAAACGCGTTTATGCGGGAATGATACTGCAAAGACCCGACACCGCATTTATCGAGGGCGCAATTCGCGACAATCTCGGCTGTCGTATCTGTATGGGGCAAATGAGTGAAACAGCCTATAAAATGGCGTTCAGCTCGGATTTCTCCGATATTAAAAATAATCGGCGTGAAATCGGATCGGGACTAATTTACAGGCAGGGTGTAGACACAAAGCCACGGGAATTTCTTGCGCCGTTTATCGAGAAAGGAGCATTGAGCAAGGAGTAAAGTGCTGTATGGTGGCGGCTGTTTCGGAGAAACAGAGCGGAGCGACCGCCACCGCCCCTATGGGGCACTACGACACCCCATAGGGAACATTGTTCAGTGTTCGGAAAAAGATATGGAGAAAAAGAGGACAAGAAACTATGCAACTGTGGTATATCCTGAATCTGCGCCTGCTGACTGGATAAGGCTGTTGCAGGAGCAATGTGTTCCCGCGTTGATTTCGCCCTTACATAACAAGGATATAAATGCAGACGGGACAACGAAAAAGGAGCATTACCATGTGATGATACTGTTTGACGGGATAAAGACCATGGAACAGGCACAGGAAGTATTTTCGGTCATTGGCGGCGTGGGAATGGAACCGCTTAAATGCGCAAGAGCCTACGCGCGTTATCTGTGCCATTTGGATAACCCCGAAAAAGCACAATATGAAACTGCGGATGTTATATCCTGTTCGGGGGCGGATTATCAGACCATGATAAACCTTGCAACAGATAAGTACAGCGCAATCGGGGAAATGATTGATTTCTGTTTACAGAATGGCGTTGTAAGCTATGCGCAGTTACTTCTGTTTGCAAAGGAAAGCCGCAACGACTGGTTTCGGGTATTGTGTGACAGCGGTACATTGACAATGGTACAGTTCTTAAAATCCCGTTATTGGGAAGTCTGCAAATACAAGAATAATACAGGAGATTGACATGGATAAAAAGGACATACAAACGGGTGCAATTCCTGTATGGAAAAGATATGCCTTGACAATTACGGAAGCGGCGGAATATTACCATATAGGAGAGAACAAGCTGCGCATGATAGCAGAGGAACACCCCGAAGCGGACTTTATTATTATGAACGGCAACCGCATTTTGATAAAACGGCAGAAATTTGAAGAATATTTAGACAGGGCAACCGTGGTATAAATAGCGGTTGGGTATGGAAAGAGACCTAGATTTGTGTTAGTATAATATCACGAGTTTGGGTCTCTTTTTCAGAAAGGAGACAAAATAGCCATGAGTGAAAAAAGGAGAGACAAAAGAAACAGGATTTTACACAATGGAGAGACCCAAAGAGCAGACGGCAGGTATCGTTTCAAGTATATTGACAAAGACGGAAAAGAAAAAAATGTTTACAGCTGGCGGTTAGACCATAACGACCCACACCCGAAAGATAAACACAAAGATTTGTCGCTACGGGAAAAGGAGAAACAGATTGAACAGGATATGTTCAATCAGGTTGTATCAAACGGCGGCAATTATACGGTGCTGTCATTGGTAGAGAAATATGTTTCCCTGAAAACAGGAGTAAGCCATAACACCAAAGCAGGATATAAAACTGTAATAAATATTCTGAAGAAAGACCCGTTCGGGAACAGGCGGATTGATAAGGTAAAGCTGTCCGACGCAAAGGCATGGCTGATTAAGCTACAACAGGTGGACGGACGGGGGTACAGTTCCATTCATACAATTAGGGGCGTACTCAGACCGGCGTTTCAAATGGCGGAAAATGATGATTTAGTCCGCAAGAATCCGTTCCAGTTTGAATTATCCACCGTCATTATAAATGACAGTATGACGAGGGAAGCCGTCACAAGAAAACAGCAAAGGGAATATTTGAGATTTGTTCAGGAGGACAGGCATTTTTGCAGGTATTATGACGGTATCTTTATTCTGTTCCATACAGGCTTGCGCATATCGGAGTTTTGCGGTCTGACGATTGCGGATATTGATTTTGTGGAAAAGCGTATTCGGGTCAATCACCAATTACAGCGCACAAGTCATATGGAATATGTGATAGAAGCGCCAAAGACGTAAAAAGGGATTCGCTATGTACCCATGACGGAAGAAGTTGCAGAATGTTTCCGAAGAATTATTAAAAATCGGACAGCCCCGAAAACAGAGCCAATCATTGAGGGATATACAGGATTTTTGTTTTTGGATAAAAACGGTATGCCTATGGTTGCCCTGCATTGGGAAAAGTATATGCAACATATCCTTGAAAAGTATAACAGTATCTACAAGGTGCAGATGCCGAAAATTACCCCTCATGTATGCCGACACACATTTTGCTCCAACATGGCAAAAAGCGGAATGAACCCGAAAACCTTACAGTACATCATGGGACATTCTGACATAAGCGTTACCTTAAACACTTATACCCATGTGAATTTTGAGGACGCGAGGAGCGAGTTACAGCGTGTAGTGGGCGAGTAAAAAGGCAAGTGGTAAAGTGAAATGATTTACCACTCATTTTACCACTTTTGCAGAGGAAAACATAAGAAAATATGTGACAATCCAAGAAAAAACGCCTGAAACCATGAACAAAGAAAACGGCTACAAGCCTTGAAAATAAAAGAAATAAAGGAGTTTTAGCGTAATGATTAAAATATTATTCGTTTGCCACGGCAGGATCTTGAAATGTTCCGAAAAAGCCTGTAAAATCAATGATTTCTTGGCAGGAAGAGGCGCTTACTATACCACAACTACACCATTTTTGAAAGAGCCTTGAGATGATGTAACTATAATACAGGGACGCAAGATGGCAGCTTTCCTAAAAAGAGGATACTGCCGTCTGCTTTATGCATAAAGAAATTAGTTATAAACATCTCAAAGATACTCTTTGTGCATATTTTTACAATTTTAGGCGAAGCTGCACTTCCGCAATAGTTATATTAGCCATGTAAATGCAGAGAACGATTCGGATGATGATTCGCAATAAGAAAACAAATATGAATAGTTGATATTTAAAACAGGACTTGATACTCCGTATGAAAGAAATCGTATTGTTTTCGGCGCACCGGGTACAGGAAAAAGTTACTTGCTAAAAGAGGACGTTAAAGAAGTTAAGAAGTATTTGCCATTACCTTGGAGGCTTGGAATGAATGCCTTAATCAGAGGCATTGCACTCCAAAGTAATGGACTATGTTGTTTACACTATATATAATGATTTAGCCGATTGAGAAAACATGCATGAGTCCATCACGGATTCTTTGTGCATCGGCTTCCGTCAGTTTTCCAACCTTACGGTCGATACAAGAATTGTCAAGTTGTACTGTAGTAATCAGCTTTGCAACACTTGGGCTTCTAAGGCAATCGTAGAACTGCAATAATACATTGGACTTAACGTCCAAATGAGAAAGGTTGCTAGTGAGATAGCAGCAGATACAGGTGCCGGATGTAGCATTCTGAAAATCCTCTGAAAGGATGATGCCATAATGGTCACCACGCATTCTGCGGGTTTCTTCCTCATTGGTTACAGGATTGTTAATCCATACGATGTCATATTGATGATAAAATGTTGGGTTATACATAATAATTTTTCTCCTTTTGTTTGTGAGTCTTGTTAGTCTGCAATGGCGAATGAGCCAGACATCAAGGAGTGTTATCTGCAGATGTTTCCCTCGATGATTTTATTATCGTGGTGAAAACAAAGTTAATCAAAGATGAAGTACGGTTAATTTGGATTAATTGTGTAAAAGAAAAGAGTGTGAGAAAAATGGCTATCATTAGAAGAAAAACAGAAGAGGAGTTTTACCCTAGATTATGTGGTTCTACTTTGCTATTTACTGTTTTGCGGTTGAGGAAAAGAAGAACGGGAAAACAAGAAGAATGTTTTAAAGACTTTTTAGGAATAATTGACCCTCCGGCAGTGAAGGATGTATATGAGGCATCGTTACATAAATACGCTTCTGAATGTAAGAATGCTAAAGAGTTGCCAGTCGAGGGAAATTATGTAAGATTTGGCGATACAGATGTATGTACTACTTTTCGTGATGAATTTAAAAATAACGAAGAAGCAGTACTCGAAAGAATGAAAAATTTTGTAAGTAATTATTTTGAAGAAGCGTCACATAAGTTGTTAATAAAGGCATTGCTTGAATTGGTAGAAGCTGATAGATCTATTGAGGAACATAACCGTTCATTATTTGTAAAGCCCGGATTAGTTCCTGCTTTTAAAGATGAAATTTTAAATGGTGAGGAAGAGATTTATTTTTACAATTTCTTGATTGGCGTGTGGTATTACGTCTATCAGTATTTTGATGGACATACTGCAGGTCAGTCTACGATAGAGCATTGGACAGAGAAGACCAAAGATTATACAGCAGATAAAGTAGTTTGTAATTTAGGAAATTCAGATAAGTATGATGGTATAAGAATTTCTTATGAAACAAAAACAATTTTTGACACTCAAGAAGTTATTGAAGAGGTCGCAGAGGGTCCAAAAGCTATCATAATGCCAAATGGAATAGCACCAGATCTTGCTACATTTGACCCAGAAGATGGCGTTTTTGTATTGGAACAAGTAACCAAGCAGGTTGTATCTGATAAATTTTCAAAATATATTGAGGGTGCATTAAGAAATTACGAAAATAAAAAAGGTTTTTTGGATACAAAAGAACGTCCTTTCCGACAATTTTATGTGTGCAATGACGTTTGCCAACGTATGAGGGAAGTTAGGAGAAGCACTAATGGTGAGTTAAGACCTGATTATAATGATAAGCATTTAAATCGTGCTAGGTCTAATATTATGCTAGATGACCTTGGTAGACATTTTTGTGTTTTTTCGGGAATTGGTGGTATGGGAAAGTCCATGTTGCTTATAAAATTCTTGCTAGATGCGGCTGAGTTATATAAACCAGGTGGAAGAGTCCCAATCATGGTTACATTAAGAAGCTATAAGCCGGATGAGAAGAATTTGGAAACATTGCTTGCTATGGAATTGAAAAGATTTGACACTGCACTGCAATTATCTGATTTATATTATTTATTAGATACAGGTCGTGCGGTGTGTCTTTTGGATGGATTTGATGAAGTAAATAGAGATTATATTAATGATTTTCAGGATGAATTAGATGTAATCAAAGATGGTAGACCGGATACTTTTTTTATTATGTCTTCAAGAGATATCCCTGAAATAAGAACGTTGAATCATTATTTTGAGTACGATTTGCAAAATTTGAATCTAGAACAAGCGTGTGAACTCATTAACAGATTAGACTCGGATAGAGTGGATGATGAACTAAAGAAAGATTTTATAAACAAGTTGCAAAAAGACGCTTTTAGATTTAATAGAGATGAAAAAAGGGATTTTGTTGGTAATCCGTTATTTTTATCGTTAATGATAAGAACATATGATATGATTCATGATATTCCAACACAACGTTATGTATTTTATGAAAAAACATATATAGCCATGGCTTCGGAGTACGATTCAAAGACTAAGCGAATGACAAGACCGTTCTTTACAGGGTTAAATGAGAAAACCTTCCAGAAATATTTTGCTGAATTTTGTGCATTGACATATTCTGATTCTAAATATGAATTTGACCGAGATTTGATGATGGAGTATTTTTATCAGGTGGTGGAAGATAATGGTTTAAATATCGACCCGGAATTATTTATAAGAGATGTGACGGAAAAATTGTGTTTGATTTATAAAGACGGAAGTGTTTATGAATTTATACATAGGTCATTTCAAGAATATTTTGCTGCATTTTACTATTTGATGATGCTATCTATTGATAAGGATACTGTGATTGAAACACTCAAGGCATTGGATGAAAAAATAAGAAAAGATGAAACATTATCTATGATGTATGGTATGGATGATAAAACAATGGAAAAATTTGTGATATTACCGTGCTTAGAAGAAATGTTTGCATATAATAATGATGATGCAGATTATAAGGACTATTTAAGAAAGTACTACCCACGTTTGGAATATGTAACAGGCGATTTGGATGAGGATATGTGTTCCAATGATGACCATACATCAGCAATGTATTGTTTTATTAAAAAGCAGTTTGGAATTGACCATGGGTATATTTCTATGAGTTTTGAACGTGATGAGGGATATGCAGATGATTCAGAAGAATATTTTTGGATTGCCGAGTGTTGGTTCGGACATACATCGCATCCGGGTAATATGAGATTAGTGCAGAGATTTGAAATTCCAACGAGTTATAAGGAAGCAAATAATATATATTCTTCAGACGATATCGATGAAATGAAAGGATTTCTCTGTGGAATTGATGTTGAGGCGTGTTTAAAACCGAATCCATATAATGAAGTGGCATATGATATTATTATGGACAATTCATTTCCTATTAAGGGAGAATTTTTCGCACTCAAATCTTTATATGAGACTTTAAAAAAGAAGTATGATGATACCGCAAATCCAACCAAGAAAAAATTTGGATTGCGAAAACACTAATAATAAAAAGGCGGTACGGATATATTTCTGCCCCGGAAGCAGCACAGAAATGGGGTATTTCAGAAAGACGGGTGCTAAAGCTATGTGAGGAAAACCGTATACCCGGCGTGGCAAAATTCAGCCGCTTGTGGCTGATACCAAAGGACGCTGAAAAGCCAGTAGATAAAAGGAAACGGGAGGAAAACGGAAAGTGAAAATATTTGTTGTTGAAGATGAAACAGAGATTTGTAAAGAGCTGTCCGTTCTGTTACAGAAATATGGGTATGCTTATGAAAGCAGTACGGATTTCGCACATGGAGGGAGCAAAAATATCCCTTTTTCGATATAAATCAGATATGTAGAGGGTTTGTCAAGTTGAATGCGTAAGTTTTTTGTTTTTATCAGCGGTTGCATGCAACCGCTGATTTATGCCAAGAAATATTGTTTCATGACATAAGGTTCTCATAATGTCCTTATTATTCGGAAAAGGAATCACACCTTTCTCACTTCTGGCATGGACGGGTCAAGGGATTAATCCCTTAATTGATTTTGCCAATGTATATTTGACAATAATCTCGCGCTATCTTTGCATGATTTTTTGATTGAAACTGATATTCCCAAATGATATAATACTAGCAGGAATTTCTCATAATATGAGAAATTTTCTCCGACCTTGAGAAATAATTAAATGCAGAGATAATCCTATGAATTTTATTGGATTCAGCTTAGAAGGTGACGTAGTGTCCGCTATCTTGTGCGTAATTGTTAGATGGAGTCAAGGAGAAAGGAGAAACTGTTCATGGCAAAGAAAAAGAGCGTATCTTCAAAGACACATACCCAAAAGCAGCTTAATGATTATGCAAATCAGAATAATCCTAACAACAAAGCTTATAAAGCTAAAATAGCAAACGATAAGAAGATGAAGAAAACGTCGTCCAGGAATGAAGCTATTCGCAGTGCAAAACAACAAGCTCAGTTTGAAGCTGAACATGGGGTTCTTTATCCACTTGATTGGATGTGCTATAGCAATCCTTATGATTTTGACTAATCATTCACTTAAAGAGACTGTTTCAAGTTTTGTGTAAGCCCAAAATCTGCTATAAGATAGGTGTATGTTTATTTAAGGGACGGGTGCCGAATTTCGGAATCCGTCCCTTATTCTGTATTGCGCAGGCTGTTCCTATGCGGTCAATAAAATCTGATGAAACTTTTTTGTTATAGATTCCTGTCGAAAAGTCGCTTGTTTGAATATAGTTTTCATAACGGAACAATTAGGTATACGTTTTTATGATGTGTGCTAAGTGCTTGATATTTTGCGTTCGCAGGAGGTTTATATCGAAAACAGGGTAAATGTGGAAAATTTTCAGCTATTGCAAAAAAATAATGATAGTGATAAAATAGTTATTGACTTGAAGTCAATAACTATTTTCAAAGGAGGTATATCAGAAGTTGGCTAGACCTGTAAAAAAAACACCAGATGAATGGAGAAAAGAAATTCTTGATGCCACGAAAATGCTATTTGCTTCCAAAGGATATGAGGAAACCTCGATTTCCGATATCATGGACATTGCAGGTGGGGCGAAAGGAATGTTTTACCGCTTTTTTCAAAGCAAAGAAGATGTTATGCGTGTATTAGGAAATCAAATGTTTTTTGAGAATAATCCCTTTGATGCGATTAGGAAGCGGAATGACCTGAACGGATTACAAAAAATTAAGGAGTTGTTGGTATTAAATCAATCGGATGCAGCGCGTAACCAACTGAATATGCAGGCAATCCCTATTCTAAAAGATCCACATATCTTAGCCGTTGCATTGGAAGAAAACAGGCGTGTATTGACTCCTTTATGGTTGGAGTTGTTGGAAGAGGGAAAAAACGATGGTTCAATCAAAACAGAATATACAAAAGAGCTTTCCGAACTTTTGCCGCTCATTAACTTCTGGCTGATGCCAACGGTATTTCCGGCAACGGAGGAAGAAATACATCATAAATATCGTTGTGTAATGGATGTATTAAACTATATGGGACTGCCCATTTTTGCTGAGGAAGCTATTTCATTTACAGAAAAATTTATTGCTGATATTTCAGAAAGAGGAGGAAATGAGCTATGACACAAAAACTATTTACAAAGAATTTTGTGCTTCTTATCTTAGGACAGTTAACATCATTGTTTGGAAATTTCATCTTGAAGCTCGCATTGTCTATGTATGTACTGGAAATAACCAGTTCAGCCGCTATATTTGCGGGGATATTATCTGTTGCCACAATCCCGACTATTGTTCTTTCGCCATTAGGCGGTATTCTTGCAGATAGGGCAGACAGGCGTAATATTATGGTTGCGCTGGATGGATTAACAGGTATGTCGGTTTTATGTGCGACACTTCTTTTGCCTGAAAGTAATGCCCTGACTGTAATCAGTGTACTACTTGTCATACTTTCTGTTTTGGGGGCATTTGAAACGCCTACAGTACAGGCGTGTATTCCAACTATGTTGCAGGGCGATAACATAATGAAAGGGAATGCCGTTGTAAATCAGGTGGCTTCCCTGTCCTATTTAGTGGCTCCAATGTTGGGTGGTGTACTGTATGCGGTATTTGGTTTAAAGCCTGTTATGTATGCAAGTGTTGTCTGCTTTTTTATTACAGCGCTGTTTGAATGTTTTATAAAATTAAGTTATCAACGTTCGGAGAGTAAAGGCGGTATACTGTCAGTTGTCAAACAGGACTTCCTGTCAAGTATGCGATATATTTCAAAAGAACAAACGAACATTGCCAAAATGCTGCTCTTGACCGCATTTTCAAGATTTTTTGTAATGGGTATTACCATAGTTGGACTTCCTTTTATTGTGCGTACCGTTCTTGGATTAAATGCACAGTATTATGGGGCAGCGGAAAGTTCGCTAGCGATTGCCACAATTTTGGGAAGTGTTGCTGCAGGACTTCTTGCAGAGAAATTGAAAATACATAGATTAGCTATCCTGCTTGCTTCTATGGGAGTTTTTATTATTCCTGCGGGAATTGTTTTCCTGTGTCCGGTTGATTCCGTTATAAAATATGTTGTCACCATTGTCTCTTTTTGTGGTATGCAGATTGCAATTAGTATTTTTTCAATTTTTGCAGTTTCCCTTATACAGCAGAGGACACCTAATCATCTGATTGGTAAAGTGATGGCTTATACATCTACAGTTACATTGTGCGTTCAACCCATAGGACAAATCATATACGGTTTCCTGTTTGATAGATTTAGCAATATGATTTATTTATGTTTCATACCGACCGGCGTAATTGTATGTGTTGTTGGGATGTCTGCAATGGGATTTTTTAGAAAGATGGAAAAAGAACAACAGGAGGTTTCAGTATGAAGCAGGAAAAATGGTTATTGTGTCCTGTATGTGGAAATAAGACAAGATTAAAATTGCGTGAAGATACAATTCTTGAAAATTTTCCTTTATATTGTCCAAAGTGTAAGCAGGAAACTCTTATAAATGTTCAACAAATGAATATGTCTATTATCAAAGAGCCAGACGCACAGACGCAGAGCCGATAAACTTGAGAATAATCACAGTTTGCCGGCTCTTTGTTTTGGAATTATGAAAAAAATTGGTACTGCAATGGGATTCTTTTCTGGACAGGATCGCATTGCAGTTTGTGTGAAACAGCATGTCAAATACGTTCAGATTGAAGAAAGGCACATAATGAAGATGAAACGAAAATTGCATAAATGGAGAATAAAAGAAATTAACAAAATTAATAGCAAACTATACACATCGAGATGTACCGCAAGGAAGGAAAAAACTTTACTGCGGTACATCTTTTTTAATGGTGCGAAATTTGTCTGATTTTAGATTTTACTGCGGCTTCATTTTTACGAATTTATGAAAGAAATTTGATTTGCACTGCGATGCAACAATGGGAGTTTTGGTTCAATTTATTGCTTCATGTATGGCTGCTTTGAGAGTATGGACTTTTGTGTATTCCACACCTTTTCCATCAGCGCTTTGAGTTCCTTTACATCGTCGGCATAGACATTTCCTGTGGCGTTCATGCGCTTGGTGATCTGGTTTAGATCGCTACCGATTTTTCCGAGTGCGGCGTTGTATTCCCGCAGATCGGAATAGTCAATGTCATAGACAAAACCGTATAAAATCAGATGCCGCAGGAAGGTGGACTTGCTTTTCATGCCGGAGATTTTTACCTTCTGCTCCAGTATGTACTGCTCATCGTCGCTCAGGTATATTTTCAACTCATTTTTGCGCTCTCTGTTTGCCATTTTTAACGTCCTTTCTGTAATGGGATTATGAAAGGATTTTACACTATCTTCTGTATCGTTACGGGGGATGTTCGTGCAAAAAAATGAGTGAAAAAATCAGAAATCCCCGTAGGGCATTTCGTGATTTTTGAACCCAGAGGGGGTTAGGGGGAAACTTCCCCTTACAAGCAATTTTTTCAAGTTTCCGTCTTTGGGAAAATTGGAAAAATTCCGCCTGTGAGGGAACACAGGCAGTGCTTGCTATTCGTTATCCCGACTTTTTTTTGCAGTGCTGATAAATACGGGATTCTTTCAGAAAAAGTCGGTATAACTTTTACCGTTTTTGAAAAAACAATCAGTTTTTTTGAGGAAGGTAGCCATAGGGGAAACATTACTTTTTCTATAATACCCACAGGGAATCAAACATGGGAAGGAGGTGGAATATGAAGGACAACGCATTCCAGCGGCGGCGCGATATGGAGCGTATGCTGCTGTCGGGGAAGAAGCTGACCACATCACAAATGATGAAGCTGTATGGTGTCGGCAGGAAAGCCATACGCAGGGATTTTGACATCATAGGCGAAGAACTCC
>CAJTYV010000050.1 GCA_910584195.1 uncultured Ruminococcus sp. | reverse complement strand
AAAAAGGACAAACCGGGGAAATAAAGGTTTTTTGTATTCTGCTTGTCAAACCACACCACTTCAACTATAGCCTTGCAGGAGCAGCTATATAAGGACGCCCGAAATGTTCTGAAAATGCTCAATATTGATGTTGATATTGTTGTTGCAAAAGGTATGAGGAACTATGTTTGCAAGCACAGGCTTCGTGTGCTGCTCAAGAAAAACAAGGAAGATACTCTGCTCCAAAAGATATGGAAAGCTGTGATCGAGGACAAGCAGGACAGAAGCGATTTATGCATCAATATTCCAACGGAACTATGGGGAATGATCTGTATCAGAAATTACGGAAACGAACACTGTCATATTTGCGATCATACGACCTCATGTCAATACCATCAGATCAGAAAGAAAATCAGAAACGGCAGAAATATAGTGATCTGTAATCAGAATATGCTCATTTCGCATTATCTGCATGAAAAGGGAATTTTCAACCGGAACTGCTCGACCTTTATAATTGATGAAGCTCACGATATTGAGAGTAAATTCAGAGAAGCGTATACCGAATCGTACAGCAGGAGTGATATGATACGGACAATAAACCGCTGTGTCGAAAACACACCGTATCGGGAGCGAAAATTATCCAATACGCTTGCCGGAAGCATAGGAATAACGATACAAAAGCTGTACGAAGAACTGATAAAACAGGTTCATCAAAAGAAAAAAGAATTTGATGAAGAAAGCAATGCGTATAATTTCGTGATGACAAAAGCGATTGCAGGATATGTTACGGAACTGCACCGAAAGTTTCAGAGATTTGAAAGGTTCACTCATGTCAATACCTCTGAAATTCAGGAATTTCTATACAATATACTTTATCCTGCCGAGCATATCATATGGACAGAGGACGGAATTGAAATCCGCCTGTGTATATGTCCGAAAGACATCCGCAGAAAAATATCGCTTTTATTGTTTGCTAAGGGTAATGTTATTCTGACCTCTGCGACTATTTCGGACAAGCATAAAGGTACGCCTTATGAAAGATACGGATACTACCTTAACAGTATCGGTTTTCCGACAGCCGGCAGAGTATCAGAACCGAAAAAATCTCCCTTTGACTATGATAAGAATACAATGTTGTATTGCTCCACAGCTCTTCCACATCCGAGGAAAAAGGAAGAATACCGCAGGGCTTCGATTGCAGAGATTATTAAGCTGTTGGAGGTCACAAACGGCAAAACACTGATTCTGTTTACCTCAAAAAAGGATATGGAGTATGTCTACAAAAGACTGAGCAATATGCATCTGCCGTATAAAATACTTATTCAGCACAGCGGCTCATCACAGGAATATGTGCTTGAAAAATTCAGAAAGGATGTAAATTCAGTTATACTCGGCACAGGAACATTTTGGGAGGGGATCAATATTGAGGGCGAAAGTCTTTCACAGGTTATAATTTTCAAGCTGCCGTTTCCTGTTCCAGATCCGATAATTGATCATAAGATGTCAATAGCCAATGATCCGATCAATGACGTTGCAGTACCCGAAATGATAATAAAGCTGAAACAAGGGGCAGGACGTCTGATTCGTTCCGCAAGTGATAAAGGGATAGTTTCGGTACTTGATCCGAGGGTGAGCAGTAAGATCAGAGCGAGGTACAGAAATATCGCTCTTAACTCACTTCCGATCAAAAACAAGACTGAGGATATAGGGAAAATTCGGGATTTCTGGAATAATTTAATGGAGGGTACAAAATGAAAAAGTACGGTCAGGCAGACTTGATGTGTTTCTTGATTCATGTATATTTAACCGAGAATACGAGTCTTGCTGATGATGATGAAAAGAAACAGATCGAGGATAAATGCCGCTCGGAGATAATGAAAAAATATCCGTCCGCAATGGACATGGAGGTAGGAAAATGATAGGATTTATTGTTGGAACATTCTTCGGGGGAATTGTCGGGATCTTTGCAATGTGCCTATGTCAGGCAGCAGGACAAGCCGATAGGATGAACTGCACAGATCATGACGAATAATTTTGTCAGGTATGGTGATACCAATTTCTGCGAAATTGTAGTATTATTGGTGTGGGGTGATTTAATATGCCAACGGTAACAATAATCAAACCGACAATCGAAACAGAAGCAGACCGAAAAATAAGAGCAGCGGCGTATTGCCGTGTATCCTCAAGCAGCGACGATCAGATAAATTCTTACATGGCTCAGATGACATATTATACTCATAAGTTTGAGAACTCCGAAACGGAGACACTTGTCGATCTGTACGCAGATGAAGGAATAAGCGGAACTCGTGAGGATAAAAGACCGGAGTTTCAAAGGCTTATTAAGGACTGCAGAAAAGGAAAGATCGATAGAATATATACCAAGTCGATCAGTAGGTTTGCTCGAAATACGAGGGACTGTCTGAAAAATGTCCGTGAGCTTAAAGCGCTGGGAATTACAATATTCTTTGAAAAGGAGAATATTGATACCGCCAATATTGCTGATGAAATGATGATAACTATCATGGGTGGTCTTGCTCAGGAGGAATCGACTTCAATCTCACAAAATGTACGCTGGAGCATTCAGAAACGTATGCAGAACGGAACATACAGAAATTCTACTCCCCCATTTGGATTCAGAAATGAAGATGGAAAATTGGTTGTTGATGAAGATCAGGCTGAAATAGTTCGGCAGATGTTTGAATGGTATATTTCAGGATATGGATTAAGGAGAATAGCAGATATGCTGAATGAAATGAACATTCCGAGCGGACAGCGATGTGTACCCTGGCAAGCCAAAACAGTGCAGTATGTGTTGAAAAATGAGCGGTATATCGGAAATGCACTGTATCAGAAAAGCTATATTACTGAAACGCTTCCGCATATAAAAAAGAAAAATTATGGCGAAAAATCGCAGTATTACGTTACAGAAGTCAATGATTCGATAGTTGAAAAAACAATTTTTGACACGGCACAGGAATTGATGAGGTCAAGGAACGGAAAACATATTGATAATCATCTGATTTTATCAAAAAGAATTTATTGTCAAAAATGCGGAGCAACCTATAAATTTAAAAATTGTAACGGAAAGCGTTACTGGACTTGCCGAACACATGATATAAAGGCGAATTTATGTGAAAACGGCTGGATTCTGGAAAGCGATATATATGCAGCTTTTATAAGATTGTACAACAAACTACTTTACAATTACAAGCAGATTCTTGTACCCTTGCAGGCAGCACTTCAGGAACTTAAGATACGCCGATTTAATGGCAATTCCAACGTTATGAATATTCATAAAGATATTGTAAAGCTCAGGGAGCAGACTCACGTTCTTGCAATGTTGAAAACCAAAGGTTTTCTTGATAATGCGAAATACCTTGAGCAGACTAAAGAGCTTACGGCTAAAATAAATAGGCTCCAATCTGAACTGAAAAAACATACACGCTCTGATGATGAAGATGAAATGTTGGAACAGCTTGAAATGATGATAGATTTTTTTGAAAAGCGAGATACACCCATAAATGAGTTTGAAGAATTGGCATTTGAAAATATAGTTGAGAAGATTGTAGTTGTAAATCCGAATGAGTTGGAGTTTCACCTTATTGGCGGTCTGAAATTTACAGAAAAAATATATCGGAATATGTCCTGAAAGTCAAATTTCAGGACTATTCTTTGTTGGTTTTGATACTGGATTTCTGCTGAAAAATGTGGTATTCTTGTTGACAGAAAGGAGTGAAATTATGCCTAAAAATCGTACAATACCGTTTGGCTACTGTATGCGGAACGGTAAGATAATCACAGAGTCGACAGAATCCAAAGCAGTTGTCAGAATTTTTGAAGAATATCTGAATGGCAGCAGCTTTTTACAAATCTCAAGGTTAATGGAATCCGAAAAAATCCGATATACCGTCGATTCAGAACATTGGAATAAAAACATGGTCAAGAGGATTATCGAGAACGAAAAGTATCTCGGAAACGGCAAATATCCGCAGATTATCAATGAGGAAATCTTTAAAACTGCAAACGAAAAGCGTGTTAAAAAATCAACTTTTGTCTGCGTAATTCCGGAAGATTTGCAGGAAATCAGAAACCGCACATATTGTAGCGAATGCGGTCACAGACTTTCAAGAATCAGTGGTAACTGCCGTTGCGAGAAATGGGATTGCAGAAATCCTGACTGTTACAGATTTGAATATCAGCTTACAGATCAGATGATAATCGGAGCAGTTTTGACCATTCTAAATACTGTAATTGCCAATTCAAATTTAATTGAGAATAACTGTGAAATTAACGTGTATTTGCCTACTGCTGATGTGATTCGCAAGCAGAATGAAATAAATCGGATGATGGATTCCGCACGATATGATTTTGACAGAATAAAATCTGAAATTTTCAAGCTTTCAGAAATGAAATATGACTGCTGTACTTACAATGAAAATCCGCAGAAAACAGCGGAAATCAAAGCTATTCTTGAAAATCATGAACAATTAAATACGCTTAATATTGGCTTATTCAAGGCGTGTATTTCACGAATCTTGATAAGCCATTTTTGTACAATTGAGGTCGAATTTATCAATGGAGCAATCATAAAAAATATCACAGAAAGGACTGATAAAAATGCCCACAGCTCCGAATGTCAGGATAATTCCTGCACAGTCACAGACAGCGGAAAACCGCAATAAGTACAGGCAGCTCAGAGTTGCCGCATATTGCAGAGTATCTACAGAGCTTGAGGAACAGCAGAACAGCTATCAGGTACAGATCACATATTACACCGACCTTATCAATAAAAATAAGGAATGGACACTTGCTGGAATATTTGCAGACGAGGGAATATCAGGTACTCAGACAAAGAAAAGAACCGAATTTAACCGAATGATTCGACTGTGTAAAAACAAGAAAATCGATCTGATAATCTGCAAGTCAGCAAGCAGATTTGCCCGAAATACCGTGGATTGCCTTGAAAACGTCAGACTGCTGAAAAGCCTTGGAATTGGTGTGATTTTTGAAAAGGAAAATTTGAATACGCTTACCATGACAAGCGAATTTATGATAGCGTTATACGGCAGCTTCGCTCAGGCTGAATCTGAATCGATCAGCAAAAATGTTTCAATGGGAGTGCAAATGGCGTTCCGTGAGGGAAAGGTGCGATATCAGTACAAAAACTGGCTCGGCTACAAAAAAGGCGATGACGGAAGTCCCGAAATCGTACCCGAAGAAGCGGAAACTGTAAAATTTATATATAAAAAATTCCTGGACGGATACGCAACTAAAGAAATTGCAGATATGCTGAATACGAATGGAATAACAACGGCGAGAGGAGTTTCAGACTGGCAGGCAAACGCTGTGTGCCGTATTCTCAGAAACGAGAAATATACAGGCGACGCACTTTTACAAAAAACGTATACGGTGGACTGTATTACGCATAAGCACAAGAAAAATAACGGAGAGAGGGCGATGTACCTTGTAACCGACTGTCATCCTGCGATCATCGAACGTGATATGTTCAATCTTGTGCAGCAGGAGCTTGCAAGACGTAATTCCAAGCGTAAAGTAAGTTCAAAAACGACCACAGAGCAAGGAAAATACTCAAGCAAATATGCATTGACGGAACTCCTTATATGCGGAGAATGCGGTACTCCGTTTAGACGATGCACATGGAATGTTCACGGTAAAAAGCGAATCGTTTGGCGGTGTATAAGCCGTCTCGACCACGGAAGCCGTTACTGCCACAATTCCCCGACTATACATGAAGAACCGCTGCACAGAGCGATTGTGAAGGCGATAAACGACTTTTACAACTGCCATGAGGATATCGCAAAAATTCTGAAAGAAAATACGGAATCGGTATTATCGGGACTTGCCGATAACGAAATTCAAAGTATAGAAAAGCGGCTCAAAGAGATCGATAAGGCTCGTAACGACTTTGTAGATCTCATAGCGACCGGTGCCTGCGGAGCAGATTCGCTGGACAATGAATTCGCACAGTTATTTGCAGAGGAAGAAAAACTGAGTGAAAAGCTGCTTGCTCTGAGATCACAGAATCAGGCTTCCGCTGAAACTCACAGCAGGCTTGAAAATGAGCTCAGAGAAATAGAAAATACCAGATTTGAACTTGATCGTTTCAATGATGTTATCATCAGAAAGGTGATAGAGTGCATTAAGGTTCTCAGCAAAACTGAGATACTGATAATTTTTAAAGGAGGGTTTGAAGTTAAAACAGAAATTGAGAAATGAGGTGAATGGATGAAAGACTTGAAAGTACAGTTTTCTGAGAAAATAGCAGAGTGCCATCAAAATTATAAGGCTCAGTGGAAAGCACTTAACTCAGATGAACTTATAGACCGAGCGGAAGAAATCGCTGCTGTTCAGCGTTTGGCAACAGCTATTCCAGAGGTAGTCAATACATCGCAAATGGAATATCTGATGAAATTCAAAAATCCGCTGGAAATAGCGGTTGAATACTGGCTTAATGACAACGCTTACAATTCACCACTGCTCGGCGAAGAAATTGAATTGGTAATTTATCAGATCGTTGATAAAGGTGATGCGGACACGATATATGAAATGGAGTCCAATGAAGCTGAAGAACATACAATAGATTTAATGTAAAACAGTCTGCCGTCGCAGGCTGTTTTTTATGGGAGGGGGATAATTATTGTCAGGAAAATTTGACGGAATAAAGCAGCGTTCCTTTGGTATCGAGATAGAAATGACCGGGATCACACGATGTCAGGCGGCAAAGGCAGTTGCAAAGCTGTTCGGAACAGAAGCGTCTCATTACGGCGGCAGTTATGACAAATATATTGTTAAAGACAGCAAAGGCAGAGAATGGTCGTTTGTGTACGATTCAAGTATTCAAGGAGTTAACGCACAAAGAGAAAGCGCATCCGATTCATATAACGTTGAACTGAATTCTCCTGTTCTGGAATATGAGGATATTCCCAAGCTTCAGGAGGTAATAAGGGCGCTGAGAGGCGCAGGAGCTGTTACCGGACCGAAATACCGCTGTGGTACGCATATCCATATCTCAGCCGACGATTATACTCCGAAACAGTTAAGAAACCTTGTAAACATCTTTTCAAGTAAGGAAAATTTTCTGTGGGACGCGCTGCAAGTATCGACCATAAGATCGAACTATTGCCGTAAGAGTGATCCGGTGTTCGTTGAAAAGCTGAATAAACTGAAGCCGGATAATATGGAAAAAATCAAGGAACTCTGGTATCGTGGGAATATGTACGACGCAGACAGGCATTACTCAGAGACCAGATATTATGCTTTGAATTTACACAGCTTTTTTCAGCATGGACATTATGAGATACGCTGTGCAAATGCCAGTCTTCACGCCGGTGAGGTCAGAGCGCAGATTGTTCTTGCATTGGCAATAAATAATGCAGCGATGATAAAGAAATACTGTTCGCCTGCTGTTTCGCACAGCGACAATATGAGGTACAGCTTTCGGGTATGGCTTTTGAATCTCGGTCTCATAGGCGATGAATACAAAAACTGCCGAATGCATTTATTAAATCATCTCAGCGGAAATATAGCGTGGAGGCATCCGGAGGACGCTATTGTTCAGCGTGAAAGACTGAAACAGAAGCGAATAGCCGAGCGTGAGCAGCGTGTCGAGCCTGTGAGCGAGGTTCAGGAACAAAGCGGTAATGTACCCGATGAAAGCGTTCAAGCCGCTGTGAGCGATCCTAACGACAGTTTGGACGAAGATGAAGAAATCGGTATGGACATGGCAATGTAAAAGGAGTGATCGAATGGAATACAAAAGATTATATATCGCATACGGCAGCAACATAAACCTTGAGCAGATGAAATATCGCTGTCCCCATTCAAAAATCGTGGGTACGGCAATGCTCCCCGACTATGAGCTGGAATTCAGAAATGTGGCAACCATCGTTCCCAAGAAGGGAGCGCAGGTTCCTGTGCTTATGTGGGAGATAGATCAGAGAGATGAGATCTCGTTGGACCGCTACGAGGGCTTTCCGAATATGTACCGCAAGGAAATATTCAATATGAACGTAAACGGCAGGATCCGTGAGGGCATGGCTTATCTTATGAACAGAGAAGGAATCAGTCCTCCTTCGCCGATGTACTACAATTCAATCAAAAAAGGCTATGAGGACAACGGATTGAATACGAAATATCTTCATGATGCACTTGTCAGGTCTGTTGACTATCAGCAGTCTCAGGAATCTGGACTTAGATTATCAGATGATCCGGAAGATATTGACGAGGAATTTGATGACATGGATGAATCTGATCCGTATCAGATGACGCTTGAATAGAATAGGGGTGATATATATGACGCATTTATTTATAGGTTTGTTTACAGGCATTCTTCTCGGCTTTGCAATCGGAGCTCTTGGCGTAGCAGTGCAGGCTCTCAGATATGAGATCCGCAGGCTGAACAAGGAAATCAAAAACAGGGAGTGAGGTGACGGTATGACTTACAAGGGTTTTGAAATACGGATAACTTCTGCAAAGATTCCTCGTCAGGACAGAAACGGACAGACAATCGAATGTGACGGATTTATAATCGAGATTTTTGATATGGAAATAGATACTCCGGTTGACGTTTTCAACGCAGCCGTTGATTACGAACTTCTCAGCAACAGTATTGATGAAGCGGAGCAGCTTGCTAAAGATTATATTGACACTGAGAAAAAAGGAATATAGAAATTTACTCAAGGAATATGAATCGGGGGAACAATTATAATGATTACAAAGGCCACCATTATTGACATTATAACAGCTATTATGAAAGCAATCGATAAAACAAAAAAACTGCAACTGAAGAAATACTTGTCTTCCCGACAGCCAAAAGACTGAACTGCTTGAGTGGTGGCAATTATCAGAAAGATCTTATCACCATGCTTACAGCGATAACAATAGAAGCTATGGTACAATCAAAGATTACCTCTATAAAAGAAATTCTAACAATGAGTTTTTCTCCGGCATTCCCAACGTCAATACCTTTGACACCTACCTTATCACTTTTCCAGCTGATCTTTACGAGTATCTCGCCATGCAAAGTTAGATGGTGTGCTGATTGCATCTATAATCGAAAAAAGATTAAATAACATAACACTTCACAGAAAGTTATTTTAATATACAAAATCTTGATAGACGAAGTATGTAATCCGAAAATCTATTATGCATAAACATTGAAAAACGGAGATAATACAAATGCACGGGTATTTATTACGTGTGCTTCGAGTGATATTTTAGACAAAATTCAATTTAAAATCAGTGCGTTTTTGACCGATATGACAACTCTTCTTTTTTTTAGTTCTATCTTATTGACAAAACAAATAGTTTCTGCTATAATAATTAAAGTCTTGTATGGAGGAGCAATAATGATTACTACAAAGAAATTAAGAAGAAATATAGGAGCACAAATCAAAGAACCTTATTGTGTTAAATCAAAGGGTAAATGTATAAAAGCAGATCATGTAGCTATAGCTGAAATAAATGCTGAACTACGAAAAGAAGCTATGATACAAAAACAAATAAGTGCTGAATCAAAGCGCTTGGCTACTGAATTGTATGCAGGTGTATAAATCAGTCCTATTAAAATTACCGGAATGATATAATGACTTTATTTACCCCCTCTTATGATTGATTTTTCATTCATAAGAGGGGATTCGATTAATTCACAACGGATTAATATGTTTCTACGGATATAACTTAATGAGGTGGAGGTTTTCTTTATATGATGAAAACAAGGAAGAGCAGTTTGCAGTTGCAGGAGTCTCTGCCCAGTCCATTGCTTCTGAATTCTCCATGAGAAGACTTTGTCCGTCAAAACTTTTGGCAATCACTCGCTCGGGATAACATATTAATAAACATGAATCAAATGAATTTTCTTGAGCAGGTGAAGTGGCATCAAGAACAATTTCTCCAAAAGGCTTTTTATCTATATAACCTTGTTTTGAATATAATTCGCAAACCCAAATAAAGTTTGGAAGTGGAATTTCTTGATGTAAATCATATAGCCAATTATCATTTATAGATTTAAGTCTTGATTCCTTAAAATGCCTTGATGATGCAAGAAACAGACGAAAAACTATTGGATTATCCGCAGTTTGACCAGGTTTTGATCGATCATCAGATATTTTAATAGGATATGGTGTATATGTAGGATGGCGTAATATACTTAAAACTACTTTTTTTGCAGCATTAGCATCCATATACATTCTGCGATACAAAGGAGCAACTATGCAATTCACTTTTATATTTTTGGGAGATGAAGATCCAATTATAAGTGCATCTTTATCTTCTTCACTCTTTTTTCGAGTAATATATGGCATCTCAGAATCATCCTGAAAAATATATTCTTTATGTAAGTTAGCCGAATTAATATAAAAAATTCCATCATCTTTCATTGGTCGTGTATTTTCTGGAGTAACTTCAGATAAATTATAAGTACAAGCTCCATGACCTATACAAACTATTGAATGTCCTATCGTACCATAATCCAATCCAACAGCAACAGGCATACCAGATTCAACATAGTAATCCAACATTTCAATTGGTCGAACATTGTTAAAAACATTTTTCTTTTTCTTGTTGCTTATAATATAAAGCTTTGGTGCGAATCCAGATTCATAAAAAATACGTGAAATAACATCGTATGAGATGCCTTCAGTTGGAATCACTCTATCATTGTGTTGACGTTTGCAAATTTGATAAATATCAGATGGTAAGAGATATTTATAATCAACATATTGTTTGCTATAATAGTCGAATATATTCATTAATGTTATTTCAGCACATGTTGTTGTAACCATGTCTTGCATTCGAAAAGGAAATGCTTTGATTATAAATCTGTAGCCTCGATAATATATCGTATATTCCGTCCATCTAATGTAAGAGTTATTAAGAGATGAAAGAAAAAATGGAGAAATTAAAGTTCGTCCAATTGCACATCCGACTATAGGTCTAATAACCATACTTCCGATAAAAGCTCGTTCAAGTTTTTTAAAAGTTCTTTGGGATATTCTTACTTTATCGAGTTCGTTATAATAATTCCCATTAAAAAACAAAAGGCGACTACAGAATCTACATGTTTCAGAATGTTCCTCTGAATAATGCATGTAATAAGAATCTCGATAATCTCTATCAATGTAATTATCTTCCACGGCAATTGTGATTTCCTGTATATCTTCACGCAAATTGTCAATTAAATCTAAAAAAATTCTGACATCTGTCCACTTCGATTTTATTAAATTTAGTAAGTTAGGAGCAGCCTGAATCAATAGTTCAAGTTCAAAATCATCTTCCTCGTCCAAATCTATTTCTTGGTTGCTTGTTCTTTTTAATTTACTTAACTCGTCATAAATATATGTTTGAGTAAATTCAAAAACCTGATGTACAATTAGTAATTTATCTGCAACATCTTTTATAGATGCTAACATCAAACTATGTCTTTTTAAAATGGCTCTTTTTCTATTATTCATCGAATTATCTATCCTCACAATATATAGATTGCTTTTGTCTTTTTATCATATCTTATCACCTTATACTCAGATAGATTTACAAGAATGCTTTCAAGGTCAAATGTATCCTCTCGATATCCACATAATTCTTTGTCTTCTCGATTTCTATTGTCACAGTCGAAGCATTCAAAAAAAGGACAGCCATTAAAACTATCGTTCCATTGATAAAAATCAGCGACATCTCTTTTATTTATTTCTTTTTTTCTATCATTATTTGTTAGATATACAATGATAGTAAAAACACAGCGTTCTTCATGACTTAATAAACATATTTTTTTAATTAAAGTCGATAACGTAACTTTAATTACTCCAATCCACGGGTGACCAACCATTGCGAACGCAAGAGACATTATCCAATTAATCACATCCTTTTTATTTACATCTGTTGAAAAAGATACTCGTCCACTTTTATCTCCCCAACTATATGCAAATGTATCATCATTGGAATTGTCAATTTCATCTTTATTGTTTTCGCTTTTATTAAAGAAGTCAATACAATTGTTAATTGACGTTAACCAATTTTCATCTTGCAAAATAGTTTCATCATATTTTATTCGAGCCTCACTCAGTTCCATTTTAACCTTTTCAAGCATTGAAATTTCCATAAAATCCTCCATTTTCTTTTAATAAACCCAATTATAAAAACCATAATAAAGCTATTTGATATATTAGAAAGCTATATCTTATTACATATTATATCATGATAATACAGAAAAGTCAATAAAAACCAAATATATTAATAGATATGATAATAGCAATTCGATTTGGACGCTTAAGTCCAGATTTTATTATTATGTACACAAATTTCCTATATGTTGGCTTTTGAGTGTTTCTTTTTATTTACTGACAACTTATAATATAAATAAACCACAATTTCATAAAAAAGATTCAGAAGAAGTACACAATTTGAACTTTTTATTCCAAAATGAATATAGTGCTCAAGTTGAGTAGTCTCTCCAATTAGAGTGAGGATTATATGCTGATTGCATCAAAAATCATATAAGAGAGAAGAATCAACTTCAAAGGTGAGAAAATTTCTGAAAAATTTTATAAAAAAAATTCTTTTCAAACTATTATCAACACTATAAGAATATGGTATAACATTAAGAATATTTTTTTAAGATATCTTTTATAAAGATAGTTTATAAAATGTATTTTTAATACATCCAGACTTAGGGGCGAAAAACGAATAGTTAATTTTAAAAACGAAATATAAGCTGACGTTTGGAAACGGCGTAAAATAGATGAAAAATTAATGTCATCTATTTTGTTACATCATGACATACCTGCACCCTTATTTTGATACAAAATAGGGGTGCATTTTTATGTCTTGAAAACAACGTAGTATCGGCACTTTCTGAAAAGTGCCGTTTTCTGTTGTCTGAATAGGGGAGGGATATTTACCTCGAAAATAGGTTTAAATCCTGCTTTTCAGGGGTCAGCGTTTTCTTTTGCACCCATTTTAGGGTCAATGCAACCTTGCGTTTTATGTTGCCAAATTAAAAAAATTAACTGCCATAGTGATCAAGCTGACCACTACGGCGGCAATGCTTTATGTGCTTATGCTTCAATTTCAGTTCCGTCAAGGAACTGAAAAATCATTCTGTTATCGTGAAAAACAGTAATCCTTTCAATCATCGTTCGCCAAAGATTCTCATCAAAAGCATCAATGGGGGAATCGGCTTTTTCAAGCTGAAGAACGAGCTGTTGAAGTTGTTTGACTTTATTCTGACGGTAAATTTTTTTCTGCATCAGTTTTTCATAAACTGCCTTCTGACTTTCGTACTGCCGAACTAATTCATCGTGACGTTTGTCGAACTCTTCCGTGTTTCTTGCAGTCACGATATTGTTTTGAATGTGCATCTGATTCAGTGCGGAAGTATTACTCATTTCCTGAATGGCTTTTTCAATTTTTGCATCGAGTGCAGAGGTATCAGAAAGACTTTCAATCAGCATCTGAACCGTTTCAATAATCAAATCCTTGCTGTGAA
>CAJTYV010000049.1 GCA_910584195.1 uncultured Ruminococcus sp. | reverse complement strand
ACTTTAAACTATTCTTACCTCACTAATTGACGGATAACGATGGATTATCCGTCAAAATTAAATTCTATACTTTGCAAATACTTCCCACCATTCCCATCCAAAATTATACCCCCTCCCAACACATTTCGACAAGTTTTCAACAACGTATCCGGTATAATAAACGACACAAAGGAAATTTTTTTGGAAATTTTTGAAAAACACAGATGAAAAAAGAATAAAAAACACGAAAACACAGGAACGAAACCCATGAACAGACAACAAGAACACGGCTTAGACAAAACCCTGCAGACCCATCTCAACCAATTTCTATCCCAATACGGCGAATCCGGACTAAAAGAAGCGTTACATCAGTATGTTTGTCTCCAGCAAGATTATATTTGTAAAACCAAAAACACAACCATTCGAATCAAATCCAGCGACATCTACTATCTCGAAATCAAAGGACACACCATTCATATCCACACAAACCACGGCACATATAAAAAATACGGCAGCTTAAGCCATGAGCTAAAGCTGCTGTCCCGTTACCATTTTATTAAATGCAGTCAAAGCTGCATCGTATCATTAGAAAAAATACGAACGATCCAAAACAACGATATCATTCTGACAAACGACAAAATTCTACATATGAGCAGAAACTGCGCGCCAAAAGTTCTGATGGCAATTTCCGGAAAAGAAAACATCCAGCCACCCTGACGCATCACAAAAAAACTCTCCCATCCGCATTAATTCTGTCTTCGAATCATTTCTTCCCGAATCAGAGGAAAGCATGCCAAACACCTGCCGTTTAGATTTTCCCTGTACAGATCGACCGCCGTAATCTGATGATTTTCATACGTAGTGTAATAATACACTCCCCTGCTCATATTGCAGCAGGAAGTATAAATGGTCGTTTCAAACGTTCCGTCTTTCGTTTCACAGCAGCCGCGCTGCTGATCCACGGAACCAAGAATATGAAAAAACTGGCTGACGCTCTCTTCTTCCGAATCTCCGGAAACAGAATTCATTTTCACAAAAGCAGCCCGGATAAAACGGGACTGTGACGATAAATCTCCCGGCATTCCCAAAGCGCCCATGCCAAGGCAGTATGCCTGCAGTTTCAGTTTATCCGAAAAATGATTGGTCGGTTCTTTGGGTGACAAATGCATATAATTATTCAATTGGAACATCTGCTCTTCAAAAGGCGGATTATTGGTCAGCACGCCGACCGGATTTTCGTGTATCCGGATTCCCTCTTGTACGGACTCGATCGTAACAGACTGGTTCCGGTCCGAAATCATCCAATGCAGCTGCGCCGCCGGAAGATTGCCGCGAAAACGGGTATCCGTAAGATTCATCCGCATAAACAGCTTCTTCGCTTCCTCCACGGAGCCGCATTGTCCAAGGATCCATGGAATCAGCTCAAATACCGCTACATTCTCCTTTCCCTCTTCTTCCTTTTGATAGTGCGCGTTTCCGACAAAATTCAACCCCGCCATGCCAAGCCCTTTTTCGTTTACGGCATCATAATAAAGCGGATACCCGTCTTCCAGATGCGCCGTACCGATCATGGCATAATGATGTTTTACGGTTCCCATACAGGTAAAATGAAAACAATAATTCCGTGGCGTAACCACGATTTCTTCTCCGTAAGAAACTCCGTTATCCAATGTCCTTCCAAAATAAACGTCCTTTGTCTGATAAACCGCCGCTGTACACATAACCTTTCTCACCTCATGTTTTCTCCGGATTTTTCGTACTCACGTTTGACCCGCACATCTTATCGGCTGGGCGTCGATCCGCGAATCGCCCGTACATTTTCCTGGTCTCTTCATACTCTTTTACCATTGGTATATGCCGCTGGTTTCTATATTATACAAACGAAAAATAAAAAACGTTTCTCCCTACGTGCCGGCTGCATCCGACCCTCTCCACGGACCGCACCGGTAAAACCAGACGGACAATACGGTTGCAATCCCCCATCCGATCGGCCAGGAACTCCAGATTCCCGCATAGCCAAATTCCCCGGCAAGAACAACCGCCAAAACGACGCGCAGCACAAGATCTGTAAACGTCGCCGCCATAAACTGCTTCATCAGCCCGGCGCCCCTTAAAATGCCGTCTGCAATCAATTTGACAGAAATAACAAAATAAAAAGGCGTGACGATTTTTAAAAACAATACGCCGGAAGAAATCGCCGCATCAGAAGCCGTACTGTCCAAAAACAGGCGGATCAAACCATCGCTTGCAAAATAATACAGCGCCGCAATCGGCAGACATAAAATCCAAACCATTTTTATACCTGCCCGAAATCCTTCCTGAATCCGCGCCGGCAGTCCCGCGCCGACATTCTGCGCCGTATAGTTGGACATGCCGTTTCCAAGCGTCGTAAAAGATGTGACGACCAGGTTGTTCAGCTTGACAGCCGCAGAATAACCCGCGATTACACCCGAACCGAACCCGTTGATCACCCCCTGGATGATGATATTCCCGACCGATATAAAACTCTGCTGCAAAATACTCGGAATCGCAATCACCGCAATTTTCCCAAACAGAGCAAAGGAAAAAACCGCGGCCTTCCCTTCTGTATGTATCTTAGAAAGCCTCCTGCACACGACCCATACGGACAACACGCAGCTGACGCCCTGGCACAGAAACGTCGCCCACGCCACGCCGCTGACCCCCATATCCAAACAGGACACAAACAAAATATCCACCAAAATGTTTGCCGTAGACGACGCTGCCAGAAACAGAAACGGCGTTTTGGAATCCCCGAGTGCCGAAAAAATCCCGGTCGCAATATTATAAAAGAATAAAAACGGCAGCCCCCAAACATAGATATCCAAATACAATTTAGAATCCCCAAAAATCTCATCCGGCGTCCGAATTTGATGCAGTAAACTGCTGCAGCTTATTATCCCGGCAAACATCAGCACGGCGCATAATATACCGCTTGCGATCATTGCAGTATACACAGCGGTTTTCATATCCTTAAAATTTTTTGCCCCGAAAAGCTGCGAGACGATTACCGAGCAGCCGATATTACATCCAAAGGCAAACGCAAGGAAAATCATGGTGATCCCATAACTGTTCCCGACTGCCGCCAGCGCCTCTTCCCCAATAAACTTCCCCGCTACAAAGCTGTCTGCAATATTATAAAGCTGCTGGAACAGAATACTTCCAAACAGCGGTATGCAGAATTTCCACAAGACAAGCTCCGGCTTTCCTACGGTCAGATCCTGATTCATACACAACACCTCCAAAAAATTTCTTCATTTCCTCAAACTGCTTTCCTCTTTGCCATTCGGCTGGTTCGTGGTAATTATAGTCCTCTCTTTGGGATTTGTAAAATATATTTTTCTGACTCCTCACCTCTAGGGCATTACTGCCGTTAAGTCATTTCACTCAAGCATTTGAACCACTTTGTCTTTCACTGCCTCTGCCAGTTTCTTATGGTTCCCTACATCCATGTGTATAGAATCCGCATCACATGGTTCCGCATACTCAGAGCCTATCATAAACCCAAACCCATGCTTTTCTGCAATTTCTTTATAATACTTGGGAAATTGCCGGGAACGCTCTACTGCTGTTCTTCCTCCCATATAGATTCCATATGGATTTTCCTCAATCTTTTCGCCTACTTCAATCGGAGAAACAATAAGAACAGAAACTTCTTTTTTCTGCTTTTTTTGTAGATATTCTCTTGTCATTACCGCCAGAGTTTCCACTCTGCAGATTCTCAATAGGATCCTCCCAAACTGTAGTCCTGCCTCCCATTCCCTCCTCAATAATACGATAATCACTCCCTAATTTTTCCTGTAAAATACTCGTCCAGCGAACTCCCCAAGGAAACCGAGAATCTTTTAATATATCATATCCAAACGTATTAGAATCACCAAAACACAGAATATTTTTCATCATACTTCACCCTCTTTATCTAACAATAAACGATTTAATTTCTGTAATGGCTGAATCCGGCTGGACCGCAAGCTCACCATCATATCCTCCCCACGAAAGCAATGCTCCAATTAAAGCATTTCCTAAGCCCATTCCTACTTTACAGCCAAAACTTTGTGCACTGAACACCAAGCCTTCTGAACGCACCCCTGTTTTCCATTCTCCATACTCTACGCTGTCTCCGATAATTGCAAACTGCACACCCATTACACAGGCATATCCAATTCCTCTGATTACAGCGCTTACAATCAGAACCGGAACCGATGTCATTGCCATCAAAAGAGGCACATAGCTTACCAAAATGAGCAGCCACCCCAATAAGTTTGTGTTCCTTTTTCCTATTCGCTTTACAATTGGAGCCATGAAGAAGAAAAATACAATCATCGGTGCAATATAGGCCGCATTAAGGGTTCCTACCATGTTGTCATTATGCAGAACCTGTACACAGAAATAACTGTTTATTGTTGAAATTGCCATAAAGAAAAGACAGGTTCCCGTTCCGAGCAGCATGGAAATAACCCAGCATTTATTTTTCAACAACGCAAACAACGCTTTTTTTATCGGCACAGTTTCACGTTCTTTGGCCGCAATACCCACAGTTTCTTTTGTGCCCGCAAAGCAAATTAGAAATAGCACTGCTGCCACCGCTGAAAAAATTCCATATGTAATTGTCCATGCCATTCGTCCTTCTCCAAATACTTTGATCAGAGGAAGCGTTGCAGATGTAATGATCAGACTTGTAATCTGGGCAAATATCTGCCGAAAAATATTAAGGACACTTCTTTCATAGGGATCATCTGTCATCAGTGTGCTGAGCGAGCCATATGGCAGATTAATCATTGTATACATTGTCATAACAAAGTTATATGTAACAAATATATAAATTATTTTTGCTTTATTCTCAAAATCCGGCACGGAGAACATCAGGGTTGTGGCAATTGCAAAGGGGATTGCCATTCTTAAAAGCCACGGCCTCGCCTTACCAAATCGGGACTTTGTATTATCAACGACCAACCCCATAATCAGGTCAGACGCCCCATCCAAAAATCTGGATACCAGCATAATCATTCCAATCACTCCCGGGCTGATGTGCGCCACATCCGTATAGTACATCATTACAAATGCACCCAAAGCTGCCCACACAACATTACTGGCGGCATCTCCACAAGCATAGGATATTCTTTCACTTAATTTTAAACTTCTCTTTTTTTCCATACCTATCACCATATTCCCTTCATTTCATATATTTCTACAGCCTCTACACATTCCTCAGTATCAAAATGTGCCTGAAAAATCCCATCCTTCTCATGATAAAATAATTTCGTTCCTGCTTTTTCACCTTCGTTCGCAAATATCTCCACAAGCCTGTGGTCCACAAAAATCTCCAATTTTTCTAAGCACTCCAGCTCTGTTACACATTTCACAAAATGAGACTTTACTCCTTGTGTTACAAGCCTGAGCTCTTTTTCCTTTCGTACCAGCCTGATTTCCGCATCCCCATCCTTACCCAAAAGAATTTCAAAATCAGTGTCACAAGAAAATTCAATATTTGCATAATATGAATTCAGGTTTAAATGTTTCAGCCTGATGTCCTGTTTGCTGACATTACAGAAACATTTTCCTTTCAGCTGATAAATCTCTTTGATTGGGCTCTGATACAATTTTCCTTCTCTGATATGCAGCTCTCTCGGTATTGCCATACTGCCATAGGCGCCGTTTATCTCCGGACAATGCTCATTATAGAAATCTGAAACCCATCCGATGGCAATCCGCCTTCCTTCATATTCAAAAGACTGTACCGCATAAAAGTTACCCGCAAAATCATACAAGCCCGTCTGATTTACCTCAAATTTTCCATTTCGGTAGTTTCCAATATAATAATATGTAGGCTGGTATCTCCTCTGATCATCTGAATAAAACATCCATGCGCCTATTACTACCATGTCCCCATCCAGTGGGAAAAAATCGGGACATTCAAAAGTATAAACACCTTCTGTTTTTTCCTGTAAGAGAATACCCTGATAGTTCCAGTTTACCCCATCACCAGACTTATAAAGAGCCACCGAAGGAATATTATTCACCCGGGTTCCAATCACCATCTGCCAGCACCCCTCAAGCCATATTACCTTTGGATCACGGAAATTAAAAGAAAACTCTTTATTCGGTTTCTCAATGATCAATTTTTCCTCTCCAAAATGGATACTGTCTGCCGACTCCACCATCGTCTGATATTGTCTGGTTTTTTCTTCGCTGTCTTCTGACGGTCCGATATGTCTGGTAAGGTAAAAGCGGATTCTGTCCTCCAGCGCCACTGCACTTCCCGAAAATGCACCTCCTTTTCCATCTTTTGAATCCAGAAGTTCCTCCTGTGGCTGAAGAACATATGGCAAATGTACCCAATGAACGCAATCCCTGCTGGCCGCATGTCCCCAATACATCTGATCCCACTTCTGATCGTGTGGATTTGCCTGATAGTACATATGGTAATATCCCTGATACCAGCACAATCCGTTAGGATCATTCATCCAGTTTTTATATGGACAGAAATGATATTGTTCACGACCGGGTGTTTTATACCATTTTTCCAAATCCGAGATCACCGCCCAGCTGCCCTGCTCCCATTCAAGGAAACATACTCCCTCCTGTATGAAGTCTTCTCTCTCTGAAAGATAGCAGACGCTAACCTCACAACTTTCCAATGTCACATCATATCGCGACTCTTTCTCCAGCGGAATTTTGAGCAGCCGATAATGGCTGCGGCCTGTAGGATAACTTTCCTGATTTCCGTTTTTATCTGCCACAATAACATTCCCCTTTTTACCTTCCAGGGATTTTGCAAATACTTCCAGACATTCATATGCCCCGGTATAAATGTCTCCCATCACTTCTACCTCCTCTTCTAACTATTGTCGAACCGGTTTTATATATTGGTATTTTTTAAGTCCGACATTTGTCGAACCGGTTTTATAGTCAAATGTTAGCATTTTATTTTTTAAAAATCAATAAGTTTTTGCTTTTTCTATAATAATATCCAATTTTACTCCATTATTTTTGTGCTCATTGCACAATCACAAGGTGTCTCCTTTCTGATATTTGACTGGAAAAATTCTTTGCTTTATCTGTATCTGTTCTTCTCGTATCAGACAATCAATATACTCTACACACTGCATAGCCAAATCTTTTACAGGCTGCACAACTGCATCCGTTTGATATGTTCCAATTCTGGTAATATAAGTACCATCATAGGCAAGCATATGTAATTCCTCCGGCACTTTCCGCCCTCTAATCTGTGCTTCCCTCAGGCAAGCCAAAATTGCCATATCAGCGCCAAATATACCATCTGCTTCCGGGTATTTGTCAAAGACTAACTTTGCCGTCTCTTTGAAATCTATTTCCGAAAATGAATTATGCGGCATCACAACATCTGCCGCCTTCATGCCATTTCTTTCTATTTCCTGTGCAAACGCAGTATGATATTGATGTGCCGGTGTATTTACAACCCGTGCTCCACTGATCTGCACAATATGTCTGCAACTTTTCTCCATAAATTTTTGTGCAGCAAGAATTCCGCCCTTTTCATGGTCTGCCCGAACCATCGGTATATTACCCCCAAGGAATCTGTCAAACGCTACCACCGGCTTTCCAATCTTCATATACTCGTCATGAAGAAGTGAATGTGCCCCCATGATAATACCATCCATAGTCTGCTTTTTTAACATGGAAAGGAATTCTACCTCCATATTTTCACGCTCTACTGTTTCACACAGCATCGTTTTATATCCATGACGATATAAAAATTCCTCTGCATATTTTAAAAAAGTCCCATAAAACGGATGCGATGCGTCTGGAATCACGACACCTACCAGATTCGTGCGCATCTTTGACAGATTGCGCGCAAGCTGACTCGGCATATAATCCAACTCTTTTATTGCCTTTTCAACCTTTCCTCTTGTTTTTTCTGATACATATCCACTATTATTCAAAACCAGCGAAACTGTACTTTTAGCCACTTCCGCCCTCTTTGCAACATCATTAATACTTGCCATTTTACTTTCCTTTAACTATTTTTAATTAGACACTGTTTTAAGCAGCCCTCATAAGCTGCTTCTTCTTATTCTTAATTATAACACCAGTTTGAAACTTATTACACCCATTTTTTAATCTCAAAAAAAATAATAAACAAAACTTGATCAGAAATGCCTTCCTTTGTTCCAGTTCTATGAAACCATGGTCTTCCATAAAAATATCCGCTAAAATGTTCTTATGGCTCAATGTCGGTATTATATTTTTTATCGGTTATTGTTTTTTGCCTTTGTTGCTCTCCGAGGGGTGTGCATCTACCAGTACAATTTTTCAAGACTTGCAGAAAAATAGCCCTCCGAAACGGAGGCTTATTTTGGATTTAAGTTTGTCCCTTTAGACAAAAGTAAAATAAAACAATTCAGAAACAAAGTAAAGGAAGATAATAAATTACTATACTTTGTAACAACACGAAAAATCGCTGCAACCTTGTAAAGGCAAGGGATACAGCGATTTTTTCTTTCACTAACTGTCAAAGAAGGGATTATATTGTAATTTCCCTAACCCTGCCAATGTATTGGGTCATTTCTTGGAATTGTAACCGTCCTGCATCCCTCTTTACAAAAGGTACAATGGCTGCTGCTCCTTTCGACTGATGCATTTCATAACCGTAACTTTCCAGCACTTTACGCAGTTCATTAAAACGCATATCATTTGACAAAGAACATGTCATTTCTAATAGTTTATCCCACGTTGACATCAGAATACCTCTCTGCCATTATTATAAGTGGCGTCACATACGGTATCAATAGATTTTTAATTCTTCTGCCAATATGAGCTGTCAAAGTAATTCCCGCTTTTCGGCAGATTCTTAAACATATCCATGATCATGTCATAAGTCATGGATGACGTGTCAATCTCCAGTTCCTTCCCGTCCTTTGATTTGATTACGGTGCCGTTATCACCCACGTAAGCAACCGTATGATCATCCAGGTACTGTATCATTCCTGTCATTTCCGCAAATTTTTTCACCGGAAATTCTCCCGTCTCCTTACACATCTTCCAAAATTTTTCGGCATCTTCCCCTGTCATATATGGTTGTCTGCCGTCTATAACATACCATGAAATACCTGTTGCTGAATCTGTATATTTCGGTGATGTCAACGCCCATTCGTCCAATGACCTGCCTTCGTACCATGTGGTAAGTTTCTTCTCATCTTCGCCTGTATCCGTTTCCGCAGCATCGTTCCAACTATCCGGCTCTTTTACATGAACATTTGGTAGCCTGCTTTTAAGCGCCTCGTATATATCCTGCACATCGGCATTCTGCCTTGTACCTTCGGGCGCGGATTCCTCTGCCGCCTGTTTCTGCTGATAGAACCATCCGGCTCTGCTCCTGTTGTACGTATTCGTTGATACATTGTTCTGATAATAATTCTGTCCGATTCCGTTTACTCTCATTTTTCAATATTCTCCTTTTGGGGTCAATTCGTTTTAGTTCTGCGGCTCACCTGTCAATCAGGGTCACTCCTGCTCCCTTGTAATAAGCCATCCTAACAATCATACGATTGAGACCTCTGAAAAGTTTCAAATAAACGCCGAATATATTATTCCTCCGGATACTCTTTATCCTTCCAATACCACCACTTCAGCTTTTCGGGATCATGGCTTTCATGTTCTGCATAATATACCGCGCACCGAAATACATACAGCACGCACCGGTCGTCCTGAAATCCCTTATACAGACAGTCTTTTTGATACAGCTCGTTTGGATCTTTCCCCTTTAAATCCGCAATACAGCAAATTCCGATATTCTTAAGGTGAGTCTCCATATTTGCCCCAATCCCCGGTATCTTCTGCAGGTCACCGGCAATGTTCTGATCTTTCTTTTTTGTCATGTTTCCCTCCGTTGTTCTTTAAAAATAAGGCATATCCCAAGAAACAAAGAGACATGCCGCAGCTTCTGCCTGATGCAAATTGTTAGACATTTTCACTATACCATGGAGCGCCATGCGTTTCAAATCGTTTCTTCTTTTACGCACATCCCATCCGTGCCATTCTTCCCCCGCATTCTCATCCTTCCGGCTTATTCTGCCGAAAATCTTTGAAAAATCTTTCTCGTTCCAATGGCGATCATAAGTGTAACAATGCCCGAAAACAAGACAACGGCATACTCAAAGCCTTCACACACTTCAAATAAAACCCCATAGAACGCATTGCCAAGCGGCTGGGCACACATGGAAACGGTAAGGATCACGGAAATAACCTTTCCGATCAAATGCTGCGGCGTCTCTGCCTGAACAAAAGACAGCATCTGCACGGTGAACATCGTAGAAAATACCATAATCCAAAAGCAGCATACGGTCAGAACGCCGTATGGTATCATCACGGGCAAGTCCAGCCGCAATACGGCTCCGATCGGAAACACACATACCGCACAGGCAATGAGCAGATTTCCCGCGTTACGGACGGTTCGTTTATTTGCAAAAACGCCTGCACAAATGCCGCCGGAAAGTCCGCCCGCCGCCAACGCTCCCTGGGCAAACCCATATAACCTGTTTGCCTGTGATGCCTCAAAGTCCAAAATCTCCGTAACCAAATAGGGCAATGCAACGATTATCATTGCCGACAAAAACAGATTGATCCCACAGACGACGAGAAGTGCTTTTCCAATCATAGACTTCTCCTTTCGGATCCATCGAATGCTCTTTGCAAAATCAGCTTTTGCCGTCTTTACGATGCCACCGTCTGTGTCTTGTTTCTGAAAGGGAATCTGAAGAAACAGCTCCATCACTGCCGATAAAGCAAAACAGATCATACAAACCCATAATACAGGTTCTAACCCATACGCACTGTACAGCATGCCGCCGAGTACCGGTCCGACAAGCGATGCAAACGAACTTATCGTATTAATGATCGAATTGGCCGCCATAAAATGATCCGGATGAACCAATGCCGGAATGCTTGCCTGCACGGACGGCTGATAGGCGCCTGCAATCCCGTACAAAATCATCATCGTAACGGTCAGAAGAAACACAAGATTCACAGCGCCCATGAACAACGCAAACACCAAAAGAACCGCCGCCGTAAAGAAATCCAATGCTGCCATAATCGTTCTTTTATTTACCCGGTCCGCTAATATCCCGCCGATGGGTGAAAGCAGAATGGCCGGAAGAAAGGCGCACGCCGTAACCGTTCCGTAAAGCGCCGACGAACCCGTCAGATTTAACAGATACAGCGGTAAGGCAAACCGGATCGCCGCATTCCCAAACAATGAAATCATCTGCCCGATCACCACTAACGTAAAATCCTTTGAAAATAATGTTTTTTTCATTCTCCAAACCTCTTCTTTTTTATTTTATACCGCATGACGGTATGTATAAGTTTTAAAATATATCTGCCCGTTTTCACAGGCAGATACTCATTTATTCTTCTGGTAGATCGCTGTCAGCTCCCGTAAGCGTTCTAAGATTTCCTGATCCACAATATCCAGTCCAAACCCGCGAAGCATCTGTCCGAATACCATAAACTTTCGATATGATTCTTCTTCAGAGCTGTCAAAAATCATCGGATTCATCCAGACATTTGCGGCAAGCAAAATCAGCTCTGCCAATTGTTCCGGATAATCCGTTTGGATCGAACCGTCTGAAATCCCCTGCCGGATGATCGGCAGAATATAATCAGGCGCTGCTTCTTCTATGGTTTCGTGCAAAAGACCAAACAAAAGCTTCGGGTTATTATGAAAATCCGGAGCTACCGTAAAGATATCGTTCTGCACGGGACGACGGATCGATTCTTTAAAAATCATTTTCAGCTTATCTTTGCCGCAAAGATCCATGCGGTCGCGAATCGATGCAAGCATCTGATTTGATTCTGCCGTCATCCGGTCTGTCACGGCAATTAAAATATCTTCCTTCGACTTAAAATGATGATAGATCGCGCCTTTGCTAAGACCGCCTAAATGATCGATAATGTCCTGAATGGAAGTATGCTCATACCCCTGTTCCATAAATAAGCGAAACGCAACGTCCAGGATCAACTGTATGGTTTCTTCCGGATGTTTATTTCTTGCCACTGTTTCTCAGCCCCCATATACATACCTTTGGTATGTATATATTATCATACCGCCGGTATGTCCGTCAAGAAATTTCTTTGTGCCGCAGTAATTTTTTATTGCCTGATACCGGAAAAAAATTTACACACTTTACTGGACCCAATCTGTATCCAACCGAAAATGAAAAATCCGTTTATATTGCATTGTACCCAAACAAAGCAGCAGAGATTATCTCTGCCGCCTTGTTTCTTAAATATATATAATTACTTTTTTTGCAATCTCCCTTGTACAAGCTCTTATGTTACCTAGCTGTCCCACCCATTTTTCAGATAATCTAATGTCGCTGTCCCCAAGTGCCTATCGGTTGTTCTTCTTCGGCGGGTAATCGTAATCTGAAATAAAATATCTACTTTCTCCGTGATATGTGTCGCCAAATTGTTCAAATAATGATTTTGCCATTTTCTATTTCCTCCAGATATAATATTCACTCCACATATTTGTGTCTGCTGTCTTAAACACAATTCTTATTTTTGTACTTATGCCATGCATTCATATCTTTCAATTTTAATATAGGTTTTCCAATAAGAAACATAGATAATTCAGGTTTTTTATCTTTATACCTAAATCCATAAGTTAATTTTCTTATTATATATAAACAACCTGAAATTTTATAATAAAATCTATTATAATAACATATTGAAATATCTTTATTTTGTTCTTCTGCAATTTTTTTGTATTTGTAATATTCGCTCTATTTGCATACTGCGTGGCATTCCATCACTTTCGTTTCCCAAATTTTTTATTTTACCACATAATTGGAGTTGCTTATTAAATATCTGATTATAAATAAATTTTTTCTTAATCCTCCTATTCGCAAACAGAAAATCTATGGCAGAATATGTTTTTCGCATCTTAGCACTATCTATTTTCTCACATTCCCTATATTCCTGCATAATAGTATCCATAACATTGTCATACTTTGTAAAAATTCAAAATTCGCATTCTCGAATTCTATTAATGTGTTTCTTCTTTCAATTCTATAATCAGAAATTGCAATACCTCCTGTTACAGCCGCACCGGTAAAAAAACCTAATGAAATATTCTCGAAAAATTCCTTTATATCATTAGAAATCGGAATAATATTCTTTGCAAATTCTTTCATTTCAGGCGTATAAAGATTTAACTGTAAAAAAGTATATATGCCTCCCATGACAAGAATTATAAAAGGCATCTGTAAGAGTACTTTTTAATAAGTTGGTTGATATTTTCTATGGGGTATCTGCAAGCACACCCATAACACCGTTTTTTTATATGGTGGGCGTTTGCCTTAAAACCTTATGAAATAAAATAGAGCCAATGAACTGTGATTTTATATATCACATGTTCATCGACTTTATATTTTCTCCTTTGTAATAATACTGATTTTGATTTAAAACAAAATGCTTTATTTATAAAAAATCAACGCTTATCTATAATTTTATCAATCAAGCCAAAATCCATTGCTTCTATTGCCGTCATATAATTATCACGCTCCGTTGCAGTAGCAATCTCATCAATACTTTTACCTGTATTTTCTGATAAAATGGTATTTAATCGCTTTTTGCTTTTTTGTATGTGGTCAGATGTAATTTTTATATCGGTTGCCTGCCCTTGAATCCCATTTCCATGAATAGCAGGCTGATGTATCATAATTTCTGCATTAGGCAAAGCAAGACGTTTTCCTTTTGTACCTCCTGCCAATAAAAA
>CAJTYV010000048.1 GCA_910584195.1 uncultured Ruminococcus sp. | reverse complement strand
TCCGGCAAGGAACGGCCGAATGGCCATCCTGCCATGTGCGTTGCTGTGCACATGGTATAATTGACCTTATTCCCGGCAAGGAACGGCCGAATGGCCATCCTGCCATGTGCGTTGCTGTGCACATGGTATAATTGACCTTATTCCCGGCAAGGAACGGCCGAATGGCCATCTTGCCATGTGCGTTGCTGTGCACATGGTATAATTGACCTTATTTCCGGCAAGGAACGGCCGAATGGCCATCCTGCCATGTGCGTTGCTGTGCACATGGCACAATGTCTTATTCCAGACATAAAAGGGCCGGAGGAATGTGTTTGGCCTGCTGGCACAGGGGTTCGGGGACAGGTGAATGGTTAAAGCCAGACTGCGGCAGTAGCTGGAAGCGTATGCGAGGGGAGCTGTTTTGGAAAAGAAAGGAGCTGTATATGGCAAGGACAATAGGGATAGGACATCAGGACTTTGAGCAGCTGATTACAAATGATTATTTCTATATAGACAAGACGGATTTTATTAGAGAGTGGTGGGAAGGCGGCGATGCGGTGACCCTTATCACCCGTCCGCGGCGTTTTGGCAAGACGTTGGCCATGAGCATGGTGGAGAAATTTTTTTCCATAGAATATGCGGGGCGCGGAGAGCTGTTTCAAGGGCTTTCTGTCTGGAATGAAGAGAAGTATCGCTTGCTGCAGGGGAAGTGGCCGGTTATTTTCCTGTCCTTTGCGAATGTGAAGGAGACGGATTTCCAGAACGCGCGTTCCAAAATCTGTGCACTGCTTGCCAGAGAATATGCACGGTGCCAATATCTGGTGGAAAGCGGTCAGCTGTCGGAGTGGGAGAAAAAATCCTTTTTTCGGAAAGATGGAGATATGAACGATACGGATGCTACATTGGCGTTGAATGAATTGTCGGAATATTTATATCGTTATTACAATAAAAAGGTGATTATCCTGCTGGACGAATACGATACCCCTATGCAGGAGGCTTATGTGCATGGATACTGGGAGGAAATGGTGGCCTTTACCAGAAGTATGTTTAATGCCGCCTTCAAAACCAATCCATGGCTGGAGCGGGCGATTATGACGGGAATCACCAGAATCAGCAAAGAATCCATTTTCTCGGATTTAAATAATCTGAAAGTGGTAACCACAACCTCAGACGAGTATGGGACGGCGTTCGGTTTTACGGAAGAAGAAGTGTTCGCGGCGATGGAGGAGCATGGTTTCGGAGAAAAAGATAAGGAAGAGGTGAAAAGCTGGTACGATGGCTTTATATTCGGAAAATGGAAGGATATCTACAATCCATGGTCAATCCTGAATTTTCTGGATACCGGGAAGTTGACAACCTACTGGGCAAATACCAGCTCCAACAGCCTGGTGGGGAAATTGATCCGGGAGGGAAGCCCTGATGTGAAGATGGTGATGGAAGGCCTGCTGGAAGGCGGGAAGCTCCATACACAGATAGACGAGCAGATTGTGTTCAGCCAATTGGATCAGGACGAGAATGCAATCTGGAGCATGCTCCTGGTCAGCGGGTATCTGAAGGTGGATAACTATACTTTGGACGACGGGGAGGAGGAATACGAGTTGTCCCTGACGAACAAGGAAGTCCGCATCATGTTCCGGAAAATGATAAAGGGTTGGTTTTCCCCATCGGTTTCCGCCTACAACAATTTCATCAAGGCGCTGCTGCAGGGGGATAAAGAGGCCATGAACGCATATATGAACAGGGTTTCCAGGGCAGTTTTCAGCTATTTTGACACAGGCAGCATATCTTCGGAATCTTCGGAGCCGGAACGCTTTTACCATGGATTTGTACTGGGACTCATGGTGGAATTATCGGACAGGTATACCGTTACATCCAACAGGGAAAGCGGATTTGGACGCTATGACGTAATGCTGGAGCCGTTAAACCGGGAAGACGACGCTCTCATTATGGAATTTAAGGTGCATACCCCGGGAAAAAAGGGCGAGAGTACCATGGAAGAGACGGTGCAGGCGGCCCTGCGGCAGATTGAGGACAGGCACTATGCCACAGATTTGCTGGCCAAGGGTTTTCCCGAGAGCAAAATCAGGAAATACGGGTTTGCCTTTGCGGGGAAAACGGTTTTGATCGGATGAGAGGTTTCGCCTTTTGTAGAGGCAATTCTACCTAAATGGAAAGATGAAAATTTCTGTTCAAACAGTTTTCTTCAGGATAAAGGTATGCTAATATAATTCCTATAAAATCGTTCCGCCCGGGAGGGAAAGCTCTCCGGCAGGATAGGATGAGACGAAAGAGGAGAAAGAGGAATTATGGGAACAAAATGGAAAAGTATGGTTAAGAGGGTAATTGCGAAGGGTGTGCTGGCAGGGTTTCTGGTGCTTTTTGCAGGGCTGCCGCAGATAGAGCCCGGAGAACAGCAACCTCTCCGGACAGAGCCGGGTGTGGAGAGCGAGATCGGGGAGCTGCCTGAAGGGGAGGGCGGCGAAGAGGGTGTCAGGCCTTATGTGGATTTGGAGGACGAGGAAAAACTTTATTGTTAATAATTGAGAATAGTTTTCAATTCTTCTCTAAAATATTTTGTCAATGTTGCGGCATTCTTCGTCTTTTCTCTTAGCTCACTGAGCGAACAGGCAGATATTGCAGTTGATGCTGCATCATTTAGAAAATTGCATTCCGCTAACGCCTGAGCGTAAAAAAATAGATAACCAGTGTAGGCTATTAAGTTGCATTTTAGTAAAGATATATTTACTGTATTGGCAAAATCCAGAACCTGTACATAAAGCTTTTGCAGATATAAGGTACGGCAATGTGCAAAATAAGTAAAAGGAAGGAGAAGGTTCTGCAATAAAATATCGGTCTTTTCTGATTGCATATAGGCAATAATCTGTGACGCATACACAGAACACAAATAAGATTGCTCTGTCCCCCGATATTCATGGGCCAGATTATTAAGGATTGTTAATTCGCACCATGTTAACCGATAGGAGCAGATCTCGTTGATTTTAAATTCGGGCAGAGTTAGTTGCAGGGCTTGGGTAAGTCCTGCAATTCTTTTACCGGGAGGATTTTGTTCTATTGTTTTGAGGAAAAGATATTCCTGCCAATACAAAATATCCTTTTCGCCGATCATTCGCTCCATCTCATCCAGATAAGCCTCCAGGGTTTCCGACGGCAGGGAGCGTTCATACATGATCTTATATTTCAAATCGTGAAATTTTTTTTCCTTTTCACTTCCCCAGAAAGCGAATACCCGATCCGAGAGGCCCAGGCGCTGCAGCAGAGCTTCGGACAGCATGATATCCGGCTCTATGGCGCCGCTCTCGATTTTGGACAGCCGGGAGCCGGTGCATAATCCCCGGCAGAGAAGGCTCTGGGAGATCTTCTGTTCCCTGCGCAGGTCCTGTATGAGATTACCCAGAGAATAGGAATCTGCCGCCATATCATAAGATTCACCGCATAAAGAGTCGGAATCAATGACCCGGGCTGTTGGATAGACCGGCAGAGGGATATCCGGACGGGAACGCATTTCTCCCGTCAAAGGAAAGGGAGTTTCCCTGCGCAGATAATCCCGGCACACAGTGGCATAGCAGCTTTCCAGGGCATAGGCAGAGTAGAAGGCGGCTTTCACATACTTTTCTCCATCGCTCACGTTTCCTGTATGATAACAGCATAATCCGGTGAGGAAGGTCAGTTCCAGCAGGGGAGCAGTCTCGGCGTTCAGAGCCATCTTGTGACGGCTGCTTTGGGTGGTTTCCAGAGCGGACTCATAGTTGCCGGCGGCAATGAGGTATTTTGTGCAGACGATGGCGTTATCTGCCTGCAATCGTTCCTTTTCCGTAAGGGTCCACTTACTGTCTGCCAGAAAGTCCGCAACCTGAGCGCAGATCTGCAGGCATTCATGCATTTTCCCCAGATAGAGGGCCTCCTGGGCCAGGGAAGTGAGAATCCGGATCTCATTTTGAGACAGCAGGAGACGGCGGAAATCGGACAAATCGATCTCCGGCCTGGTTATGTGCAGGGCTTCCAGGAGAGTACGGAAATTTTGCTCATGGGAGCAGCGGTAAGAATAAAACTGCAGCCGGCAATGCAACAGGAGCCATTCCTGGTAATAAAGCTTATTGCCGGCCCAATTGCGGTCTTCAAGCTTCTGCAGTTCCTTACGGGCAGGTTTCAGCTGCCAGGCATTCAGGTAAAAGTGTACACGCTTCAAAGCGTAGAAACACTCAAATCCATCCCTGCTGTTAAAGACAGGAAAAGCGCTGACAGGCGCCCCGGCCCGATCCATCAGGGCCTGGAAGGTAACATGACTGACATTGGTCAATCCGGTTTCGATTCTGGACAGGACTTTGGGGGAGCAGATTCCTTCCGACATTTGCTCCTGGGTGAGTCCTGCCTTTTGTCGGGCTTCTCTGATAAATCTGTTGGCGTTGTAGATTCCCATATCAGTTACTCCCTGAATATATGATTGCTTTATCTGTAGTTGGTTTAAGTTAATAAGGTGAAAATTGCAGACATTTCCTTACGATTAGCATTATAGTTTATCATTTTGTTAAAGTCAAGAACTCTACCTAAAAGGAAAGAAGAATCTTTCTGCTCAGATGGTGGCAATTGAAAGGGGAAAACGATATAATCCATTTAAATAGAAACGGGAAGTTGATTCGGCAAAATGAAATAGAGAAATGTCAGAGCCGGGTTCGGAAACTAGAGGACAATTTGGGAAGGTTTTAAAGGTATGGATATGTTAATTGAAAAGGAAGAAAAATATCAATTGGATTATCATGTAGATCATAACGAAAAAATTATTCCATTATGTAATTTATTAGATTGTTTTGAACAGATTTGTTATTTTGAATTTAGAAAAATATCAGATTTTAATCCATGGGTTTATTTCTGTGATGACATTAATTTACAGATTGCTAATGATGATTTGTATATAATGAAGACGGATGTAAAAACCCACTATCAAGATTTTAAGGAATGGACAATAAAGGGGAATCACCATGAGAAGATTACAGAGTTATTACACGATGAGGGTTCATTAATATTGCAGACAGCATTTAATTATGTTCCTGATTATGCATGGTGGACGGAAGGAAAGGAGACGTTACATTTACAACATTTAACATATCTGCTGGGTGAGGATATAGAAAGTTACTATATAGCAGATAGTCCATATGTTTTTTTGAACATTGAGAAAATAAAGCAAAAGTTTAATCCATCTATAGTAAAAATACCAAAAGAGCATTTTGATGAAGCATTTAAGCGCTATTGTAAAGTGTCAGTAGTTAGGTTTCATGATATACCGATGACACAAGATGGGCGGTTATTATACTTTCAAAAAATATTAGCTGGAGTTGTAAAGGATTATTACTTTGAATCTCCGGATTTCAAGGTAGGCAGAAATGCTTTATTATACATGGCTGACCAGTGTGCTTTGGGGAAAGAACAATTGTTTGTTCCCTTTTTTATCTATCATTTAGCAGTATCAAAAAGAATTATGCTTAAAAGATGTTTGGGTATTTATAAGGATAGCTTACGCAACTATTTTGAAATTGTAAGTTATTTGGATAAATCTATAGAATATATGAAGAAAATAAAAGATTTGTCATATGAACATTTGTATTATAGCAAATTGGTTAGCTCAAGTGTTGGTAAGGAATTAGATACCTTGGTTAAAAATGAAGATATGCTGATAAAAACCATTCAAAGTGATCTACTCTTTTGATAAATTATGAGTAGGTACAGGTCGCAGCTTCTGGCATTTCATAAGTGCCTTAAAAACCAGTCTGACAGAAAGGGGGAAGTTTTGATGAAATTGCGTAAGAAAAAAGCAAATACAAAAATAATATTTTTTTCAGAAAATGCATATTTTGTATGCTGTCCATGGTAAGACAGGAAAGGATTGAGTCTTCAAATTCATTATTATTGAGATAATGAAAACAAGACAGTTAAATACCAAAAGAAGGCTCAAGGAAGTAAACAGGGAGTTTTTTCGATAGGAAAATACTAAGATCTTTTGGTTTAAGGGCATGAGATGCGATATTATGAAGCGATTTGCTATAAGGGATTCAAAAGCCTATCGAAGAGGAAAGGAGGAAGGCTAATATGGTGTTAAGGAAAAAAAGAAAAATGTCCAAGTTAGTTCTTTATAGTGAGAAGGCTTGGGCAATCTGTTGTGGTTGGTAACGCGCCAGAAATTGAAGATGGTTGACCGCAGGAGTGTTTTCGTACTGAATGCGGTCAACCGTATCAGGAAGACAGAAAGTGAGGTAAGTATGGGTAGAATAGAAAAAATGATGGAAAGGAGAATTTTTTTCGCAGGATTCATCTTGTCTATCCTTATGAATACTCTTTCTATTTCAGAATCTTTGCTTATGGGAAAATTGTTGGATGAATTCATGGTTGGCGATTCCGTTTATGTTACTATATCCTGTTACATGCTGGTAATAATCGTTGAATATGTATTTAAAGTGTTTCATGCCGCAAAAATGGAGAAACTCTATTTAGAAGGTAGCCGCAAGTTTAAACTTAATCTGGTGGACAAGGTAATTCAGGCAGACTATTTTCAGGCATCTGCCTTGCCGGAAGGCCATCTAACAGAGACACTGACAAATGAAGCAGGGCAATATTATAGTATGTTAAGAGAAGTGTATACGGGTGGCATTCCGTCCGTGATTATTATGACTGTGGCATTTTTTATATGCCTTTCTATTTCATGGCAATTAACAATCATGGGCTTCCTGATGATTCCAATTATGGCGGTATTAGGTGGGCTTGTATCAGCGCCATTGAAAAATATTGTAGAAAAGCGAGGAGAGGCCAGAGCAAGTGTTAATGACTTTATTATAAGCTCGATCAGGCAACAAAATATTATAAAGGTATTCTTTTTGCAGGGCATTATGTGCGAGAAAATGAATACCAGACTGGATAACATGAAAAATGTTGAGGAGAAGATGGCGTTTCGTGAGTCTCTTAGCGGAATTCTCCAGCTTATGACGGGAGTAGTGCCGTACATCTTTTTCTTTATTGGAGGAGGCTTTCTGGTTCTTAAGCAGGAAATAAGTGTTGGTATTTTTTATGTCTTTCTTACGGTTTTTAATTATGTTTATCAAGGGCTTCCCGGTATCCAGGGCTTGATATCTTTAACACAGCAAATAAGAGGTTATCAGGAAAGAATTAATAAGATTGTATTGCTGGAAGAAGAAAAGTGGAATGTCAGGGCAGATATAGGGTGGGGAGATTCTTTCCAGGATAGCGGCATTTGTTTGAAAGGTGTGACCTTCGCTTATAATAATGAAAAAGTTGTATTTGAGAATCTTGACATGCAGTTTCCGGCAAACAAAATGACAGCGATCACAGGGGAGAATGGCAAGGGGAAATCAACTCTGATCAAGTTGCTTTCCACCTTATATTTTCCGCAGGAGGGCCACATTACTTATGGGGGATTGGTACTGACAAGGGATTCCCTGGAGCAGGTAAGGAAAAAAATTGCATATGTTCCGCAAAAATGCACGATGTTTTCGGGGACGATCAGGGAGAATATACTAATGGGGGGTGAAGCATCTAATGAAGAGATAATAGAAGCTTGCAAAAAGGTAGGAATATGGGAGGAAATACTGAATCTTGAAAGAGGATTGGACACTGTCATAGAGAATGGCGGCAGAAATCTTTCACTTGGTCAGATACAACGTCTTGGGATTTGCAGGGCAATGATACGACATCCAGCATGGTTATTCTTGGACGAAATGACATCAAGCCTGGACCCGATTACCAGGAGCATGGTAATGCGGACAATCCGCAATTTAAAAAAGGAATGTACGATCATATTCGTTACACATGACCAAAGGGATCTACAAGGTGTTGATTATGTGGTCCGGTTATAGGAATTCATTTATAGGGAGGTGAGGATGCCTGTGGAATTCTTCACATTGCTTCAAGGAAAAAAGTTAAAATGGGGGATATCACAAGTATTGTTAATGATCGGCAATGTTTCTTATACGGTTTCATCGGCTGTCATGGTACAATATATTTTCCTGGCCATTGAACGAAACCAGAAAAGCTTTATATGGACGGCGTTGATCCTTTTTATCATTGGAATAACAATGGCGTGTTTTGCCAATTTCCTGGGAAATCTTTTACAGAAAAAAGTTATGAATAAGCTGATTCTGGAAATGAAAGGTAAAATATATAGAAATAGTGTAGGCATTCCTGGCAGGGAAGAGGATTACCTTCATTTGATGAATGAGGACATGGAAAACATCAGAGGATTTTTAATGGAGAATACAGGCGATATAGTGACAGCAGTCTGCACAATGGCTGTTAGTTCGGTGCTCATCCTGCGTGTGAGCCTGTTTATCGGGATTGTCTTATTCATGTTACTTGTATTATCAAGCGTGAACCAGTTTTTTCTATTCAAAAGGCAGACTGTAATCAACAAAGAGCTTGTGAAAAGTGAGAAAAACCTATATGAATCTATAGTAGCCATTGTTCAGATGCAGGATGTTCTCAGAAGTTTCCATGGCAGGGCGTATGGCCTGTCTTATTTTGAGGAGAAAGCTGACAAATACTATCAGAATAAGATGTCTGAGCTGGTTTCCCAGTTAAAATACACAATAGTGAATGGAATCTTGGAATATAGCAGTACTGTAATTCCTTTCATGCTAATGTTTTTATCTGTCATTGCAGGGCGTATACAATTATCGGATGGCATTTATATCTTACAGATTTCGGGTAATATGGTATTCTTTGGTAGTAAGATGGTGCCCGCTTTACTGAAATTTGGGAAAATGAGGCTTTCTTATTCTAGAATCCGACCATATTTGCAGGAGACGGGGGATCAGACTGTCCACCAAAAGGAAAGCGGTCAGGTAAAAGGCATTTCGATAAGGGCAGAGGGCTTGTGTATAACATATGACGGACATCGTATTTTGACGGACTTTTCCGTGAATGTACCAGGCAGGGGGATCGTGCTTTTATTAGGGGCAAGCGGTAGCGGAAAAAGTTCTGTGATACGCAGTCTGCTGGGAATACAGGATTACGATGGGACGGTAAGTTATTTTGACGAGGGTGGGAACAAATTGGATAGAAAGGCAGCGGAACAGAATGTAACCTACGTACCCCAGCGGCTGGATCTGTTTAAGGAAACAGTGTACCAAAATATACAATATGGAAATCCGGCAGGAAACAGACGAGAGGTTAGGGAAGCGGCGCAGGAGGCCGGGATTTCCGAATGGATTGAAGGGCTTCCGCTACAGTATGAAACGCGGTTCGAGGGAGAGAATTTTTCCGGAGGGGAAATCCGAAAGATTATGATCGCGAGGGCATTCATGAAAAAAGCCGGAATCTTCCTTTTGGATGAGCCTACGGCAAATTTAGATTTAGAATCTGTAAAGCTGCTTGTGGAAAAATTGAAGGAAGTAGGCAAGGAGTGTTTAGTCGTTATGGTAACTCATGACCTGAACCTTCTTTCCATAGCAGATCAGTTTATTTATATAGAAAATGGATACATAAAATATGCCAGTGAGGGAGTCTGTCGAGATGCAAAAAGGAAAATTAGTAAGGATATGTTGGCGGATTACCTGGTAGGAATGGAAGTATGACGAAAGGTGGGAATATGAAAAAATCAATTTATAATCTCTATACTGAGAATAAGGATGGAAAAAGGGTAATTTATAATTCGTATACTGGAAAACAGGTACGTTTTGAAAAAGAGATGGAAAAGGAATATAAAAACATATTGAATGATAATTTTCATCTGATTAAAAAGGAACATTTAGATTTATTAATTTCAAGTGGGATTTTGGTGGATGAAGATGAGTTTCGTGAACTTAATAATTTTTATAATGGAATTGTATTCAATCAGGATTTTCTGGAAATAACAGTATTACCAACTGATGCATGTAATTTCAGGTGTGTATATTGTTATCAATCGGGTCCATATCACAATATGAACTCAGATACAGCTAACAGTTTGCTTGTTTTTCTTGAAAAAAATTGTAGGAAATATAAGAGAGTTCTATTAGGATGGTTTGGTGGTGAACCATTGCTGCAAAAAGATATGGTAATTTATATGACGGAAAAAGCAAAAGAAATATGCCAAAAAAATGGAGTTGCTTTTGTGTCCAGAATGAGTACTAACGGTTATGAACTTGATTTAGAGACTGCTAAAAAATTGGTAAAAAGTTCTCTATTGTTTTATCAAATCACCATAGACGGTACAAAGGAAACTCATAATATACAAAGGCCGCATATAGTGAATAAAGATTCCTATCAAAAAATAATGTATAATTTAATAGAAATAAAAAATAATATTCGCGCCAGTCAGTTGTCTATAGCATGTAGAATTAATGTCTCTGAAAGAAACTATGAGGCATTGAATTCTTTTTTGGATGAATTTAAGAAGCAATTTGGTGATGATGTAAGGTTTAAAGTTGTGGTAGAACCGGTGCATGACTGGGGTGGTGAGAATATAGAGAAAAATAGGGATATGATAATCGATAATAAGTTACATGAGATAGTGAAAAGGTTTTGTGAATCAGCAGCAGAAAAAGGAGTTCAGGTATTAATGCCAATGGATTTTGGAAGGGGAACCTTATTATGTGAAGCAGCTAGAAAAAATTCGCTTGTATTTAATTATAATGGTGATTTACTGAAGTGTACAAGTGCAATATATGCAGAGGGAGCTGTTAGGGATATAAATAGAATAGGACATATTGATAAACAGGGAAATTGTCATATTGATGAGAATTTGGAGAAGCAGTGGTTAAAGCGGGATGAAGATGAGACCATAGAAAGATATGAGTGTAAAGATTGTATTGGATATCCCTTATGTGGCGGAAGCAGCTGTGTTTTAGCTACTAACATTATTAGAGCCGGAATATGCGAAAATAAACAACGGATTGCAGATTATATTGAAGGCATAGTTGTTTATAATGATCTCACTAATAATTATATAGAAATTGCATAATTGAATATATAAACAAAATATATAGATATAACAAATTAAAATAGTTTACGAGGAGATAGAAAATGAATATTTTAGAGGCGCTTAAAGAATGTTTTGCAGAGAATGGAATTGAAATAAACGATATGGATGAAGAGTTAGAATTGGACTCTATACAGTACATTTCATTGATTGTTGCGATAGAACAAAAATTTGAAAAGGAATATCCTGAAGAGTTACTAGAGGAGAGAACTGTACTTACTTTTAACAAGTTTTATGAAGATGTCAAAAAAATAAATAACATATGATGGGGGTAAAAGCGTGAATAAATATCTTAAGAGTGAATTAAGGACGAAAATACCAGAATATGTATATTTTATATTGACAGAAAAATGTCCGTTAAATTGTCCACAATGTTATAATTCAAGTAATGGTTCCAAAGATATGTCATTTGAAATCTTTATTGAAAACTACAATCAGGCCAGAGATATAGGGACTAAAAAAATAGTATTAATTGGTGGTGAAGTCTTATATTATAAGGATATTATAAAGGTCTTGGAATACATTAATGGCGGTAGTTTATATTGTACATTTGCCACGTCTGGATATGGCATTGAAAAGGTTCTGGATCTTCTCAAAAAAACAAATAATATATATCCGATTATCTCTATTAATGCATCAGAGAGGAAAATTAATGAACTAACAAGGGATGGATATAATTATTCAATTAGGGCTTTAGAACTGCTGAAAAAATATAATATTCCGTATTCAGTTAATTGGGTAGCACATCATAGCAATGTCGATGATTTCTCAAATTTACTGAAAATGGTTTTTGAGTATAATGCGGAAAACGTAGTGATATTACAGGCAAAATATGGATGTAATAGTGAAATATTTGATAATCTTACAATGGAAGATGTAAATAAGTTGAGGAAAACCATATTAGATTGTCCATATAAGGATAAAATTATGGTAGACAGATGCTCTAATTTTTTCAGGCAGGAATTGCTGGGACAGAAGATTCCAACAGTAGGAACCGGCTGTTGTGCGGGAGAATTTGTAATAGCTGTTAATGTTGATGGCAAATATCAACCGTGTCAGCATATGTCTATTATATCAGAATCAACAACATTAAAGGATGCATGGCAAGTATCAGAGATATTTAACGAATTTAGAAAAAATAAACGCGGATGTATTGCGGATATTGTTTAAAAGTACAAATAATTATACAAGGAGTTGTTAGTTATCTAACGTAGAGGTTATGAGAATTGTAGTTATAGATAGCGGTTATAATTGTGGAACGGAAAATAGATTTGACGGCATATCAATCCAAAAGCAGGGTGAGAATTATTGTGTAACAAAAGATATTAGTGATACAGAGGGACATGGTACTAAAGTGGTGGATATTCTTTTAAGATACGGGAGGAATGTTCAACTGTTTATAGTAAAAATAGCTACAGATAACCTCGATGATGATGAACATGTTGATATTTTAATGTATGCCTTGGAATATGCAGCTACCAAAATAAATCCTGATATTATTAATATCAGTATGGGTCTGGAGTATTGTTATAGATATCTGGAATTCTCAAAGTTATGTGATAAAATGAGGAATGAAGGAATTTATATTGTAGCAGCATATTCCAATACAGGTTCAAACTCATATCCTGCGGTATTCAACAGTGTTATTGGGGTCGACTGGTGTATTGAATGTGATAAAATATCACAGTACATATTGGTTGAACGTTTAAAAAAGGTCGATATACGTTGTTCACTGTCAATAAACATTAACCGATCTGATTATAGGGGGAATAGTTTTCTGGCACCATATATTTCAGCGCTGATAAATAATATATTGGAAAAGTCTTCTGATAAAAGTTATGAGAATTTAAAGGCGGAACTCATAAAGGGGGCATATAAAGTCGTAAAACAAGTACCAAATGAATTAAAATATATGAATAGAAGGATCAGAAAAGCCATATTGTTTCCTTATAACAAGGAGATAAAAAGTCTTGTCTTAAATAGAAACATGATTGATTTTAAAATAGAAGGTATATATGATATAAAATATTCCCCCAATTTTCATGAGCAGATACAAATCGGAAATTCATACTATTATATTGAAAATTATAAAAATATAAAATGGGAAAATGATTTTGATACAGTAGTACTTGGACATACACAACAATTGTCCAGGATTATCAATAAAGATTTGACTGAATATTTTGTAAAAAAGAGTAAAGAATATGGTAAATTTTTATATAGCTTTGATGATATGTCATCATATGCAGATTTGACTAATATGATTTATTATCCTCGTATAGATCACCATTCTTTTCGAGATTTATATTTTGGGAAGCTATTTCATGTTCCAATTCCTGTTTTAGTAGTACTTGGTACAAGATCTCGACAGGGGAAGTTTTTTATTCAACAAAAAATCCGCGAATATTTTGATCATAAGGGTGCTTCGGTAGGCTATCTTTCAACAGAGCCGTCCGGTTTTTTGATAGGGGCTGATGCAGTTTATCCAATTGGATATGGAGCAAACGTTCATTTATCCACAAGCGAGCAGATTTCGTGCGTTAATTATTTGCTAAATGAAATTGCTCAAAAGGGAAAAGATATTATAATTACAGGGGGACAATCTCAAATTATCAATAATGCGTTTGGAAATGTACATGGTTATCCGATTGAACAATATGCTTTTCTGTTAGCCTGTGAGCCTGATGAGGTTGTATTATGTGTAGGTTACGATGATGATATTGAATATATTACTAAGAGCATTCAATTTATAGAGAGTGTAGGTAAACGGTGGATAGTGCGTACCTATACAAAACAGGAGCAAACCTGTATGATAA
>CAJTYV010000047.1 GCA_910584195.1 uncultured Ruminococcus sp. | reverse complement strand
AATATTTTAACCCCGATTCTGCTTCCAGTTTCGGGGTTTTTTGACAGACTGAGCTCTCACAATTTGTATGTGAGAGCTTTGAATCAATACCGCACAAGGATCGCCCGGAGGCTTTGTGCGGTATTTCCTTAATAGCGGAGTTATGAAAAAACTTTTTATCAACAAAGCCCTTGCTTCTTCATTTCATCAGCAACCAGCTTTGCAACAGCCTTTGCGCCCGTCTCGGTAAAATGAGTCATATCTGTACTTCCTGTTGAACACATATGATACTGGTATGCGGCATCATAGCCTATAGAGTTGTAGTGATTTACCATAAGTGCATTAAGATCAATACATGGTATATCATAATATGCTGCCAGTTGTTTCATCGCATTGCAATAATTCTGATAATTACCCACAAACTTCTTTGTTTTACTGTCATAGGATTTCAGTCCGATAACAGTCGTGACAAGTACAGGAGTTGCCCCCTTGGATTTAGCACCCTCGATATACTTCGCCATATAATCCTCAAAGCTTCCCGTTGTTCCAGGGACACTTCCGCAAGTCGGAGCATATCGCTCCGCTTTATTGGAAGCAGAATCGTTTATTCCGAACTGTATCAGCAGATAGTCGTTTTTCTGGATCGTACCGAGAATCGTATCAAACCTGCCGTTATCGTAGAAACTTTTTGAGCTTCTACCTGCAATTGCATGATTCGAAACTGTTACACCTTGCGGCATATTATCGCCAAGAAAAGCTCCCCAGCCCTGCTGCGGCGCATAGCTCGCCTTGTATGTCTGAACTGTGGAATCACCTGCAATATAAATAGTTCTGCTGACATCCGACTGCACAGGAGGAGTAATAGTCTGCGATTCTTCATAAATCTGAGCAATAGGTTCGTCGGTCCACTCAATATGAAGATAATCAAGATTTGGACCACCCTGCTCCGTAAATGAAGTCATAAGTATCGTGTTATCGCCTTTTTTCAGTGGAAGAACGATTCCACGTTCCTGCCATTCTGTCCAGCTGCCTGTGGCAAGAAAATCCTGCACCCAAAAATCCTTTTGACCGTTTACTTCTATTTTCATTTTACGATTATCATTGCTGCCGTTTGCAATTCCAAAGGTGCATAGATAATTTCCGTCAGTTGGAACATCGATCTTCCATGTAATATTGCTTCCTACCTTATTATCCAAATTGACATAAGAAATATCACGATAGCCTGCATTGACATTTTCCTCGACACCCTCAGAATATGTCTGATCAACAGCATATACAAACATTCTCTTTTCAGTAACAGCCGTAAAGCTTTCGCCTGTCAAAAGAAATTTTTGAAGCTGTATTGCATCTGCAATCTCTACTTTTCCGTTTGCATCCAAATCTGCACGTCTTTTTGCATCACGATCAAGTTCATTATTAATAATTTCCTGACGCATGAGAACCATGTCAAACGCATCGACTCTGCTGTCATAATTCAGGTCGCCATATATGAAATCGTTGCTTGGATCCTGAGGCGTTGTGACGACAGGTTCAGTTGTAACAGGCTGTGTCGGCTGAGTAACAATGCTTTCATTGTAGTCAGTTGCGGCTACGACATAATTGACCGCAGTATTCATATTGACCGCACCAAGAGTTAATTTATTTCCACTCTTAACATCTTTTTTGTAAATATTATATGTTACATTGGGATTACCGTCATCAGTCAAGGTAAGGTCAGTCTTAGTCCAATCCGACAGCCAAGCCGCATTGCCCTCTGCACGGGTATCAACACCCAGATACACGCTAATGTCTTTTGCAGCAGTAAAGCTTGCTTCGTCACCTGCATATTTTTTGGAATCGCAGGCAGTTCTTATCCATTCCGCACCTTTCAGCTGTTCCGGAACAGAAGTGAATTTGCAGCTTCTGTCGCCGAACACTTCCTTACCAGTATCAAGTCCCTGCTGTATCGACCAACTGTAACGATTGCTCTTGTCGCTTACTTCAAGCTCCTTAATAAGTGTTCCGTCTGCAATGGTGAACTCATTACCTCCAAGTACAGTTACATTCGGACGTTCGGGCAGTGAATATCCTGTACCGAGGAAGAAACTTGTATGCGGCGGCTGATTGTACGCCGACTGCTGACAGCAGTTCTGTGTACGGTACTGTGTGTCATGCATAAGCGTAGTGAGACGGATATCAGTTTGTGAGGTCGCACACCAGACACGGAGCTTTTGGTTGTCGGTAGTTCGCATAATAAGCTCCTCACGCCAGTCTCCGAACAGGTCGGCTGTCATACACGGAACAGCCTTTGTGCTGTTGTTGGATTCGCAGCCGTCCGCATTGAAGAAATAGTCTATTTGAGTGGCCGACTTCATTTTTGAGATCATCGTTCCGCTAAGCATTTCACGCTCCAAATCGCCGTCCCAATAAATAAGGAAATTCATTGACGGGCTGAGGTTCGCAATGGTTTTGCCATTTTGGTCAAGTACAGCCTTTGCAGGTCTTGCCCCCCAGAACTCAGCGCCGGGGTTGCCTGCCCAGACATTATCCGCACAACAGCGACCGGTGTCCTTGTCGCCGTCCTTATGGAATATCACCTGACCGTTTGAAGCGTCAAACAGCGTTACGCCATAGGAGGGACCATGCTCGTGGCACTGCCACAGTTCCAGACCGGGACGCTCAGGTATAAAGTCGCCTAAATGCTGTGCATCTCCGTGACCCTTACCGGACGACCAGAGCAGTTTGCCGTTATCATCGATAACGCAGTCGCCCATACTTATTTCCTGTCTGCCGTCGCCGTCAAAATCGGCAACACACATCTGAGTATAATGCTGACCTGCACGGATATTCTTGCCAAGATCAACACGCCAAAGTGTCTTGCCCTCAAGTGTCACGCAGTCGATATAGACATTATCCGTGTAGCCGGATTTCGAGTTGTCCTGCGAGTTGTTCGGATCCCATTTCAGGAATATTTCATACTGTCCGTCGCCGTCCACATCGCCCACGCAGCAGTCATTGGGAGTGTACTGCGAGCCGGGACTGTTCAGTGGAATATCAAAGTAATTCTTTCCTGAGTTAAAATGACAATCCTCAGAGGAAACAACTGCACCGTTCACAACAGTATCCACCCTGTATTTGGAATTTGCATTTCCTCCGTTATCCTGATAACTTGTTGCACCGGTACCGGCCTTGCTTGTGTAAATGAGCTGATTATCACGGTAGAGACGGAATTCCGCATTGTCGTCATCATCGGCATTCCAACGCCAGCTGACAAACATACCATTTCCGCTTTTTACAGCATAGATGCCCCTGTCAAGGTGTTCCACCAGACTTTGCCCTGTGCCGTACTTTGCATAAACGGGCAATGCAGAGAATAAGGTTGGAATCATAGTTGAAGTCATCATCGCTGCTGCCGCTACGGCTTGGATTTTTTTGAATTTCATATAACTATCGTCCTTTCTGAACAAGTTCCCGTATTTTCATAATTATATTTTAATTCAAAATCCCATTAATTACAATGATAGAATTTATCAAAAATATGATGTAATTACGCAAGTAATTCTCTGTTCTGCTTTCGATAGTGAGAGGCTGTTATACCTGTTTTTTCCTTGAACTGCCTCATAAAATGATTCTCATTATGATATCCGCATTGGAGGGCAATTTCCTGTACTCTCATATCTGTATGAGATAAAAGCTGCATAGCCCGTTTGATCCTTGCAGAAATGATGTCATCTTTTATGCTGATGGAGAACAGTTGTTTATAGAGTCTCTGAAGATGGCTCCGGCTTATACACATTTTATCCGCTAATTGCTGAATATCCCATTCCAGCTGTGGATTAGAAATAATATTTCTCCTCAGACGATATATCTGTTCTTTATAATCCACAAAATTACTTTCCATAGCTTTGACCTTATCGAGAAGTCTAACTACTCCATTATTCAATATATTTTCAGCGGCTGAAATTTCCGCAGCTGCTATTTCTGAAATATTCATGACAAATTCAGGAATTTGTTCCGTTGTAAACCTTTCACGCAGACTTGTTTCAATTAATGCAACAAGCTCTTCTGCCGTCTCAATTTCATTATCATTATTTCCTATTGGCAAAACAATGGCAAAAACTCGTTCCCGAATCTTGGCACAAAGATGATGATAACAATGATTCATAATAATATCGCCAATTACGGAAGATGGCTCGACTGCACCTATTTTATAAGGAAAATAGGTAATAAGTATTAAAACAGGCCGCTTTCCCTTTTGAATATACCTGTTTACGATTTCAGATAAATGAACTAAGAATCCTCGTTTATTAAGCATTCCAGTAACAGGGTCAGCCGTTCCGAATTTTTCAAGCTGTCTGTTGAAGTTCTCTATATACAGACGTTTCTGAAGCGTTTTCAATCCGTTAGATATCGCGTCGCACCAGCATACATAAGATTCTTCAATGTTTATGATGCGGCTGTCTTTATACGCCATTGCCGCATATCCGAAAATCTGTCCGTCACAATGAAGCGAAGTTAAAACAATAAAGTGCGGTTCATGAGGCTTGTTAAGACTTGGAAGAATATCCTCTGTCGGGTAAAGATACTGAGATTTTTCATTATCTCCGAATCTCTTTGAAAGCAAAAGATACATATTTTCAGAATAGCCATACTGACGAAAATTATCGGGATTATTAATATCTGCCTGCCAGTCCTCGAAAAGACAGACATCGATCCAATCTGCTTCACAGAAAATATGACTAATTTCATCTATGTTATCGGAAAGTTCGTTTAAGGATGATGCTTTTGAAATCCGATGAATAATATCAGTTGCAATAAAAGTATGCTTTTCAACATTTTTTTGCATCATATCTCTGACATATTCTTCTAAAGAAAATTTATCATTATCGGTGACAGAGCAGCCGCAGCTTTTTCCGTATCGAATCGTCTGTCGAATGTCAATATTTTTGCAAATATTTCCGGTTATCATTTCATAAAGACGACAAATACAATCTGCTCCGAATTGCTTATCGCGCCCCTGAACGGTTGTTAGAGACGGCTTACAGATAATCGAATCCCAACTGCCGTCAAAACCTGTCACGGCAATATCTTCGGGAACTCTTATGCCGTTTTCTGTCAAAGATTTTATCAGTGAAACTGCCATAACATCGTTTGCGCATACCACCGCATCCGGACGCTTTAATCTGTTTTCTGCAATATCCCGTCCTATCTGCTCAGGTATATCCTTCCAGAAATACCCATAGAAAATATCGCTTTCCTGAATTTCGATACCCGAATCGGCACAAGCCTCTGTAAATCCACGAATTCTCTCAATCGAAGATTTATGTTTGGGTACACCTGTTATGCAATACAACTTCCGATAGTTATGTTTTTTTATCAGATGACTGGTGATATTGTACATGGCAGAAAATTCCTCTGCTTCCATAGAGGTAAATTTTTCATGTTCCCTGCCGAGAACGAGACAAGGCGTATCTGTTTGTCCAAGATAGTCAAATATTTTCTCTATAATCTCATCTGTATGAAATCGCTCTGCTGCATAGATAATACCGTCTAGTTTTTGTGTACATATCAGCGTATAGATATTTTCCAAGCCTGCAATATATGAATCAAAACGCAGTTCTCTGATAGAATTAAAAATCCCGGTATATACGATCACATCATAACCCAGCGCTTTTGCCTGTTCATATACTCCGTTTACAAATTCATGGTCAAGAGAACTATTGATTTCAGGTACTATTAAACCGATTTTCCCAATCGCATCCATATAGCAACTCCTTTATATAATGTTTAAAATAATTTTACAATGTTAAAGGAAAACTGTCAATTCTGAAAAATGCTGCTTTTCCAGCATTTTTATGACATTTTTCTTGACTGGTATATAAATTTATGCTATAATATGCGTGAGGTGAGAATATGAAATGCAGTGCAGTAGGATATCATCATATACATGATAACAATTTTAAAAATTATCGTCCAACCGGATCTATGGACTGGCTGCTTCTGCTTATAAAAAGTCCTGCGGTTTTTTATATAGACGGCAAGGAACTTCATGTAAAAGCGAATTCTTATATCATTTATTCTCTCGACACACCCCAACATTACACTGCCGATGGAGAAGATTATATTGACGATTGGCTTCATTTTTTCCCAGATAAGGAGGAAATAAAACTTTTTGATGAACTTTCGATTCCTTTAAATAAGCCCGTATACATAGAAAATATTACTGCTGCGTCTGCAATAATCAGGAATATGTGTTTTGAATTTTACTCCGCACATCAAAATAAAAATGAAATTGTTACGCTTTATTTCAGAATGATGCTATATAAACTGCATGAACAGGAAAAATTCCGGTATTATGATACTATTCTGACGGAAACAAAACATATGGCGAAACTTTTATGGATACGAGAATCCATTTTTCGCTGGCCGGAACAGGAATGGTGCGTGGACACCCTTGCCAAAGAAATAGATTTGAGCAATTCGCGTTTCCTGCACTTGTACAAAGAAGCATTTGGTTCAACAATGATGCAGGATGTGATTGACAGCCGTATTCAAAGATGTTGTGAACTGCTTAGAACGACTGATCTGAAAACATCTGAAATTGCCGACGCCTGCGGATATTCCAGTATGCCCCATTTTACCATGTTGTTTCGCAGCAAAACAGGAATGACTCCGCATACTTACAGAAAAATCAATAAAAATAAGAACTGATTAATAAAAAGACGAGCTTGCCTGCTCGTCTTTTTTGTGTGTTTATTTAATTCCAAGAAGAAATTTTTGCAGCAAAACGGCATCTTCAATTGCAATTTCACCATCATCATTCATATCGGCAGAAAGCTTTTCACGTTCATCAGTAAGAGGATTGATAAGAGCACGCCTCATTAATACCATATCAAAACAGTCCACTACTTTATCGTCATTGATATCTCCATGTATAAACTCAATTGGATCTATAAAAGCATTCGGATCGTATTCTTTTGCCATTGCAACATAGTTGACGGCATTTGCCATATTGACTGCACCAAGCGTTACTTTATCGCCTGATTTGTAATCTTTCATATATATCTGATATGTAACAACAGGGTTACCATCGTCTACAAGCGTCATATCTGTTTTAGTCCAGTCACTCAGCCATGACGGAACAGGCTCGACTCTTGTATCAAGTCCGACAAAAGCAGTAATGTCTTCTCCCGCAATATATGATGCTTCATCGCTCTTGAATTTTTTGGAATCACAAGCTGTTCTTATCCATTCTGCTCCGATCAATTTTTCCGGAACAGAAGTAAATTTAAACGCTCTGTCACCAAAAACTTCTGTGTTATTATTCAACTCAGGCTGTATTGACCAATCAGAATAATTATCACTGTCATTGACCGTAAGCGATTTGATTAATTTCCCATCTGGAATCGAATCGGGTTCTATAACAGGAGGCGTAACAACGCCGTTGCCTATCAGCGTAAAATCGTCAGCCATAAGCCAATTTCCTGCATTTGCATCAGAATAAATACCAATCTGAACAGTTCCGTTTGTAACATTAATATTGTCAATTGTTACTTCTGTCCAGTCACTCATTTTCTTGTTGACATTTACAATTTTGTCATCCCCTGCTCCTCTTACATAAATCAACGCTGAATTTTGTCCGCCGGTACTTTTTACCCATGTTTTCATCGTATAATTTCCATTTGGAAGGATTACATCCTGTGTAAGAGTCGCCTTGTAAGCGCTGTCGCTCCACTGTTGTGCACACCAATTCCCTGTCCGACCGCCTTTTCTGTTGCTGTTTCCCGTACCGGAAGCCTTCCAGCCAGCAAGAGTAGTCTGCGAAACTCTGTCTGCTTCAAATGTCGGATTGAGAATGTAGTTATTACCTGCCCCAACCTGCCATTCGCCTGTCTGAGCATTCAGACTCCATTCGCTTAACGAATTAAACTTCACATCATTTCCGTTGACTGTCAGCGGAACCCATTGATTATAACCGATACCGTTTCCGGCAAAATCACTCCAGCGATCGCCGCAGAATAAAACCGTCTCCTGCTTTGTACCTTTTACAGTATAAAAAAAACCAGTCTGGGTAACGTGTGAGAAGTCCTCGTCTGTTCCATCCATTACTTTCCATTTCGAATATGGACCGTAAATATTATCGGCTACCATGTAATAACTGTGAGATGCATTCCAGCCATGAAGGTCTGACGCACAAAAATAATACTTTCCCTTGTATTTGAACAGACAGTTTCCTTCACGCCCGCTTCCCTTTGCAACTTCAACAGCAGGCTCAGCATAGAGAAAATCTGACTCTCTGAGCTTTGAAATGTACTGATGTCCACGTCCACCCTTATTTGAGCAGACAATATATGCCTGACCGTCATCGTCTACAAATACAGTCTGATCGCCTGTACCCTGCTTAAGCACATTTGTGATCTGATCCTGTACGTTTTCAACTTTGAAATTTCCTGTAGGAGTATCACATGATGCAAAAAGAATACTGTCGTTATGCTGCGTTACAAGCACATATTTTTTCGATTTCGGGCAATAAGCTACTCCCATGCGTCCTACCCAGTATGCCCACGGAAAATTCTTTGAATTGGCTGTAAGAACATCGTTTTCAAATTTCCAGTTTACAAGATCTTTTGACGAATAACAAGTGATCGACTTAAAAGAAGTATCGTCTACTTTCTTTGTGGGATTTGCCGCATATGTATCGGCACCGTTATAATGAACTCCATACCAATAATACGTATCGCCGAATTTGAAAACACCACCGCCCTGCGAATAAATGTTGTTTCCGGAAGTATCTTTCCAGAACGTATCATTGTAAATAGTCGTATTAGATGCGGCTTCGGCAACTGGTTCATTCCCGGACGATGAAGCTGAAAAAGCTCCGACTCCGATTACCAATGCCAGAATTGCGGATACTACATTTTTTAACGGTTTACATTTTATCATAATAAATGCCTCCATATCGCAACTTATTCTCATGCAAAAACAAGTTCTTGATTTTTCCAAACTTGCTAAATCTATGATAACATGCACATCAAAAAAAGTAAATGCAGTTATGAATCAAAAAACATACTTTTTTGCTCAAATCAAAAATGAATGAAAATATCATTTTTTTGATTCTTTTTTTCATTGACAAAACATTAAAAATAATGTAAAGTAAATAAAAAGTTAGAGCCTATTCTGACTCTTAATTTGAAAGGAGTTATCTTATGAAAAAATGTATTTTTCAGAAAACAGCTGCTCTTATACTCTCAGGTACTATGATGTTTCTATCAAATCACGTATGCCTCCAGACAAGTATAATGTCAGAAGCAGTTTCAAACAAAGCCCGTGTATCCGTTCATGATCCGTCTATCATCAAGGCAGAAGACGGTACATATTATGTATGGGGATCTCACATAGATGCGGCAAAATCCACAGATCTGCAAAACTGGACCCGCTTTACAAACGGTTATACTACGCCCAATAATGTTGAATTTGGCGATCTTTCCCAAAATTTGAAAAAAGCATTTGATTGGGCAGGAGAAAATCTTGAGGACTGCGATCGCGCAAACCCGAATTCCAGCGGATTCGCCGTATGGGCTCCCGATGTCGTATGGAATCCGGACTATATTAATTCAGACGGAACAAAAGGTGCGTATCTGATGTACTTCTGTACCACTTCAACGTATATGCGCTCCGTAATCTGTTATGCAGCATCTAAAAATCCGGACGGACCGTTTACGTTTGTCGATACGCTCATATATTCAGGTTTTACTGAAAACGACAGCAAAGTCTCCAGCAAGGACGGCAGAAAACAAGTAAACCGTAAATATACGTCCACAAATGTTGACGAACTGATCGCTTCGGGCAACGTTACTTACAACAGGGAATGGTTCAGCAACGGAAATTTCAACAACCAGCTTTTCCCGAACGCTATCGATCCGACTATTTACTATGATGCAAACGGTAAAATGTATATGTGCTACGGTTCGTGGTCGGGAGGAATTTTTACTTTGGAAATAGACCCTGCAACAGGCAGATGTATTCATCCAAAGAGTGGAAAAACTGCGGACGGACGCATGATCGACAGCTATTTCGGAACGAAACTTTCGGGCGGATACCATAAATCTGGAGAAGGTCCGTTTATTGAATATAATCCTGATACAGGATACTACTATCTATGGGTAACTTATGGAGGTCTTGTTTCAAACGGCGGATATAATATGCGTGTTTTCCGTTCTGAAAGTCCCACAGGTCCTTTCTACGATTCGGCTGGAAGAAAAGCAATCATGGATACAAATACAAATCTTGATACCGTTGGACTTAAAGTTATGGGAAACTATAAATTCAGCAGCCTTAATAAAGCATATATGGCTTGCGGACACAACTCCGTACTTCGTGATGACGACGGAAAATGGTATATTTTCTATCATGCGAGATTTGACGACGGATACGAATTTCATGAAGTCCGCACCCATTCCATGTACTTTAATGAAGAGGGCTGGCCTGTTGTCGCTCCATATGAATACAGCGGCGATGTAATGGCGGAAGCGGGCTATGAAACAACGGATATTTCGGGCGATTATGAATTTATCAATCACGGAAATTCAACTGACGGAAATATCATAAATTACAGTAATATCACTCTCAGCACGGATGGAAAAATAAGCGGAGCAGTTACAGGAACGTGGTCACAGGCTGAAGATAGTTCCGCAGCGGTAATTACGATAGGAAATCAAAAATACAGTGGATATTTTCTTGCAGCTCAGGATGAAAACGGCAAAAAGGTAATGTCGTTCATCGCCGTCGGAAATAATAATCAGACTATCTGGGGCGTGCAAACCAAGGAATTTACAGGAAATGAAAAAACCGGTCTTGTTGATTATACTGACAATAATGTGGAACTCGTTATCGCTCCTGATACGATAGGCGAAAACAGTAAGGCAGTCAAACTAAGTAACACTGATCTTTTAAGCGGTGTTCCATATTATATTATCAACAAAAACAGCGGTCTTTCGCTCGACCTGCCAAAAGGAAATCTCGATGATGGTACAAATATTCAGCAGTGGGATTTTAACAAGCTCTGGGCGCAGCAGTGGAGATTGATCGCCGTTGACAACGAATACTTCAGAATAGTTTCTATGGGCGATGAATCAAAGTGTATTTCGGTTGCCTTCGATACTGCCGACAACGGAATAAATGTTGAACTGCAAACATATTCAGGAAGTGATAATCAGCTCTTTAAACTTGTTAAAAGCGGCAGCTATTATGGTATAGTTTCAAAATGTTCAAACGGAAAAAGCGGTCTCGACGTATTTGAGTGGTCAACAGAAAATGGCGGAAATATAAATCAATTTGCGTATAATGAATATGATTGTCAGCTGTGGAAACTTGAACCCGTTCATCCGTCTGTTCCGAGCGGAACATACACAATAAAAAATCTCAACAGCGGACTTTTTATTACAGATAATAACGGAAATGCCGTTCAAGGAAATCCACAGAACTGGAAGATCACCAAACAAAATGATGGTACATATACGTTTCAAACTACCGGCGGCAAGGCTCTTACTATTGAAAACGGATCGGCAGAAAACGGTGCGAATATAGCGTTGTCAGATCTGAAAAATAACTTATCTCAGAAATTTACAATTCAATGCAATAAAGACGGTTCTTACTCGCTGATGACTGTAGTTTCAGACGGAAAATCGTGTGCGGACGTCTTTGAGATAAGCACAGAAAACGGTGCAAATATTAATCAATGGGAATACTGGGGAGGAAACGGTCAGAAATTTATCCTTGAACCTGCCACTTCAAAAAAGGTAATAGGTGACGTAAATGCAGACGGTATTTGTTCCATTGCCGATGCTGTTCTGCTTCAGAAATGGCTTCTTGCTGTTCCCAATACAACTCTTATTGATTGGAAAGCTGGAGATTTATATGAAGATGAAAGACTTGATGCATTTGATTTGTGTTTAATGAGGCAATTACTGATTCAACAGTAAATCTATTAATTTATTATTCAACAATAAAAAGTGATGGTATCTTTAATCAAAACAAATTATAGAACAATATTTTATAATTGGAGAAGCATAACTATTCGGCCTTACATGCCGAAGGTTATGCTCTTTTTTTATATCCTTAGCTATTGTTCATAAAAAGTTTACAAACCTGACCTTCCGATTTTGACCCCTTAATTTGTCTTAGTATTTCTAGGAGGGCAAATAAGGCTCATTCTCAAAACTGAATATGGAGGGAGGAAAAGCTATGTCTAATCCCTCGCATAACGACAGAATGGAACTTGAGATTTTCGATAGTTTCAGTAAAACAGTGATGAGAAATACAGGCAGAAATATAGCCTCTGCTTCTAAAACAATAGAAACAAATGAAACTGTCAGTACAGATACGGTGCAGTACATACTGAAAACACAGGGCGAAAGAGAAATTTATCCGTCTGAACATATTATCAACGACGGAAATGGTCACAGCTGTGTCATTACAACAGAATGGCTGTATCAGGCTATGCTCCTGCTGACAGCAAAACAGAAAGAGGTGATAATTCTGGAATTCTGGTACGGAATGTCTGTTTCCGATATTTCCGAAACATTACATATTTCCAAACGTTCCGTATTTGAAAGGAAAAGAAACGCATTTACAAACATCAGAAATTACTATGAAAGGAATCAAAAGTAATGGAACTTGATTATGAAACTGTGCGCCGTGCCATCAAAGGTGACCGTAATGCACAAGCCAAGCTTCTGAATCACTATGACAGTTACATAAATGCCCTGTCGACTGTTATTGAGGTCAGAACGGACGGTACAGAACATCGTTATGTAGACGAGGATATGAAAGCAGAGATACAGACAAAGTATCTTGAGGTACTTCCCAAGTGCAAGGTGATAAAATGATACCAATAGATCTATTTGAATTTGCCTATGTACCGGACTGGTACGGGCAGTTGAACGAACTCGCTGCAATGGCTCTGCCGGAGCCGTGGTGATTTAAAAAGCCGACCGTAGTGATGAGAAATACAGATACGCCGATTTTAGAGCGGTATATCAACATGATCTTTCGCAAACATAGTATTGATTATAACACAGAATCAAATCCAAATATGGCAGCCAAATTTTTTCATGTGGAGAACGAGTATGCCTGTTTTCACACGGGATTGTACGATCATCGATATAAAGCGATTTATGGTTGCTTTGAACGCAATAAAAAGCTGGATACCACATTCAAATGGTACTTTCATGGATTTTGCAACGAAGTATCCCCAAGACTAAAATACATAGAACCGCTGCCGGAACGACCCGGTTATCCGATGATACAGAATTGTATCAATTTTAATCCTGAGTGGTCGATTAGAATAAATGTGGAACATATTCTTGGGGATGCAGAAAATTTAGAGCGTATTCCGGCTAAGATCCGCAAAACTAAGAATTTACCGCTTCTGTTGGAAACAGCGGTAGAGCTTGCAAGAAGAAAAGCTGTTGTAGAACCGGGACTTGTTGTTCCGCAGGGATACCAGAACAGGTTACAGCACTTAATTCCAATTTATCTGACCAATATGAAGAAACCTGATCTTGCCATGACGCTTTCCGTGATGGACGGATATTATCTCGGAAACACCTGTCTTACTTTGGAAATGGCATATCTGAATGCCAGAATGATCGCACGTCCTACAGCCGGATGGCTGACAGACTTAGTAAAATAATCACTACGTATAAAATCAGAGAGTCCGACAAGCTGCACTGAGTTTGTAGCTTGCCGGACTTTTTTTATTTTAGAAAATCGTTAATATAAGCGTGGATTTAGAGCTGAAAATTTATAAATGTGAAAATTTTGTGAAATTTTCTCAAATAGGAAATGGGCTTTCCTATATAGGTTGTACAATGAATATAGGAGATCAAAATCGGAAGGAGGGGAAAAGCTGTGAATGCAATCGAACGCAGGGAAGAAATCATGTGTATTCTGATTGTAAGACGTCATGAAACCATGCAGGTACTTGCAGCGGAATTTGGCGTTACAGACAGAACAATTCGCAATGACGTAACTATATTGACAGCAAAGTACCCTCTGAAAACAAGTCGGGGTATTGGAGGCGGAGTTTCGATTCCTGATTCATTTAATCCGCATAAAAATATTCTTTCTGTGGAGCAAATGAATGTTTTGGAAGAACTAATTCCAAAAGCAAATGAGTTGAATTGTCAACCCAAAATAGGACAGAAATTATTTAGCCGAATAGCAAGCTTTAAACTGAACGGGAGAGAGATAACCGAGAGAGCTGAATCGTCTATAATAAATTGGACAAAAAATATTATACCACGGCTTTATTTTTTCTGTCTAATTTATTATAGACGATTCACATTCCCTTTTTCTGTTGATCAAATCAGTGTAATATGCGATCTGCACCTGATATGAATTTTGCTGTTCCTCCTGTTCCGTGCTGACACGGCAGTACGCAGCAACCCTCAATTGGCGGTATTTATCCCGATTTTCCGCCGTTTGTGCCTTTGCAGGAATTATCGTTACATTGGGCGATATGGACATTTTCATTGTAACCGCCAACCACCCCCAGCCCATAAAACAAACGATGCCGAGATTTTTAATCC
>CAJTYV010000046.1 GCA_910584195.1 uncultured Ruminococcus sp. | reverse complement strand
GGGTAATTCCTTACTGGCTGTAAGGGGTATTAACCATAAATATATTGTAGTAGAAAGGATAAGCATATCAAAGATATGCGGGTATGAACATGAACAAGATCACACTGACAGGAAGACTCACAGAGGAGCCGAAGGTAACTTACAGTGCGGGCGCAGAGCCTGTTGCACGGGCGTTATTCAATTTCGCCGTCCCTGATATGTCCATGAAAAAGGATGGCGAGGGCAACTACCCCACAGACTTTTTTAGATGCACCTGCTGGGGTAAGCTCGCTGAAATCGTAGAAAAGCATTGCAGTAAGGGCACAAAGCTCCTCCTCTGCGGAAGGCTGAAAAACAACAACTACGAGAAGGACGGCCAGAAGGTCTATTCCAATGAGATTGTGATTGATTCACTGGAATTTCTTGAAGCAAGGGCGGCCAAGATACAGGATGCACAGCCGCAGGAAGCATCTGCTGCGGAACCCACGGCAGAAACGGAGCCTGCGCGAACGGAGCCACCGTCAAATGCTGTAAACTAGATTCTGCTCTTCTGAAAAATGCCATAAACAGACTGGAGGATAAACGTCTTTCCTACCTGTCTGCTTTTCAGGAAGAATCTGGAAGTGTCACCCTCAGGCTTTTATATGCTGACTCTGCATCTGTCATACAGGACTGCATGGATATAATCCACGAATCTGCCCTCGAATGTGGCATTCCCGTGGTCTGATCTGCGGTCCTGATGGACAGGTAAATTTTACAAACATAAAATTTCATTTTGCAAAGGAGAAACCACTATGATCAGAACAACACTGAACTGGACAGTAAAGAATTTAAAGAGCATGTATGACGGGAAGCATACGCTTCAGATGGATCATCCTATTCAACGTCAAAATTTACAGTGGCTGGATGATAGATTAAAACGTAGTTTGCTGATCCACAGTATACTCGCCAACTATCCTGTCCCGCCTGTCTACTGCCTGAAAGAAGCCATTTCCGAAAAGGATTATTCCTATTCGATCCTTGACGGGAAGCAGCGGCTGACCACCATCTTCGATTTTATTGACGGCAGGTATCCACTTGATACAGAGACACCTTCCGTCACCATTGATGATACTGTTTATGAATTAGGCGGTAAATACTTTACAGACCTCGACACTGAATGCCAGCAGGAGCTTCTCCGCTTCAAATTTACCATCTATGGTTTTGAGGATGCGGATGACGATCTGATAGAGGAAATCTTTTTCCGCCTCAACAACAGTACGCCCCTTTCCAAACCGCAGAAAGCCATGCCTTTATGCGGTGTTGAAAACGCAAAGTTCATCAAGTCGATCCTGTCTGACAGGTTCTTTTCGGAGATCTGCCAGTTCTCCGCTCTGCAGAGAAGGAAATCTGATGACATGTGTACCTTACTGCAGGCTATGATGCTTCTCGACAACAGGTATGAAGGGTATGAGTTCTCTTCCATCTCTGCGGATGAGATCATGATGTATGCTGCCTCCATCAAAAACAATTACTCGGAGGAACAGAAAAACAGGCTCTATGACATCATCGACTATCTTGAGAAAGTTTTCCCTGAAAAGGACAAAATGCTCAAGAAGATCAATATCCCCATCGCTATGCTCGCCGCTGACACTGCTATGGGAGATAGTTATGATCCCGTCAAGAACCTCTACCGCGTAGGACCCATGTATTTCAGACAATGGTTTTCCTATTTCTTTGCAGAGTGCTACGAAGAGTACAAGCAGTACTGCTCTTCTGGCAGCATCAAGAAGGAGAAGACCTTAAAGAGAATTGAGATCATGGGAACCTCCCTTGTCGGTTATTTTGAACTGGCAGAAGCAGACAAGGCAGAACAGGAGCCATCCTTATCAAATGAAGATGCTCCTGCTGATGAATCTGCTCTGGCAGAAGAAGGTGTTTCTGCTGACGAATCTGCGGTAACAGAAGAAGCTGTTTCTACTAACAAATCTACTTCAGCAGAAGGGGATTCTTCCCTTGAGGAGCCTGCCCCGTCAGATGACAGCAACCCCTCAACGGATGCTGATCTGGTGGAAAGTGATCCTACGGCAGATGAAGCAGAAAATGCAGTCGTTAAAGAAAATGCTGACAGCCACAAAGATGCTGGCTGCGCTTCTGTCGCTGAGGATGCTGCTTCCTATACTGCTACTGACTCTGAGCAGACAGAATTTAGCGAGAAAACGGAGGCAGAAGATCCTCCCGAAGAGCTTACACAGGACACAGAATAAATTTGTTTCAGGGATGCAGCTTTTATATGTGCATCCCTTTTTTACAGAATGGAGGACACCATGCGGATCGACTTTTATGATGCAAGGATCACAGACCATGACAGGACTGTTTTAGTGAAAGAAAAAGGCATCAATTACGAATGCCAGAAGATGGACAGCCCAAAAGAAATCTCCCTTATGCTCAAGAAACTTCTGCATATGGATGAACTGGCAGAAGAACATGTCTATCTGATCGCACTTAACAATTCGTGCAAAGTTTTAGGGATGTTTTTTCTATCCAAAGGAACCATATGCACAAGCCTTGTCAGCCCACGGGAAGTCTTTTTACGGGCGGCACTTATCGGTGCCGTCCAGATCATCCTCTGCCACAATCACCCATCTGGAAACCCTGTTCCCAGCGAATGTGACATGGAACTGACAAAACGGCTGAAGGACTGCGGGGAACTGCTGAATATCTGTCTGGCTGACCATATCATCATTGGTCATAATTCTTATCTGAGTTTCAGAGAAGCAAAACTTTTGTGAAGGGAGAACATGGCATGAAATGGTTTAATGGAATCACAACATTAAAGGAACTGCGCAAAGAATATCGGCGGCTTGTCGTAAAGCACCATCCTGACAACGGCGGTAACGAGGATGTGATCAAAGAAATCAACGCCGAATATGACCGCCTGTTCAAGAAACTAAAATACGACTATGAGCATGAGGATACATACAGCAAAGCCACGGACAAGCAGAAACAACAGTATGACTGGCAAAAAGACGCCCAAATCAGGGAGGCGATCATGCAGCTTTCCAGATTTAAGGATATTACCGTTGAGGTGATCGGCGTCTGGATATGGGTGTCAGACTGTTACCCATACAGAAAGGAGCTGAAGGCACTTGGGTTCCGCTGGGCAAGCCAGAAACAGATGTGGTACAAGCATTTCGATGACTTCCACAAGTTCAGCTCCAAGCCTGCTTCTATGTCTTATATACGGGCAAAGTACGGCTCCGTGGAAATCAAGTTTCAGAAAAAACAGGAAACGGAAACAGAAAAACTGACCAGAACATAAAAGAAAGGAGACTCATATGATCGATTTAAAAAACGCAAGTTCAAAGGAGATCGCATCCTACTTTTCCCACGAGGTAAACAACTTCTGCTTCAACCATAAAGCGACTGCGGAAGAGCTGAGAAGTTCACGCCTTATGAAAGATTTGGACCTTTGCTGGATTAGGATCTTATCAGACCCCGCCTACAGGACTGACCTGCGGAATGAGAGATCCGCACAGACAGGCAGACGGCTTGCCGAAATCCCTTTTATTGCGAAAAGGATAGCAATGACAGGCAACCTTAAGATGGAAGAAGTCGCAAAAATAATGGCAACGGACCACAGGACTTTGCAACAGACATTTTCAGGGCTTGTGTTCTACCACTTTATGATTACCTGCAATAAGAGGGAAAGCCAGACACTTCTCAAAGTCATGGGGGATTCCTTTTATAAACTGCCATTAATCTGAAAACAGGAGGACAAATTTTATGAACATAAATTTAAACGAAGTAAGGGAACATGTAGAACTCTACTTTAAAGAGAATCTTCCCAAATACACAGTATTGGAGATCAGGAGAAAATCCAGCCACCCCGATGACAGCTATCTCTTTATGGTATCAGCAAAAAATGATAACGGCACTTATGCCGTTTGGACTGGCTGGAATGAACTCAACCAGAGCCTCAATCACGGTCACTACGATCTGAAATCCGTTAAGGAATGTGAAAATATCTTTGAGGAATTCTTTTATAGAGCATAATGATACAGGGGGATTGATCTATATGACGGAATCCCCCTGTATTCCCACAGATATGCTTGAAACCATGATGATTTGATAGTATACTACAATTACACAGAAGAAAGGGGCTACAGAATGCCAAAGAAAACACAGGGTCTAAAGCCTGATACAGTACTAAAGAATTACTGGAATGACAACGGACAGTTTGCTGATTTCTTTAACGCAGTCCTGTTTGACGGTGAACAGGTGATCTCTCCCGATGAGCTGGAAGATGCCGACACGGAGGAATCTTCTATCCTTGAACACAGGGAATATGCCGAGAGCATCAAGGCATCCAGAGACAACATAAAGATCCATAAAAGATCTACCGCTTACGGGGTTGAATTAGTCATGCTCGGCATAGAATCACAGGAGCATATACACTATGCCATGCCGATGCGGGTTATGGGTTATGATTACGGCACATACAAAAAGCAGTATGACCGCAATGCCAAGAAATACCAGAAAAAAGATGAAATGACAGATGATGAATACCTTTCCAGAATGAAACGGACAGACAAATTTACTCCTGTCATCACCGTTGTTGTCTATTACGGCGATCATCCTTGGGACGGGGCTACTACCCTTCACGGGATGCTAAACATTCCTGATAAGATGAAGCCCTTTGTCAACGATTACAAAATGCTTCTTGTGGAAGCAAGGAAGAATGATCTGGTATTCCACAACATGACAAATATCACATTTTTTGATATGCTGAAAGTAGTTTTGAAAAAAGGCATCACAAAGAATGAGGCTAAGGAAAAATTCATAGAATATGCCTTAGAACATAATGTAGACAAAACAGTGGTCATGACCGTGGCAGGAGCCACTAAACTCAAGATTGATTACAATGCGTTATCCATGAAAGGAGATGTTAATATGTGTACTTTATTTGATGAGGTTGAAAAAGAAGGAGTTCTAAAAGGAGAAATTAAGGGTATTCAGGCATTAATTGAAAGCCTGCAGGAAATGGATATTCCATACACTAAAACCCAAAATCAGTTAATGGTGAAATTCTCCTTATCAGAAGACACCGCTCAGGAATACATGGATAAGTTCTGGAAATAATCACGTTCTACTGCCCCTCCTCCGAGGGGCATTTTTATCAATCAAAGGAGATTTTATAAGATTAACTTTTGAAGAAATGGCTTTAAAATATCCCGATCAATGGCTTGGGCTAAAAATCCAATTTATCTGGATAACGATGGAGTCACATTGTTGTCCGCAGTAATTATATACACTGATAAAAGCTGTGACGAACTGCTTGAAATGCAGATTGATGGCAGAGACAGAATAATTGGCTGGTACACGACTGACAACAGCCTGCAGTTAGGAATGGCAGAAAGTGTTTAATGTAATTACACATAACATCGAATCAACCGCCAGTCTTTACTTAAAATATGACATAATCATTTAAATAAAGCAATTTCTACAATCGGGAAATTTAAATTATTATAATAGTAGTAGAAAGGAAGTCTTCTTTATATGTCAATTACAGCAACAGAACTTAAAAACAATCTTGAAAAATATCTACAGATATCTGCTACGGAAGATGTCTTTATCACAAGAAACGGAGAAGTAGTGGCAAAACTGACCAGTCCATACCATGACAGAGTGGAAACCGCCAAATCCTTATTTGGCATTCTGCCGAAAGATATAAACATCGAAGAGCTAAAAATAGAAAGGCTGGCTATGAAATAATTGCCTCTCTTGCTTCACCGCCTCTCTTTCGAGGGGCTTTTACTATATCTTTCTTCAAATATCGTATTTTCCACCACAACCCTCTATCTATCTGCCAGATTATCAATCCACTCCTTTTATCTATGATGTAAGGTAAGCCTTTCAAGTGCTTACAGACAGATAAAAAGGAGTGTGAAATCACATATGTACAGGAACGAAAATATCTCTGCCAGAACGAAAAGCAGACTGGCAAAGGAAGAATGTTTTAACAGGAATATACCCATATCGAATATACTTTTCTACATAGGCGGCGGATTTATGCTGAGAAAGCAGGCGGTTACTCTGGTCAGGATTTTCTATCAAATTAATGAGCATAAGGCAAATGATATGATCGCTGACCTGCTCTCCTATGGCCTGTTAGTCAAAAAACAGGCTACTGACACAAAGACCTGCCTTTACATCATGACAAAGTTTCCCCTTGCCATGTACCATGAATGTAGCACAAGGGATTCCTGCTCTGTCAAGCTGAATAACAGAAAGATCTGGCACAATATATACAGGACAGAATTCATCATAAGGCAGGCTGTTCCAATGATGGAGCAACTTTCCATGGAACTGACCCTGCAGAATCTGCTGAATTTCCTGACAGATCACTGTATCTGCGTCTTTACAACAGAAAACCAGATGTCAGTCTATCAGTTATACGGAAACCTTTACGAGAAGTTTCCCATCAAAGATAAGGAACTTATCGCCTCTGGTTTTCCCCGTGTATCTGATTTTATGGATGATTACTACAAGATCACCGCTGACTTATATCATCACCAGCGAAATTTTCTTGGATATCAGATTGACGATGATTATTCTGGTTATCTGGACATAAAAGAGCGATTGGAAAGAGAAAGGGATCTGATCTCCTCACCCAAAGAATACAGAAGGAACTACTATTCCCTTTTCAATATGACAGCCGCAGGATTCTTCTTCATCGGAAAGCCGACAGGGAAAAATATCACCATTGGCATCTTCGATAAATGCAACAATATGTATCTCAAGAAAATCTACGAGAATATCATCTGCATCTATCTCATGTTGGAAAGGTATCTTGGTTTTTTCCCACAGATAACCTTACAGGTGTATATGTCGGATGCCGATAGAATCCTTTTTTTACAGGATAAAGAAAATGAGCAGGGTTACGATTATTCCAAACAGGAACGATCAGGACTCACTAAAAGAGATAGTTTCTTCCAGAATATGCGTATTCCAAGACAGAACTGGAATGATATCCATGTAGATTACATCTACTACCCGTTAAAAGAAAAGTATCATTTATAGGCGTGTGTTACCGATCTATGACCTCAGAAATTTGCATTTCATCAGACTGTCTGCATTCCGCAGGCAGTTTGATTTATTGCGATAACTGTTTTAGCTTTCTTTATGTTTCTATTATTGTTATAATCTTTACAGAATCATATATCAATCCATCCCCATTCCAGAAAGGAAACCCACAAATGAAAGACAAACTATCATACAGACAACTATATGACGAAATCGAAACTCTGAATACTTCTGTTTTTGATTCCCTGATTAACAGAGACTTTGAATCATTTCAAAACACAATAAATGAGTTTGTCGATTCAGGCATCATGGAACAGGACGAATTTGCCACGGCAAGAGAAGCCTACCGCTACTCTTCCATGCCTTTTACCTTTGACGGCACATGGATCAGTGTAGATTCCCGCAACCCGCTTGACAGGCTTGTTATGGATGTCGCTGGTCCATCTATACAGGAAATACACGCAAGGGATGTGATGCCCTTCTATGCTTATATGGTAGGACATACAGAAGTGCAGGGAACCAGTCAAACAGACAGTAAGATTGCGGGCAAAAGGTATGCTGCCTTACAGCATTATAAAGAACTATACAAAGATTTGTATAAAGACCCTTCTTCCAAAGGCACATGGTCAATCCCGCTTGTCTCTGATGCCGAAAAGCATAAAATGGTTTACATAAATAGAATAACAGAACTTGCCGCTGCCCGCAGTAAGTTCTATGCGACATATGATTTTACTTCTCTTCCGCTAAACGGCATGAAGATCATCGACAGCGAAAAACTGAGAAACATGGATACCTCTGAAAAAATCAAGTATCTGACAGAAACCTTTGATGATATATATGACCCTGCCAAAAACAAGAACAGATTTAACCATTCTGACTGCTTTTCCTTTGACGGTTTTGAAAAAATTCTTGCAAGCAACTACCTGCAAGGCAAAGATATAGACAGGAAGAACTGGAAACGATATACAAAAGGCGATTTGCCAGTTAAAGCTGAGTTTTATCTACAGCTCGCATTTTACCTGACCATTCCATCATCTGATGAGATAGAAAAGTTTATGAATCTGCACGGATATTCCATTAAAGGCAATATGACACGATTTGGCGGTATCAAGGATGGCAATATAACACGACCAGTCCTACACAGGGATTTATGCCGTTGGATCGATGCAGGTATCGACTACAACCTGATCAACGAAATATGCGGGTTAAAGCTGGAACAAAAAGAACTCAGGAAAAAATCTCATTAAAAAATATTCCGCTCATAAGAAAAAGCAGTCCTAAGGCAAGGCTGCTTTTTCTTCAAACAAACATTTTTTCAATAGGAGAAAGGTGATCGAAAGGAATATAAAATGATATGCAGAGCGAAAATGTATGCTTTTGCTTCATATATCTAAAACCGTCATCGTTGCCATAGAGGAGTTCGCAAAAGACATAAGAGAATAGTTTCGCTCGATTTAATCAAATATATCACTCACCTTAATATAATATAGATGGCATCAAAAAATATATCGTTTTTTTATGCACTATCGCCTTCATTATCATACAAATTTATGTATGATGGCAAAGCTGCCGTTTTCTTATGGCATACCATATCGGGGCTTAATTTAAAAGTTGTAAAATGGTTGTAAACCTTCTTTCCACCTATGAAAAAGTCCCATTTTATCGGGGTTTCAGAGGAAATGGCAGATGTTGCTCACTTTTTCATCTGATTTCAAGCTGTCAGAAATGGGGATAAATTTTCAGACAATTCACGTCCCACATTCCCACAAAGTTTACACGTTCCAATAATCCCATTTCCCACCTATCCCCAATGGGGTAAATCCCACACAAAATCAATCATTTTCACACATCAGCACATCACAAACACTTTTCCCATACACACAGCCACCACTTTCCAAAACCTTCAATCATTCCTATTTTTGATATACGAAAATGGGGATAATTATATAGCAATATCCGACATAATGTGATAAAATATCCTTAGTCAGTATAGACAGTATGGGGATAGTTCCTTGGTTGCCCTTTTCGGAAACGGAAAGGGGGTTCTATGGACACGTTAGAAGTTTTGACACTGCTATTAGTGGTATTCGCCGCTTTAGCTTACATAGATAATCACAACAACCGTAAATAGACAGAAAAAGGGCTATCCTCTACCGCAAATAGGGGATAGCCTGTGTAACTTGTAAATCATTTTGCATAAGTTTCCGTCTGGGGTAATGGGGACACACCAATATCTCCGTTACCTTCTATACTGATTATAAACTATCCACTTTCAGTTTTCAAGTGGCAGTTTAGGAAATGGGGATGTTTCGGCATCCCTGTTTTTTATAATCCAATCTTACACCGATGGGGTTTTTACGTCAACATTTTCTTTCGATTCCCCACTCCCACCAGAGGGGTTATCATCTCCGCTACCATTCCCCTGTAAATCAGCCGCATTTTTCACCCGTTCCGCTCTATCATCTTCTTCAGCCTTAATCCGCTCCAATTCCAATGCGGTATTAGGGGTATGCTTGCTATTCTCAATAATCGTCTGCTTAGAGATAGCACCCATGTTACGCTGCCATAACATTTCTTTCATAGCGGATTCCGTGTCTACTGGTCTGTTCACATTAAAACTGCAATCCAGAGTATCAAACAATTCATCCTTTATAGGGGTTCCCTGTAATGCCAATAGCTTTCTCATATATTCCCATCTGACCGCAAATCCTTCTTTCAGCGCAAACATATTTTGTCTGGCTACATTGTCAGTAGAGTTAAACAGCATGGAAAGAGAAACTTCTGATACATTCGCCACATTACTTTGTCCAAGCACTGAAGCCGGGACACAAGCGATTCCATAGAACTGCATAAGGAGTGAATCAAGTTCCTGCTTGATATTTGCATGATCCATTGTAACCGTAGCATACTTAAAATCACCCTCCGCTAACTGTACACACGCGCCTACCATATTACTATCAATCATTTCATCTACTGTTGATAATCCAGTCAGAACACCGATGGGGTTCATTGAGAGATTTGAAACCGCATCATCAAGTTTTGATAATAAATTCTCTACTTGATCGATTATGGGGATAAGGTCATTAATAAAGGATTCTCCAAACTGTGTATATGCTGATGGAACCATAGATTTATAATGGATGGGTAAACCTGTAAGATTCTTATTTGTATCAACCAATTCATTATCAACATATGTTTCTACCTTATCTGGATAATAAATTGTATGGTATTCTGCACCGCTGTCTTTATCCTTCCAATACTCAATAAACGCATAATAATTTCCCTTATCATCATAACAGGGGTAACATTCATCATTGATAAATACTTTGGATTTAATCTTATCATCCTGTAAATATATGTATTCCCACGCATTACCATATTTTAAAAGCTGAGTCGTGATTTCATAATCCTGCTTTGTGAACTGCCCTTTGCGGTATACACGTTCAATAAGTTCTACCAATCCCTTATCGCCTGTAAAGGAAATGGGGTTCCCGACTGTATAACTGGTGTGGAAATTTATAATAGTTTTTACAGTCTGTAAAATGATTTTGGCAGTCTGAAATTCTTTATCTTTAAAATTGAAATTTGGTCTTTGCAACACTTTATGTTCCCGTAGCAAATAACTGTCAATACCCGATACCATATTGATTCTCTGCATATGTTCTGTTTTACGGATTTCATCCTGATACCATGTTAAATCTGATCTGTTCTGCATTGCTTTATATTCCTTTCGTCTGTCTCTATGAAATAATCTTGAAAAGGGGTTCTTCATTGCTCTCTCCTTCCATGCCAAACGCACCGTACAAGCTTTATTCCGTCTGGAAGGGGTTTCTTTTTATAAATCGCCTGTACAGCTTTATTTGTCAGAAATTCTTTATCGTCATGGGGTAAAAGTTCATTGTCATATTCAAAGAAGTATTCTTTTACCGCATTACCGATATGAAAAGTGGAGCCGCCATTGTTGACGTACTCCACCATTCCAGACATGATTATGTTTCTATATTCTTCATACTGCATCTTCTTCTGATTCCTTCTCCACATAATTATCTAATCTCGCCTTTTTATTGACACATGTAAAACATCTGATCGGCAGTTCCACCGGATTAACAGCGGCTTTATATTTCTCCTGCCATTCATCACCCGGAAAATAAAAGTGTGTTGAACCATGCGAATAATTGCATACCGCCCTGACTTCCGGGAATCCACCGTCACCCTCACCGACTACAAGATAATATCCGTCCTGCATAAAATTGTCCTGTAAGAATTTCCGAATAGTACCCTCACAATCCTTATCGAACTCAAAAGATTCCATTCGACATAATTTCTGTATTGCCGGAGCCTTAAACTCACTGTCTGTCTCAATATTTACCATTCTAATTAATTCAACTTCATACCACATAATTTGTTTATCCTTTCTTCAATGGTCTGCCATAAGCATCTTCTCGAATTGCATATCTGTAATTTTTCATAACTGAATCCACTACTGAATGACTTCTTCTGCCCCGTCATTGATTTCAATCAAGTAAATTTCACAAGGCGATAGTTTCATATCTTCGGTAGACAAGCTATCTGCAAGTTCAGCAGACTTATCTATTAACATTGTTTTGACATCACCGTCTGTTATTTCTGTTTCGCTTAGACCATTCAAGTAATTTTGCATTTCTTCTTTATAGGTCAGCAGCACCTTATCTCTCTCTGCTACCGATACAAGTTTCGGGTTGTTGATGGAGTAAGCGACATTAAACTCAACAAAACAGTTAAATTCATATACGGGTTCCCCAGCCTCGTCCAAATAGTCACAAAGCCCACTCTGTTTTGACATTGGTACAAAGAGAGTAAATTCTTCCTCCATATGCTCACAATATAATTCCTGAGACGAAAAACGGATTGTTGTGTCCAAAAAATCATAATTTTCATCATCGTGAGATATGGTGCCGCTTACATCAGCTACTGCGGCAAGAAGCTCTGTTAATTCATCGGATGTCGGTGCAAGCGTCGCGTTAAAGTCGGCTATGCTCTGCTCCCCGTAACTCTCGGTCTTGTATGCAATCAGCTTTTCATATGCAGCAGACGCATGAGTGGAAACGGTCAGGCTTGAAGCCCCGGTTGTTGACGTTACAGGTTGGCTAATAGTGGTTTCGCCACCCTGTGCAACAACATTGTTTTGTTCGGGCGAAGGATTTCGTAAAGCCAAATCACTTTGGCTTGCGCACCTCGTCAGCGCACCTACTGTTAAGAAGACGGCAAAGATGATGTGTAAACATTTTTTCATAGTAGAATCTCCTTTCTGTGAACAACGATTTTTGTCAACAAATTTATTTGTTGTTTACCTGTTTCCGGGTACAATGAAAGCATACCGTCCTAACTTGAATCTACTTTGAAATGAATATGTTTTTTATGTGGAGAAACGCAAATCTGCGTTAAAAAAAGCGGCAAGCTAACTGCTCGCCGTCTTTGAAATATAAGTGCTAAAACTGTACGGAAACGATAACACCTTGAATCGTATTAGCAATTTCAATTTTCGCACCATGCAAATCAAGAATTGTTTTTACAATATACAATCCTAAACCCGTGCCGCCTGTCTGCCTGTTTCTTGACTGGTCTACCCGAAAAAAAGGTTCAAACAGTTTGGGAATGGCTTCGTCGGGGATATGTGCACCCGTATTCTCAATCATCAAATCGGCTTTTTCATTTTCTTTCCACAGCCTCACGATTATTTCATTTCCGGCTTCCGAATATACAGCTGCATTTCCCAGAAGATTATCCAATGCTTTTTGAAGTAGCTGCATATCGCCTAAAATATATATTTCCGGGGATATGGATTGGCTGGCTGTCAAATCCTTTTGCATGAATAAATCTTCAAACGTTGTAACGCGGTCAACTATGAGATTGCTAAGATTAAGATTGCTTTTTTTACAAGTATAACCCGGAGTGTCTAATCGGGATATTGTTAAAAGCTCCTGTACCATTTTCCCCAAATTGTCTGTAATTTCCAAAGACTGTGCGAGATATGTTTCCCGGTCTTTATAGCGTCCCACTTGATAGAGCATACCTTGAAGCTGTCCCTTGATAATGGTGATAGGTGTTTTTAATTCATGGGAAGCCGCCGCAAAAAACTCTACCCGCTGTCGCTCAAGCAGCCTTTCCATATCAATATCAGCCTGCAGCTTTTGATTGGCTTCCTGCAATTCCGAAAGGGTTATCGCCAATTTCCGGGAGAGTGAATTTAGGCTGTCAGATAGCACACCTATTTCATCAGTGCGCCCAGCAGAACAAAATCCGCTAAAATCCATATCTGCCATTTGCTTTGAAAGTTTACTCACTTTTTTAATAGGCGCAGTCATATACCATGAATAGAAAAAGGCTGAAATGATAGAACCTGACAATACGACAAGGCAAAGCACTGGGAGCGTCCCTTGTATCGCTTCTTCTGTCTGGGTATGTTTTGCAGTATTCCTTGTTACCAATAACGTATAAATCGAATCGCTATCAGCAAATGAAGCGGTATAGGGTTTTGTTTTTTCAACTTTATCAAAGTCCGTAAGATGTCCACCGACAAGTTGGTTAATATCATGTAAGCTCACTTCCTGTCCGTCAGACTGAAAGAAATGCAGCTCAAATTCATTTTCGTATTGTTCCTCTATCCAGACAGACTCAGCTTCAAGAAACATATAAGCGTATTCCTTTTCAGTTCTCGAAAATTCATCCGGCAAAAAGCTAAGCTCCAAATCGACATCTTCTATGTCATACCGATAGTTTTGGGGGGCAGCCTGTAAAATGAAACTATATGTTGTAAAACAGCACATCGCTATCAACATCAATGTCAGCAAAAAAACTTTAGCAGACAATCGGCTTTTCATCTTCTTTATCAATTCTATATCCTACCCCTCTAATCGTTTCTATGTAGTCAGCAGCACCAAGTTTCTTCCGCAGGTTCTTGATATGCGTGTCAATGATCCGTTCTTCCCCGAAAAACTCATATTTCCAGATTGTCTGCAAAAGGTTCCGACGTGTCAAAATCCTGCCCCTGTTAGCCAACAGCTCCCGCAGTATTTCAAATTCACGCGGGGTAAGGTCAATGTCTTCTCCCCCTGCATAGACCTTGTACCCATCTAAGTCCAGTGTCAGATTTTTATAGTTCATAGTCTGTGGTGTATCATTTTGTTTTGATGAACGGCGCAGAACAGCGGCCATTTTCCGAAGCAGGACGGGCATGGAAAAAGGTTTTGTGATATAATCATCAGCTTGCAAGTCCAATCCTCTTATCTGGTTTTCTTCCCCATCCAAAGCCGTGAGCATGATGATAGGCACATCGGATTTCTGCCGGATAACCTCACAGACACCATAACCATCTATTTTGGGAAGCATAATGTCAAGCAGTACCAGATCAAAATCCTGCTCAGAATATTTCGCAAGGGCTTCCACCCCGTCAGCCGCCAGTACAACACTATACCCTGCCTCAATTATAAAATCATGCAGCAAAGCCTGTATAGATAGATCGTCCTCAACTATTAAGATTTTACTCACAGCGCACCTCCTGGCTTCTGATTATAACAGGGGAATTTGAATCTATTGTGTAGATTTGAAATTTTTTATATTTTTTCTTCTCCTACATCATTCCATCTCCCTGAACGTGCCAGCCATTCCCCCGACAAGGCTCCACTGGCGCTGCATAT
>CAJTYV010000045.1 GCA_910584195.1 uncultured Ruminococcus sp. | reverse complement strand
TTCACAGCAAGGATTTGATTATTGAAACGGTTCAGATGCTGATTGAAAGTCTTTCCGACACATCGGCTATTGATAAAAAGATCGAAAAACTTGCACAGGAACTTTCCGTTATCGAAAGTATGAACAGAGAACTTGTTATAGAATTGGCACAGTCCGCCAAGCGTCCTGAGGATTATAATGAACGCCGTAATGAACTGACGAAAGAGTATGATGAGAAATTCGGAAAGTTTCAGAAATTGGAGCAGAAACGAGTCGATCAGCTTAACAGAGCTGAGACTCTGCAAAATATGGTACAGCAGTTATCTGAAACGAAATCAATAATTGATGCATTTGATGATTCTCTTTGGAGAACAATGATCGAAAAGGTTACTGTTTTTCACGATAACAGAATGATTTTTCAGTTCCTTGACGGGACGGAGATTGAAGCATAAATGCATAAAGCAATGCCGCCGTAGTGATCAATACGGTTACTGCGGCGGCTTTTTTACACTATATCAAAAGAAAACGTTGCTTTTTATTTAAAAATCACACTTACCAAAGTTCCGGCATTTTCTTTACTTTCCAGTTCAATTTCGGCATTGTGATAAATCGCTCCATGCTTGACGATAGCAAGCCCAAGACCGGTTCCGCCGATGGATTTGGAGCGTGCCTTGTCAACTCTATAAAAACGTTCAAAAACACGGCTTTGCTGCGCTGTCGGAATGCCGATTCCTGTATCACGAACGATCAGTTTAACCTTACTGTCCGCTAAGCTGACTATTATATCTACAATGCCGTTTTCCTTATTGTATTTTATAGCATTGTCACAAAGATTATATATCATTTCATCAAGAATTTTCCGTACTCCGATAACTTCCGCAGTATCGCCTATCACATTGATTTTAATGTTTTTCTTATCAGCTTCTGCACGAAGTCTTTCAGCAACCTCCAAAGAAAGAGAATACAGATCAACAGTTTCTTTTTCATAAACAACGGTCTTTTCATCCAGTTCCGAAATCTTCATAATATCAGAAACAAGTGAGATCAGTCTTTGCGCTTCTTCATAAATAGAATTCGAAAAGTCAATCACCATTTCATTCGGGGTATCGCCGTTTTTCATGATTTCAGCAAATCCTGATATAGAAGTAAGGGGCGTTTTCAGTTCGTGAGAAACATTTGATGTAAATTCACGCCTCAAATTTTCACTGTTAACACTTTCTGTAACGTCTAAAATCACAACGACAGCGCCTATAATATTATTCTCATCTAACACAGGATTAGCAATGAAACGATAATATTTCCCGTCAGATTCTGTTTCCGATTCGTTACGTACTCCTGACAAAACACGTTCCAACATCTTTCTGAATGCTTTTGAGCGATTTACAGAAAGAACATTTTCGCTTTCTGCCTCAGACATATTCAGCAGTTTCATTGCTGCCGTATTATGTGTCAGAATACGCATCTCACTATCAATGACAAGAAATCCTTCACTCATATTTTCAGTAATAAGCTTAAATTCTTCCTGCATCTGCATCGCATCTTTTAACTGCTTTTCAATGATTTTACGTTGATTTGCAATTTTTTTCAGAAATGGTGTAAGTTCTTCATAAGTCTCATTATTTTCCGGATGTTCAAGATCGAGCGTATTGATCGGCTCTACAAGTTTTGCAGATACCCTGTGACATAACCATATTGAAATCAATATTGATATAAAAATAACGATCAGTACAGGCTGCAGCAAACTAAGTAATATTACAACAACCGTATCATGTCTTGCAGAAATTCTAAGGATATTTCCGTCATTGATTTTTACTGCATAATATATGATTTTTTCTGTTAATGTATCAGAATATCGTGAACTTGTTCCACTTCCGTTTTGTATCGCTTCTTTGACTTCTTCACGGTCAATGTGGTTTTCAAGAACGTCTGTGTCTGCAACAGTATCCGCAATCACAGTTCCGTCAGGAGCAATCAGCGTAATACGTTCATTTTCATTTTCAATGCTGTCAAGATATTCAATGCCCTCGTTTTCGATTGCTATGGAAATATATGCCGCTTCCCTTTTCAGTTCATTGATCAGCTGCGATTCAAAATAATCGTAAAGTATCCCCATAATCAGAACGATACTGGACAGCAGAACAAGCAGCGTTACAAGCATGGATGAACGAAAAATTTTGTTATGCATGAGCCTCACCGCCTATCTGATAGCCGATGTTCTTCACCGTCTGAATATATTTTCCGGCAGTTCCAAGCTTCATACGAAGATTACGGATATGCACATCAAGGGTTCTGGATTCGCCGTAATATTCGCCCCATACCTTTGCAAAAAGCTCCTCACGAGTCAGAACTTTTCCGTCAGCTTCCAACAATACTGTCAGCAGATGATACTCTTTGTAGGACAAGGAAACCGACTTTCCATTGACTTCCACAATATGCCGTTCAGGATTTACAAGCAGCTCTCCGATACGATATGTTTTTTCTGTAACAAATTTTTTCCTGCTTCGTCTCAGAACTGCACGCACTCTTGAAACCAGTTCAGTGATGCCAAAGGGTTTGGCAATATAGTCGTCCGCACCCGAATCAAGCCCGGTCACCTTATCAATTTCGCTGTCCTTTGCAGTCATCATAATGACATATATCGCTTCATCTTTGCGGCGGATTTTTTTCAGAATGGCAATGCCGTCCTCTTCCGGCAGCATAATATCAAGTAAAATCAAGTCCGGCTTTTGTTCTTCATATGCAGTGTAAAACGCACTGGGAAGCGGAAATCCCTTTACACAATAACCCTCTTTCGCAAGTGCATAACAGACAAGCTTGCGGATATTGTCATCATCTTCAAGAACATATATATTCTCCATTTAAGCCACCGACCTTTCTCTCCTATTATACACCATTCTTAAAAGTGAATCAACATGAAATGTTAAAATCATGCCGACCCGTAATTGCATAAATCACCCACTCTGCAATATTTTCTGCATGATCGCCGATACGCTCAAAGTATTTTGCTATCATCAGAAGGTCTACCAGTGATTCCGCATCATCATGACCATTCCGCACTGCTTCTATCAGTTCCTTTTTCACTTTCAGGAAAATTTCATCGACCGTATCGTCCATGGAGATAACTAAATATGCTATATCAATATCTTTTTTCACGAATGAATCAACGCTGTTATTAACCATATGCACAACGGCTTCTGCCATATCTGTAATATGAACTCCGGAACTAAGATCGGAAAGGTGTACATATTCTGCAATTTCGGCAATATCCTCCGCCTGATCGCCGATACGCTCCATATCGGAAATCATTTTCAATGCAGAAGTAATCAACCGGAAATCTGTTGCAACAGGCTGCTGGTGCATTAACAGCTTCATGCAGTGGGATTCGATATCACGTTCCTTGCGGTCAATCTGTTTTTCAGCGTCAACAGCATTTTCCTTCATTTCTGCGTCACGGTCAACCAGATATTTTACAGCATAGGCGATGGCTTCCTCGCACAATGCTCCCATTCTGATAAGTTCGTTATTCAGCTGTAAAAGCTGTTCGTCAAAACGATTTCTCATATCAACCAAACCTTCCTGTAATATAATCTTCTGTGCGCTTGTCAGCAGGAGTTGAAAACATCTTGTCTGTGCTGTCAAATTCCACAACCTCGCCCAATAAGAAAAACGCTGTTTTGTCGGCGATTCTTGCTGCTTGCTGCATATTGTGAGTAACCATAATAATGGTATACTTTTCACGAAGCTCTACTGCTAAATCTTCGATTTTTGATGTAGAAATCGGATCAAGTGCAGAGGTCGGCTCATCCATAAGCAGAATCTCAGGCTCTACCGCAAGCGAACGGGCAATGCAAAGTCTCTGCTGCTGACCTCCGCTCATACCTAACGCACTTTTTTTCAGTCTGTCCTTGCATTCGTCCCATATCGCCGCTTTACGCAGAGAATCCTCCACAATTTCATCAAGTCTGACCTTTGATTTGATTCCGTGAATACGTGGTCCATATGCGATATTATCGTAAATACTCATCGGAAATGGATTTGGTTTTTGAAATACCATTCCCACACGCTTTCGGAGAATATTGACGTCATAATTCTTATAAATATCAACACCATCAAATGTAATTTCACCCTCTATGCGACAACCCTCTACAAGGTCATTCATGCGGTTGAGTGATTTCAGAAACGTGGATTTTCCACAGCCTGACGGGCCTATCAATGCTGTAATCTGTCTTTCAGGCAAAGCGATATTGATATCTTTCAGAGCATGATTTGCTCCGTACCAAAGATTCATATTTTTTGCCTGAATTATATTTTCTTTCATGAATCATTGTCCTTTCTTCAATTTTTTAGCTGTAAACTTGGCTGACATATTTATCAATAAGGTAAGCATCAGCAGTACAGCTGCAATTGCAAACGCAGTATCAAAATCCCCACGTTCCTTAGCGTACATATATAGAGAAACCGTAAGCGTTGAACCTGCTTTTCCGGGAGTAACAGCTTCAAATATTCCCAATACCTCATTTGCCATACCTGCCGTAAAGAGCAACGCCGCACTTTCTCCGACAATTCTTCCAACTGACAAGATACATCCCGTTACAATACCGTCAACAGCTGACGGCAGTACAGTGGTTTGTATCATATACCATTTTCCTGCACCAAGCGCCAATCCGCCCTCACGGTAACTGTCGGGAACTGTTTTCAGGCTTTCCTGCGTTGTCCGGATAATGGTCGGCAAAGTCATGATAACAAGCGTCAATGCTCCTGCGATCAAACTTGTTCCGAGAGAACAGAATTGCACAAATATCAGCATTCCCACAAGTCCGTAAATAATGGACGGAATGCCTGCAAGTGTTTCAATTGCCAGCTCAATCAGATGAACCGCCTTTTTGTTTTTTGCGTATTCATTTAGATAAATCGCAGCTCCAACGCCCAGCGGAAGAACGATAACAAGCGTTATCAGAATGATGTACAGCGTATTCAGAATATTAGGAAGGATTCCTGTTGTTTCATTTAACAGACTTGGCTTGGAAGTGAGCAGCTCCCAAGAAATATGGGACAAACCTTTCAGAAGAATACATAGAATAATTCCCAATAATACGAGACATATAATACCTGTTGCCGTCCATATCAAACTGTTCAAAATGACGCATTTTATTTTTCTTGACTTTGAAATTTCTTCATTCATATCATCACTTCCTGTTCTTTTTTACGATCAGATTCAGCACAAGATTGATACCCAGAATGAACACAAACAGCACCAACGCTACGGAAAACAACGCCTGTCTCTGCAATCCTGAAGAATAGGACATCTCGCTTGCAACTGCTGTTGTGAGAAAGCGGACGCTTTTAAACAATCCGGGCATATTGGCAACGTTTCCTGCTACCATCATGACCGCCATTGCCTCGCCGATCGCCCTGCCGATTCCGAGTACCACTGATGCAAGAATACCACTTTTTGCAGCAGGCAATGTCACTTTGAAAATTGTTTCGGTTTTGGTTGCTCCCAATGCAAGAGAAGCTTCTTCGTACTCTTTCGGAACAGCACGGATTGCCGTTTCTGATACGGAAATGACCGACGGCAATATCATGACGGCAAGGACTAAAATTGCTGAAAAAAGATTTGCGCCGTCGGGAAGTCCGAAAAATTCACGTACTGTCGGAACAATGATGATCATTCCCACAAGACCATACACAACAGAAGGTATTCCTGACATCAGGCTGACTGCGCCGCTTACAAATGATGCTGTTCGTTTACCTGCGATCTTTGCAAGAAAAACTGCACATAAAATTCCCAGCGGAACACCTATTAGAATTGCTCCGAACGTGCCGTAAACAGATGTCAGAATAAACGGCAGGATTCCATAAGCCGGCTCGGCAGCTGTGGAAGCCCATTCTGTACCGAAAAGGAAATCTGTTAAACCAATCTCTCCGATTGCCGGAGTTCCTGAAACGACCAGAAATATTGTGATCACCAGCACAAATGCCACAGCAATAAATCCGCATACGGTAAACAGCAAATTCATGCTTTTTTCGAGAAATCCTGAGATTTTTTTCAATTTTCCCATGTTAGCAGCTTCTTTCTTCTGCGTCATATTCAATACTTTACTTTGCAACTGGAACTGCACCTGCCTTTGTGATATATTCGTCTGCCTGGCTGCTCATGCAGAAATCAAAGAAATCCTTTGCTGAACCAGTCAATTCCTTATCTTTTTTTGTGACAAGTACAAAATTACGCTGAATCTTGTAATCCCCGTTGAGAATCGTTTCATCAGACGGCATAATACCCTCAACGCTGATCGTCTGCACCTGATCGCTGACCGATGCAAGAGAAGCATATCCGATCGCATTGGGATTAGATGATACAGTCTGCACCACATCGCCTGTAGATGTCAGTTCCTGTGCATACTTGCAGTTATCAGCCGTTCCTATGATAGATTCAAAGCCGTCACGAGTACCGGATGCCGCTTCTCTTCCGATACATACAATGGGAGCATCGTCTCCGCCGACTTCCTGCCAGTTGGTGACTTCTCCCGTGTAGACCTGTGCAATCTGCTCAACTGTCAGATCAGAAACGGGATTTTCAGGATTGACAATCACGGCAATACCGTCAATGGCTACGACTGTTTCATTCAGATCTGCCTTTTCCTCATCCTTGAGGTTACGGCTTGCAAGACCGATATCGCATCGTCCCCCCTGTACCGCCTGAATGCCTGCTCCTGAACCTGTGGGATTGTATGTAACCTTCACATCTGAATTCTTATCCATGTATGCTTCGCTCAGATATCCGATCACCTTTTCCATGGAAGTCGAGCCGTCTGTGGATACTGTTTTCTGCGAACTGTCACCGCAGCCTGTCATCGTTCCCATAGCGAGAACTGCTGTCATTACCATACTGCCAAAAATCTTTGTTGTTTTCATCATACTTATTTTCCTTTCAGAATTGATATTTTTGCTTTGCCTTTCAGCATATTCAGTATACCGCTTTTCATGTAAAGTCTGAAATCGTTTATATGTAAATTGTATGTTAAGCCCTGCTATTTTTCCGCGTCAGAAGAAATCCGCTTGTAATTGCCGTCAGTGGTGCGACAGTAACAAGTCCGAATGAACCTACAATTGTATGAACGATCTCAGCAGCAACATATTTGTAATTCAATATGAACTCAATTGGCGTTCCCTGTGCCATGAATACCATAAGAAGTGCGATATAACTTCCCGAATAGGCAAGCAGGAGCGTTGTTGTCGTTGAACCGCAGGCAGCACGTCCGACAGAAAATCCGGAACGAATCGCTTCCCATGCTGAAATATCAGTTTTTTTCTGCACAAGTTCGTATACAGCAGAACAAATGTCAACAGATAAATCCATGACTGCACCAGACGAACCCAAGAAAATAGATGCCATAAAAATACTTGTCAAATCAAGATGCTGATAACCTGCATACAGCAGACTTTCACTGGATTCCATAACAGCGCCGTGAATCCGAAACAGATCTGTAAAAACAATGCCAAGTACTGCTGTGACTGCTATTCCGAGAAAAGCACCTGACACAGAGGCAAGGCATCGCCTGTCGAATCCGTAAATCAGGCTGAGTATGATCGTTGTCATAAGCAATACGATTTCGATTGACAGCCATATCGGATTCCAGCCTTTCAGCATACATGGTACAAGAACTTTCCACATAAGCAGAATCGTTGTAATAAAGGACAATATCGCACGAATTCCTGTTTTTCCCGCAAACAGTATGAGAAGCAGCAAAAAAAGTATGGCAAGAATCAATTCCTTATCCAGCCTGTAGTGATCTATCATGGTAACGGCTGTAATAACATCATGATCATGACTTATCACAATAAATGCCGTATCTCCATTTGAAAAGATTTTATCCTGTGCCAAAGAACCATTTAATCTGTTAACGGCAGTCACTACTTCTCCTTTGAATCTGCCGCCGAGAATTTTCACCTCACATCGCTGTTCACCTGTTCTGAGCAAACCATTATCTATAATGTCACTGTTATCAGCAGAAATGACTTCAGCCTTAACTCTTTCAGCATTCTGATAGGTAAGCTTTCCCTCATATCCTGTGGGAATCATCATAAGCACGATAATCAACAGTACAGAAAAAATAACAGGAGTGCTATTTTTCCACGAAAATTTCATTTTCTTCATATTTTCACTCCAATTAAAACGGAGAGGCAGGTGCTCTCCGTTTCATATATATTTAAGGAAGCCAATGAACTTTAAAAATTATTTTACATCAAGCAGCTCTGCCATTTTATGATAAATATCAGTATTGTCATAGTAGCCGTCAAAGTTTTCCGCACCTGCTCCGTCAGCGAAAACACCTACAGGCAAACCTGTATGCGAATAACTTGTAAAATCTATGCCAGACTTGTTGTTTAAGATGTGCGTAATGGTAACACTGAATGGATTATAAGTTCCGTAAAGCACATACTGTTCCTGAGAATATTTTTCTGAATCGTATTCTGTCATAGAGAGTTCATATGCGTCTTTCAAACGTTCAACTTCGTAGTCCGTGAGAACCAGCCGATCGTTTTCATAACCTGAAAGCTTTAGACCGAAAAGTTCTTCAACATCTTTCATAGCGTCCTCAAAGGGAGTATTGTTTTCTTTGTATTTCGCAATGTACTGCTCGTCAAACTGTGCAAACGAGATTTTCTGACTGCTTAAATTTGTGAGATATGTATCATAATCTGTTCCTGCAAATCCGATGGAAAGTCCGCCTGTTTCGTGGTCGCCTGTAACAAGAATCAGAGTTTCATCAGGATGTTCGACAGCAAAATCAATGGCAACCTGTACGGCATCCGCAAATGCAAGCGTATCGTTCACACTTGAACCTGCATCATTGGCATGACACGCCCAGTCGATTTTTCCGCCCTCGCACATCATGAAAAATCCTTCATCATTATCAAGGACTTCAATTCCCTTTGCCACATAGTCAGAAAGTCCCCATTCGCTGTCAGTACGGTCAATCTCGTAGTTCATGGCATCAGAATCAGCAAGATGCTCATCAATCAGAATCACCTTTTCATCAGCAGGAGTAATCTTCTGAGCGTCTGCCTGTGTATATGTCACCTTGTAACCTGCTTTTTCTGCAAGATCATACAGATTCTCCTTGTCATCCTCTGAACCGGTAACTTTTTTCAGACCGCCTCCGGCAAAATACTCAAAGCCCGATTCCACAAGTTCCTGTCCGATCTCATAGTAATTATTTCTGCTTGCCTGATGTGCATAAAAAGCCGCAGGAGTAGCGTGATTCAGATTTACGGAAGAAATAATGCCGACTTTCCAGTTCTTTTGCTTATGCAGTTTTTCAGCAATAGTTTCAAATTCTTCTGTGCCGCTGATATCAACATTGATCATGCCTGAATATGTTTTATTACCTGTGGCAATTGATGTAGCGGTTGAAGCCGAATCAGGTGCAAAGCTGCATGAGTCAAAGGTAATTGCAGAACCCTCCGTTTCAAAATTCATAAAGTTCAGCTTTTGTGAACCGTCAAGAACCGCACCGTTTCGTTTCTCATAGTCAATACTTGGCTCTGCCTGTTTGTAATCAGAGTCGGCACACGCCCCCAGATAATCAGAAGCTGCCTGAAACTGAGGATAACTCATACCGTCTCCGATAAAAAGAAATACATATTTCGGTACATTCCCTTCATCTGACAGTAGATTAGCTGTCCCTTCCGCAACTGTTGGAACATTTGTACTTTGTATGGATGTTTGACTATCTGAAATCATGTTTTCAGTATTCTTTTCAGAACATCCTGTCATGATTCCCACTGTAGCTGTTGCAGCAAGCATCACAGCAGATACAATTTTTTGTGTTTTCATTATCAACACATTCCTTTCATCTTTCATTGCCTTTCAGCATATTCAGCATAACACTTTTCATGTAAAGTCTGAAATCACTTGTATGTAAATTGTATGCAAAACCGCTATGTCAGGATTGATGTGCTTTAAAAGTAACAACAGAAAAGCAATATTGGAATAGATGAAAATAATGTTTCATTTAATTTAGCAACATAAAACGCAAGGTTGCATCGACCCTAAAATGGGTGCAAAAGAAAACGCTAAGCCCTGAAAAGCAGGATTTAAACCTATTTTCGAGGTAAATATCTCCCCCCTACTCAGACAACAGAAAACGGCACTTTTCAGAAAGTGCCGATACTGCGTTGTTTTCAGGGTATAAAAATGCACCCCTATTTTGTATCAAAATAAGGGTGCAGGTATGGCAAGTAACCAAACAAATGATACAATGCACCCTAAATTTTCAGGGTTGCAAAAGGGTGCAATTTGCACCCTTTTAATTAGGAACGCATAAATATCGCCATTATAAACCTTGCTTGAATTGTTATATGCTGTCTTTCATAAATATGCCATATAATATAATTATCATCACTCGGTATCGTAGGTTTGTGAGAGAACACGAAAAGAATAAATAACTGTTACTGACCTGTTTCAAAATCTTTAATTATGCATATTTTTATAGGTGTTACTTAGAACAACCCTGGACTTCTGATTTTAATTCAATTACTTTGTTCTTAATTAAAGATATTATCCGCTCAAATTCCTCATCACTTTGTCCAGTCGGGTCAGGTAATCCCCAGTTATCATCAAACTCTCTGCCGATATATGGACAATCAACATCACAGCCCATCGAAATTGCAATATCAGGAGTAGGAATCTTGTCAAAAGTTTTGCTGCATTGCATCTGTTCCATATCAATATTATAAAGCTTTTTCATAAGGCGGACAGCATCCTGATTGATTTGCGGTTTAGTTTCCGTTCCTGCGGAATAACTTTCAAAAACATCAGAAGCAAGGTGCTTACCGAGGGCTTCTGCAATTTGGCTGCGGCAGGAGTTGTGTACACAGATAAAAGCAACCTTTTTCATATCAGACTCCCATATTTTTCAAGAGTTTCACAATATCGGCTGTTTTCAGCACCTTTCCCATAGAAACAACCTTTTCATTTACAACAATCGCAGGCATACTCATGACTCCATAAGCCATAACCTTTTCCATATCAGTGATATATTCAACATTTGTTGCAATGTTCATTTCTGCAACAGCATTAATAACATTCTGATACTGGTCATGACAAGACTTACAGCCTGCTCCAAGTACCTTAATGCAACAGATGCCGTCTACAGCCTTGCCACAACAAGTATTATCCGTATCTGATGAATCACAGTAGCAAGCCTCAGAAGTTACTTCTGTTTTCTCTGTTCCACAACAGCAACAAGGCGTTTTCTTTTCTTCTTCCTTCTTCTTTCCAAAACCAAATATTGACATAATAAAATCCTCCTAAAATTATTTAAAATGCAAGCCAGAACATATACAATCCAATAAGCAATATTCCTATGCCCATTATGATTTTTAGCACTGTTCCAACTTTTTGATATTTTTTATTGCTGTTTATCTTCTGAACAAAGCCAATAGATGTACCAGCAACTATTACCAGTGTACTGTGACCGATAGAATATAGTATCATCAGCAAAATGCCCCAAAGTAAGCTGCCTTTCCTCGCTACAATAGCAAGTAATGCAATAAGCACAGGCGTTGAGCAGGGAGAGGAGAAAATTCCTCCTAAAATTCCTGCAAGAAATGCTCCAATAACTCCTCTTTTCTTATTCTTTGAAATAAGATTGACGGACGGAATGAAATTGAATATTCCCCATGTCTGCAAAGACATTAAAACCATTAGTGTACCGAGAATAAGATACCAAAGCTTTGACGATGTTCCCATTAATTTTCCTGCCGAAGTTGCAATGATACCCAGCGTTACAAATGTAATTGCTGTGCCGAAAGCAAAGGTAAGCGAGTAAAGAAACGCTTTCTTTGTGTTTTTTTCGCCTGTTCCACCTACATACCCGATTATCAGCGGAATACTTGACAGGGAACATGGAGTAAATGAGGTCAAAATTCCTGCAACGAGAGCAAGAATAGGAGCAAGCCACATATTATCGCCGATAACTTTGGCAATCTGATTGAGCCAGTCATTTATCATACTATTCTACACCCATTTCCTTGAGTATTTTCCTCATCTGTTCCTCAGTGATACCACCCTGATGAGTTGTAAAGATGTGTTCTTTTGTTTCTCGGTCGCTGTACATCATAAATTCAATTTCCATAGCAAGCTCATCACTTGGCACAAATGGCGTTCCATCTGCATTGAACAATATCTGTGTCGGAATCACTTGTATCGGAACATCATTTGCAGCATCTGCGTACTTCCATACATCGACAAACTTTATGAACGCTTTACCTGCCATTTCTTTGTTGAGTGTTTCCAGAACAGGAGCCATTTGCTGACATGGAATACAAGAATCAGAACCATAATCTACGATGACAGGCACTTTGTATTCAAACAAAGCATCATAATCAACAGCAGTAGATACATTCAGCGAGAAATCAGCTCCGTCAATTATAATTGTATCTTGCGATTCAGACTTATTGATTTGTATTTTTATAATCCACATTGTACCGATAACAATAACGATTGCAACAGGAATGAAAATTTTCGGTAGTAATGATTTTTTATTTTCCATATTGACCCCCACTTACACAAGAAATCCATGCATCGCATTGAAGAAATATCCCACAATGATAATACCAATAGTGCAGATTCCAACGAAAATTGCAAGCAGTTTCGGCTTGACAGCTTTTTTCAGCATAATCATTGACGGCAGTGACAAAGTTGTAACACCCATCATAAATGAGAGAACTACACCGAGCAATGCTCCTTTAGCAAGCAGAGCTTCTGCTATCGGAATTGTACCGAAAATATCAGCATACATCGGCACACCTGCAATCGTTGCAAGAACAACACCGAAAGGATTATTATCGCCTAAAACTTTTACAATGAAATCCTGCGGTATCCAGTTATGAATAAATGCACCGATTCCAACGCCTGCGATTACATAAGGAAAAACCTTTTTAGCTGTTTCCCAAACCTGTTCCCATGCATATTTGGCTCTGTCCTTAAAGTGCAATTCTTCCTGCGGAGTATCAATTGTCTTGCCGTTTCTGATATATTCCTCTACCTGATTTTCAAGGTGCAGCTTTTCAATCAGCGTTCCTCCTGCTACGGCAATTACAAGACCCAACACCACATAAACAATGGCAACTTTCCAGCCGAAAATACTCATCAGCAGAACGAGTGAACCCAAATCTACCATAGGTGATGAAATCAGAAATGAAAATGTAACTCCTAATGGCAGTCCTGCACTTGTGAATCCGATAAACAGTGGAATTGATGAACATGAACAGAATGGCGTTACTGTTCCGAGAAGTGCAGAAATGATATTAGCTCCTATTCCGTGAAATCTACCCAGTATTTTCTTTGTACGCTCTGGCGGAAAATAGCTCTGAATATATGAGATAACAAAAATCAGAAAGCCAAGCAGAACCATGATTTTTATCATGTCATAAATAAAGAATTGTATACTTCCTCCGATTTTTCCGTTTGTATCAAGACCAAGAGAATTCAGAATCGCACCAATCAGACGATTCAGCCAAGCCATGCCGAGAATTTCATCCTGAAAGAAATCCCAGCCCGTTTTAAATGTTTCCATATGGAAAGCTCCTTTCTTACAAAGATAGATATAAATATAGAAATGTATCTATATTTTGCATTTAATTTTAGTCGTGTGCAGAAGTAACCAAAATTACTTTTTACAACACGACTGATTCTCTGTTGCACAATCTGTATCAGTTAATATGTCAAAGCATTTTCTTGCATATTCTGTACCTTCTCTTGATATGGAATAATGCATCCACTTGCCTTCCTTACGCCCTTCAACGATACCGCTGTCACATAGGATTTTCATATGATGTGAGAGCGTAGGCTGTGTAATATTCATTTCCTCCAGTAGTTTGCAGGCACACTTTTCTCCTTCTGATAAAAGCTGTAAAATTCTGATTCGGTTTTCATCACAGAAAGCTTTGAAAATTACAGCTGTTCTTTTTACATCCAGTTCCATGCGTTCACCTCACATTCAAGTTTATCTATTTATATTATATGCTACAGATAGAAATTTGTCAATATGTAAAAATAGATAAAAATAGCACCCTGCAATTATGCAGAGTGCCTAATTTCATTCAATATGATCTATACCTCAATCTCTGTCCCATCCTTGAAAGAGAATACCAATCTGCCGTCCTCAAATACCGTTACTTTATCGACTGCTGCGATCCAAAGTTGTTCATTAAACTCTGTCAGCAGTTCTTTGCACTTGGAAAGTTCCAGAATAAATCCTCCAATCAGATCACGCTTGGCAAGGCACTCCTCTTTCTGTTTCTGCAATGAAAATGACTTCTTTTGAAGTTTCTCGTAACGTTCAACCAATGCATTATAATGAGCATTGTATTCATCCTGATTCTGAGCAGTCTGGCTATTTTCCGTAATGTATTTTCGAGTAAGTTCTGAAACGACCTCCATCTCCTGTAAAACTGCCTGCTGCTTTCCATCTATTTCGGTACAATCCGTAAGCAGATTCTGCATCATCCGACAATTTTCAAGAATTTCATCACGATTCTCAAACAGCCGATTACAAGCAGAAATGAATTTTTCTTTGATCGTATCCTCATATAAATGTGGCGTGTTGCACTTGCACACACCATTAAATTTATGATTGCACCGCCAAATCACACGGCGATATTTTGATGTGGAATGCCATACTTTTGAACCATAAAAGTTTCCACAGTCACCGCATACGATTCTCGCCGCAAAAATGCTCTTGCTGTTATACTGCTTTCCCAGAGATTTTCTACGCAGAATTTCCGCCTGAACCAGTTCAAATTCATCTGGTGAAATGATCGCATCGTGACTTTGCTCAATGTAATACTGTGGTATACCTTTCCGTCAGCAAATCGTTTTCTTTGTCCCCATGTGACATTTTCGGAGATCGAACGTGACTCCTCCTGAGCAAGTGAACTCATAATTGTAATAAGCAATTCTCCTTTGGAATCCAGCGTGTAAATATTCTCCTTTTCAAAGTAGACCTCTATCCCCTTTTCCTTCAGCTTACGGACAGTTGTAAGAGAATCTACAGTATTTCGGGCAAAACGGCTCACACTCTTGGTCACGATAAGATCAATTTTCCCGTCCAGAGCGTCTTTTATCATGCGATTAAAGCCCTCACGCTTTGCTGTATTACAACCGCTCACCCCTTCATCAGCGTAGACCGAAACGAACTCCCAATCGTTGCGTTTGTTAATGTAATCAGTGTAATAACTGACCTGTGCTTCGTAAGAAGTAAGCTGTTCCTCGGAATCCGTAGAAACTCTTGCATAGGCTGCTACTCTGCGTTTTCTGGTACTTGTTTTCGGCAAATGCGTCACCATGTTCATGGTTGGCGGAATGATTCTTACTGCTCTTTCGGACATGATGTTCTGCTCCTTTCACCTACTTTTTTACGCATTTCATCCGTCCAGCTTTCAGAACGTGAACGGTCTTTCCATTTTGCAGAAATTTGATTACCATCATGAAAGATGAATATCAGTTCATTTGGTGCTGGAACAAGAATTTTTTCGATATTTTCTTGAAAAATATCTGCATCAAATTCAGATACTCCAAGTACCTCACAACAAATAGAAATCAGCGTATTTTCGGGGATTTGTTTTGCTGTAGGACAGTATTTCTTGCCCTTTGTGTTGTATGTAGCACAGATCCATACGACACCTGTTGTTATTGTTTTTCTGCGATAATTCTTGCCACAGCATTGGCACTGAATCTTTCCTGTGAACGGATAAACAGCAGTTGTTGGCTTTATCGAAGAAAACTGTTCTTTCTGCTTCTGCAAACGTTTCTGAACGGTTTCAAAAATATGTCTTTCAATAATTGCCGGATGGGATTCATCGATAATGTATTTCTGCAATTGCCCCTCATTTGTCATTTTTCGCTTGGTAATGTGATTTTCAGAATAGAATTTCTGCAAAATCATCGTACCTGCATATTTTTCATTTTTCAGAATACGCAGCACACTTTCAGGACTCCACTGATTGCCGTTCTTAGTCAGAATTCCTTGCTCATTCAGTTGATTCGCAATCGCTAATTTTCCCATCCCACCGAGATAATCAGCAAAAATCATTCGCACAATTTCGGCTTCCTCCGGAATAATTTCCAGACTGCCATCTGATGTTCTGCGATATCCAAGCATAACGATCCCACCGATTTTTCCTTGTTCAAAATCCCTGCGAATCTGCCACTTTTTATTCTCACTGGCAGAATAACTCTCCTCCTGTACATAGCTTGCAAGAATGGATAACATCAATTCACCGTCTGAAGAAAGACTGTGAATATTCTGCTCTTCAAAATAAACATCCACGCCCATGCCTTGCCGTAAAAGCCCCACAGTTGCCCCTGTATGCCGCCAATTCGTAAATCCCATAACTTTACGGAGGGAGTTGAAACGGCGAATGTAGGGGCGGTATGAGCGAGAATCAGGGGCGGCAGTTCCGCCCCTTGGCTCGCTGTTTCAGTTCAGTTTCATGCGAATCGCAGGAATGATCTTCTTTTCCCCTGTAATGAAATCGGTGTAATTTGCTCTGACCTCGGTCAGTCCATTCATGAAAAATCCCTGCTTTTCAAAGTCTGCGAGGGTTTCGATCAGGCTGCTGAAATTGCTTGAAATCGTAAATTCCGTAATGCCCTGCGCCTTGAAAAAATCGCTGATCGGCTCGATGTCCTGCGTCCAGATGACCTCGGAAAAGTCAAGCATCTCGTTGCCGCTGTCCTTCTGCTGTCTGTAGGCTGTGAAAAGCGTGGGGTTGATGTTGTGCTCCTTGAAGAACTCGTTTCCCTCGGTCATTGCCTTTTCAAAAAGTTCAATTGTTTTCATGTGATTTTCCTCCTAACAGGAGCGATGACCCTCTGTCTCACTCCGTTCGACATCTCCCTACACTGTAGGGAGTCACCAAATTTTGTAGTTTTCCGCAGGCTTTTCGCCTTTCGGTAGTATGTATATTAACATACTTCTTCGTACTTATCAAGTGGCTAAAACCACAGAATATGGGCCTGCGGACAAAAAGTTGGACGTAAGGAGTGCACAAATCAATGTACAGTTAC
>CAJTYV010000044.1 GCA_910584195.1 uncultured Ruminococcus sp. | reverse complement strand
GATGCAGATGATTACGAAGAAGAGGAGGAACTTTTGTATGACGGAGACTAAGAATAAACTCCCGGAGCCGATTCCGGTGGACTCCAAAAAATTGATTGATGGGCTTAGTACGATTTTCGGCGGCGTGATCCAGCTTCTTGCCGCAATGGAACCGGGAATAGCAAAAAAACTGACAGACATGGCGATCAATGATGTGCCGAAGGAAAAAGCTCCGGAGAACTTTGATCCGGATGATTTTGAGGAGATCCTTGCCGCTGATGAGGTGCCGTGGGAAACTGCGGAACAGCCAAAGAAAGAAGAAAAGTCACAGACTGCCTCTACTGTTACTGCCGATGACATCACCAAAATCATCGTACAGAAAATCAAGCAGAACCGTGGCAACAGCGAGAAAACCGGCTCTATTCTCAAAACATACGGAGCAGCAAAAGTGAGCGAACTGTCAGCAGATAAGTACGAGGCGTTTCTCACCGATGTGTCACAGCTCTGATCGGGGGTGATGCTATGCCGGATGTTCATGCGGTTTTATCCGCATCCAGTTCCAAACAATGGCTGCACTGTCCGCCGTCCATCAGGTTGCAGGAGAATTTTCCCAATGAGAGTTCTGTCTATGCTGCAGAGGGTACTTTCGCTCATGAGGTCTGCGAATACAAAGTCCGCAAGTATCTGCATGAGCGTGTAAAACGCCCGCAGTCCGAGGAGTTCGACACAGAGGAAATTGAGCAGATCACCGATGTGTACGCGGAATTTGTTATTTCTATTATTGAGAAAATGAAGGATAATGGCTGTGAACCGCTTGCCTTTGTTGAGGAACGTATGAATTACAGCCACATTGCTCCTTCCGGATTTGGCACAGCGGATATGCTTATTATTGGTAAAAACGAAAACGGCAAAGGACTGCTTCATGTAGTAGATTTCAAAACCGGGAAAGGTGTCTTTGTCGATGCCGACCACAACAGTCAGATGATGCTCTATGCACTCGGAGGCTTAGCCGCTTACGGATTCATATACGAGATCGAGACCGTTCGCATGAGCATTGTTCAGCCACGGCTGGATAACATCAGCAAATTTGAGTGCAGTAGAGCCGAGTTGGAGGAATGGGGAGAGAGCATCAAGCCAATTGCCAAACTTGCCTACGAGGGCAAGGGCGAACAGAAGCCCGGCGACTGGTGTCGCTTTTGCCGTGCCAAGCCTGTCTGCAAGGCTTGTGCGAATGAGGCATTGGCTCTCTGCCGTGAGGATTTTCTTGATCTCGATGCAGGGGCGTTTGATGAAACAGCAGAGGAATCTGATATGACCGCACCTTATGAAGCAGATACACAGACTGCCGTTTTTAAACAGCCGGGGCTGATTCCGCTGTCGGAGCTTGCGGAGATACTGCCTACGCTGAACAGGATTTCTTCTTGGATAGAGGCGGTATTTGCATTTGTCAGCAGTGAAGCTATCAATCACAGTGTTCCGATTCCCGGTTACAAGGTTGTAGAGGGACGCAGTAAACGTATCTTTACGGACACTAAGGCTGTGGTCGATACTGCCGTGCAAAACGGTTACACCGATCTGTATAAGCAGTCTCTTATCACCCTGACCGAATTTGAAAAAATGATGGGCAAAAAGAAATTCAATGAACTGCTCGGAAAATTCGTGGCAAAACCGCCCGGAAAGCTGGCACTTGTTCCGGACAGCGATCCGAGAAAAGCAGTCGACCTGACTACAGCAGAGCAGGAGTTTTCAGTTCTGCCCAACAATGAATAATTTTTGGAGGTATTTTTATGGCTAACACAAACAGCACAGCAACCAAGGTGGTCGTTCCCTGCCGCATTTCCTTTGCGAATATCTGGGAACCCAAGTCCATTAACGGCAGTGACGAGAAGTATTCCGTTTCCCTGCTCATCCCGAAGGAGGACAAGGCGACACTTGCCAAAATCCACAAGGCAATCGAGGCGGCAAAAGAGACTGCCAAGTCCAAAAAGTGGAACGGCAAGATTCCGCCCAATCTCAAGCTGCCGATTCACGACGGCGACATTGACCGTCCTGATGACGAGAATTACGCAGGTCACTTTTTCTTCAACGCTACAAGCAAGGACGCTCCTCAAATCGTTGACCGCAAGGTGCAGCCAATTATTGACCCGATGGAATGCGGCAGTGGTGATTACTGCAATGTGAGCGTAAATTTCTACGGTTTTGCGGCATCCGGCAATAAGGGCGTAGCGGCAGGATTGCAGAACATCCAGCTTGTCCGCCACGGTGAACGTCTTGCCGGAAAGCCCTCTGCATCTTCGGACTTCGTGGCAATTGAGGGCGAAGAGGAAACAGACCCCCTCGGCGATGAGCTTCCGGATTATCTTTCGTAACCATAAAGGGAGAGCTTTCTCCCTTTACATAAAAATGAAAGGAGACAGAGAAATATGAGCAGGAAACGGCTGCAAATCGATATTGAAACGTATTCCAATGTAGATTTGCCAAGCTGCGGCGTTTATCGCTATGTTGAGGGAGATTTTCATATTTTGCTTTTTGCTTATGCTTTTGATGATGAGGATGTAAAATGCGTGGATATGGCTTGTGGTGAGAAATTGCCGCAGGAAGTAGTCAATGCAATTTTTGACGATAGCATTATTAAATCCGCATGGAACGCTCAGTTTGAAAGAACTTGCTTGTCAAAGTATTTCGGCACACAGCTTTCGCCGGATTCATGGCAGTGTTCTATGGTCTGGGCAGCAAGTTTGTCGCTGTCGTTAAAGTTAAAGTTGGCGGCACAGGTGCTGAAAACCGGAGAGCAGAAGGACGATGCCGGAGAAAGACTAATCCGTTATTTTTCATTTCCCTGCAAACCGACAAAAGCCAATGGGGGCAGGACGAGAAACTTGCCGGAACACGCTCCGGAGGACTGGGAAAAATTCAAAAGCTACTGCATTCAGGATGTGAGAACGGAACGAGATATCCGCCGTAAATTGGAGCATTTTCCGTTGCCATTGCAGGAATGGGACTACTATCATATGGATCAGCGGATCAATGACAGGGGCGTTTTAATTGACAAGGAACTGGTACAGCAGGCTATCATCTGCGACATGATGATGTCGGAAGAGATGACCAAAAGAGCCTATGAGCTGACAGGTCTTGAGAATCCAAATTCCGTATCGCAATTAAAAGGCTGGCTCGAAGAACGTGGCATTTCCGTTGACTCACTCGGAAAGAAAAATGTTGCATCGCTTATCACAGACTTGGACAAGCACAGTGTCGATGCGGAAGCACTGGATATGATGAAACTTCGCTTGCAGATGGCGAAATCCTCCGTGAAAAAATATCAGGCGGCGGAGAGGTGTATCTGTGCTGACGGCAGAGTGCGAGGTTTATTTCAGTTTTATGGTGCAAATCGCACGGGCAGATGGGCTGGAAGATTACTTCAATTGCAAAACCTCGTAAAAAATGAAATATCCACACTTGATGAAGCTCGTGACCTTGTGAAAATGGGATGCTTTGATATGATAGAGAGTATTTACGGAAATTCGCCGGATATTCTCTCACAGCTTATTCGCACCATGCTCATTCCAAAGCCCGGCTGTGAATTTATAGTAGCGGACTTTTCAGCGATTGAAGCGAGAGTTCTTGCTTGGCTTTCCGGAGAACAGTGGGTACTGGATGCATTTGTCCGGGGTGAAGATTTGTATTGTGCAACGGCATCGCAGATGTTCGGCGTTCCGGTTGTAAAGCATGGCATCAATGGAGATTTACGTCAAAAAGGGAAAATTAGTACATTGGCGTGTGGTTACGGCGGATCGGTCGGTGCTTTAATTTCTATGGGTGCATTGGATATGGGGCTAAAAGAGAACGAACTGCCGGATATCATTTCAAGCTGGCGTGATGCAAATCCGCACACAGTAAAATTCTGGTACGCTGTAGAAAAAGCCGCCATTGACACGATCAAAGACCACAATGACCGTACTGTCGGCAGGATAAGTTTTCAGTTCTCTGCAAATACACTCTGGATCGTGCTGCCATCCGGACGCAGGCTTGCCTACATCAAACCAAAGTTACAGTCTAACCGTTTTGGCAGAATGGCGGTCACATTCGAGGGGCTTGGAGTTAACAACAAATGGGTACGACAGGAGACCTACTCGGGCAAAATTGTTGAAAATATTACACAGGCAACCGCCCGTGACCTACTTGCGGAAGCAATGAAACGCCTTGAAAATAAGGGATTAGATATTGTCGGTCACGTGCATGACGAGGTCATTCTTGAAGTGCCAAAAGGCAGTATCACTGTAGACGAGGTTTGCAGCATTATGAATCAGAATCCAAAATGGGCGGACGGGATGCCTATTGATTCGGATGGTTATACTGGAGATTATTATTTTAAATTGTAAGGAGTAAAACACATGAGCAGAACATGGAAAGACAGAAAAGGATATAAAACAAGGCATCGTTCTTATGGCACACTGACTTTTTATAACAGCCGAGGCAGCTATGAGGATTATGATCACAGCGATCAGGAGTTGTACGTATATGACCAGAACTGCGACAACTGCCGTTATCGTTGCTGTTGCACCCACGAGCCATATCCGACGGAGTGGTGCGAATACTGGAGGGATGGCAGCCATTGAGAGAAAATGTGATTGAATCCGAGTTTGTCAAGGCGGTCAAAAAAGCCGGAGGTATGGCGTACAAATTGACCTCGCAGACGGCAAATGGACTGCCGGACAGACTGGTACTGTTCCCCAATGCTAAAACGGTATTTGTGGAACTAAAAGCACCGAAAAAGATGTTGCGTCCGCTTCAGAGGAAACGTAGGTATCAGCTGATGAAACTTGATTTTCCGGTGCTGTGTATCAACGAGTTACAGCAGATACAGCCGTGTATCGATGCCATTCTGAACTGGACTCCCGGTGAGCCTTTTCCGGATGGAATCGGTGCAAAAATTCCGGAATTGGAAGTTACAAAGATAAACAAAATAAATCACACTGGGGGTGATGCCTTATGAAGTTCGTGCCGCATGATTACCAGAAATACTGCATTGAGTATATCAAAACGCACCCTGTTTCTGCCTTGTTTCTCGACATGGGCTTGGGCTGAGGAAAGACCGTAACAACGCTGACGGCGATAAATGATTTGATGTTTGATCTCTGAAACAATCTGCCAAGGACGTATCTGACGAATTCGGCAACCCGATCAGTCCTGAACAATACGACTCATTACAACGTGAAATTATCGAAACGCAGCAGGATTTACAGCGGTTACAGCAAGAGGCTAATAATTCAAGAGCTGCCCTTGTGAAAATCGGTGAGGCGGGCGAAGTATTGGAAAAAGCCGGAGATAAGATTTCCGGTGCAGGAGAAAAATTGCTGCCGATCACCGCAGGCGTGGCAGCCTTGGGAACAACTGCATCCGTCAAATTTGCCGAAGTGGACAAGATCATGCAGCTTACCAATGCCACGATGAAAAACACCGAAGAACAGGCAGATTTGCTGGATAAAGCGATGAAAGATGCAGCATCAAACTCCACTTTTGGAATGAGCGATGCGGCAACCGCAATCTTGAATTTTGCCCGTGCAGGATTAACAGCGGAAGAAGCCGCTGCTGCTCTTGCTCCTTCCATGAACTTGGCGGCAGGCGAAGGCGGAAGTTTGGACACGGTTTCGGCGGGACTTGTTGCCACGATTAACGGATTTCACGGTTCTTTTGCCGATGCCGCAAATTATGCCGATGTGTTCGCCGCTGCCTGCAATAATTCCGCATTGGATATTGACAGCCTTTCGCAAGCAATGTCCGTCGCTGCTCCGATTTTCTCAACGGCAGGCTACGAAGTGAACGATGCAGCCCTGTATATGGGAGTGATGGCAAACAACGGTATTGAGGCGGATGTTGCTGCAAACTCCCTGAAAACAGGTCTTGCAAGGCTGGTCAAGCCCGCCAAAGAGGGTGCGGCAATGATGGATGAACTGGGAATTTCCGTCACCAACGCTGACGGTACAATGAAAGATACCATCACCATTCAAAAAGAATTAAACGAGACATTTTCAACGCTATCGGAGTCTGAGCAGATTGCCGCAGCTTCCGCTATTTTCGGCAAAAACCAGATGGCTCCTTGGCTTGCTCTGATCAACACTGCACCTGCTGACGTTGAAAGCTTGAGCAGCTCTATCAACAATTGTGCAGGCACAACAGACGAAATGGCTGCTGCCATGATGAGCGGTTTCGGCGGTTCAATTGAACAGTTGAAATCCTCCATTGATGTGCTTATGACTTCTTTGGGACAGCTTCTGGCGGAGTATTTAACACCGATTATCGCCAAAATTCAGGAGTGGGTTATGAAATTTAATGCTCTTGATGACAGCCAGAAACAGACCATTATCAAAATTGCCATGATTGCGGCGGCTTTAGGTCCTCTGCTCATTATTATCGGCAAAACGATTTCTACAATCGGCACGCTCATGCAGTTTATCAGCAATATTCCGACATTAATTGCCAGTGCAAAGTCAGCTTTTGCAGCTTTAAGTGGTGTGATCGGCGGCATTTCTGCCCCTGTCATTGCCGTTGTTGCAGCGATTGGTTTGCTGATTGCAGCGTTCGTAAATCTGTGGAAGAACAATGAAGAGTTCCGCAATAAAATGACCGAGATCTGGGGAAAAATCAAATCTGTTTTTGAAAATCTGACCTCTGGAATCGTTGACAGACTGAATGATTTAGGCTTTAACTTTGAGGATTTCAGCGATGTTGTAAAAACCGTTTGGCAAGGCTTGTGTGATATTCTTGCACCTTGGTTCGAGGGTGTTTTCACATATATTGCGGAAACTTTTGATGTGATCGTTGATGTCATTCTCGGCATTCTGGATATTTTCATCGGACTTTTCACAGGCGACTGGGAGCAGATGTGGAACGGTGTCAAGGGTATTTTTGTCGGCATCTGGGACTTCATCAAAAACAGTTTCACGAACATTGTCAACACGCTGAAAGGTATCGCTGATGTATTTCTTGGCTGGTTCGGAACTTCGTGGAATGAAGTATGGACGGCGATTAAAGATTTCTTTATCAATATCTGGAATAATATTTCTGCCTTTTTTACAGGAATTTTCACGTCAATCAGCAACTTTTTCACAACGATATGGACGGGAATCCGTGACTTTTTCGTTGGCATCTGGACTGAAATTTACACCAGTATTTCGGAGAAAATCACTGCAATTCATACCGTCATTACAACTGTCTGGAATGCTGTATCAACGGCGATTTCTACGGTGCTGAATGCAATCTGGACAGCCATTACAACAGTATGGCAGACGATTTATGACTTCATTTCTCCGCTTTTAGAGGCGTTTAAATACCTTTTTGAAACCATTTTTCAGGCGATTCATATTATTATCAGCAATGTCATGGACTGGATCTCCGAGAAGGTTCAGACCATTTGGAATGCCATTGTTGCTTTTATTACGCCGATTTTAGAGGGCATTAAGTCATTTTTTGAAACGATCTGGAATGCGATTACTACAGCAGTTTCAACGGCAATTAACACGATTCACAATGTAATCACGACTGTGTGGAACGCTGTTTATGGCTTTATTTCAGGGATTTTAAGTTCAATATGGTCGGTCATTTCGTCTGTCTGGAATACGATAAGCGGTACAGTTTCAAGCGTTCTGAATGCCATTTCCAGTACAGTTTCAAATATTTGGAATAGCATCAAAACAACGATTACCAACGTGATGAACACCATCAAAACCACGATTTCAAACATCTGGAACAGCGTAAAATCGGCAGTTTCCAATACGATTACTGGCATCAAAGATACGATTGTGAACGGTTTTAATAACGCTGTGAACTTCGTGAAAAACCTTGCAAGTGAAGCATGGAGCTGGGGTTCGGATATCATCAAAGGCATTGTTGACGGTATCAAGTCTAAAATTCAGGATGTTGCAGATGCTGTTACAGGTGTTGCCGATAAAATTAGAAGCTTCTTGCATTTCTCCGTACCTGATGAAGGACCTCTGACCGACTTTGAATCTTGGATGCCCGACTTTATGCAGGGACTTGCTGACGGTATTTCGGCGAATGCAGGGCTTGTGGGCGATGCTCTCAACACATTCGGAACGAATGTTACCACCGCTCTGACGTATACTTTCAAGACAGCAATGTCAAATATCGTTTCCGTGGTCGGAACGTTTATGCAGGACACGCTGACGGAAGTCACGAGCATCTGGAACAGCATTCAGGCGAATATGAATACTGTGCTTGCCAATATCGGAAACGGCGTAAAATCGGGATGGAATGCAATTACTACAGCAATTAAAACTTCTCTTGACAGCATTAAAACCGCTATCACAACCAGCTGGAATGCAATCAAAAATATCGTTACAGCATCGGTAAACGGCTTGAAAGAGGTTATTTCAGCAGTTTGGAACGGCATGAAAATGCTTATTTCAACGGGACAGATCGACATAAAAAACACTGTTAGCTCAACATGGACGGCAATTTCTGACAGCGTTAGAAATGTCGTAAATTCGGTAAAAAATACAGTTTCCGATGTCTGGAACGCTATGCCCGATGCCATTCACGGAGCGATGAGCAACGTTCAAAATACTGTGCTGAATATCTGGGACAACATCAAAAACGGCGTATGGGACAAGGTCTGGAGCATCCGCGATACGGTGGCTGAGGCTATCAACTCCGCGGCGGATTCTATCCGAAATATCGCCAATTCCTCATGGCAGTGGGGTTATGACCTGATGCAGAACCTTGTAAATGGTATCCGCTATATGATGGCAGATTTGTACAACTCCGTCTGTGATGTGGCAAATGTGATCTGGGAGCATCTGCATTTTTCTGTTCCTGAAAAAGGGCCTCTAACCGATTTTGAATCTTGGATGCCGGACTTCATGAGCGAGCTTGCCAATGGAATCAACCGCAACAAAAAGCTCATCACAAAGGCAATCGGCGGTGTGGCAAGTGCGATGCGGCTGACTTTAAATACGGATATGAGCGGTATTTCGTCTGCGATGCAGAACGGCAGTCCAGCAGGTACGGTCATTAACAACTACAATAATGACAACAGCCGGACGGTGAATCAGACGAATAATAGTCCGAAATCACTGTCACGGCTGGAAATTTATCGGCAGACGAGGAATGCGTTGAAAATATAGATGAAATTTGGTTTTATTCTATTTCAGTGTAAACAAATGTCTACTTTGTCAGCCGCTCAACGGCTTCATCCTCTGTGCAAACAAAGAACACATCCTTTCCATTGTTGCTTTCATAGATAAAGTCTTTCAAAGCTTTGCTTGCATACTGTGAATAATCCCCGTATATTGCTATTCGCACTCCGTAATTGATGAACTTTTGAAGAATTTCACCTGCAAGACAAGTGCTCAATACAAAGAAGTCATCTGTTATTAATTCTTTGCTGATTGCAATATTTTTCGTTCCTGCTTCGTAATTTACAGTCATAAGCAGATCAAGTGCTGATTGTACATTCGTGATAACCTTTTCGGAACTATTCACGATAGCACAAACTTTATTGTTCTTTTCAATTTTAGTGATTTTCATTTATAGTCCCTCCTACATTTGACCGTCTTATATCCTGATACAATAATCCGCATTTGGTACAGTACCAGATAATTCGTCCGGATCTGTAGAACGGCAGGCTGATCTGTAGGTTCCACTCAGGGTACTGCTTGAAGATCATTGCAGTGCTGTCGTTGACATAGGCAACAAATGAGATGTAGTGATCCTTTGTCATTGAATGCTTTGAAGAAATATACCATTCTCCATGCATATCTTCTATGGACAGTTTTTCATTTTCTTCTGCTTTTCGAGCTTCAAGAGCGGACAGTTTTTTTCCGCAGCAGGATATATTTGCTTCAGATGTAGAAGTAATCACATTGCCGCAATCGGGGCAAACATAGAATTTCAGTTTTTTCATATTACCGGTCTCACTTTCTTTTTGGTCTATCTCACCGTTTAAAATCGTCTGCAAATCAATTTGAAATACTTCCGCAAGCTCTGTAAGAAGCGAAATATCAGGACAGCCTTTTCCTGTTTCCCATTTAGATACAGCCTTATCGCTGACATTGATTTGTTCAGCAAGCTGCTTTTGTGTGAGTTTGTTTTTCGTTCGCAGTGAGCGTATCAGCTCACCTGTTTTGATTTGATCCATTATATCAGCCCATTCCAATATATTTTATGTAGTCTGCAACAGACATAAGCGGCATATTCAGCCTTTCCTGCGTTTCTTCTGAAATGTCACCCATGACTGTTTCAAATCCGGCTTGCTGAACCGCTTTAAGATATTCATTCACGATCTTTTTAATATCCTCATTTGTGGATTTCAGAAGTTTGCCGCAATTGCGGTAAATCTCCAGGAACGGATGGCAGCAGGCAAAAGAAGTATGCATAACCTCAAAATTATTATCGCCGGGAAAACCGCAGTTTGCGATCACCATAAACCTTTGCTCACGAGGTTTTGTATCGGCAAGATCAAAATTTCCATGATTTTCATTTACAAGAGGACTTTTCAGCGGTGCGAGTCTGTCAACAAAATTTTTCAGATACGCTGTATAGTTCCATGTGTAAACGGGAGTTGCAAAACAGACGATATCGGATGAATTATATAGATTTAAAAGCTCCGGCATATCATCGTGATAAACACATTTTCCGGGTGTTTTAAACCAGCATGAAAAACAACCGCTGCAATGTTTTATATGTTTCTCGCATAAAAAGATATTATGCGTTTCGGCTCCGGCAGATTCTGCACCTTTCAAAAAGGAATCTGCTATGACATTTGTTGCACTGTTTCTGCCGCTTGGACTGCCGTTAAATACTGTAATTTTCATGATCCCCATTCCTTTCTCTTTCGTGTAATTTCATTATACAACTGAACAGAAAGAATGTCAATCCACGCTCCGTAGAGTTATATAAACTCCGTTTTTTGTCTGTTATAATTATATCCCACACCCATTGAAAAAGTAAATCCACAGAAAGGAGGCGATTTTCATGTTCAACACTTTAATTTTAGAAAACGAATCAGGTCAGAAAATTGATCTCTCACAGACAGCAAACCGCTTCCTATTCTCAAAAATAGAAGGACTGAATCCACCAGTCGGAACGATAAGCACATCATCTTATGCAGGCATGGACGGCAGCTACCTGAACAACTCTTTCATCGAAAAGCGGAATGTGGTTATTTCCTTTGAAATGCGTGGATTTGGTGTGGAGAAAAGACGGCATGAGCTGTATAAAGTGGTCAAGCCCTCACGCTATGTCAAGATATATTATTCCACAAAAAATATCTCCGTGTATGCCGAGGGAATCGTGGAGACCTGTGAAATGGAGAATTTTGAGCAGCTAACAAAAGGACAGATTTCCATCATCTGTCCCGATATTTATTGGTATTCCACCGAAACACAGATTGCCGAATATTCGCAGATTTTAGGTGCATTTCACTTTATCTTCCCTGACGATGACAAGCCGTTTCCGCTGGGAAAATATAACACCAAGAACATGATGACCATTGTCAACGACGGCGATGAAGTCGGATTCACGCTTGAAATCAGCGGAGGTCCTGCAATCAATCCAACGCTTTACAATGCTGAAACTGACGAATATATGCAGATTCAAGGTGAAATTCTGGAGGGCAATAAAATCACGATCACCACAAAAACCGGAAATAAAACGGTCACATTAGAGCGTGAGGGTGTCACCACTAATATCATCAATCGCCTTGTTTCAGGTTCAACATGGCTGACATTGCGGACGGGAGAAAACAAATTTTATCTTCGTGCATCGGGCGGTATTTCCAAGCTGAAAGTCCGTTTAATTCATAGAAATGCTTATTTAGGAGTTTAGCTATGCAGATTGAAGTTTATAATATGTTGGCTGATGGCGAAAAGCTGAACATCACCCTTGAAGCAATATGTGATAGTTTTTCCTCACTTTTGTGGGATGTGGAATATTATCAATGTGGCAGTTTTGAAGTATATATCGCCGCAAATCCACGGAATATTGAGATTTTTAAGACTGGAAGAATCGTCGGCAGAGATGATGACAAGGAGCATTTTGGACTGATTGAATCCGTAAAAATCGAAACAGACGCAGAGGATGGCGATTATCTCATTGTGAGTGGTCGCTTTTTGATGTGCCTGCTGGAACGCAGGATTATCTATCCGACTTGCTCTTTCACATCGCAGACAAGTTACTCGGAGATTGTGCGGTCTGTTGTTTCGCAGAATGCAATCAGTGCTGATAATCGCAGGATTCCGGGACTTTCGCTCGGAACGATATCGGGTGTTTGCTGGGACAAAACGGCTACTTTGCAGGTCAGCTATGATAATCTGATGCGGTGGATCTACACTGTCTGCGAAAAAGTTGGCGGTACTGCAAATATCCGACTTGTGAAAGATTTCGGAGAGCAATACAAAATGGTTCTTGATCTTTCTGAGGGTACTGACCGCAGCATTTTACAGAACGAAAATCCCCACATTATTTTCTCGGACGGATACACAAACTTACTGTCATTCACATATTCCACTGATATTTCTGCACAGAGGAATTTTGCCTATGTTCTGGGAAAGGGCGAAGGTGCAGAACGTAAGCGAACAACGTACTTTGACGGCAGCGAGCCGTCCTTTTTAGAGCGTTACGAGGTCTATGTGGACGCAAAGGATATGGCGGATGAACAGCAGGAAAACGGCGAATCTAAGCCGATTTCAGACGATGAATATATTGAACTTCTCAAAGAACGCGGCAAGGAAAAAATCGTTCTGCCAATGACTGCCTCGGAATCTCAGATTGCAGTGCAGTCTACACAATTCCGCTACAACACCGACTATTTTGTCGGCGATTATGTGACCGTTGAGCATAAACGATTTGGCTTGATACAGCCGAAGATTCAGATTATTGACATGATTGAAAGTTTTGACCAGAACGGAAGAAATTTGACACCAACGTTTAAAGGAGTGTGATTATTATGGCATTTTACAGCGGATTTTTCAACTCAAAAGGACTTGACAGAACGTACACTGCCGAGAACTTCTGCGACTATCTCGGTAGTTTAATTTGCAACGGGATTCAGGATAATTATGGTGACTGTTTCAAATTAACGGCTGCGTCAAGTGGATTAAAAGTGATTGTAGGACGTGGAAAAGCATGGATAAATGGGCATTATTTCGTCAACGATTCACGTTACAGCATTGACTTAACGGAATATCAGGATGAAAGCCTGCCACGATATGTTTCAATCGCAATCGTGTGCGATACTTCTGAAAGCGTCCGTGCTGTCCGGCTTGAAATCGTTCCCGGCACACCTGCTGAAAATCCAGCCTTGCCGGTAATTCCAACCGATGAAAACCGCACAAGGCTTCTGCTTTACGCTGTTCGTCTGAACGTTGGTGCGACTTCTCTGACCAAACTTGACTGGTACGATTATCGTGATGACAGCAATGTTTGTGGCTATTGCAGGTGTATTTTGGGCAGGTGCAAGGTGTCGGAAATTCTCGATGCTTACGAGAAAAATAACCGCTTGCTTGAAAATATTCAGGAGCAGCTTGGCGAACTTTCGGAGCGTATCAGCAGTATAACCGGCGAAATTTCAGACATTGGTCAGATTGGCGAAAATGCCTATTATACGCAGTATTCTGACGGTACGCTAAGCATCAGCGGAAACGGTTCGACAAACGATTACACCGGATTTGCGATTCAGCTTGGCTATTCTGACGAGCCGGATTCCCCGTTTTATGAAAATGAAAGCATTCAAAAAGTTAAGCTTTCAAGCGATATCACGGCTCTCGGAAACTGGCTGTTTGCGGCTTGCTTTAATCTTCAAAGCATCGTATTGCCGAGGAATCTGGAGCGCATCGGCGATCTGACTTTCAACCGCACAGCGATAACATCCATTGAATTTCCGGCATCGCTCACAACGATTGGCGTGGGTGCATTTACGGCTTCCAAACTTGAAAATGTGTATATTCCTGCAACGGTGAAGAATTTCGGCAGATATGCATTTTTCCATTGTGAGTCGCTGAAAAGCGTCAATATCCAGTGCGAGAAAACAGGCTCTGTGGCGTTCTCCGGCTGCATTTCGCTGACGGATGTTACGATTAGTGTGGGCTGTAAATATATTGCGGATTCGTGCTTTGTTTACTGCGATAATCTGCGGGAAATCACCTACGGAGGAACGCTTGCACAGTGGGCAGAAGTTGGGAAAGGTCATCTTTGGGACGGTCATGGCGGTGTTCAGGAATCGATGCTTGAAAGAATTCAGTGTACCGACGGCTATATGGAGTATGATTCCGAAAATAGTGTGTGGAAGGAGGTAAAGAACTGATGTGGAAATTTCTCGTAAAACAGCAGAAAATTGAAGTTCTGGAGCGTGAAGTCATAGCCGACCATCAAATTTCTTTTGTTAATCTGAAATTTGTTTTTGACGGCGATTGGAAGAAATTTCACAAAGTGGTGCAGTTTTCGCAGTGTGATGAAACGTACAGTATCGTTCTTGGATTTGACGGCACTTCCTGTCATTTGCCTGCGGAACTTCATGTAGGTGTGGTGAAGATGTCTGTTTTCGGCTATGATGCAGAAAGTGACACGACTGTCCGTGCAACAACAGTTCCGGTTACCTTAAACATTCGTGAATCTGGATTTGTGGGAGATGATGATACCCCCATACCGCCAACGCCTGATCTGTACACGCAGTTGTTGCAGAAAATTGCCGATATTCAGGCAGGTGTGGATGGTAAAGACGGTCTTTCAGCTTATGAGATTGCCAAGGAAAATGGATTTGTAGGTACGGTTGCGGAATGGCTGGAAAGCTTGAAAGGTGCTGACGGACTGCCGGGTAAGGATGGCATTGACGGTAAAAATGGTATGGATGGAAAAGATGGCAAGGACGGCAGAGATGGCGTTGATGGAATCACTCCCGATATGTCAGATTATTCACCGACTTCTGCTGTTGAATTGATGATTCAGAAAATCACAAATCCGCTGTTGTTGAAATCCCACGAGCATGAAAATCAGTCTGTTTTAGATGAAATCACGGCAAGCTATACACTGGAAGAACAGCGTAAACTTGCGGAAATTCAGCCGTCCGACTATGCGACTAAAAAGGTTCTTGCAGATGAAGCACTTGCCATTCGTGAAGCAATGATTCCGCTGACGAGAGAGCTTCATTCACATGAAAATATGGCGGTTCTGGATATGTTGACAGCTGAACAATTGACTTTGTTAGACGGTTTACAGCAGTTTGAGGACAGCACCAAATATGATATTCAGACGATCAGGGAATCCGTTGAACCTGTCATTTCGCAGGCACATTGGCATCATAATCTGACGCTGCTCAACAGTTTAACGTCTGCAAAGGTGGCAAAATGGGATAAAATTTCCGATGTTAAGACTGAATTGCAACAATTTCAGGATTCGACCCAGTATGACCAGCAGAATCAGAACGATGCGATTTTAAATTTAGAGAACAGAATTACAATTTTGGAATCAAAGATTACAAGCGAAAATAACGCAGTTACGCTGTTTTCGGCTAGTAGTGGTGTGTTTGAACAGTACGATAACAGCCTTGTTTTTATGGTCAACAACGGAACATATCCGTTTATGCGGTTTGTAGAGCAGTACCATGATTTTTGCAGTGAAAACACCGATTTTTCGCTGAATTACAGCTCTTCTGTTTTCAACTGGGGTGTGACAATTCAGTCCGCATTCTGTAATCTTGTTAAAATTACCCCAAACAGCAAGGTGCTTTTGGAGTATCTCGCAGGTGCAAATTCTAATAGCGAATTGTGCTTTGTTTCGCCGGACGGCAGATCTGAAAATACTCCGATTGCTGACTTCATTTTTGAGAAAATAAAGAATAACGACTGCCGTAAAATTTCCTTTGAATGGCTGTATTCCGTTAATTACATCACCACGTTAATTTCTTGTTCTGGTATTCCTGCAGGCGAGTATTATCTTGCATGGACGGGTACATCTGACAATACGCATCCGTTGATAAAAAAGATTCAGGTTTTGAATTGACTTTTTCGGGGTGGGGTAATATAATAAGGGTAAGAAGAATCGGGATTTGAGGAGATGATGTATATGGCTAATCCTTGGGAAGAAATATCGTTATCTGACTATGAGAACCATATGAAATTAGATTCCGTTATGCAATTACAAATCATGAACCAAATGATGAAAGGTCAATTTAATGAATATTCCGTAAATTCTGTTATGATTTTGGGAATTGCTGGTGGTAATGGTCTGGAACATATTAACAAAAACAAATTAAAAAAAGTATATGGCATTGATATTAACAAAGAATACTTGACGGCAGTTAAAGAAAGATATTCAGATATTTCCAATATACTGGAATGTGTACAATTAAATTTGATTGAAGAAACAAATAAACTTCCAAGAGCAGAATTATTGATTGCTAATTTGTTAATTGAATATATTGGATATGACTGCTTTCAAAAAGCAGTTGAACAAGTACAGCCAAAATACGTTTCATGTATTATTCAGATAAATGTAGATGACAGCTGGGTATCCAATTCACCATATATTCATGTATTTGATATCCTTGATAAAGTTCATCGCCAAATGGAAGAAACTTTATTGATTCAAACTTTGAAAGACATTGGATATAAACTGATTATGCAGAAAGAAAATCTATTACCAAATGGAAAGAAATTAGTTCAATTAGATTTTGAACATTAAATCCCAGTTTGTACAACTAAATATTTGAAAATAACCGTTTGCGAATTGATTCTGCAAGCGGTATTTTTATACCCAAATTACGAAAGGAAGATGGAAATGAAAGAAACAATCTGTACAATCGCAGGACTTGTGGGCGGCTTCATAGCCGCTATTTTTGGCGGTTGGGACTCCGCACTGGTCACGCTTGTGATTTTCATGTCGATTGACTTTTTTACTGGGATCGTAACTGCCGCCATGAAGAAGTCCAAACACACCGAAAGCGGCGGTTTATCGTCAAAAGCAGGCTGGTTCGGACTTGCAAAAAAGGTATGTACCTTGATGCTGATTGCAGTTGCTGTCCGTATGGATATTATGCTCGGAACGACGTATATCCGTGACGCAGTCTGCATCAGTTTTTGCCTGAATGAACTGCTGTCAATTGTGGAAAATACGTCACTTATCGGAATTCCCTATCCGCCCGCAATTAAGAAAGCAATCGATGTTTTGCAGACGAAAGTCGGCAGAACTGATGAAGAAACAACTGAAAACAACAAGGAGGACGAATAATATGGCAATCTTAAAACCCGATAAAACTACAACTCTTGGTGGTGTGACCGTCAACGAATACTTGCTCACCAAGCACAATCCCAATCGAATCGATATGCCCTACGCTTCTATGGATGGCAAAATTATTGGTGTGACGATTCACAACACAGACTGGATTTCTGTAGCAAGCGTAACAACTCCGGCCGAGCAGTACACCCGTGCAACCGTCAATGGGAATATGAACGAT
>CAJTYV010000043.1 GCA_910584195.1 uncultured Ruminococcus sp. | reverse complement strand
CTATTGTAACACATTTTTGCGGGATTGAGTAGGTTTGGGTTTGGTTGGCGGTTACCTTTAACACAGCAAAAATAGGAACTGACAGTGCATTGATTGCTCGTATGTTAACAATAGGATTTCTTGTATGGTTATCTAAACGAGTTATAGTTTTTACATCTTCTATATTACAATCAAGATTTACTTGCAATATTAAATATAATATTAAAAATGACATTTTTTCTAAACTGTATGAAATGGATGCAGCAACGGCACATGAAAGGGCATCAAGTGGAGAGTATATTTCCATTTTTACTAATGATATTGCATTGCTCGAAACAAGATATATAGACAGAGTAATCCAACTTATTGCTAACATAATTTCCATTGTTATTCTTGGCACTTCTTTTTTGTCACTCGATCGTAAATTAGCGATATATATTTTATGCTTTGGAGTTACAACGTTATTTATTCCAACAATAGCTTCTAAAATTTTAAATGAGAAAAGCTATGAATATTCAAAACGAATCTCATGGTTTACGCAAAAAACTAAGGAGTATTTTTCCGCATACACAACAATAAAAAACTATGCTGTAGAGAATCAAATTAAGGAACGCTTTGATAAAGTCAATTCTAAAACGGAAGATACAAGATTTGATTCAGATACATCTCTTTCAATTGCCAATAATATTGGAAGTATGCTTGCATGGTTCATGCAATTGATAGCGATTGGAATAGGTCTTACATATGTTGTCAAAGGTGAAATGTTAGTAGGCACTGTTATCGCCGCGAGATCGTTTGCAAGTGATTTAGCAGATCCATTGCAGTCCATTGTTTCAAATATTAACAGTATAAAATCTGTACATACAATTCTTGAAAAGACAAGACGTTTATCGGAAAAAAACGAAGTTATTGATAATAAAAATCCATTGTCAATATCAGCAGGAACGATAGAGTATCGTGATGTTACAGTTAAGGTAGATAATAAAATTATTGTTGTTCACTTTTCTTATTCTTTTGAACGCGGAAAGAAATACTTAATTGTGGGACCAAATGGGTCGGGTAAAAGTACCATCTTTAAAGCTATAAAAAACTATATTAATGGAATATCTGGCGAAATATACATAAATAATGTTCCTGTATCTCGACTTACAAACGGAGAACTGGCTAAATTAGTGTCTTATTCAAATGAAAGTGTTTCTACTTTTACCGGATCAGTGCTTGATAATATTGTCTTATTCCGCGAGGAGTGTGTAAGTAATCTTGAGAGTGCTATTAATTCTTCTCATATGAATCTTGATTTGCAAAAGATTATTCATGATGCAAATGATAATATTTCTAGCGGTGAGAGAAGAAAGATTGAAATTGCAAGAAGCTTAATGAATCCATATTCAATGTTGATATTTGATGAAGTGACATCAACATTAGACACAGAAACTGCATATGAGATAGAGCAAATGGTTTTAGGCTATAAAGATAAAACTGTTATTTTTATTTCGCATAATTTTTCTGGAAAACTCGTTTATGAATATGATGATATTCTATTAATCGATAATGGTCGCCTTATTGATCATGGAAAATATGATGATCTGGTCAAAAGAAATCAGTATTTTAAGCATATTTGTGAGGTAAAATTTGGACGAATATAATGAGAGAAATGCAGAACATGAATTCATCAAATTTTATGTGTTGCAACATTTTCAAGATCATGTTCAAAATATTGAAAAACTAAATGGGCGATCGATGAGTCATCATTATAAAGTGTGCTGTTCAAAAGACATTTATACATTTCGTTTTTTGTCTAATCATTTTGCTAATATAAACGTCTGTTTGATGAATCAATTATCAGAAAAGGTTATTTGTATCCAAAAGGTTCTTGATGTGGTCTATTTAAATAATGTTGAAAAGATTTGCATTGTATCAACCTGGATTTCTGGTGTTACTGCGAACAAATTCATAAACGATAATCCTATGAAAATCGATCGGGTCGCATACTCTATTGCTAATACTATGCATATGCTTCATGATATAAAAATTCAGACTCCAACACGAGATGATTTTTTCGTTTCAGAGTTTAAACCACATATGGAATATGTTTTTTTAAATAACATGAAACAAATTCCACATTTAGTTTCTTATTTGGAAATACTTAAGCAGAATTCTGATATAAAACCGTTTAAAGAAGGTGTCTGCCACTTAGATTTACATTTAGGTAATATTGTTATTGGTAAAACATTAGCGGCGTACTTAATTGATTTAGAAAACATAGGTATATCAGATATATGGAGAGATTTCTCATTTGCCACCACTTTTTATGAATCTAATTTAGAAAAAACACTTTGGCGTTCTGTTTTGAACTATTATTTTGAAAATAACATACCAGATGATTTTTGGATGCATAATTTCATTTATAGTATTGTCAAGATGCTACATATGTGTTTTTTTGAAATAGGTAAGGGCAACTATGCATTTGCTTCAAAGATTTCAAATGATTTTTTTCGAATATATAATGACTTATGCGATCCTATTCCTATTCATTTTAGATAGCAATAAGAAAGCTACAGCTTTAACTTAGTTTCACTTTAAAACTGAACCAGCCTGAATGGCGATTACTATACATAAGATTATATTACGAGAATTTATTACATTTGTCAAACTAAACAGATTTTATAAAAAAGTCAAAAACTGAGAGGCAGTTTCAAAAAATCCTTCAGATTCGAACTGGTTGTAAAGTACAAATACATTATTTTTCAATTTTCTGAAAATAGAGTTTTTCCCATTGATTAGGTGTTTTGTAGCTGAGCATACTATGCGGGCGTTCGCTATTGTAAAATTTGACATAGTCAAAAATGGCTTTTTAAAGTTCTTTTATCATATTGATAGAAATTTGAAGGCTGATTTCAACAAGAAAACGATAATTGCACCCTAACAAAAATGCACCCTCCAATTTTCAAAAGGGTGCATTGTATCAAAATTGGAGTCTTTAGCCATAATCGCACCTAACGAATGATACAATCGTTAGGTGCATTTTTATTGTAAAAAAGCCGAGAAACAAGGCATTTTCAGCTTATCATAAAACGATAGCAGCCACAGTGACGTAAAAATCACTGTGGCTGTTTCTTTTTTGCGGGGAAAAATAAAACGATAGCAAGTAATCGTTTTATTTTTCAAGGCTAACGTTTTATTTTAGAGGTTATCGTTTTATGATTGAAAATGGTGCTAACAATATCAATCAGATTGCTGTGCATGTAAACAGTACAGACAATATTTACACTGTGGATTTTGCAGAAATCACGAAGAAACTGAATTGTATCTGGCGGTCGCTGAGATTTCTTCAATCATAGATAATGAAATTAAAGCATTAACTAATATTCCTCAAAGTAAAAATCGCTGTCAGGAATAATCCCGACAGCGATGATAGTCGATATGTGATTTTGCACTGGACTTGTTTTTGAAATTGCTGCGCACCGCACTAGAATTATAATAATTTTGCAGAGCCTGATTCCGATATTGCTGCGGAGAAATGTTACGCCAATTTTACAACCAGTGTCGCACAAAAGCAACCGTCATGAATATGTGCATAGACCTCACCGCCCATAAGCGACATCAGCCTTTTACAGATGAAAAGCCCCAGACCGTTGCCCTGTATTTTGCTAGCATTGTTACCCCGATGAAAACTTTCAAATATCTGCGGCAGCTCTTTTGTTTCCAGCGTGCAGCCCTTGTTTGATACCGTGATAAGCTCACAGCCGTCCATTTTATCAAAACTCAACTCAATGCGTTTTCCGTCACCGTATTTCATCGCATTTTCAATCAGGTTTTGCAGACATTCAGCCAATCGGTCAGAGTCGCAGGAAAGAATGCAGTCATCGTATTGTTGTATGCTAAATTCTGTTCCCGACATAGCGAGTTGAGGAGCGTATCTTGCACGGATTCTTGTGACGATACGGCTAAGAAATTCCTCGCCTATAACAACTTCAAAACTCATGAAGTCCTCGCTTGCTGCCTTAGTGATCTCACTTACAAAGCCTTCAATTTCATCGGCACGAGCGTTAATACTTTCGGCAGCACTACGGCGTTTTTCTTCGTCTTTGTATAGTCCTTTTGAAAGTGCCTTTGCATTAAGCTTGATTGCCGACAAAGGCGTTTTGATGTCGTGGGAAAGGGAGAGCAACAGGAGCTTTTTTTCTCTTTGCATTGTGATTTCTCTTCTTCGGCTATTCTCTATACTTTCACGCAGGAGGTTCACGCCCCATGTAAATTTCCCGAAAAAACGGCTTTTCTCTTCGGGTATGGGAACAGCAAGATTGCCCCTTGCCAGCTCCTGCGGAACATCATTCAGTCTGCCGAACGGTTTGATGATATACCTGTAAATATATAGAAGTAAGCCGGCTGTAATCGCAAAAACAGCACACAGAATGCAGTTGATAATAAGTAATCCATGATGCTTGTCGTCAATTGAATATTCCACACGATAGAGCGTATCATTTACCTCGATGATCAGATAATGTTCGTCAGAGGAATATAGCTCGCCGTCCTCAGCCGTGAATATTCCCGTGATATGGGGATAATTTTCCATGTGATAGCTGCCTGTTTCTATGATTTCATCGGCAAGGCGTTTTGCTTCCACACGATAAATACCGTCAGCCGTTTTTTCCTGCCTTATCAGAACAAAATTTAGCATTAGCGTCAGCAAAAGAAAAATCGTTGCCACTATGATACATAATCTTCTGAACGCTCTCATACGAACTTATACCCCACGCCCCAGACGGTCAGCAAACGCTTTGCATTCTTCGGATTGTCGCCCAGTTTCTGCCGCAAACGGTTAATATGTACATGAAGTGTTTGCAGCTCTGATTCGCTGTCGCTGCCCCAAACTGTACTGAACAGATACTCTTTTTTCAGAGCCTTGCCTTGATTTTCTATCAGCAATGCAAGCAGGTCAAATTCCTTTGTCGGCAGGAAGGCAGGCTTACCGTCGATTACTGCCGTTCGGTCGACAAGATTTAGTGTCACACCGTCTGCGGACAATATTTCACGTTGATACCTCCGCTTGAAAATGCCTTTTATTTTAGCAATAAGAATATCTATATCATAAGGCTTCTCAATGTAATCATCCGCTCCGAGGTCAAAGCCGCTCAGTTTATCTTCTTTATCCGTTCTTGCACTGACGATAAGTATTGGCGTATCAGCTTTTTCACGGAGTTTTGAACATACCGCAAAGCCATTCACATCGGGGAGATTGATGTCAAGCACCACAAGTCTTGTGCCGTATCGTTCAAAGAGCTGTATGGCACGTTCTCCGCTGTCAACGCTTGACACAGTATAGCCCTCCGCACGCAGAAAGTCAGTCAGCAGATCTGCCAATTCCCTATCATCTTCCACTATCAGAATATCGGTCATAAGATCACCACCTGTTATTATTGTAACATATTTTCCTGAATACAGCAAGTACAGCACCGCAAAAAAACGGTGCTGTCTTTTCATTACCAACCTTGCTCCATCAGCCAGTTGTTCAGCTCTCTTTCACGGTCACGAAGTTCTTTGTCACCTCCGCCGAAATGTCCCATTTTCTTTTCGCCTACGATACCGCCGTCCACAATATACAGTACCCTGCTGCACTTTGCGGCAACCTTTGGGTCATGGGTCACACACATAATTGTAGTACCGTCACGATTGAGAGAAAGCAGCTCATTCATTACCTCATCGGAACTTGAACGATTGAGCGCACCTGTCGGTTCATCGGCAAAAATCATTTTCGGAGAATTTATCATGCTCCGGCAGATACAAGCCCTCTGAAGCTGTCCACCTGAAACCTCGTTGATGTCGTTGCCACCAACATCATCAATGCCAAGTCTGCGCATAAGCGAACGTCCATGCTCTTCTATCTGTTTTCTGCTCTCGTTATTCTTCTTTGACTTTACAGCAGGAAGTATTATATTGTCAAGCACGCTAAGATTTTTCATCATGTACATCTGCTGAAAAATAAATCCCATTTCATCAAGTCTGAGTCTTGCAAGCTCCTTGTCGCTTAGTTTAGCTGTTTCTTTTCCGTTGAAAATAACCTCTCCTGCTGTTACTCTGTCCATACCTGATACGCAGTAGAGCAGTGTGCTTTTGCCTGAGCCGGAAGGTCCCATGACCGCTACCATTTCGCCCTCGCTGATGGTCAGGTCGATGTTTTTCAGTACGTTGTTCTGATGCTTGTTCACGATGTATGTCTTACAAAGTCCCTTTGTCTGTAAAACCGTATTCATTGTAAAATCCTCCTTATTCGATTGAAGCCGTATCGCTTGCCTTGATCGTTTTAGTGTAAAGTGCTGTCAGTGCTGTACTAAGCACGGTCACCACAAATATGATAGCAGGATATACCCCGAAAATCTCCAAAGCATTTATCTGATAGTCAATATTTCCGATTGCACCCATCATTCCGAAAATCGGGTTCATTATCAGCTTCGTGAGCGGCAGAAATAATGCTGATGATACAATTACCGCCGTTAATACTGTTATTCCGAAGCGAAGTGTGTGATGAAGTATCACGGAACCGCTGTTGAAGCCTACTGCCTTCATAAGAGCTATTTCTGTCTTTTCTTTGGAGATAAAACTTCTCTCCATAAGTACCGCCAGCAGAATGATGATTACCAGCGACAAAACAAGAACGAGATTCTTTACCGATGCTATCGTATCTCCTACGCCCATACAATCATTGACGAACCCTTTCGTATCCATTACATTTTCGTTATCAAAAATATCCTTCATAGCTTCGATACGTTCAGATATTACTGTGCTGTCGGGGTTGTCGTCAAAATCTACCTGATACGCAAATGCAGCTGTCATAAGATTATCCGGAATGCTGACGTTTTCATGAAATCTTGCACACTCGCCTAAATTGTTGAAGCACTGGAAGTATGCCGTTATGATAAACTCTCTTTCCTCTCCGCCGATATTCACGCTGATATGATCTCCGATACTGACACTCAGCTTATCGGCGATCTGCTTTGTGACCGCTACCTCATCTTCATATATCGGAGCTGTACCCTCGGTATAATCATAGTCGGTCGTTTTTGTATCGCTGCATTTCATAAAGTTGAAATTAAAGCGATTGCCATTTGCCGTAACAGGCAGTTTATACCAGCCCTCCAGATAAACTGTTCCCGGCATATCGTTTTCCGCAAGTATATCCTCGATCTCCTCTTCTGTTTCACGAATCGTCTTGACCCCTGCCATAACATCCATAGCCCTTGCGGAATCTGACATATAAACATCACTTTCGGTGACTGACAGCAGATAAAGAAGCTTATCGCTGTCAAGAGTGTTTGCGGTTACAGCCAGTATCATGACCAGCGAGGTACATATCGCAAATATCGCCGTAAGTATGCCGTACTGTTTAGGTTCGCTGAGTACGTCATTCAATGCTAAAAATTCAGTGCTTCCGAGCCTACTTTTCCCAAGTCTGAGCAAACTACGCTTTTTGAAACGTTCACCCGTCTGACCACTTCGCACTGCATCGATAGGCGAGAATTTGCTGATCTTTCTTGTGCTGCCCCAGCTGAACAGCAGTATAATCAGTACAACTGCGGCGCAGCAGAGAATACCGATCAGCACGCCGCTGTCATTCCCAAGCACCATATTTTCGCTTACGTTTTTAAGCAACATTTTGCCGAAAGGCACGCTGCCAAAATAGCCTATGAGCGAACCTGTCAGAGCAATTCCCAGATATTTCACAAGATAGAGCGATCTTATCGAATTGTTTTGCAAACCGATCGCTTTCATAACGCCGATCTCACGAAATTCCTCCGAAATAGTGAATCTGATGGTGAATCTCAGCACAACGAACGATACAACGATAAGTCCTACACTAATGGCAAGAATTATCATTGCAACAAGCATATTCATCACATAGGTCATCTTTATCATATTTCTATCGCCCAAGAACATGATACCGTTCAGATCTGAAAGTTCAGATTCAAGTGCTGATGTATTGTCTGTATCTACATAAAAAACGTGACCCATGCTATAGCTGTTTATCATCTCATCATCACAGAGCGTATTGAAGTCGTTACTGTTCATGAGCATTCTCGGGTTTCCCATCATCTCCGAGCCAAGAAGTGCGTCCTTTGCAAAGCCTGCAACTTCAAACTCAAGTTCGGTATCCCCAAGGCTGAACGTGAATACATCTCCGACCTCAACGCCCTCTCTGCGGGGCACTCCGCCTGTCAGCCAGACCTTTCCCTTTTCAATCTCGGTTATCACGATGTTGTTTTCATCAAAAAAATTCAGCTTAGTATCTCCAATATCGCATATCACTGAAATATTGGAAAAATCCATTAGCTTGCCCTGATCTATCTCATAGCATTCAGAAGCCGCAAAGATCGTTTTTTCTGCACGGTATTCCTTGACATAACTGCTTTGGGAGAGTAGCTCATCTGCCTCGCTCCTAACCTCACTGTCACGAGAGATAATGAAGTAATCTGCCATTCCCGCCTTTTCAAAATAGTAGTCAAGACCGCCCATGACCGCAATGATGTTATTGACGCTTGCCGCTGCAAACATTGAGCATAAAATGACAAACAGCAGCAGGATAATATTCATGGTCTTTTTTCGTTTCAGGTCTTTTTTCAGTATCCTCCAGAACATAGTGTATACCTCTTTTCTTGCGTTTTATTTTCTCTATGTTCTGATTATAGCATAAAAATTCTTAACAAGTCTTTAACTTTTAGAGATTTTAAAAAACTTGAACCGTCCTCGTATTGAGAACGGTTCTATTGTTTTATAGCAAAATAGACTGTAGATTGCACATTGTTTTTTATTATAGAAAACAAACATTTTAATCAGCATTTTCCTAATTTTTACTTTTTTAACATGAATTTTTCGTATTAGTATGACTTATTCTACAATGGATATACTAACAGAAAACGATCGGAGGCAGCAAAATGAGCAATCAGCTGAAAAATACAACAAGTCCATATTTATTACAGCACGCAGAAAATCCAGTCAACTGGTATCCGTGGTGTGAGGAAGCTTTTGACAAGGCAAAATCTGAGGATAAACCAATTTTTCTGAGCATCGGATATAGCACTTGTCATTGGTGTCATGTGATGGCACATGAGAGTTTTGAAGATGAAAAAACGGCAGAAATTCTGAATCAATATTTTGTTTCCATCAAGGTTGACCGTGAGGAGCGTCCGGATATTGACAGCGTATATATGTCGGTGTGTCAGGCATTCACAGGCAGCGGCGGATGGCCTATGAGTATCTTTATGACATGGGACAAAAAGCCGTTTTTCGCTGGCACATATTTTCCGCCAAAGTTCCATTATGGAATGCCTGGATTTCCCGATTTGCTTACTGCAATTGCGAACCAGTGGAACAATAACCGCAGAGAACTTTTGCAGTCTGCCGAACAAATCATTGCACACCTGAAAAGTGCAGGATCAGGTAATAAAAATGTGAATGATGAAAACTTGATTGAGCAGACAATGCAAATATTTTCAGACAGTTTTGATGAGATCAATGGTGGATTTGGTTCAGCGCCCAAATTTCCTACACCCCATAACTTGTTGTTTTTGATGCTGTATGCAAAGCAGAATCAGAATTCTGATGTTTTGAAAATGGCGGAAAAAACGCTCCTGCAAATGCGGAAAGGCGGCATTTTCGATCATATCGGTTACGGATTTTCAAGATACTCCACGGACAAGTATTTTCTTGCACCGCATTTTGAAAAAATGCTCTATGACAATGCACTTTTGATAATTGCTTATTCATCGGCTTATTGTCTTACAAAAAATAAAATTCATCTTGATACGGCAGAAAAAACGGTAGAATATATTCTTCGTGAAATGGCATCTGATGACGGAGGATTTTACAGTGCTCAGGACGCCGATAGTGAGGGTGTGGAGGGAAAATATTATACCTTTACACTGGATGAAATCATTCAGGTTCTTGGTGAGGAAAATGGCAGGCGGTTTACAGAAACTTTCGATATTACAGAAAGCGGTAACTTTGAGGGAGTGAATATCCCAAATCTGCTGAAAAGCAATGACCTGACCACAGATTTTAGTGATGAACTGAAGAAGCTGTATGATTACCGAAAAAATCGTACAAAGCTGCATCTTGATGATAAAATTTTGTTTTCGTGGAACTCAATGATGATCGCAGCATTGTCCATGCTTTACAGAGTTTCGCACAATGAAAAATATCTGAATGCCGCTGCCAATGCCCAAAAATTTATTGAGAAAAATTTGTGTAACGGTACTCGACTTTATACAAGTTGGCGTGACGGAAAACACTCAGAAAACAGTTTTCTGGACGATTATGCATTCTATGTCACTGCTCTTATCGAACTATATAATTCCACACTTGACAAAGCTTATCTGGAAAAAGCAGAACGATTCTGTGATGAAGCAATCAGGCGCTTTTTTGATAAAAAGAATGGTGGATTTTATCTTTCAGAATCAGAGAATACGGAATTATTTCTGAATCCGAAAGAAGTATATGACGGAGCGATTCCAAGTGGAAATTCTGTCATGGCATACAATTTTGTCAGATTGTATCAGCTTACGGAGAATGAGAAATATCATGAACTTGCTGAAAAACAGTTGGATTTTTTGTCATCTCAAGCGAGCGATTATCCGGCGGGACATTGTATGTTTCTGGTTGCAAAAATGCTGCACGAAAATCCACCGGAGCATATTACTGTTGCTTTGAAAAATGATTCGGATTTGGAAGAAGTAAGGAGAAATATTCCGTTTCTTGCAAATATATCAGTGGTAAAGGAAAACAAAGAATATCCCCTTTTGAATGATGAGATAACATATTATGTATGTAAAAATCACACCTGTTTGCCGCCGATGAATGATTGCATTGAGTAATCACTATTGGAATTGTTTCAAAAGTTACATTCCTATCTTGACTTTCCCATTCTGAATTGGTATAATATATTAAAAGTAAATGTGAGATTGCAGATAAACAAATGGGAGGAAAATCCATGGAGCTTCGTGTTCTCAGGTATTATTTGACTGTTGCAAGGGAAGAAAACATTACCCGTGCGGCAGAGATTTTACACATAACCCAACCAACGCTCAGCCGTCAGATGGCGGAATTGGAGGACGAGCTGGATACCAAACTATTTGAACGTTCCAATCGGAAAGTTTCTCTGACAGAGGCAGGTATGCTGCTGCGTCGCCGTGCGGAAGAAATTGTGTCCTTGACAGATAAAACAGAACAGGAATTCAAAAACGGCAATGAGGAGTTAATGGGACTGGTTTCCATTGGCAGCGGAGTCACTGCCGCGGCTTCCGATGCTCTTTCCCAATTGCTGGAGGAATATCACAAAAAATATCCGAAGGTACGTTTTGAACTCCACACGGGTACGGCGGCTGTGATCAAGGATCAACTGGATAAAGGTCTTTTGGATATCGGTATTTTAATGGAACCGATTGAAGTGGAAAAATACAATTTCGTCCGTCTGCCGAAAAAAGATGTCTGGGGAATTCTTATGCCGGAAGATGACTTTTTGGCACAAAAAACAGTCATCACGCCCACAGATTTGCATTCCTTACCTTTGATTGTGAACTGGCGTATTGACGAACGTGAAGCAAAAGCATGGTTTGGCGGAAGTACAGAAAATCTGAATGTGTTCTGTACATATGACTTGATCGACAATGCAGCATTGCTGGTGGAACGTCATCTTGGTTATGCGTTTGTGATCGAAGGTGCATTCAAAAATCTTTCGGGATTGACTTTTCGTCCCCTTTCTCCAGAGGTCAGCAATACTTCCGTATTGGTCTGGAAAAAATATCAGCCTTTTAATCAGGCTGTACAAAAATTTATCGAATTGTCTCGAAATGCTTACAGAGCATAGCTGCTAAAGAAGCTAAGTATTTTACAAATGACAAATTGTATGTTACAATGTGAGTGTACCGGAAAGCAAGACGCTTTCAGATGCACTCACATTTTTTATACGCAGAGTATCTAAAATAATTGGTAACAATGGGGTGATATACATGGAACTGAAAGAAATCTTGCGTGAATTACAAAATGACACAGGCGATGCGAATCCAAGCGTGGAGTGTATGAATCAGTTTCGTGAGATATGTCAGGAGACAATTCGACTGAGTATGGAACTTAACTGTCAATATCATACGCCGGAGGAGATTCGGAGCATTATGTCGAAACTGACAGGAAAAACCATTGACAATATATTTTGCTTGTTTCCACCTTTTTATACTGATTTTGGAAAAAATATTACGATTGGGAAAGATGTGTTCATCAATTCTGGCTGTCATTTTCAGGATCAGGGAGGTATTACCATCAGAAATGGCGTGCTGATTGGGCACAATGTGGTTCTTGCAACCATTAACCATGACCTTGATCCGAAAAATAACCGTAAAAACCATTATGCACCCATTACCATAGGAAATCATGTCTGGATCGGTTCTAATGCAACAATTCTGTCCGGCGTAACTATCGGAGAATGGGCAGTTGTGGCAGCCGGAGGGTGGTTACAAAGGATGTTCCACCTTATACTGTGGTAGGCGGATTGCCTGCAAGGATTTTAAAAACTGTGGAAAAGCATTAGCTGAAAATGCTTTTGAGGCATGGTTACCAAAGAAACTAAGCATTTTACAAATAACAAAATATAATGTATAATATAAATATACCGGAAAGCAAATGGAATGGCTTTCTGAAAGCCGTTACATTTTTTAGATAGGAGGAAGAGATATGACCATTGAACAGGCGAGCAGGAATTTTGGCGTCCCACTCCTCAAATTGCAGCTTTATGAAAAGCAAGGATTATTCGACAGCCATAAGCTGCCGGACGGCAGTATTGATTACGACAGTGAGCTGATGAATTATATCGGTATCATCAACGTGCTGACAGATGCCGGTGCTGAAGCAGATACACTCCGCAGTTTTATGAATCGTCTGATGCAAAGTACCATTACAAAAGAGGAAAAGCTTCGTTACCTGCAAGAGCAGCGAAAAAAGCTTTTGGAAACGATCCATTCCAAGCAAAAATCGCTGGATCAATTGGATTACCTCATTTTTGATGTGAATAAAATTGAAACTTCTAAGAAGTAAGTAGAAAGGATGAATATAAAATGAAAAAAGATTTAGGTTCTGTACTGGCTTTATATCCTACGCCTCTTGTGGTAGTCGGTACTATGGTAAACGGAAAGCCCAACTGGGTGCTGGTAGGTCATGTGGGAATTATGGGACACGATCACATTATGGTCAGCCTTGCAAAGCCACATTACACAAATCAGGGAATCCGTGAAAGCAAAGTCCTCTCGGTCAACATCGTAGATGAAGAAATGCTTGAGAAAGCTGACTACGTCGGATGTTTCAGCGGTAATAAAACGGACAAATCCGAAGTCTTTGCATACACTCTTGGACAGAACGGCGCTCCGATGATCGAAGAAGTAAAGCTTTCTATGGAGTGTTCGGTAGAGGATATCTATGAAACAAAGGGCTTCGATAATTTTATCCTGACCATTGACCACACCTACGCAGAGGAAAACATTCTGAATGAAAAGGGTAAAATTGATTATGATTTTTTCAAGCCTATCCTGTTTGAAATGCCCGGTTACACTTATTTGAAAACAGGTGATACCGCAGCAAAATGTATGACCCTTGGCAAAGAGAAAACTGAATGATGAAAGGATGGCATTTTCATGAAAAAGATGATTTCTTTTATGATGACACTCACAATGATATTCCCTCTTGCAGCTTGCGGAAACAGCGAATCTACGGAGGAAAGTTCATCTTCACCTGAAACTTCCTCTCAAACAGAGAATTTTTCCAATCCTGATGAAAGTACTATACTTTCTGAAGCCACTTCACAGACAGAAGAATCAGCTCAACCAGAAACAGATGCGGATTCCAAATCTCTCGTTGTCTACTTCTCTCACTCAGGAAATACGGAAAGCGTTGCGAATGAGATCGTGCTGCAAACCGGTGCAGACATTTTTGCGATCGTACCGGAAACGCCTTACACGACGGATTACGATACGCTCCTTGATGTGGTACAGGAGGAACAGAGGAACAATGAACGTCCGAAAATTTCAGGAACGATTGATAATTTTGATGATTATGATACTGTTTATCTTGGCTACCCTAACTGGTGGGCGGATATGCCAATGGTAGTGTATACGTTTTTAGATACCTATGATCTGTCAGGCAAAACTATTTCACCTTTTGTAACAAGCGGCGGCAGCGGTTTTTCAGATACGATCAGTACGATTGAGTCAATGGAACCGGATGCTGTTATGACTGAAGGACTTGCGATAAGAGATTCAGATGCAGATAATCCTGCTGATGCCGTTTCGGCATGGCTTGAAAATCTAAAATAAACGGGGAGGCAAAATAATGAAACGATGTATCGCATTTTTGCTTACCGTTATATGTTCCTTTACCATGTCTGCCTGCTCTCAGAATGAAAGTGCTTCAATAATAAATTCGGATAATTCCAATTTAGCAATATCTTCGGAGCAGGAAGAAAATACAGTTTTGGAAACTAAGTCGGAGCAAAATGAAAATACGATAGCTGTTCCTGAAAACTTTGTATTGATAAGCGGCGGTACTTTTCAAATGGGCAGTCCGGATACAGAGCCTTGGCGAAGTGAAGATGAAACTCAGCATACCGTAACTGTCAGTGATTTCTATATGAGCAAATATGAGCTGACACAAAAAGAGTATGAAGATGTTATGGGGAATAATCCCAGTAATTTTTCAGGAGAAGATCTTCCTGTTGAAAACGTCTCTTGGCTGGATGCTGTGACTTATTGTAATGCTCGCAGTGAAAAAGAAGGTCTTACATCGGTTTATACAATCGATGGGCAGAATGTTTCCTGGGACAGAAGTGCAGACGGTTATCGTCTGCCTACCGAAGCCGAATGGGAATATGCCTGCCGAGCCGGAACAACAACAGCGTTTTATATGGAAAACTCTCCGAGCGCAGAAGATGCAAACTATTACGGTCATTACCCGTATGAGATTGAGGATAACTATTTTTCGCAAGGTAACTTGGAAGTAAAACCCGGTGAATACAGACAAATTACCGTTCCGGTAGACAGCTTTTCCGAAAACCCCTACGGTCTTTACAATATGCACGGAAATGTAAGCGAATGGGTATGGGACTATTACGGCGAATACCCTACCGGGGAGCAAATCGATCCCGCCGGTCCCACTTCCGGCACGCTGCGGGTTTATCGTGGCGGCGGCTGGAACGATTTTGCGAAAAATATGCGCTCTGCTTACCGTGCCACACTGGAACAGAACAAAGGCAGTTTTAATCTTGGTATTCGCTTGGTATTAAATGCGGCTCCCGGTGAGGGCAGCGTGTCAGGTACAGGAACGCAAAATACCGCTGAAAACGGAAATGGCAATATTCTGATTGCGTACTTTTCTTGGGGTGGAAATACCGAGGGTGTTGCCGAAGAAATCCAGCGTCAGACAGGCGCAGACCTGTTTGAAATCACACTGGTACATCCGTATTCCAACGATTACAACACCGTTTTGGATGAAGCACAGCGAGATCAGAACGCACAGGCTCGCCCGGAGCTTGCAAGCCATGTGGAAGATATGGAGCAGTACGATATTGTGATGATCGGCTATCCAAACTGGTGGGCTTCGATTCCTATGCCGATTGCTTCTTTCCTTGAAGAATACGATTTTTCGGGTAAAACGATACTTCCGTTCTGCTCTCACGGCGGCGGTCGTTTCGGGCAGAGCTTGACGGCAATCGCCAAACTTGCGCCGGATGCCACAATGGGTGAAGCTCTTTCCGTTCACTATTCGGGCGGCTCAGAGCTTTCAAGTGATGTTACAGAATGGCTTGAAAAGAACAGTATTAAAACAAATTGATGAAATCGGAGGAATTTTATATATGAAAAAACTGGTAGTATATTTTTCAGCAAGCGGTGTTACAAAAGTCGCCGCCGAGAGTTTGGCAAAGACGGCAGGTGCAGATTTATTTGAAATCAAACCTGAAACACCGTACACCCGTGCCGACCTTGACTGGACAAATAAAAAGAGCCGGAGCAGCGTTGAGATGAGCAATCCGAACTCCCGCCCTGAAATTGCGGAAAAGGTATCCAATATGGAGGACTACGACACCGTGTTTATCGGTTTCCCGATTTGGTGGTATGTTGCTCCTACCATTATCAACACCTTTGTGGAAAGCTACGACTTTTCGGGAAAGACGATCGTTCCCTTTGCAACCAGCGGTGGCAGCGGAATGGGTAAGACCGTAGAAGTGCTGAAACCTCTTTGCCCGACTGCAAACTGGGAGAAAGGCAAAATGCTCAACCGTGTTTCAAATCAGGAGTTGCAAAATTGGGTAAACAGTCTTTGAGCAAAGGAAAAGGCATATGACGGAAAAAGAGAAAATGCTAAACGGTGCGTTTTATGATACAATGGACTTGGAGCTTCGCCGTTTGAGCAATTATGCAAAAGACCTGATGCGGGTATATAACAGTCTGCCCGCCGAAAATATGGAGCTGCGAAATCAAATGATTCGTTTGCTGTTTGGTTTTTGCGGCGAGAATGCCCGTGTCAATCAACCGATTTGGGTGGATTACGGATGTAATATCTCTCTCGGTGCAGGAAGCCTTATCAATATGAACTGCACTCTTTTAGATACAGGCAAAATCACAATTGGCGATCATACTTTGATAGGCCCCGATGTGAAAATATATACTGCAATCCACCCTATTTCGGCAGATGAACGCATTTACACGGACGAAGCAGGACACTCGGCAATCCGCACGCAAACTGCTCCCGTGGTGATAGGAAACAATGTTTGGATTGGCGGCGGAGCGATTATTCTGCCGGGTGTCACCATTGGAGATAATACCGTGATCGGCGCAGGAAGCGTGGTTACAAAACCGATTCCGGCAAATGCCGTTGCCTACGGAAACCCCTGTGCAGTAAAAAAATGTTGTAACAAAACAGATAGGAGGTAATTTTATGCCGCATATTGATATTACAATGATTCCCGGACGGGATGATACGGCTAAAAAAGAGATAGCCGTTAAGGTACAGCAGTTCTTAGCAAAGGAACTGAACATTGATGAAAAGTTCGTTTCGGTGTCGATTGAAGATGTCGCAAAGGAAGAATGGACTGCCCATATGGAACGCTTGAAAGACAAGAAGATGTTTGTAGAGCCGGGCGTATAAGGAGATTTTTATGGAGTACACAAAATTAGGAAATTCAGATATAGAGGTGTCAAAACTGTGCGTCGGTTGTATGAGCTTCGGAAAAGCCGGAACGATGCACGACTGGACTTTGGATGAAGAACGAAGCGAAGCTGTGATTCGGCACGCACTGGATCTTGGTATCAACTTCTTTGATACTGCCAATGGATATTCGGCAGGCACCAGTGAAGAATATCTTGGGCGGGCAATCAAAAAGAATATCGCAAGAGACAAGGTTGTGCTTGCCTCAAAGGTATATTTTAACGAGGGGCGACTTTCCCGAAAAGCAATTCTGCGAGAGATTGAGGGAACACTTACCCGTCTGGGTACGGACTATCTCGATTTGTATATCATTCACAGATTTGATTATGATACACCGGTTGAAGAAACAATGGAGGCTCTGCACTCTCTGGTAGCAGCCGGAAAGGTTCGGGCAATCGGTGCTTCTGCGATGTACGGTTATCAATTCCACAATATGCAGATTGCCGCAAAGGAACACGGCTGGACGCAGTTTTCCGCTATGGAGAATCACTACAATCTACTTTACAGAGAAGATGAAAAAGAACTGATCCCCATCTGCCGCCAGATGAATGTCTCTCTGATGCCGTACAGCCCTCTTGCGGGCGGGCATTTGGCAAGAAACACTTGGCAGTCCGATACCCTTCGTGGGAAAACCGACCGTGTGGCAAAGGGAAAATATGACCGTATGGAACAGCAGGATATTCTTATTGTAAAGCGTGTAGAAGAACTTGCCAAAAAATATGACTGTACAATGTCAGAGATTGCTATTGCGTGGCAGTGGGCAAAAGGCGTGTCTGCTCCTATCATCGGTGCAACAAAAGAAAAGTATCTTGATGATGCAGTCGGTGCATTTGATGTAAAATTGACGAATGAGGACATCACATTTCTTGAGGAACTATATGTGCCGCATCCGATCGTAGGTGCGATTGACAAAAATCCGGATCAGGGAGTTATGCTGCTGGATGAGAAGAAATAAAGTCCAGCTAAGAAAAGTCAATAGCCGTGGAGCAGAGTTTACAAAAAATTCGTA
>CAJTYV010000042.1 GCA_910584195.1 uncultured Ruminococcus sp. | reverse complement strand
AATATTTTAACCCCGATTCTGCTTCCAGTTTCGGGGTTTTTTGACAGACTGAGCTGCCCTATGGGCAGCTTATCTTTTTGCAAATAATTTTATATTTAAGAATCTGTCTCAACAGGATGCAGCGCATGTCTTTTCGGCAAATTCTACCGCCGACGGCGTTGAAAAAGTTCGCCATGCGATACAGTATGTTTTCACTTTTTCGAGTCACGATCGCTGCATCTGCTTCGCAGAGACGTTCACTGGACACACACCATTATTATCAATTAAATTATACTCGAAAAATCACACACTAATCTTTCGAAGGCAGGCTTTAATAATTCAAACGCTTTTATTCATTTTCGTTATTCGGAAAATAATAATCCAAAAGAAGATTTACCATACGCGAATAGCTTTTCACTCCGTCTGTAACTCCGTTAAGCTTCATACTTGTATCCGAAGCAGTATCATATACTGTCTCAACGGTTTCAGTAGAAATCAATTCCTTCTCCGCATTTTCCTCCCAATAATTATCAGGAAGAAAGCGAAACCAATCGTTCTGTACTTCCGGAGAGATCATATTCGTCAACTCGTATCCCGAAATAATTTCATTTTCATATATCTGATTATGAACGTACTCCAAAGCATCAAGATAACCGCTGTAGCGAACCTGCGGTTCGTCACTTCCGAGGGTTGCGATAAATGATATGAAGTTTGCCTCATCCTCCTGCATAAAGCCTTTTAAGTGCGCATATTCATGACATATAACTTCGGGCATTATTTCGGGCAGCATGTCGTTGTTGAAAGTTGCCTCCATAGAGAAAGGAAAATACATTCCGGAAGTGCTTGTCTGACTCATGAAAAATGAAAACATAATCGGCTTAGGCTTAGGATAATATCCTTTCAGCTGCGGATACTTTTCCGAAGCTTTCTTCATAGCCTTTTTGCACTCGTTAACAATATCTATATTTATTTTAAATCTATTTTTTTCATCTCGCGGAACTTGTACTGCAAGTTCGTTACATTCATTAATAAGCAGTGCGTACAGCTCTTTTAGCTCTTCATTATCATGTTCAGACGCTGTAAAAAAGCGTTCAGAAAATCTTGTACAGCCATAAAGAGTAAAGCAATTCAGAGACTCTGTCATACACACAAAGGAAAGAATCCAAAGACTTGCAGTCAGCGATATTGCTGCCGTCTTTTTTCTCGTTTTTTTAGCAAAGATCAGCAGTATTACCATCAAAGGAATACCAATACTCAAAACCAAAAGAACGGCAATTATCATAATTTCTCCCAAAGAAACAGGCAGAAGTCCTGACAAAAAAGCATATGGAGTTGAAATAAAAGGAAAAATAAAGTCGGCATAAAAATCAGCAAAGCTTGTCGAAAGTCTCCCAGCCACCGTAAGCGCAGCCGAAAACGCTATAACGGACAAAGGAATAATGTATCGCTTTTTCATGGCTTTTCAGGCAAAGAATTAATGATTTTAGCATCAAACTTTTGTATTGAAAGCGCATCATTCGATGTAATTCCGGGAACTCCGTCAACATCACCGTTTATTTTACCCTCGTCCGAAAGGCCATATTTATCTTCATTTCCAAGATGCTGCAAAATTGCTGTAGAATCAGCAATTGTAAGCTTGCCATCACAATTTGCATCACCTATTAATCCGACCTTTACAACGCGGATACGAAGATAAGAAACTATAGCGCCGGCATCTGCCGTAATAACCGCAAATCCCTCACCAACAGAAGTTATTACGCCGTTTTCGTCAACGACCGCAACAGATGAATCCGAAGAATCGTACTTCACATTTCCGCTTATATCCTGCAAAGTTAAGTTTTTTCCTATCCCTTTTATTTCCGTCACAGAAAATTCCTTATCTTCATAAACTGTAACATTAATAACGTATTTTTTATCTCCTGCAACATCAGCAGTCACTTTACAGCTACCTTCACCAACAGCTACAATAATTCCGTTTTTATTTACCACAGCTACTGACGGATCGGAACTGCTCCATATAATTTCAGAATTTGAGGGAATATTAGTCAGAGACATTTTCTGTGAGGAAATTTCGGAATTTAAAGTAATACTTCCTGCCTCGACATAACTTTCCTGAGATTTTCCCGTGTAAGTGGATCTGACTTCTATATAGCTCTTGGAATTTCCTATTTCTGCATATATACGACAGTTTCCGCTGCCCTTCGCAGCAACTGTGCCGTCTGACGACACGACTGCTACAGATTCATCAGTACTGCTGTATTTTACCGTCATACCTTCGGGCAGATCTACTGTTATCTTTTGTGAAGGCTCTGAATCGGAAAGTATCATTTCACCAATATAATTCTCAGAAGGCTCTGTAGTCTGCTGAGGTTGATACTGTGAAATAATATTTATAACGTATGTAACATTTTCATAAACAGCAGTAATTACGCATTCGCCTGTTCCAACAGCCGTAATATTTCCCTTATTGTCAACTATGGCAACATTTTCATTTGAACTGTTCCATTTTGCCGCAGAGTTATCAACACCGCTTAGCTCAGCGGATGCAGCGTTCTGAGCGTTAGTCAATGTAATCGTTCCAACTTCTTTAACCAGTTGTTCGTCCGAGTTCTCTCGAAGTACAACAACGTCAAAACGCAGTATTTGACCGGAAAGAACAGCATAAACAGAAGTTTTTCCCTTACCAGCAGCTATTATTTCAGCAGACAAGTCTCCTGTCGGAACAACAGTCGCAATAGATTCATCATCGCTGTACCATGTAGGTATCTCAGTAGTACCGCCCAACCTTACAGGCGACTTATCCCCCACACAATTAAGTGTTATTGTATCAGCTGTAACAATATTATCCTCAGCAGAAACCATTTGTATATTATCCATAAAGCAATCGTTAATACCAACAGCAGGAATAAAGAACAACGCAGCGGCAGCGGCAAATATTTTTCTGTAATTCATAAAATCACTCCAAACAATAATCAAAGCTCTGTCTGTTTAAATCCAAGCTTTGAAATCAATACATTGATTCAATAATAAGTTCCCGGTTTTTAACTGAATTTAAGACAGACTTAGAACCTACAATACAACAATTCATTGTTTTTTCAAGCTCTTCACACGCACTTATCAGCTTTTCAGAAGTCATTTCAAGCATATCACTCCGAAGCTTTTTGCGAAACTCATTAGTAATTCCGCGGAAATACATAATATCAGCATGCGCAGCGTATTCACTGTCAGACATAAGCGGTTCTCCAGCGGCAATGCTGCTGATAATATAAGAACTTATATTGGCATTTCTGTTACAATATTCTCTTAGGAACTGAGATGAATTTTCATATATACAGATACTTTCTTCGGGAGATGGGTCGCAATATGAATAGAACTCCGCTTCTTTAATCGCATTAACAATACAGTTTGAACCATAAGCTCCGCCTTTAATTCTTACCTCGTTCCACAAATACTCATATGAAAGTATTGTTGAAAGTACTCCCCAAACAGCCTTATCACTGATTTTACCGCTAATAACCGCCCCTGTATGCGAAGTAGCGGACGGTATAACTATCCCCTGATTCTTTGGAAGATCAAGACTAAACTGCATACATTTAACTGACGCTTTTTTACCATTGGGAAGAAAATTTATCAAAGTGTTAAGAAATACTTCCGAAACAGATGAAATGCTGGCTGTCAGCCGTGATTTGCAGAAAATACGCTCCGCGAGCTGCTGCAAGTCTTCTAAAAAAATCAAGAACTCATCGTAAGGCATCTTGTTTACATCATGCAGCATTTTATAACTCTCAAAACCATCGACGTACTCAATAAACGCAGATTCAGCAGACATAGAAGCAGCTGCACGACGCACCGCAAAACGATGACCATCAGAAATAATATCCTGTTTAAGCTCCTCTTCATCTTGCTTTAACAAACGGCGTGCAAATTCGGGATGCTCATAAACAGTATCCGTAAGAAGTTCTCCTATAAGCTCCAAAGCGCTTTCTGTATTCCGCAAAAGAAAACGGGATTTCATAACAAAAAATACTCTGCATGTTTTTGGAGATTCACGGTTTTCAAAGGCTTCCAAACTGGTTGAAAGACTTCCGAGAGTACCTATTACACGATTTTGAAGTTGAATTCCCGTACTTTTTTTCGTTGGAAGTTCTACAATAAGGCGCTCCAAAATAAAAAGACGTTTCAATTCATCGGGAGTAAGATCATCAACAGAAAAATATAGCGACAACGAAACAATATCTTTATCACGTGCCGGATGCTTTAATATCACAATTTCGTTTTCTTCGGAAATTTCCGTCTTAAATTCAATCGGTTCTTTACTTATCTCATTTAATGAGAGTTTTGGAATCGTTTTTGCCGCGTTTGACGAATCAGGAGTATTTTGCCAATGCGCAAGGTTTTTGTTAAGCATAATAAGTTCGCTTTTTTCCTGTTCCGACATAGCCGAAAGCTCTGACATGATACGCTCTTTTTCCTTTTGATTAAGTTCATCGCCATAAGAATCCGAAGGAAGCAAATAAAGCTCTGCTCTGCCGTTTTTATTAAGCAGCCATTCAGATAGCAACTCCTCAAAATAACCAGTATCAAGTTTTACACGAAGAGAGGCAAAAACATCACTAATATCAATATATTGCAAAGGATCTCCGCCATAAAGCCATGATGACATTGCGTCTATGCAGCGCACAAGTCCTTTGGGTTCTTCCGATTCATGAAAACGAAATTCGCACCGATTTAAAGCGGCTTCAAGGATTTCTCTGCCAATACCGTTTTCAATAAGCGAACCCACGGCATTTTCAGCTGCCGATATAAGTTCTGAACCATTTTCACGAGCTATATTGAAGAATTTTAGTACTCCGTAAGGCTGAAGAATACCGTCAGATATTCCAAGCGAAACATCTATGCACATTCCCGTATCAAGAAGCGCTTTTTTTAACGGAGAATCGTTGCAGCCCGCTATAGCCTCTGTCAGAACATTATACGCTGTGATTTTTTCCCGTTCCTCCCATGAAGCAAGAATTTTTCCTACAGCAAGAAAAGTTTGAGGCTGTCCGTTATCTTCCTCAGAAGAAGAATCATAATAAAGCTCACGAAAACAACTTTCAACCGGAAACTGACGCTTAATTTTGGGAAGAATCTCACATTTCTCGTACTCCGAAAGATAAGTGTCAATGAGCGTAAGAACTTCTGTTAAATTTATATCTCCATCAAGATAAATATATGAATTTGACGGATGATAAAATTTCCTGTGAACATCTATAAACTGCTCATATGAGATATTTGGAATTGATTTCGGAAGTCCGCCATACTCAAAGCGATATGATGTATCGGGAAACAATAAAGCATTCATTTCACTTTCGATACGATCATGTACATTAGACAAGCAGCCTTTCATTTCATTGAAAACAACGCCCTTGTAGACTGCTTCACTCTCATCACCGAAGTACTCAATATGATGACCCTCTTGATAAAAAATTTCGGGTTTTGAGTATATCATCGGCTTAAAAACAGCATCAAGGTATACCTTGACAAGATTCATGAAATCGGTTTTATTACGGCTTGACACAGGAAACATAGTTTTATCGGAAAATGTCATAGCATTCAAAAAAGTATTCATCGAACCTTTAAGCAGGTACAAAAACGGTTCCTTTACAGGATATTTCTTAGAACCTCCCAAAACTGAATGCTCCAAAATATGAAAAACGCCCGTATCATCTTCAGGAATCGTTTTAAAAGAAACAGAAAACAACTTGTTTTCCTCGCCATTATTCAGCCATGCAAGACGTGCGGCAGTCTTGTCATGGTAAAACTCAACAAATTCACCACATCCAGACTGACGCACATTTGTCACGGTAAAGCCGTGAAGCTTATCATTTTTTCTCATAATTAATCTATTCCATAGTCGGATTTCCGCCGGTCAAAGAAGCCGCATAATAAACAAGTATTTTTGCCGCATCAGACGAATCTACAGTGTTATCCTTGTTTACATCAGCAGCAATATAGCTTTTAGAAGTCAAAACGGAAGGTCTATCCGTAATAAGCATGGCATATTCAACAAGTACAAGATTTGCATCGGAAGCATCAATAACAGTATCGCCATTTACATCTCCCAGCTTTACATAATCAAGATGCACAGCAATTTCCTTTTTGTTTTCTTCATCAAGCGTAACATCCCATTCCGATGAAGATTCACGGTCATCAACAGTAAACGCGTAGCTTTTTTCACAAAAACTGTCAGGATTATCATTACCGTCCGGAATGCTGAAAGTATCTGTGTAAGCCTCTGAAGTAATATCGTAAACACCTCCGTTCAGTTCAACGGAAATAGTATAGTTACGATAATCATCTCCAATATTATCTCTGCCCTCAATGTCAAATGAATAGTTTTTTCCGCCCTCCAATGTGCTTTCATAATATTTATGAGCATCATATTCAGGCGATTCATAAACAATACTTACGTTTGCCGAAACTCCCTCCGGAACAGCTACAACAACGCTTCCGTTAATGTCGGCAGGATTAATATGTTCACATACTGCTTCTACCTTAACAGGCTCAGTATTTGACGCTCCTCCCTCTGCAAAAACGTTCATGGAAATTGGAGCTGCTGCTAATGTCAAAGCGGCAGCAGCGGCTAAATACTTAAAATGTCTCATAATTAACATAACCTCCGATGCTTGTAAATCGAACTGAAACTGCCCTGCCGTCAGAGTTCAGAACAGTTACCTTATAATCAAGACTTATTTTCTCCTGCGGGATATACAGCGAAAATCCGCGCGGACTGTATTCTGTTTTATTGAGAAGCTCCTTTTCAAAACAATTGAATGCTTCAAACGCTTCGTTTTTTGATTCAACGATTATCATGTGACTATCTCCCGAAAAACAATCCTCGGGCAGCACACCGAATATATGCTGCATATCTGCCGTACCATAAGATTCAAGCATCGCTCCGTTGCCGTTTGATTTTTCCGTATTTTCAGGAATGTCGGCAGACGGCGCTTCCATGATAGGCGCGTCCATGAGCAGGTTGGTGAGATTTCGCTCAACAAGCTCTATAATCACAGTATCGTTTTCTTTGACCTTGTCTAAATGATACGGAACAGCTCTTGAAAACTCCGCAGATTCAAAAACTTCCGCCATATAAGGAAGTATAGCTTCTCCGTATGAATCACGGTACATTAGCAGATTTCCGTTTCCGTTTTTACTGCATGTCGTAATTGAAATGTCGTCAAGACCACGGAAACGGCTTGTATACTCATAAGTAAATTCATAGTCGTTATGGAGCTGCATATCCTTAGCATCTTCTGCCGGATAGATCATCGCAGCCAAATCGCCGAGACGGTCATTCGCGGTATACCAACCATTTCCCACGCCGCATGATGCTTTTCCGATTTTGTTCATAAGCATGGTATGAGCGGCATAAGCGCCAAAATTATTCCAATGAGTATCGGTTTTGTGATAAAGCGGAGTTGGAGAATTTAAATTCAAAAGAGCTGATTTCATATCAAAGAAAAAATCATCCGAAATAAGCTCTTCCGTCAGCATTTCGAGATTACTCTCTTTATTTGCAGGCACATAATTATACGGCATATACTCAGGGTATAACGTATTCTTATTAGGCGCGGAAAAGAAAATAAACTCCGCTCCCCTCTGCCTACAATATTGCTCTGTTATCCGCAGATTATTTGCAATATTTTTTATCTCGGCAGAACTCAAAGTATTTGTCCTCAAAAAATCATCGACAGTTTCTCCATAATAAAGCCACCCGTCCTTTCCAACAATAACATCGCTGTTTGGAGAAGTCGCAGTAAGCGCTGCTTTCAATCTTCCGTCAGCTGTTACAAGCTGCGGTCTGAACGCGAAATGTTCCGAAAAGTACGTTTCAAATTCATCGAAAAACTTAAAATTAATCTCGCCCTTTTCTGTTTTAACAGACGGGAACTTACCAAGCTCACGCTTTTCCTTAGAACTGCCAGCTTTAAGAAACGGTGTAAAAATTGCAGGCACAATGCAAATTCCAATAAATACCGCAGTATAAATTCGATAAAATAAATTTTTATTCATAAATGCCTCCTAAAATCTGAAATAAATAAACGGATTATAAGAAGCCGATGACAGCGTAAGTATGCAAAGCCCTAAAAGCAGGACGGATACGCCGTATGAACTGTATTCACAAATTGATATAAGCTTTTCAGAAGAAGCTTTCTCACGCAGCTTTCTCGTGATAGGAATAGAAAAAATTACAGCCATAACAAGCATTATAATATACATTGGCGTAAGGCATCTCATAAAAAGAGCTGTCTGCACCGAATTGCCTGACGGAACGAACATATGTCCGATGAAACGGCATGCGTCCGAAATAGTCTCTGCCCTGAAAAAAACAAAGGCAAGAACTGTGACAAGCAAGGCATAAATGTGTCTGAACGGTTTCAGCCATTTTTCTGTATTAATAACATTGTAAGATTCAAGCATCATAAAACCGCCGTTCAAAAGTCCCCATACTATAAAGTTTAAACTTGCACCATGCCATAATCCTGTACAGAAAAATACTGCAAGCTTATTAAATGCCGTTCTGACTTTGCCTTTTCTGTTGCCGCCGAGGGGTATATAAAGATATTCCTTAAACCAAGTCGATACTGAAATATGCCACCTTCTCCAAAATTCCTGCATGCTCTGAGAAATATACGGGTAGTTGAAATTCTCCTTAAAAGTGAATCCAAACATTGCACCCAAACCAATAGCCATATCGCTGTAGCCGCTGAAATCAAAGTATATCTGAAACAAGTATGAAATTGCTCCGAGCCATGCAAGAGAAACGGAAAGTTCAGACATATCCAAAGCGTAAACATAATCTGCTGCAAAAGCCATTGTATTAGCAATCAACAATTTTTTCGACAAACCAATGATAAAACGTCTTCCCCCCTCGGCTGTCTGCTTCGGAGTAGTTTGACGGTTATCTATCTGATCAGCAAAGTCGTAATATTTAACAATTGGACCTGCCACAAGCTGCGGGAAAAAGGTAATATACAATGCAAGTTTAAAAAGATTCTTTTGAATATATGCGGGATTTTTGTACGCATCAATAACATATGACATCGCTTGAAATGTATAAAATGAAATTCCGATAGGTAATGCGATATTAGGTACTGAAACGCTCAAAAATGGCAGTCTGTCCAGCATTTCCGCACCAAATCCGGCATATTTGAATATACCGAGCATCGCAAGATTTATAACAACAGCGGCAGCAAGCGATACCTTTCTGCTTTTGTTACCCTTTTTCATAGCAAGTCCAAAAAGATAATTCATTAGAATAGAAATTATCATAAGAACTATAGCTTTTGGTTCGCCATATGTGTAAAATACAAGACTGAATATTAACAGAATAACATTTTTAGCTGTGATCCCCGGTATTATTTTGTAAAGAATATAAACTGATGTTAAAAATATAAACAAGAATACGGGACTGCTGAAAACCATGTCCCCTCCTCAAACTTCCGTATAGAAAACAAGCTCGGCAACTATGCCGTTATCATATTTAACATCAAGCTCGCTGCTACCATTATAATAGATCGTATAAGTGCCTGCGGCTTCTCCTGCTCCATAAGCCGCCTCAACATCCGCCTGAGAGCTTCCAACAGTTACGCCGGCAGATGTTGAATAACTGCTGCTTGTAATGGTTATACAGCATATATTCTCAATTCCGTCAAGCACGTAGCATTCAATTGTAATACCATCGTAGCTGTAAATTTTAGAATCAGCTCCGTTGGCAAAGCATGCAGGTGCAGACGTAACGTCTATCGGATCACCCAAAGCCGCGATAACTCCGCTTGCATCGTTATGAAGAGACTCAAAGCCGAATGAAATGTTCTGCGGTTCCGGATCAGGTATAGGCTCCGGATCCGGCTGAGGCTCGGGATCAGGTTCGGGTTCTGAGCTTAAGTCGGAATCATTGCCCTCGGTATCACTGATGTTTTCATCTTCTTTAGATTCCTCTTGTGTAGCTGCCTCAGTAGTTTTTTCAGTTTTTGTCTTATCCTCCGTAACAGCTTCCGTAGCTTCTTCTGATGCAGCTTCCGTTGTTTCTGCCGACTCAGTTGCAAGTATCGGTAAATCGGGCGCTGATGAATCCTCAGGTTCATTTCCGCACGAAGCGGCAGAAACAGCTAAAAAAACCGCAGCAGCGAAAATAGACGCAATTTTAATATTCATAATATTATTCCTCCGTAATTTTATGACTTCATGCTCTATCTGATATAAACAGTGAGTATTATTTAGAATAGAAAATTCGTACGTCAAGGTATACTGAAAATACACTTAACAAGGTAGTAATAGTTATTCGGATACACGTATTTTTCCCACCATAATACACACTGTTTACATAGATCAGAGTATAATAATGTCGATTTTTCCCGTCCTGATAAAGCCTTATTCTTAAAGAGCTGTCTGAATATGCAATAGAACAATCTTTGAAATAATTCAGACAAAATCAATAAAACTTAGGGTATACATACTGATAGAATGTATAATTCTGAGACTGGAGATATGAGAATGTTACTCCGCTGTAGCCGTTGCAGGTATCGTAATTTACCCATTTATCATTGGCTGCATCGTAAATCTGATTCCAGTAGTGGTCACCTGTACCGCGTCCCGTACCGTATACTATACGACTTTTCAATCCTGCCTGTTGGAAAAGGAGATCGGTAACAGCTGCAAAATAATAGCAGACAACGTAGCGATTGTCAAGCGAATAGTTGGCAAAATAAGACCAGCCCTTAGCATTTATTTGGCTTAAAGTACGCGTATCCTCAATATAACGGTACTTGTTATTATTGCAAACATAATTGTAAATAGCTGAAGGAGATTTTCCGATAGATGAAATGATCGTCTTAGCCCTTTTCTGAACAGCCGAAAGCGGAACTGCGCTTCCGTCAGCAGTAAGGTTGTAGTCGTCAACTATTTTGTTTGTCTCCATTTTACCGTTTGTTTTGTTGAAATAATACTTCTTTCCGCTTATAGTCTTCCAGCCTGTTACCATCACACCATCATTGCTGAAGTAATACTTGCCGTCGTCAAGAGTGACCCAACCCAATACCATAGCGCCGTTTTCGCCGAAGTAATATTTCTTTCCGTCAATAATGAGTCTGCCTGTTGTCATTAGCGATGTATCAGGGTGGAAGTAGTATTTCTTTCCGTCGACTTCATAAATACCGGTAACAGCCGAACCGTCTGTACCGAAGTAGTATTTGCCGTCCTCAAGTTCTACCCAGCCCGTCTGCATAGAACCGTCATCACCGCCAAAATAATACTTTTTCTCATTTATAAGGATCTTGCCTGTAAGCATTTTTCCGCTTGTGTTGTCAAAACAATAATATTTGCCGTTGTATAACTGTTTTCCCGTGAGCATTTTAAAATCATTGCCAAATAAATATTTTGCTCCGGAGACATCAATAATTCCCGTCACTGCTGAAAAATCTTCCCCAAAAAAATAAGCATCATCGCCTATAAATGTCATGCCTCTTGAAAGAATTCCGTCATCACCGGCATGATAAAGCTTTCCGTCAAAGGTCTGCAGACCGCTGAGACGATTTCCCTCTTTGCTGAAAAGATAATTCTTACCATTTATCTCTGTAACTCCGGAAGCGTATTTTCCATCGGGATAGAAATATTTTATATTTCCGTTTATCTCAAGGAGACCAGTGTGAAGTTTTCCTGTGCCCTCGGCAAACAAATACTCCACTCCGTCAATTTCGACAACTCCCTCTTTTCTGCCTTCATTTTCGTCAACATAATACAAGCTGCCGTCAATGTCAATAAGACCAAGCTGAATCTCGCCGCTGTCAGGAGCGTAATAATACGTTTTTTCTCCTACATTTACCCAGCCTGTCTGCTGCTCTCCGTTTTCATCGAAAACATACGGAATTTCGTTTATAATAGTTTCTCCGACAGCAAGTGTTCCATCAGATGTGACATAATAAAACGTATTGTCGCGCTCAACAAATCCTTCATTAAGAATTAAAGCACCTTTGTCAGATGTTATGTATTTATCTCCGTTTTCATCTGTAAATACATCTCCCGCTATTTTACCCTGTTCAGGTTCAACGCAGAATTCTTCGCCGCAAATTGTAAATCTGCCATAAACAGGCTTTCCTGTTTGCGGATTATAATAGCGTCTTTTTCCGGCAACAGTTCTCCAGCCTGTTTTAAGAACACCGTTTTTTGAGAAGAGGTAAAGCTCGCCGTCTATCTCCGTTTCTCCCGTTGCCTTAGCGCCCGTTTCATCATAGTAATAAATTCTTCCGTCGGCATCTGTCACCCATTCTGATGTAATATCATCTCCAAGACTTCCGGATAACGCGTCCGAAACACCTGCAGACGAACTTCCATCGGATTCCTCAGCATATGAAGCTGTCGGAACAGCAACAGCAAGACATAAAGAAACCGCGGCAGCCGTTATCATCATTTTTTTGTAAGACTTCATAGTTTCCTCCTTTTGTCATAATGATTGCATAAAGGGACAATAGCCCCTTGATATCCAACACATATCAATTATACAACGTATTGCACAAAAAGTCAATGGTTTTTTCTGTGAAAATCACATATAGCAGGAAAACACATGATATTTCATAATCATAATAGTTGATTTTGCACAAAAATTTTTTATAAATCAACCTTGTATGCAGGCAAACGATATTTTTTCTTATACTCATTCGGAGTCATACCCATAATTTTTTTGAATATTTTAATAAAATAACTTTGAGAACTGAAACAAAGCAAGCTGCTTATTTCAAGATCGGAATAATCGGAATATCTCAGAAGTCCAGTAGCCTCTTCAATTTTTCGACGGTTAACATAATCAGTAAAAGTTGTCCCTGTTTCAGCTTTAAAAAGTCTCGAAAGATATGCGGGTGTAATACGCAAAGCTTCAGCCGTTTCTTCTATAAGTACACGGCTGTGTAAATGCTCGCTTATGTATTCCACCGCTTGAAGAATACGCTTAGAATAGAGTGTGCTGTTGCGCAGAGTACGCATCTTTTTAGTATAATGCTCAATCATTTCATAATGAACTGTACGTACTTCTTCAATCGAGCGGCATTCATCGGCACGCATAATAAATATATCGCTGAGACTGTAGGCATCTTCGGGCGTCATACCGCTTCCTACGCAAAACCTTGCTATCAAAGCTGTTGAAATAGTAAAATGATACTTAATATTACGGAGCGGATCTTTGCTCAAAGTACCGCACCCCTCGCAAAACAATGGTTTCGCGAATAATTTTACAAATTCCATGTTACCTGAACATATGCTTTCATAAAAAGCCATTTCCCTGTCGAACGGAGCATATTCGAAGTCCTCTTCACGATGTGAAAAAAAGTGCGATACTACATTATCATCGCTATTTACCGGCATTACATGTAACCTCCTTTACGTAGTGTAAAGTTATTATATCAATAATTTCTTCAAAAGTCAAGGTAACAGAAGATACTGTACAGAAATTATGCACAATTATAAAAGTCCTGACAGTTTATTTTTTGCTTTACTTTCCATATTGTATGGTTGTATAAAACTTAGAACACCTGCAAATTCTCTTTTAAGAGAAAGTTTTAATCAAAAAAAATTCCAAAATATAAGAAAAACTCTAAAAAAATCAGCACGTTTTTAGCAGACATAAAAAAATGCACTCTGAAAGTGCAGGATGAAATTGCATTTCTATCTCAGGCATAATGTTGTCTTTATTCTGAGTTTTATAAAAAAACGGCATTATAATAAATGCTCCGCCAAAACCTAACGCTGTTCCAATAAAAACACTTGAGCCGAATATTGCAAAATTTTTTGCTATTTTTAACTTCGAATATCCTAACGCTTTTAATATCCCGAGTTCCTTTTGATGAGTATCTATGTAGTGCTTAATATAAAACAGAAGCATAATTATAGATGTAATAAGCAGACATCCGCCGGAAACACTGCATACTACTTTTGCCGTAGCAACTTGTGCGTTATAAAATGTCATAACCTGTTCGGAATGTATCTGGTTTTTAATATAACTGATATCAGCATAATAATTCAAAAACATGGTGCATACAAGAACGGCACAGCATGATATAACAGATATTCCCCAGAATTTTATACCGTCTTTTACTCCTATTATCATAATATCACCATCCAATCTCGAATGCTGTTTTTCGCAGTTTATTTGCAGAGACTTCCGAAATACTTCCGCTGTTCATTTTAATAACTGTTTCTGCCATATCAGCAATATTTGAGTTATGCGTGACCATGATGATCGTATACCCAAATTCCTTTTGAAGATTACAAACATAATCAAGAACTTGTCTGCCGGTCTGTTCGTCAAGCGCACCTGTAGGCTCATCAAGAAACAGAAATTTTGGTTTATTGCGTTCGCTTCATTTTGTTTCTCTGCTATGACACAAATGTCATTTAGCATGAAAGAGCTTTCAAGCTTTATGATGGACGCTATGATAATGATAATCGGGTTAATTCTGTCATTCGTTACACTTTTTATAGCTGTTGCAACTATTATAAATGGCAATAAGAAAAATATTTCATTAATGCTAGTTTTCGGATATTCGCAAAAAGAATGCAGTCATTGTCTTCTTGGAGGCTATCGTCCTGCCGCATATACAGGATTTGCTGTCGGAACAATATACCAATATGCCTTACTGAAAATAATGGTAACAATAGTTTTTAAAAACATTGAAAATCTTCCCGAATATAAATTTGATTTCCCTATAATGATTTTATCGCTTTCAATTTTTATAATATTGTATGATGTGGTTTGACAAGCAGAATACAAAAAACCTTTATTTCCCCGGTTTGTCCTTTTTTTGTCTGATATAAGCCTATTTGAGCCTATATTTAGCCTGTTTTTTATCCTTGTCAATCTGGTTTTATAAAAGTTAATAAATTTAATATGTCAAAAATAAATGCGCCGATTTGAGGAGTTTTCCACAATCACGGCGCATTATTATTTTTTTATAAAATACTGTTTAATTACTGTTTAATAGCCTGTCTGCTGTTTAAATAAATTTTGAGAAACGGCTATATATAGCGGTTTAAAGGTTTAAATGATGATTCTGAGTTTTAAATATTTAATTGCAATAGCATTGTAAAATGTTGAAAAAATGATATGCGAATATGCGAACAGATTTAGTATGATATGCGAACTGGTTCGGATATCATATTTTATACAATTAGTATAGGCTTATCATACAAAATCATCATCTTCCAGTGTGCCGATGACAAGCCCCTTGCATCTTATGTCTTGACCTTCTCGGAAATAAATATCATCATATTCGGGATTGATAGAAATAAGCCTATCATTTCCGCGTTTTTTTATGTAACCATTGCCGTCTATAATAAAAATACCAATTTCTCCGATGTTTACATACGGCTGCTCTTTTACAAGAACGATGTCTCCATTGAAATAGATGGGTTCCATACTATTTCCTTTTATTTGAAGTGCAAAATCAGCCTTTCGCGCTTTTGATGTGTCAGGAACTTCGATTTCATACCATTCATCACCTTCACCAAGTTCAAAGCCTGCTCCTGCCGAAACTTGATATGTACTGCAATTAATCTTTAAACGTTTTTCCTCCGGCTCTTCCACAGCAACCGGCTCGTTGGTGACAGGCATTTCCAGTTCTGCTAACACAGCAGCCCTTTCTATAATTTTTCCCTTGGATTTATCTGAAAGTTTATTAAAATATTCAAGTAGTTCCTGTTCTTCATCGGTTAATTTAAACGTTGAACAACCTTTTTCTTTGCCATAAACCAAATAATCCAATGAAATATTAAAAAAATCGGCAATTTCAATAAGATATTTTTTATAGGATTTACTTTTACCTGATTTCCATTCTGAAAAAGCAACACTTTTTAATCCAAGAAAATTAGTTAATTCTCGCTGTTCGCGATTTCCCAGCAGCATTAAGATTCTATCTAAAATATCCAAAATATAAAACTCTCCTTTGTTCAAAATAACAAAATTAGAAAAAATCTAATTATGATTTAGAATTTCTCTTGACATTTAGAGAAATTCTATGTATAATATTATTAATGAATATCTCAGGGCGCAAAAAGCCCTATGATAATTTTACCACAAGAAACTTGAAAAGTAAACAGAAAAGAGGAAATTTTATGAAAGTAAAATTAAAAAAACACAAAAAATCACCTGCTCCGCATACAACAGAACAGGTAGAGTTCAAAAGAACCATTGAAAAGCTCAGAAAAACACGCACTTACGGAGTGCCAATTCATGTGATTTACGACCGTGGATATCAGCATATCATAGACTTAGCGAACAGGAATCAGAAAACCGAAGAAAAAACGCCTGCTCCGATTGCATCGAAACAGACAAAACCTGAGATTGCGGTTGATTTAGGAAGACGCCCCCATTATTGGCTTGATGAATGTACAAAGCGGTTAATCCAAGAAGCTAAAGAAAACTTGGAAAAGAAAAAAGCTGAGATTAAAGCTGAAAAAGAGCTTGTATCTCCATACTCAAAATTTCTCACAAACGATATTGACAGCAGAGGACATCGCACAACAAATGCTTTGAAAACACCGAATGCTTTTATGACATCAGAACAGAAAAAACAGGTGGCAGATGCTCTTGTTTCGTATGTATTAAGAGTAACAGACGATTCACACTATATGGATCAAGAAGAAGTGGCAATTCTGCCGACTATACTTGATTTTCTTGCCAAAACAGATTCGTCTAAAACGATAAGGAGTGATAACTTATGACCTTAGGAAACAAAATCCGAAACCGCCGCGAGGAGCTTGGACTTACTCAGGTAGAGCTTGCGGAAAAAGCAAAAGTCACACAGGGATACATTTCAAGAGTTGAGGGCAACGCATTCATCCCGAAAGCGACAACTCTCATGGTACTCGCATTCGCCCTTGACCTTGCGCCCGACGCATTTCTTAAAGATGAAAGGAGGGCGAGCTGATGAAAAGTGAATGGAAAGTTACATCTCAGTATGTAGGCGAAGAAAAAATCTATCAGGTCTATCGTCTGAGAGATATCAATGCAGTTGATCACAGCGGAAACAGAGAATATGTCCCACATTTTGTTACTAATGACAAAAAAGAAGCTGAAGCAATGGCGATAGCTAAAAACAAGGAGACTGACGATGCAGAAAAAGATACTTGAAGCGTTTAACGAAACTCACGAAAAAAACTTCAAATCATTTGAAGAAATCAAAAATGAATACCTTGTTACCGAAATTCTGGACACATGGCTCAGATATGAGGGGATCGTTGGCTACACGAGAAACATCATCGACCTGCTCGGTGAATGTGAGGTTTACATTGAAGAATAGCCGAAACAGCGGATACAAACCGTCCGCTGTCCGTTGGGAATGGTCGCCCAATGCTGATGATGGCAGACCAAGAAAGGCGATGCGTAATGCAAATAAACTTTAAATTCAATATAAAAGTACAGGAAGTTGAGAATATCATTTTGGCTCAGCAAAAAGCCGCTGAAATCGGCGATACTCGTTCTGTTTTACGACTAAGCAAGCTTTTGAAGAAAAGATTGTATCAATTGGAAGATTTCCGATTTGAAACAGGTAAAAAAGATGCATATAAGCCACCAAATTCCTGTAAACATAACATTAATGATCTTAGCGTTTAGTTTTTCTGTATTCATATCAAAGTATTCCATAATGTGTTTAGGAAGAAGAACAATAACTTCAATCCAATATAATGGATTGAACGCCTCTTTGTATGCGCTGCGATAATATCCAACAGCTTCATCAAACATATCACAAACATTCACTATAATTTGATCAGTACGGTATAAAAGATTTTGATAAATGCTGATTTGATGCGAAACCGCTCTGTTGTATCCAATCGTCGTTGTTGTTGGAAGATGAATGTCATTTATTTTGGCATCTTTAAACAATTTCAAGATTATGGATGTATATGTATTCATATCTGAGACGGCTTCCTCATTGTCTAACCATCTTAAATATTTATCTTTAATTTTAAGAGTGAGTTTATATCTTCTGTAGTTATATTGAATTTTAAACAGAACACAAAATAGGAAAATGAAAACGATTTCTGAAACAAAAGTCATTTGTATTTCTCCATTTCTAAAAAATTAGTAAGCCGAAACAGCGGACAATCATCCGCTGTCCGTTGGGAATGGTCGCCCAACGCTGACGATGGCAGACCGCAGACAGCAGAAATATCGTGACGAGAGCAAGTGCAGCAGTCAGCGATATTCCGAGAGCCTGCAAAGCTACAGAATCTTGAAAACAGAATAGGAGGAAGAAATATGGATTTTAACTATGAAGCGTC
>CAJTYV010000041.1 GCA_910584195.1 uncultured Ruminococcus sp. | reverse complement strand
GCGGTACAGATAATTACAATTTGTTAAAAAATAAACCTAAGATTAACGGAGTTACGTTGGAAGGAAACAGGACGTTACAAGAACTTGGGATTGAATCGTATGAGGATTATACGATCATTCAAGGAATTTTATAACGATATGAAACAGGGCATATTGGAATGCTCTTATTTTAAAGGAGAAAATAAATGGCAGAAAGAACTTTATTAACAAAAATTGCACTTGTAAACAAAACTACAGCACAATGGGCTTCGGAAACAACAATACCGTTTAGAGGTTGCCCTTGTGTAGAATTTACCGCAGATGGCAAAACAAAGATGAAAATTGGAGATGGTACAAATCTTTATTCTGCATTACCTTATATTGCTGACGATATTACTGCCGCGATGATTATTGCCGCACTTGGATTTACACCCATAGATAGTGCAAAAGTTGGTGTTGCAGAAGGTGTAGCGTCTCTGGATTCCACAGGAAAAGTACCATCAGCACAATTACCCTCCTATGTGGATGACGTAATTGAGGTTGCAGGAATTGATAATGCTCCTACAACAGGGGAAACAGACAAAATTTATGTAGACACAGTTTCTAACAAGACATACCGTTGGAGTGGTACGGCATACGTGGAGATTTCGGCATCCGATATTGTTACTGCTTCTGAGAACAACGGATATATTAAGGTAAATGGTACAGATGTAAAGGTTTATGAACCGACACAGGCAGATTGGAACGAAACGGATGAAACAAGCCCAGCATTTATCAAGAATAAACCAACAATTCCGACGCCGATTACGATTGACGCAGAACTTTCTGAAACAAGCACAAATGCCGTGCAAAACAAAGTTGTAACGGCGGCTCTTGCAGATAAGATTGATAAAACTGACTCTTTGTTCCTTAACTGCACTTTGTAACAGGAGGAGCCTATAATGGCAAAACGAGAATTTAGCGGTGTTGATATTAAGGTCGAATTTAACGAAACGGCAAATAGACAGCAGATTTCCTCTGGCGACAAGATAAATACGCTGTTTGGGAAAATCAGAAAGTGGCTATCGGACTTAAAACCGATAGCCTTTTCTGGCAGTTATGACGATTTATCTAATAAGCCGGAATCACTTCCGGCAAATGGCGGTATTGCACAGACAATCTCGGATGTTCTCCCAATATCCAAAGGCGGAACGGGACAAATAACTGCCCAAAAAGCTTTCGATGCTCTTGTGAATGGACTTAACATTGGGTCTGATACAGCAGTTTTGAACGATAATGATTATTATATTTCCCAATACGCAAACGGAAATGATACATCTGTTAATAAACAGACGTACAACCGTCGGAAATTGTTGACCTTGTGGAAATATATCAAAACCAAATCTGACTCCATCTATTATACCCAAACGGAGGCCGAGGAGTTAAAAAAATCTGTCAGTGATGGCAAAAAAATGGTCGCCGATGCTATCACTGAAAAAGGCGTAACCACGGCGGCAGATGCGGTTTTTGCCACGATGGCAACGAACATCGGAAAAATCGTTACGGGGGACAACATTCATTTGTGGGAAAACACCGCTAACGGCACTTATAAGTTTGTGCAACAGGGTGCTAGGTGGGTTGCGAATAACCGAGGGGTAAATTCTAGCACCGCAAGCAGTACTTGGAAAGTAACTCTTTCTAAAGCAACTAACTATAATATCGGCTGGAGAATTTCCACAGAAACAAACTACGATAAGTTAACCATCACGCTAAACGGAGTAACGATTGTAAACTCAGCATCTGGGGTTAGGACCTCGGAACAATATAATAGTCTTACTTTACAAGTGGGAGAAAACACAATTGTAGCAACGTACACAAAAGATGGTTCCAACTCCAGTTTTGGCGATATGGCTTATATCATTTTGCTTCCTGTGACAGAAGTGGCACAGCCGATAAGCCAGTATAAATATCAAACAAAATCCGTAACACCAGGAACATCTGCACAGACAGTTTATCCAGATATGGGATATGACGGGTTGTCTTCTGTTTCCGTTTCCGCAGCCAGTGGAAGCGGGAATGTAACAAAAAGTTTAAGATTCATTGCAAACTATGGTTACCAATCTTGCGTAGATATTTCAGATTTTAGTACAATTTACTTTTCTTTTAAACCAACTGTATTGTATGGTTTGACAACTATTCCTACGTTAGGAACATCTTGGAATGGCACCGGAACCAACATATTGTCAAGTGTTGTAAGTTCTGGAGATCCATCATATCCATACAAAGTAAGCGTTTCAAGTTATAAAGCTATTAGATTTCAAAAAACAGGTGGGTCAACTCCAACTTATGTTTATATGAAAGGAACATAATTTCCTATTCTCCTTTTATATACATATTCGTACTTGAGCTTCCTGTTTTTGTTGTTTTAAAAGCTTTATAAGACCCAACTGAAATCCTGTATTTATAAGATGTTCATGCGGACCCACCAAGATCCGTAACAGAAGATAATATATTGGTTCCTCCAGTTCCATTTTCCCATGCTCCAGTAGTGTTCATTGCTGGTATAGTTGTAAATCCGTATAAAGTTGTTGGTTTATATGAAAAGTAAACATAGGATAGGTCAGTAACATCATACAAAGCTGCATAACCCTTTTGTGCAATAAGTTTTGGATATTTTGTCGAAGGACTATTCCCGCTTCCACTGGCTGCGGAAACGGAAACAATTAAAAGGAGAAAACATGAAAATCTTAAAACTAAACGACGATACACAAATCGAAGTGTTTGACAGTTCTACACTCTTTGATATTCAAGTGGATGTCTCCAAATATAACGATATGTGGGAGACTCTCACCCAGAAAAATTTAAAGAAAGTCGCCTTATATGATACTACAACAGATGCCATCATGGAAGAAAAACTGGACTTGGTAGTGGATTACGAACAGTCCGAGAGAGACGGTGAAAAAATTTCCTGTCACTTCTATTTAAGAGAGCGAGACCGGGTGGAGGTGTTGGAAGAGCAGGTGAAATATTTAACCGCGCAGCTTAGTGTTCATGACGGGGCAATTATGGACTTAGGAGATGCGGTAAGCGCATTAGAGGAATAGGAGGAGTTAATGATATGAGAAGATTTTATAGTTTAAAAATCTTAAAAGGTATTATGATAATTCAAGATGTTCCTAAAAAATGGAGAAATGTAACAGAAAACTGGCTTTTGATGAATTAGAAAACAGAATAGAAATATAGGAATGGGATGTTAATATTATAATTATTAAACTAAGTATTGATATAGAAAGAAGGTGAAAAATGGCAAAACCAGTTATAAACAAGATCCAACCATTTGACGCTACAAAAGACTATGAAATCATACTTTCATGGATGGGTAACAGAGCATACGCAAACAGGATTTTTATATATGATTATGAAACAAACAATTTGGTTTTCGATGATACCGTTTCTTCATTTTCATTGACACATATAATTCCTGCAAAAACTCTACAAAATAATAAAAAATATGTGATTCAGGCACAGACCTATGATGTTGAAAATGTACCATCATCTTTGTCAAATAAAGTACTATTTTACACTTTTGCTACACCTGATTTCTATTTTGAAGATTTATCAGACAATCCAATAATATCTAATTCTTCATTTACTGTTACAGTTCATTATTACTCAGATGATTGGGAAGATATTAGTAAATATACTTTTTACCTATATGATGCAACAAAAAAACAGTTGCTTAAGAGTGTCGAAATGACAGACGACTATGATATCAGCTATACCTATAAGGGACTAGATAATAATACAGTATATTATGTTCGATGTGTTGGTGTTACTGTTAATGGGATGGAATTAGATACTGGTTATGTAGAGATAACTGTAAAGTATGAAGACCCGAATGTATACGCAAGAATTTATGCGACTCCTATCCCATCTCGTGGTTGTATCCAAGTGTCTTCTAATCTTATTATAATTCAGTATAATGGCACTGACACATTTGAATATATAGATGGAATGATCGACCTTCGTGACAAGACTTTATATTATGACGAAGGTTTTTTAATTGAAAAAGATTTTACAGTGATTATTCGTGGTATTAATTTATGGCAAACTGCTGACATTTTCAAAATGTGCAATGGGAATCTTGGACTTACATTAAGCTCAAGAATATATCAAGAAGATAAATTGAAATTTAGATTAATGGTTCCAAATGGGGTTAGTCACTATTTATTGTACTCTGATGAATTGGTATTTAGTAATTCTGACATGGTTACAATTATGCTGCGCAGGAAGAATGACGTATATCAGCTAAAAGCATTTTTAGAATTAGGCTTTAGCACTGAAAACGGTGATATGTGGTTTGGCTCAACACGCCCTCCTCAAAATGAAACTAATAAATATGACAACTGGATTAATACTGATGAAAAGATACATAAGATTCTGAAAGATAATTTTAAGGAATATCTCGATGATACTGAACCTGAAAACCCAGAACTAAACGATTTATGGCTTGGAGGTGGTTAAGCGCATGTTTATGTGCGGATGTAATTTTGTCGGTGGTGAATTGGCATGTGCTCTTACACCAACTGGCATAGAAAATATCAATTATGTTGAGCTAAAGAATGGGATATATGATGATTTATATATTACAAAGGATACAGAGTTTGAATTATCTCCCGATTATGAAATGCGTTGGGACTTCAATACGATATTGTGGGCTAAATTCAATAATAATACCCATGCTGGTAATGTAGATTGGAGTATGGAAACCACTTCACATCTTGTACTAAAAAGTAGAACGGAGGGCAATTTCAAATGGAAAACCTTACTTGTAAAACCTGTGCATGAGTTAAAAGATTTTAAAATAAACTATCCTGATTATTTTATAGCTTCTGGACAACCTGTTGAATATGCTATTGTTCCTATATTCTATGGTTGCGAAGGTACATATTCTATAACTTCTGTAACGTCAAAATTCAGTAAAATGTTTATCATTGAAGACGAAATAGTTTGGGGTACAGAAATCACAGACGGGTATTGTGACACAACACGCAATATACCATCATCAAATGTTGAGTTGCTAGACAGAAAATATCCTATTTTTGTAAGAAATACAATCGCTAATTATGATACTGGTAATTGCAAAGGATCGTTTGTCCCACTAGATGAAGATTCATGTGAATTTGGATATGGCAGTGAACAAGATTATTGGCGTATCAAATATCAAAGAGAATTCATGGACTTTATCTGTGACAGCATTCCAAAGATTCTCAAACTGCCAGATGGTCGATTATGGCTTATTCATGTTACTCCTAATCCTACTGATACGGCAAATCAACAATATAATGATCGTGAGATAACATGGTCTTGGGTCGAGATTGGAGACGTAGACTCAGAAGAAGATTTGTATTATTTAGGATTTTCAAAAGTAGAACCTGAATGGTGGAATAACTAATGGCTGATTTAGTTACACAAGAAGATTTGATGATAGTTCTCCAACATTCAGCAAATCCATGTTTAAAGTTGAAAACTGACATATTAGATAAGAAAAAAAAGATTATTGGCTCGATTGAATGGGGTTTGCAAGGTGGTAGTATGTCGATTAATGGCGAATCTGATGTGAGACGTACTGCCAATTTTACAGTGCAGCCTACTTTGAAGGGGAAAGTTAAACTTACAGAAAATAGTATTTTATGGTTAAACAAGGATATTCAAATATCTATTGGTTTATATAATCCAAGAATAAGAGATTATAAATATTATCCTCTTGGTTGTTATGTGTATACAGATACATCTGGAACATATGATGCTACTACAGATAATCTTACAATTAACTGTGCTGATTTTATGAAGAAATTGGATGGTACAAAAAATGGTCAGTTAGGTTCGTTGATTATCAGCTTTCCAGCATATAAAGAAAACAAAGAAACTGGTGAAGTTATCGAGCATAATATTATTCGAAACGCTGTAATTGAGATTCTTGAAAAACTAGCACGGATAACAAATCATAGAATTGATGATATTGGTGAATATAAAGCATTGCCAGAATATAATGAATTATGGGAGTCATATCGTGAGAAAAATCCAACTTGGAACGCTATTCCTTATGATCAGGAATTTTCGGCAGGGTGTAGCGTCCTTTCTATTTTAACAACTTTTCGCGATTTATATCCAAATTATGAAATGTTTTTTTCTATGGAGGAAAACACATTTGTATGTCAGTTAAAACCAATGTGTTATGAGGACGATATTTATGTAGACAATAGTTTTTTGCGGCGTGTACTAATCTCTGAAAACACATCCGTAGATATGACAACTGTAAGGAATATTTGTGAAGTATGGGGACAAGTCATTGAAACAGATTTCTATAATGAAGAATGCACATTTTCAGACAACATCTACTCTGTTACTATAGAAGAATATGAGGAAGGATATTTTAACGGCGACACAATTGCTTTAAAGATCCCATCAATAAATCAAGAAGGTGCAAAATTAAGAATAAATGAATATGAAATAATTCCTATTTTAAATGAAGCAAATGAAGAACCAATTAAAGCTAATGAACTAAAACAAAATGAAGTTTATGCTTTTAAGATAAAGAAAAAGCGCGTAGACGAACAAGATGAAGTAAAAGCATATCTTCTTGGACAATGGCAGGTACATGCTATAAATGTTCTAACGAATGGGAAAAAAAGTGGAAAATTTGTAACCAGTTCTGATGGTGAAGAATATGAATTATACTCAAAAGAATATTTTCAGAAGTTCTATAATTGTGAACGTGTAGATATGACCATAATTGTAGATTCTCCATTTGTCGTTGAAAAGCTTGGTGAGATACTTGATGTAAAAGTTAGTGGTGAATTTGAAAATATCACTTCTAATGATCTAGCTGCAGATAGAGCTAAGTGGGAAAATTGGAAAAATTGCAGATTAACTGATAATATAACTATTACTACTGCTCTTCTACCATTTCTGGATGTCAACAAGAAGGTGTCATATAAACGTAGTGACTCCGATGTAGAACATCAATATATCATTTCTTCTATTTCTCACGATTTTTCTGGATTCACTACAACCATCACAATGTACAGATTTTATCCCCTTTATGAAAATATTCTTAAAGAAATTGGTACAAATAAAGTTTTGAAATCATTTAGTCATGGTGTCCTTAGTAAATATACACATGAAGAACTTGCTCGTGTTACCCATGGTCAAAAATTATAAATATAAGGGTTACATTCAGAAATTATGAGTGTAGCCTTTTATATCGGAAGGAGTCATAAATATGGCAAATTTTAGTCCTAATATAAATTTAGAATTGCCCCTAACGCCAGAACACTATGATATTGGCGTATTCAATAAAAATAACATGGTAATTGATTCTGAAATAAATAAATTGAATTTAAAAAACCAGAGTCAAGATGAGTCTCTTACCGCAGAAGTTACCAGAGCAACAGAAAGAGAAAACGATATACAACAAATTTTAAATAGTGAGATTTCTCGCGCAACCAATGCTGAAGAAGTATTGAATGATACATTAGAAAGTGTTTCTGAACATGTAAATAATATCCATATTCATAATAATAAATCTGTTTTGGATAAGATAGCAGAAGACGAAACAGGGAATTTATTGTTCAATGGGTCACAATTAAATACAGGAGAAAACATAACCCCAGAAACTATTGGTGCTGCAACAGAAAATCATACTCACGGAAATATGAAAACAATCACATATTCTACAACAGAACCAACTACCGTTGCCCAAGGAGAAATTGTTATGGTATATGAGGAGTAAGGGATTATGGCTATTTATATTGATAATCAAAAAAAAATAAAGGATATCTTTATTAATGTCAATGGGCAAAAGAAAAGAATAGAATCAGTATTTACTAATAAAGCCGGAGTGCCTGCAAAGGTATATCAAAAGAAGTCATCTAGCGATATAGAAGTTGATCCAGAAAAAATTGCTCCAATTAACGAGATAAATTATTGGGACTATACGTTAAATGATAATACTCGCACTGTTACATTAAATTATTATGCAGATAAATTATATGAATCAAATCGAATTATTACTGTATACAGCCATTATAACGTAAATGGAAAGATTTATAAAACACAACTAGCTAACTATGGTGAAAATGGGACTACAAAAAAATCTTACATGTTTTCGTATGTTAATGACCAAGATGATAGCACAATAATTTTTAAAGAGGGTATAGATACTAGTAATTTAACCTGTACAAGCTATATGTTTTATTATTATGGATATAGACGCACTGGGAAAATTGTTGGACTTGAAAATTTAGATACTAGTAATGTTACTGATATGAGTAATATGTTCTTATATATGTCCTGTCAGTCTCTTGATGTATCAGGATTAAATACATCTAATGTTACTGATATGGAAAATATGTTCATGGGCAACTACGCAACATCAATAATAGGATTGAATAATTTTGATGTAAGTAATGTAACTAATATGAGTGGTATGTTTTATTCTTGTGAATTTTTAACCACCTTAGATTTATCTGGCTGGCGTACATCGCTCAAGCTGTATATGATGGGCAACATGTTTAGTTATTGTAAAAAATTATCTTCCATTAAATTTAGCGGTTTCACAATGAATACTCGTTCTGTAGTAAATTTCTCCTATATGTTTATGCACTGTGATTCTCTTACTACGCTTGATCTGACAGGATGGATGACTAACAGTTGTGATAATAGCGATCCTGAAATAGGAGGAGAATATAATATGTTTGCATTTTCTCCAAACCTTACTACAATTTATGTTACTACTGGATACTGGACATTGCAAAATGAAACACATAGTATGTTTATCGGTTGTGGTACATCTAATGTTACATATCAATAACTAACAATAATAAGAAAAGGATAAATTGTAAATAATGGCACAATACGAAACAGAATTTTCTAATTTCCCACACAAACTAATAACACTTCACAATTTCAAAAATGTAGATGATAACGTAGCATCTATTATTGATCAAATAAATGAACTCAGATCAAATGGACTACATAATCAGGCTGCTCGTATTATTGAAAATAACAAGGATATTTTGCAACAATATATTATTGATGCTGTAACAATAAGAACACATGAAGAAGAAATATATAATACCCAAAAATATGCAAAACAACAACAGCAATCTGTATTCTTTGAGGATGAAGAACCAGATTACTGTGAAGAGGAGGATGTATGGCTAGGAGTGTGATCTAATGTTATGTAATACAACTTCTTATTATCCTGATGGAATTGATAAAATGTTTTTCTTTCAAGATAACAACTTAGAAAATATAGATATCATCAACCAATATAATAATCTGATTGCACAGGGTAAATATTCTGAAGCTAATCAATTTATTAATCAGCAGGATGGCATTTATGGCTATTTTGCTGATTTTTTTAATGCACTTGAAAATCGTATTTATAATCTGCAAGCATATCTTCTTCAAAAACCACCCAAGAAAAGATATTTTTTCTATTGGGATGCAGATGATACTAACAATCAAAAACCATTTTCACATGATGATTTATCAGAAATGAGTCATGAACAGATGGCTCAATATACATACGGAAAACTCTCAAATGAGAAAATGGAGGAACCAGATTTAGAGGAAGGTATGTTTTGGATATAGAATTAGGAGGATATTTAATAAAATAATGGCAATTAATGAAATAGTTGTAACAGGAAGAATTTTTAGAAGATTAATAGATAAGAGTGCCAAACTATGGCAAAGAATATCTTGGTGGACAAAGGCATCTGATGTGGAATTTGACGATGGCAAAACTGCGGAGCAAAAAGTAGGAAATATCAATGGGATAACATCTTCATTCCAAGTTAATAGTCCAGATATATCCGCAAGCTCTTTTCTGACAAGTAAAATAAAATCTGATTTAAATGATGGTATTATTAATGATCGTATTCAATTAGTTATTGATGAAGACGGTAATTTAGGATGGAAGAAGGATGGTGCAGATACAGTAATCCCTTTTAGTAATGTTATCGGATTGTTTGGCAAATTAAAAAAATTTAGCATGAGTTCCAAACCCGGAAAAGATTGCATTTATGATCTAAACGGTAATTGTCTACCAATTTTAGTATACGGGGCAAACCATTGTAATAATGGTGTAACTTACTATGATGAATGGGATGTTTTTAAGAAAAGCGTATATAGTGTAAAGGTAATAACTGTTACTCCAAAAGAGGAAAATGGTATAATTACCGAATGGAAAATTGTTAGTAAATGTTTAGACAAAGGCGAATCTCCAGCAACAGCAGACTTTACATGCTACTATATTGATAATCAGAATAATTTGAAATATGATGATTTTTATACAAATATAGATATTCCAGATCAGACTCCACTTTAAACCAATGCAAAAATTTTATGGGCTGTGTAATAGACAGCCCTATTTTTTTACGCTATTAAGCACTCAAATAACGCTCTTCACTTGATTTGTGATAACTTTATTACTTTTACCACTTTGATTCAAATTTGAGGCTATTAGACACCTTCATGAGCGTCTGTAACCTCTCACTACAAAAATCGCATGTTTTCTTGACATACTTATCTATAAAAAATCATGCATATCAAATTCTATTGCATCACCTTCTTGTATATCCTCTGTAAACCATCTCCTAGCAATATCAATGATTGTACCATCATCAAGTTGGCAATTCACTATTCTATTTTCAATTCGTAAGATTGTGAGTTTCATATTTGATTTACCATATATATTGTAAAATTTTATTTATGATTACAAGAACATTATAGACTTATTTAGAAAAAAAATTCAATAATAAAAAATTTAGTAATGAGAATCGAACTCATATATAACATATATAACACCATCTGTTTACTAAAAACAATCACACACGAAAGAATTTCTCCTTTCCTGTAATTTTTATCGAGTTATCAAGAGTTATCAAAACTAAAAAAGATTTAAATGTAAAAAACGCCGATTTTATCATTGTTTCAAGCATTATATATAGTGCTGGTGGTGGGACTTGAACCCACACGTGGTTGCCCACAACAGATTTTGAGTCTGCCTCGTCTGCCATTCCGACACACCAGCTCTCATTATACCCGGCTGCATTGGCCGCCTGCCTGAACCGCCATCTGCAACCAAGCTATATCTTACCATAATGCCGGGCTGTTGGCAAGAATTATCCGAAGATTCTATGAGAAAAGCATTATTTAGTTTTAAAGGCAATTCTACAGGCATCCGGCATCAGCCTGACAGATATTGATAGAATCAAAGAATAAAGCCCAGCAACCACAAAGGTTTGGACCCCCCTCACAAAGGATTTCCAAACCTTTTCACACGCTCTACACCCCCAGCTTCCCATACACCGCAAACCCGTCAAGCGTCGCGAAATAATCCTTCGGCGTCTCCGCTCTTCTGATGAGCTGCACGCTGCCGTCCTCTTTCAGCAAAAGCTCCGCCGACTTCAATTTCCCGTTATAGTTATAACCCATGGCATAACCGTGCGCGCCCGTATCGTGGATCACCAGATAATCCCCTTTCTCGATCTCCGGGAGCATCCGGTCAATGGCGAACTTGTCATTGTTCTCGCAGAGAGACCCGGTCACGTCATACTTGTGGTCACAGGGCGCCTTCTCCTTGCCCAGCACCGTGATGTGATGGTACGCGCCGTACATGGCGGGACGCATAAGGTTCACCGCACAGGCGTCCACACCAATGTACTCCTTGTGGGTGTGTTTCTCGTGAATCGCCTGTGTCACGAGCGCGCCGTAAGGCCCTGTCATAAAGCGCCCCATCTCGGTATAGATCGCGGTATCTCCCATGCCTGCGGGCACAAGCACCTCATCAAAAACCTTATGCACGCCCGCACCGATCTCACGGATATCGTTTGCCGTCTGGTCGGGCTGGTAAGCGATGCCCACACCGCCGGAAAGGTTGATGAAGGAAAGCTGCACGCCCACCTTCTCCTTGATCTGCACCGCCAGCTCAAAGAGCTGTTTCGCAAGCTGCGGATAATACTCGTTGGTCACTGTATTGCTGGCAAGGAACGCGTGAAGCCCGAAACGCTTCACCCCCTTTTCCTTCAAAATGCGATACCCTTCAAAGAGCTGCTTTGGCGTAAACCCATACTTGGAGTCGCCCGGATTGTCCATGATACCGTTGCTCATCTGGAACACGCCGCCGGGGTTGTAGCGGCAGCTCATGGTCTCGGGCAGTTTTCCCAGAATGCCCTCCACAAAATCGATGTGCGTGATGTCGTCCAGATTGATGATGCCGCCCACCTTCGCGCAGTATTCGTACTCCTGCGCCGGAGTATCATTGGACGAAAACATGATATCGTCGCCGCTGATTCCCAGCGCGTTGCTCAGCATCAGCTCCGTCATGGACGAACAGTCACAGCCCGCGCCGTACTCGTGCAGAATCTCCATCAGAAACGGATTCGGACATGCCTTCACCGCGAAGTATTCCTTGAATCCTTTGTTCCACGCAAATGCCTCCTGCACCGCTTTTGCGTTCTCCCGGATGCCCTTCTCGTCATAGATATGGAAAGGCGTGGGATAGGTCTTTACGATCTCCTCTATCTGCTCCTTTGTCACAAAAGGTAATTTACTCATGTCAGCTTTCTCCTCCCGTAATGTTCTCTATCTGCCAGTCAATCGGTTCTGCGCCGTTCTTTTCTAAAAAGGCATTGCACTGGCTGAAATGCCTGCACCCGAAAAATCCTCTGTATGCTGACAACGGACTCGGATGCGGCGCCTTTAAAATCAGATGCTTCGGATTGGTCAGCATCGGAATCTTACTCTGTGCAGGTCGTCCCCAGAGCAGGTACACAATCGGCCGGTCCTGCTCGTTCACCGCACGGATCACCGCATCCGTGAACTCCTCCCAGCCTTTTCCCTGATGGGAATTTGCCTGATGCGCCCGCACAGTCAACACTGTGTTTAAGAGCAGCACCCCCTGATCCGCCCACTTCTGCAAATACCCGTTGTCGGGTATGTAACAGCCCAGATCATCCTGCAGTTCCTTATATATATTTTGCAGGGACGGCGGTATCTCCCTCTGGTCCGGCAGCACCGAAAAACTCATGCCGTGCGCCTGATGCTCATTGTGGTAGGGATCCTGCCCCAGAAGCAGCACCTTCACTTTGTTCAGTGGCGTAAAATGAAAGGCGTTGAAAATATCGTCCGCCAGCGGATACACCACCCGTTTACTGTACTCCTCTTTCACAAACATGTAAAGGTTTTTGTAATAAGGTTTCCGAAATTCACTGTCCAGAGCCTGCGCCCAGTCGTTTGCCAGCATCGCCATTGTGCTTTCTTCCTTTCTCTTTCGCCATAAATTCCTGCCATCGAGCGTAAAAGGGCATAGAACCGCCTTTTTCCTGTTCCTATGCCCCCTTGCATACCTGAATCCACACTATTCAGATTTCATTCTAATCTCACGGAAATGCCTTTCTCCCGCAGATATTTCTTTAAATCCTTTATTTCCATCTCCTTGAAATGAAAGAGGGATGCCGCCAGCGCCGCCTCCGCCTTTCCCTCTGTGAAAGCCTCGTAAAAATGCGCCATGGTCCCCGCGCCGCCGGAAGCAATCACCGGGATCGACACATTCTCCGCAACGGCTCTCGTCAGTTCCAGATCATATCCCGCCTTGGTGCCGTCCCCGTCCATACTGGTCAGAAGAATCTCTCCCGCGCCCAGCTTTTCCGCTTTCATTGCCCATTCCACGGCGTCGATCCCCATATCCACACGGCCGCCGTTCTTGTAGATGGTAAAGCCATTCCCGTCGGCACGCCTTTTCGCGTCGATTGCCACCACCACGCACTGGCTGCCGAATTTATCCGCCGCTTCGCTGATCAGATCAGGATTCATTATCGCCGCCGAATTGACGGAAACCTTATCCGCGCCCTCCCGCAGAATCGCCTTAAAATCATCTACCGTGCGGATGCCGCCGCCCACCGTAAAGGGGATAAACACCTTCTCGGCAACCTTTCTCACCATCTCCACAGCCGTATTTCTCGCGTCGGAGGAAGCCGTGATATCCAGAAAAACCAGCTCGTCCGCTCCCGACCTGTCATAAGCCGCGCCGACCTCAGCCGGATCGCCCGCATCCTTAAAATTGATGAAATTAACGCCCTTGACAACCCTGCCGTTTTTCACATCCAGACAGGGAATAATCCGCTTTGTGTGCATCGCCGCTCCATTTCGTCCTATAGAGAATCGAAGATTCTCTGGAGTTAATTTTCAAAGAAAATTTACTCTTTAGTTCTCAAAAAATTCTGTAATATCTTAAGTCCTGTCTCCGAACTCTTCTCCGGGTGGAACTGACAGGCAAACACATTGTCCCGCTCCACCGAGGCGTGAATCAGCGTTCCATATTCCGTGGCTGCCTTCACGATCTGCGGCTCATCCGCTTTCAGATAATAGGAATGCACAAAGTACACATACGCGCCCTCCGCAATCCCCTGAAACAGCCGTCCCGGATTCGGAAACGTCAGGGAGTTCCAGCCGATATGGGGTATTTTCAGCCCCTCTCCGTCGGGAATGCGCAGAATTTTTCCGGGCAAAATCCCCAGCCCTTCCACACCCGGCGCCTCCTCGCTGCTGTCAAACATCAGCTGCAGTCCGAGACATATCCCCAGAAACGGAGTTTTCTTTTCCACCGTTTCCCTGATCACAGAGACCAGCCCATACCTGTGCAGCTTTTCCATGGCGTCGCCAAAAGCGCCCACACCGGGCAGGATCACATGATCCGCAGAAAGGATTTCTTCCCTGTCTCTTGTCAGCACAGCCTCATGTCCGAGCAGCGTTACCGCCTTCTCCACACTTTTGATATTCCCGGCGTCATAATCGATAAGCGCTACCATCATTCTGCCCCTTCATCCGCATTCTCCGTCTCCAGTCCGTCGATTCTCTCGATAATTTCCTCTTCCTCCGGCAGCACATCCTGTCTGCCCGCCGGAACCTCCTCGCTGTACAACGCGCCGTTTATAACCGCCTGCAGTCTCTGCGAATAGGACACATCATCTTCCGACGCAAGGATCTCCAGCGCATCTGCTTCCGATACGCCGAAATCTGCTGAAAGTCTCTCCAGAATCTGCGCATAAATATCGCTGACCTCACCCACCACATTGTAGGTCTCCGCCTCCGGCAAGATCACCTGATAGCGCTCTACGCCGGTGATCAGTGCATTCAGCGCTTCCAGCCGCATGTCAAGGTTTACATAATTTTCATAAGAAGAAAGTTTACGGTTCATCTGCAAAATCAGATTGCTTCTCTGATAGAGAACCTCATCCTGCTCATTCAGCTCTTTGCCGTACAAAAGATCATACACCTCAGCATAGTCCTGATGATCGTATGCTACCTGCGCCTCTCTCTTCTCCATATAAACGGGCAGGAAAGAAGACAACAGTATGATACACGCCGCAATTGTACCGCAGAATACAAACACCGTTATCACTTTCTTCTTGGAAAGTTTCTTCTCCGGCGGCGCAAGCAGATCTATCTCTTCCGCTTCTTTTTTCTTTTTCTCTTTCTTCTTTTTCTTCTTTGCCTTTTTGCTTTCTTCCTCTTCGCCCTCGGCTGCTTCCTCTCCTTCTTCTCCCTCTTTGCCTTTCTTGCCCTTTTTCTTATCTTTCTTTTTCTTCTTTTTACCCTTCTTATCTTCTTCCTGCAATTCCTCTAAAAGTGCTTTATTCTCGTCGGTAACCGTTCCTGTCTCGCCGTCATTATCCGCCAGAACTTCCGCCGCCACGGGATCTTCATCCTCATCCGCCTCCAGCAGGAAATTCATAAACCTCGCAAAAATTCCGGGTTTCTTCTCTTTCTCTTCTTCTGCTGCCGGTTCCTGCTCTGCCGTTTCTGCCAGAAGCGCCTCCAGTTCATCCCCGGTCTCTTCAACTGCGGCTTCCTCATCGCCGCCCTTCTTCTTTTTCCCGAACAGCTTCTTGCGCTTCTTTTTCTCCTTCTTCGGCTTTCCCCCGCCTTCTCTCTCCGCGATCTCTTCCGGCGTCAGCTCACGGATACTCTCCGCTTCCTTTGCCGCCTCATCATTCTCAAAGAAATCAAAGCTGCCGTCCCCGTTGTCGTCCGCGCCTTCCAGCATCGCCAGTATATCGTCATCCGGCGAAACACCCTGATCAGCCCCTTCCAACAGATCATTAATTTCAGACAGGGCTTCATCGTGATCCATCCCGGACAGCAGCGAAGAAAGATCCTCATCGCTCTCTCCCGATTCTTCCAGCGCAAAGTCATCCGCCGCGCCTTCCTCAGCAGATAAGTCACCGCTCAAAAGACGGTCGATATCCTCCTCAGACATCATCCCATCCATTTCGCTATCCGCAACTTCCGATTCTTCCAGAGACAGATCATCCAGTGACATCCCACCGTCGTCGCTCTCACCCAGTTCAAGACCGTCCAGCGACAGATCATCCATCGCCATATCGTCGCCGCCGCTCTCGCCCAGATCCAATCCGTCCAGTGACAAATCATCCATCGCCATGTCGTCGCCGCCGCTCTCACCCAGATCAAGGCTGTCCAGTGACAAATCATCTATTGCCATGTCGTCACCGCCGCTCTCACCCAGATCCAATCCGTCCAGTGACAGGTCATCCATCGCCATATCGTCACCGCCGCTCTCACCCAGATCCAATCCGTCCAGTGACAAATCATCTATTGCCATATCGTCGCCGCCACTCTCGCCCAGATCAAGGCTGTCCAGTGACAGGTCATCCATCGCCATATCGTCACCGCCGCTCTCGCCCAGATCCAATCCGTCCAGTGACAGGTCATCCATCGCCATATCGTCACCGCCGCTCTCGCCCAGATCCAATCCGTCCAGTGACAGGTCATCCATCGCCATATCGTCACCGCCGCTCTCACCCAGATCAAGACCATCCAGCGACAGATCATCCATTTCTTCTGACATGCTTTCGCCTGCGTCTGTCTCTTCCATGGCAAACCCATCTGGCAACGCGTTTTCTTCCAGACCTGTGCCGTCCGACGGCAGCCCTTCTTCCCCGGAAACGGTATCCTCCGCAACAGCATTATGCTCGTTCATAAATGCGAGCATAGCCTCCATATCCTCCGCCTCGGAATTGCCCTGCTCCTGCGATTCTTCCTCCGCACCGCCGAGAGAACCCATAGATACCAGCATTTCCTCTATCTCCTGAGAAGACATGGCTTTTCCGCCATCCGCAGCGGATGCCGGGTTATCTCCCCCGTCCATCCCGGATGCCGCCTCTTCCTCTCCGTCCGATTTTCCGCCTCCCAGTATGGAATCTAATAAACTGTCTAAATACTCTTCACTCGAACTCATAGTTTCTCCCCATTTGTAACTATTCATTAAACGCATAGTTACACACATTAATTTATGTCACACTACCTCACATTTTATCACATCTTATTCTATTTAACAAATCCCTTTTCCAAAATCGAGCGCCCACGCGCCCGGTTCAGAGAATGCTCCATATTCTCCCTCAATGTTTCACGCTGTCGCAATTTCCTAATAAGCCCAGAAAATCGACAGGATTCTCCGCAATCCCCCTGCTCCTGTCCGCAATTTCCTCTCCCACCTGATAAAGACGGGGATGCACGCGATATAAAAAGGCTTTCTGACTGTAATACGCCATTTTCTCAAAGGGGAAACGAATGATGCCGGGATAACTCATGCCCGCCCCCAGTTCCAGCACACACAACTTCCTATTCACGGTACCCTGCAGCCATTTCGTGTAGACATTCCACTGATCCAGATATCCCTCCTGCGCATACCGTGCCACACCAATCTGATTAAAGCGCAGTTTCCCGCCGCACTTCGCACAGACCGGCTCTTCCAGATCGGACAAAGACAGTTCTCCTCTGTAATACCGCAAAACAGCCTCATAGGTATCCTTCGGTATCTCTGACAATTCCCCCGCACAATTTTGATCACACTGCATCCTGCGGAAACCGCCGCATGGAGTCACCAGTCTGTCTTCATCCAGCCCTGCCCCGTACAGATAATCGTCTATACAGAGGGAAACCACAAAATAATTTTTGTCTGTCAGAAGCGCCCTCAATGACTGATAGGCACGATCCCATCTCTCTTCCCGAACCCGGCTCAAAATCATCTTCTGTAAAAAGGGCACAATCCAGACGTAACGCTCCCTGTCCCCGATCTCCCGGTCAATCTCCCGGTATCTGTCATCCTGCACAAGCGCGCCCCAGCCATACTGGAATCCTTCTCCCAGCCCCACAAGTACAAGTTCCGCATCCTTGATCTTTTCCCTTATTTCCTGTAATATTGGCTCCATCTTTTCATTCCTTTGCACAGAAAAAAGAAAGACCGGGAATTTCCCGGTCTTTACCTTTTGATATGTCCTGCTTACCTATTTGCCAAGACCAGTTCATCAACCACACGTACCAGATTGCCGATTTCCGGCTTGGAAAGCTGCGCGTTTGCTCCGAGCGCCTCTCCCTTTCTCTTCATATCGTCATTGACCAGAGAGGAGAAAATAACGATCGGAATATTTTTCGTCTCATCATCCGACTTCACCAGTTTCGTCAGTCTGTGACCGTCCATAATCGGCATCTCAATATCAGTGATAATACACTGTACATGCTCCCTGAGCGTACCCTCTTTCTTGCACTCCTGAATCACATCATAAGCCTGCTGTCCGTTCTCTGTATGAATCAGATTCACATAGCCCGCCTTATGTAAGGAGTCTACAATCAGTTTATTCAGAAGCGGGGAATCCTCCGCAATCAGAATCGGCACATCAATCCTGTGTCTCTCACCCAGTTCTTCAATATCCGCAACCTTAAGACCTGTCTCGGGATTGATATCCGTCACAATCTTCTCAAAGTCAAGAATAATAATCAGCCTGTCATCAAATTTGATGATACCCGTCGATACGCCGTCTTCTGATGTGGATATCGTCGTGCCCGGTTTAATGATCTCTCTCCATGACACACGATGGATACCAACCACAGAATCCACATGAAATGCGATATCCAGCTTATTAAAGTTCGTGACGATAAAAAGCCCGCCCGGTTCAGATACGCCTCGCTGCAAGCAGTTCTTCAGGTCAATCGCTGTTATCATCACATCACGCGGCATAAAAATGCCCTCAACACTCGGATGCGCATTCGGTACGGGCGTCACTTCCTGATAATTAATGATTTCCTTGATCTTCGCCACATTGATACCGTAAGCATTTCCGTCCAGCTTAAATTCAAGTACCTCCAGCTCATTTGTTCCATTTTCAAGCAGAATCTTTGTATCCATGCAATCCACCTCACGTTATATATTTAGAAAATACCTTCGCATCTTTCCGATTGCTCATTCATTTCCCTTAAATGTAAACAAATTTAGCCGCAATCTCAGATTTATCTTATTATATCACAAATATTCTAAAAAAAAAACACTAATTACAATTTTTTGTAAATAGTGTTGATAAACTTGAAACATACCCTCAAAACCAAATACTGAATCTCCTTTTTTTCTATCCGTTTATCATCCCG
>CAJTYV010000040.1 GCA_910584195.1 uncultured Ruminococcus sp. | reverse complement strand
ATTGTTCAGCTTGCTATGATTTTTGATGCTATATTTTAATGTGAACAGGCTCTAAACAAAATGTGGGGTATCATACCTACAAATCGGAAACTGACGCTGTAATTGCCGATAAAAATAGCGGAGATGAAATATTTATGACTACTAGTAGACTTGAATTACCTTTTGGATATATCCAATTATTACTAAATGGAAAACCTATTGAGTTTGAATATGAAAAATCAGAATATGATAGCTATTGGGATGAAAACGACATTGAAATAAAGCCTCTTGGAGCAATAAGTATATCAATATATACCGATAATTTTAATGTGAATGATGAACTGTACATTTTTTGTTCTGCTGGAGGATTGGTTAGTGATGACGGAGATGAATATACTGTGAATGAAGTTGCGGAGTTAGAAGAATATACATACGGTATTGGCGGACCAGATACAGAGTATTTAGAATGGACATTAGGGAATATTCCAAATGATGTTCCTGATTCATCTATGTGTGGTTATACAAAACGAGAAGTCGCTCTTGAATTGGTGGATATGACATCAAATGGGTTAAAGTATATCGTTGTTGAAGCATTAAAGAGCGAAGTGAGCTATTTGGCATTTTCAATACCTATTGTTTGGGAAATCAATTCAAAGCCATATGCATATAATATCGTATCTTGTTTGACTTGCTTATAAATTCCCATTTGTAGAGACAAAGGAGCGACCACAAATTGCTCCTTTTTAAGTGTTCAATGCATTCCTCGTCAACCTATAAATTTCCAGCCGTGACAGTGATTTCGGACTATTATTGGTCTGATTTACTGTCCGGCTGTTGTCGTTATTGTAGTAGTTATTTATAACAGAACTTTCAGCAGAGCCATTCATAATAGCCCCAGTCATGCCGTCTATTTTGTAGTTAAGATCAGAAGTGAGCGAAAGTTTCATAGTATCAGCAACACTGGATACCGCCTTTGCCACAACCTTTTTGCTTTTTATGATACCGTCTGCTAAGCCCTGCATGAAGTCAGGCATCCAGCTTTCGTAATCAGTCAGCGGACCTACATCCGGTACAGAGAAGTGCAGATAACTTCTGATTGTATCGGCAACATCGGTACAGGCATCGGAAATCCAGTTGATACAGCTTTTGATACCGTTAACAATACCGCTGATAATATCCTTGCCCCAGTTAAAAGCGTCACTGGCAAGTCCCTTTACAAAATTTACAGCCTTATCAAATCCACCCTTTATTGTATCGTAAATCCCACCGATTGTATTTGAAACGGCAGATTTTACGTTGTCCCATATACTTGTGATAGTTGATTTAATGGTATTCATTACTGATGAAATCGTAGAAGAAATACTGTTCCAGACAGAAGATATTGTGTTTTTGATTACGTTTACAACACTTGAAATCGCACCGCTGATGGCATTCCAGATTGATGAGAATACAGACTTGATTGTATTCATCACGCCGGAAATAAAGCCTGAAATTGCATTCCATACGCTTGATATGGTATTTGAGATTGTACTCAGAGCCGCTGAGATCGCATTAGAAATTGCATTCCATATTGTCTGGAAAAAGTTCTTGATTCCCTCAAGCAGTGGAGTAATAAACTCAACAATACCGTTCCATATAGCCTGTATCTTTTCAGAAATCCAGTCCATGACATTACTGATAATAATATGGATAGCCTCAAAAATGGTTTCAAACAGGTATCTGAAAGCCTCAAGCAATGGAGAAATGAACTCATATATCGCATTCCATATGCTTGTAATCGTATCATAAATACTGGTAAATACGTTTGAAACTGCTGTCCATATTGCGTTGAATATCGTAGAAAAGAAATCGTGTATGCTTGTAAGGATTCCTGCAAAGAAATCATAAACCGCAGTAAAAATGGAAACTGCTGTATCGTGAATAGCAGTTACGATGCCTGTAAAGAAAGAAGATATTGCATTCCATGTGTTTACGAAAAAATCAGCAATTGACTGGAAGAAAGAACAGATGCTGTCCCATATACCAATGAAGAAATCTTTGATTGCCGTCCACACTTCATCCCATGAAGTACCGAACCAGTCGAGGAATACATCTGCCACACCTTTAAGGGTATTCAAAATATTGCTGAATGTGTTTACAACAAAATCCCATATTCCTGTGAAAATACCTTTTATACCGTTCCAGCACTGCTCCCAGTCACCGGTAAACAGACCGATAAATATATCAAGAACGCTTAAAATGGTATATGTAACGAAAGTGAAGATATTGGATATGTTCTGAAATACGCCCTCAAACATCGGTGCGAGAATTTCACAAAGTCCATTCCATATAGCCTTTACCAGTTCGCCGAAGTTCTCAAAATCAAAGCCGAGAGCGTTGATTCGGTCAACAATACCGGAAGTAAGCCTTTCGAATGTAGCTTTTATCTCTTCCCATATAGAAAGTATGCTGTTTTTGAAACCCTCATTAGTATTCCACAGATGTACAAATGCGGCAATAAGCACTGCTATTACAGCAACAACTGCTACAACAGGAGCAGAAATTCCACCAATCGCAGCACCAAGAGTGGAGAATGCTGTCTTAGCACCTGCAATCATTGTTGGAACTTTTCCTATAAAAGTCATCAGACCTCCCACCGATGATATGACCTTTCCAATAACCACTAATAAAGGACCCATTGCCGCAGCAACAAGAGCGATTTTTACAATCGTCTGTTTTGTGGCAGGGTCCATTGCATTAAGTTTATCAATAAATGCCTGTATCTTCGTGACAATCTCACGGATAACAGGCATAAGAATTTCACCGAAAGAAATAGCCAGTTCCTCAAGCTGTGATTTCAGGATTGTCAGCTGACCGCCGAGATTATCCTGCATGGTTTCAGCCATAGAAAGAGATGTGCCGTCACAATTTGCAATAGCACCCGACAGCTTATCAATATCCTGCGGTGCGGCATTCATAAGAGCAAGAAAACCGGACATAGCATTCTTACCAACAAGAGCTTGTGCCGCACTTGCTTTTTCGGATTCTGTCATCTGATTAAAAGCAACACGGCAGTCAGCCAAGATGTCGGATAGTTCACGCATTGAGCCGTCAGAATTGGTGGTTGCAATCTCCATTTCTCCGAAAGTTTCAGAGCAGAATTTCACATCACCGGAAAGCGCTGTCATAATTGAACGCATTGAAGTACCGGACTGCGTTGATTTGATACCTGCATTAGCCATAAGACCGAGAGCCTCTGCCGTATCTTCGCAGGAGAATCCCAAAGCACCTGCAATCGGAGCACAATACTTGAATGATTCGCCAAGCATTGATACATTTGTATTTGCATTAGAACTTGCCGCCGCAAGTACATCAGCAAAATGACCGCTGTCAGCAGCTGACAATCCGAAAGCGGTCAATGCGTCTGTAACAATATCCGATGTTGTCGCAAGGTCTTCACCACTGGCAGCCGCAAGGTTCATAATGCCGTCAATGCCCGACAGCATATCATTTGTTTTCCAGCCTGCCATTGCCATATAGTTCATAGCCTCGGCGGCTTCCGATGCTGAAAACTTGGTCTTACTGCCCATTTCACGAGCCTTGTCACGAAGTTTGTCAAGGTCATCACCGGTAGCACCGGATACAGCCGCAACCTTTGACATAGCAGAATCAAAGTCAGATGCTGTCTTTACAGCCGCAATTCCTGCCGCCATAATCGGAACAGTAACATGAGTTGTAAGTTTACCGCCCACATCAGAAATTTTGTCCCCGACATTCTGTAAAACTTCTCCCGCCGCACCTATTTTACTAAGAGAATCGGACGCTTTATTGGCTTCACTTTCGAGATTGCGAAGTTCCTGTTCAGTTTCAATAATTTCACGCTGTAAGGCATCATACTGTTCCTGGGTGATATCACCTTTGGCAAGTGCAGCGTTTGCCTGTTCAGCGGCAGTTTTCAAAGTTGCAAGTTTATCCTTTATAGCAGAAATGCTGTCAGCTAAAAGTTTCTGTTTCTGTGAAAGGAGTTCTGTGTTCTTTGGGTCAAGTTTCAGGAGTTTTTCCACGTCTTTCAGCTGTGTCTGCGTGTTCTTTATGGTTTTGTTGACGCCTTCAAGAGCTTTTGAAAGTTTGGTGGTATCACCGCCGATTTCAACGGTTATGCCTTTGATTCTGTTTGCCATGGGTGTTCACCTCACTTTTTTTAGAAAATAGGTTGAATTTATCCTAACATTATGATATAATAGAAACGAAGGAGGTGTTCGTATGAATATTGATACAAACACAATTGTTTCTATGACAGAAGCTAACCAGAATTTTTCTATGGTAACAAGAATTGTTGACCAATATGGCACAGCTATTATTTTTAAAAACAATAAGCCACGCTATGAAGTTAAAGTATTTGATGATGCTGAATCTGATGAAATTGCGGCAGATGAAGATGTTCTTGACGTTTCAAAAAAACTGTTAAAACGTAATGCTGCTATATATGAGGAGCTTGCTAAATGATTCGTCTGACAAAACAACAGGTAATATTACTTCATAAAGATGTTATTGCTCAGTCGGGCGGTTCGCCCGAAATTCGTGACGAGGGATTGCTTGAATCGGCTCTGAATGCTCCGTTTCAAACATTTTCAGGAATGGAATTGTACCCTACAATTGTTGATAAAGCCGCACGTTTAGGATACAGCCTAATTAAAAATCACGCTTTTGTTGACGGAAACAAGAGAATCGGTGCTCATGCCATGCTCGTTTTTCTTGCATTGAATGATATCGAAGTTGAATATGAAGATGCAGAGTTTATACAGTTAGTGCTTGATGTTGCCGCTGGAGAAATATCTGCTGAGCAATTATTAGCATGGCTACAAGCACACATATGCTGAATCAGAATGCATCAAAATCCGCCTGAGAAGCAAGTTCGTGCCAACCAGTATAATCATCATTTTCACGTTCCGTGAACATATCATTGATAAGTCCAATCGTAAGCAAATCCAGCTCGGTCATAGAAAGGCCGAGCTGTTTGCATCTTAGGAGAAAAAGAGGCGTTGTCATCGGTCGGTCAGTCGGGCGATGTTTTTTTTAGACTCAACCTGCACAGCAGTATTCAGTCCCCATAATTCTATCAGCTGTGGAAGAATTTCATAAATACTGAATGTGTTGAACTGTTCAAGGAAATCATCGGGGCTGTCGGGAACATTTTCAGGGTCAGCGTGTTTTGCCATGATGTATGCGATGTTCTCGAAAACCTCAAGGCTTTCAATATCAAGTTCGCTCTTATTTTCATCGCCCTCTTCAACATCGGTTTTAAGTGATGCGAAGTCCTTGTAAATATCCCTGTGAAATTTAAGACGGTACAGGCGGGGCACTGCTGCACTCGCCTTGAAAGGCACTTCAATACCATCGATTGTAATATTTTTCTTGATAGCCATAGCTGTACCTCCTTATGAAGTCTTAGTTGTAGTGGTTGTTTTTGGTTCTGTGTTTGGATTGTAAGGCATCTTGAACCAGTTATTGTAAACCGTATCAGATGTACTTTCGGTTGTTTTTGACTTTACAAGACCTGTCGGCAAAGGAGTAGCCTTGAGTGTCAGCTTTTCCGTCTTAACCTCCGTGCTTTCCTCGGTAGTTGAAGATTCTGTGGCAGGACGTGAAGCAGAGCAGCAATACATAACGTGTCTGATGTGGTGCTTGTCACCAAGGAACTCAAACATAAGAGCAAACTGCGAAAGTTCGCCGTCATTCTTTTCAACCAGAACCCCATTGTTATCAAGTATTTCGCCCAGAATTTCTGTTGCAAATTCTGTGGTGATAAGGGCAATTTCAAGGTCACCGGTATATCCTGCATTGTTGTTGATAACGTAATATACACCGTTATCGGCGTAAAAATTTTCTGCCTCACCGTTTGCATCAATGGAAAGGCTTACAGCACCCGGAAGATGCTTTGAAGAAGCATATACTGGTACTGTCTTGTTGCCGTCCGGGTCTTCACCCCATTCAATGATTTTCGCCCAGTATACACTCTGCAAACCGAATTTTACTTTATTCTTCTTACTTGCCATAGGTTATACCTCCGTTTCGTATAGCACTTCATAGAGTTTTTCCGACTCTATCCATACTTCTGATTTTGTGTAATAAATCTTATGACGTTTAAGAACCCTTTCAATATTTTCTTCTGTTTCAGGATTCTTAATGTCTGTATAAAGTTCAATATCCAGCTTTTTAAAGCTGAAATACATATAGTTATCGGCAGAGAAAGTATTCTCTCCGGGTGACAAAAAAAGCAGAAAAGGAGGTGCAGGACTTTCACCTTCTGCAAAATGATGATACGCAAAAGGAAGTTCCATTTCCTCCATCATTTCTGCTATTTGTTCGTAAGTCATGATAACGCCTCCTCGATTAGTTTTTCAAGTAACTGCACACCACATTCCTCTGCAGGTGCAATATGTGGTGTGCCCGACACTCTGCCACCGCCACGCTTGGCGTGTCCTTTCTCCAAAAGGTGTGCCAGCTGATATCTGTTTTTGGAATGTACAGTCATTTCAAGTGAATGGCTGGTTTCCTTTGTCTTTTTGGAAGTCCAGCTTTTAGCATATTTACCTGTACGCTTAGGAGCATTTGCTGATATTTCTTTTTTTACAGCTGTAGCAGTCTTTCTTACAGCCTTTTTCATTTCTGTGTCTGCAAGGTCAGCATATTCTGTCAGACCTTTCATGATTTCATCTGCAAGATTATCAATTGATGTCACCCCGATTACCCGCCTTTCTCGTTTCACCCTCGATTTTCATATAGCTGTTGTGGTCATATAAAGGAGCAATTCCCGTGATATCATAAATATTGTTTCTGAACAGAATACGGAAAGCTGTACTGTTGATGTTAAGTGATGCAGGACTTTGCCTTATCAGGAATTCAAGTTTCTGTACCTCTTTTGTTACTCCTGCATCGGTGGTTTCTGTCACTGATTTCGTAGTAACACTTGCCCAGAGTGAAAAGGTTTCTTCCCATTTTGTAATGTGATTGCCAATTTCATCAATCACTGTTCTGTGTTCAAGTATTGTGATTCGCTGATTCAGTTTTCCAATTTCCATCAGATAACACCCTCTCTCTGTGCAAACAAAATTGAACGTAAATTCAATGTCAGCTTTTTGTAATCAGGATTATTTCGGTTTTCATAAAGATAACCAAGTGCGAACAGCACAGCCGTCCGCACTGTATCTTCATTCACAGAAAAATCCTCTTCACTCATTCTGCCAACGTCCATAACAAGCTGTTTTGATGTGGAGAGCAGATTATTAATCAGCTTGTCATCTTCATCATAATCCACTCGCAGATAATTTTTCGCTTCTTTCAGCGTTATCATTTACATCACGCTTTCTTGATTGAGAGTGTCTTTACAGCTTCCGGGAGAATGAGTTTACCGTCAAGACGCTGACTTGCAAGGAATCCTACCTGTCCTGTCATTGCAAAAAGTTCATTGAGCCTTTTGAAAGAACGTCCCTGTCTGTCAGCAATCCAGTAATATTTGAAATCACCGAAAGCCATACACTTATTGCCTGCCTTGAGTTCAGGCACATAGCTTGAAGTCTTGTAAGGACGGTTAAGGATTGTATCGGGAACACCTGCCTGAACAGACGGATTCCAGATGTAATTGCCTGTATTATCCTTAAGTTTGCGGAGAGCCTTTACAGTAGAATCATTGAGAACCCATACAGCCTTTTTGCGATATGGACTTCTGAGAGAATAGAAAAGCTCCATAACATCATCAAAGGTAATGGAAGCTGACGCAGCTGTTACGCCATCTTCCGCACCTCCTGTGGCATTGAATATACCGGTAGGCTTGCCCTTTCCGTCACCAACAAAGAATGCCTCTTCTTCCTTTGCACCGATTCTTCTTGCAAATTCACGGGCAATATATGACGGCAGGTCGAATACGGAATCATTCAGCAATTCCTCTGAAATCTTGATTGCAGTGCCAAGTTTGAATGCGGAAAGTGATGCCTGACCGAATGTATCATCGGAGAGAGTATACTGCTGTTCCTCGTCCATCCACACAGCTTCGCCCTTTGATGTAACAATCGGAATTTTGCGGTCACCATTGGAAGTTTTGATAACAGTTGCCATCTGACGGAAAATGCTTTCTTCCTCAAGAGCCTCGATAAGTTTTCTTTCAAACTCATCAGGCACAAGATAGCCGCCCTCTGCATCGGTTCCGATATGCAGGTCATTATTGACATCAATCCAGTTGCGGTTTCTGATACTGTTCCAGAAAGCATTTTTGTAGCTATCACTTGCTGTACCTGTCTTTTCGGTTAAAGTTGGTGCGGCAGGCTTGCCGAGAACAGGCGTTGAAGTAGCCTTGTTCATTTCAGCCTCGATTTCAGCCTGTCTTTCAAGACGCTGTATTTCCTTGCCGAGGTCAACAATGGTCTTTTCCATTGCATCGTATGTTTTTGAATCTTCTTCATTGAGAACGCCGTTTGCATTTCTCTTGCTGTCGAGGAAATCACGGGCTGTATCCCATGCCTTTGCTCTTTTTTCCCTGAGTTCTTTAATAGTCATTTAACATTCCTCCAATCAATATTTAAGAAGTGCCAGTCTTTTATCAAGCTGGTCTATTGGTGTACCTTTGACGGGTTCTGCTGTTGCGGATACTTTGGATAAAAATGCAGTCATATTCTTTGATTTTGAATATGTCATTGCAGTAAGGGAATCTTCCTCTTTTTCCTCCTCCTGCTTTTCTTCCTCTTCTTCCTTTTCGGGAATAAATGGAGCCTTTTTATCTGCAAAGAGAATACCGTCCACAAATCCCATTTCATGAGCCTTTTTAGCATTGAGCCAGGTTTCATCTGACATCATCTTTGCTATCTTGTTTCGGCTGAGATGTGATTTTGTTTCATAAGCATTGATTATGCTTTCCTTTACTTCCTCCAGAAGTTCAATTGCCTTTTCCATATCTGCCTTATTGCCTGTAGCTACCGTTGAGGGGTCATGTATCATCATCATAGCCGTAGGTGCGATAAGAGTTTCACTCCTGCCATTGCAACAACAGAGGCAGCAGAGGCGGCAATGCCGTCAATCTTAACAGTAACCTTACCTTTATGATTTTTCAGCATGGAATAAATCTGACTTGCCGCGAACACATCTCCGCCGGGGCTGTTCAGCCAAACGGTCAGATTTCCGCTTACTTTTGAAAGTTCATCACGGAACAGGGCAGGTGTGACTTCATCGCCCCACCATGTATCTTCCGATATAGGTCCGTTAAACAGAAGTTCTGTTTCAGAAGTATCTTCGTTTTTCACAAAGTTCCAGAATTTCTTCATTCGGTTTCTTTCTCCTTTACTGAATTTTGATTTGCAAATGCCCCTGCATCTGCGAGTTTTGTAAATGAACCATTTACAAGATAGAGATTTCCGCCTTCTTCGGCAGGAATCATATTCATATCTTCCATTTCACGAATATCATTAGCTGACATCCAGCCGTTCTGTCTTGCAGTAGCATATCCCTGCATTCTGCTTGCATAATCTCCACGCAAAAGTCCGTCAACATTGAATTTGATGAAATATTGTCCTTTTTCGGAATTAGAAAGAAGTGCTTTCATAAGTTCCTGTTCCCAGCGGACAATCCAGGGGTCAAGGCTGTATTTGACGAAATCAAGTGACAGATGCTCCACATTTGAAAATGTGGCGTGGTCAAGGTCACCAATCATATGAAGCGGCACCCTGTATAGCCTTGCGATTTCTTCAATCTGAAATTTTCGGGTTTCCAGGAACTGAGCCTCATTATTCGGAATTGCAATGGGTGTAAATTTCATGCCCTCTTCGAGCACTGCAACTTTATGGGCGTTTCTTCCGCCGTAGGCTCTCTGCCATGCGTCACGCACACGTTCAGGATTTTTGATTACTCCGGGGTGTTCAAGGACACCTGACGGACTTGCACCATTTCCAAAGAATGACGCACCATACTCCTCGCAGGCAATAGAAATACCGATTGCATTTTTAGCAAGTGCAATCGGCGAATATCCAACCAAGTAGAGTAGGGAAAAGCCGCCTTGCAATATTTCTATTGTAGGTTTGCTTGCCCCTCTCCCCAAACCGTACTTACACCTCTCGATGTATACGGCTTTCCATTGTTACTTCGTATTAGAAACTCTTTTTTTGTGGATTTTCTTATGGCACTCCTTACAGACGACTATTGTTTTCCTTCTTTTTGCAATCATTACTTGTTCCCAAAATTCCTTACCTTTTAGGTCTTTCACTTTGTGAACATGATGAATTTCATAGTGTTCTGCATCGGCGCATCCACATAATTCGCATACTTTTGCAGATAACCTTTGTTCAAAGACAGTTTTTGTTCGTGAATGTCTCATAGCTGTCGTATCTATAGCGTCAGTGAAATATCTTGACTCTTTGCATTCACTGAAATTAGCGAAATAGCAATAGCATTGACCTTTTCTATTTTGATACGCTATACGCCACTTGCCTTTACCGTCCTTGTTTTTTCTTATGATTTTTGCTATTGTTGTCTTGTGCTTACAAGCAAGGGTTTTAAGGCAACTGTACTCCATCAGGTAACCGAAATAATTTAATTTTCCGAAATTGCTTGCTAAAGCATAGTAGTTGCATATTCCCCTTAATTCAGCGTTATAAGCTGTAATGATTTCAAGGTCACTGCATCTTGTGAGGGAAAGGCGTACCCATGGCTTGATTTTTCCGTCTTTTGTCTGAACTATTATTTTCTTGTCAAACAAAAACTTCATAATCTTGTCATTTAACGGAACTGTTAATTCCGCTGTTTGGCTCAATGTCCGCTGTGTGGTATTTCCAGCTTTGCGAACATCATTATTTCGCCTTACCCTCACATCATAGCCTAAAAATCTTGCAAAGTCACTGCTGTGCGTAATCAAGGTTTTTTCTTCCGAAAGTTTCATTTTGAGTTCATCCGAGATAAACTCTGACAATTTTTGCTTTATTGCCTGACAGTCCTCTTTACTGCCATTTACTCCAATAAGAAAATCATCAGCGTATCGCACATATTTAATTTTCTTGTCAATCTGTGCTTTGTAAGGGATTTTTAGCAGCTTTGCCCGAATTGTTTTCTTCTGTTTAATCAGCCGTTCACGCTCTGCTCCCTCTGAATTTTCAATCAGCGGATTTAATTTTCTCATTTGATGTCTGACTGTCTCGTATTCCTTACTTGCATAGCTCTTTCCCTTGCGGTTAAAACCTTTTGCAAGTTCAACAACGAATTTGTCAAGTTCGTGCAGGTATATATTAGCCAAAATTGGTGAAACAATACCACCCTGTGGCGTTCCGCTGTAAGTTGCGTTATACATCCAATCTTCCATATATCCTGCTTTCAGAAACTTCCATATCAGTTTGATTAGCCTTGCGTCCTTGATTTTTTTGCCAATAATCTCAATCAATTTTGTATGATTGATATTATCAAAACAGCCTTTTATATCTCCCTCTACAAACCAACGTACGCCATTGAAGCCCTTTGTAATAGATTTTAATGCAGTATGACAGCTTTTGTTTGGTCTGAAACCGTGAGAACAGTCCAGAAAAACAGGTTCATAAACTGCTTGCAGAATCATTCTCAAAACTTCCTGCACAAGTTTGTCTGTAAATGTTGGAATGCCTAACGGACGCATTTTACCATTTGTTTTCTTTCGATAGGTGCGTCTTGACGGACTTGGCATATATGTTTCGTTTTGCAATAGTCTGATAATTTTCATTATCTTTTCTTCTCCGAAACCGTCTGCCGTATCGTTATTTACGCCTTTGGTTGATGCACCGTTATTGGCATATAGGTTTTTATAGGCTACATAATAAATATCAGGACGAAGCATATATCGGTATAATCTTGTAAATACTTCATCCTTGTTTTGTTGTGAGTTTCTGCTTACGTTTTCTAAAATTTCAATCGTTGGTGTCATTGAGGTATTCCTCCCTAACTTCTTTTCATTTTAGTACATAACAACTGCGTTCCTTTGCCATGTGAGAGCCATTAACTCTCTCGGACTACTACGAACGCTCCGTTGCCTTGACGGATATTCAGTGTCATCTTCCTTGCTTTTTACACTTAGAATTTATCACCTTTCGGCATTACACATAGCCATTTGGCATTCCGTTTTAGGCAATCCCCAGTTAACATAATGAGTTGGTATGTGAATTGTCGGATATGCTTTCGTTTCTTTACCACAAGTTCTCTTGCGGGTTACATGAGTTCGTTGACAACTGAATGAACAATGGACTAATTCATTCATACTCATGTCAGGGGTGACATATACTTTCCCTTGTCGTGGCTTAACCGAAACTGGAAACTCGCCTTAACCAAACACAGGTTTATCCTCGTATTCACTTAATATTGCAGTTCAGTCGTGATAAATTATCTTTAATCAACTTACTGCTTTCCTGCTATACTACACTCCCGGTTGATTTTCATCTTCCGATAAAGCAGGTTATTTCATGCGTTGTCTTACATGGTAGTACCATCTTTCTACTTCTCATTATGCCCTATCTGGGCGCACTCCATTGAACCCTAAGCCGGGAATGTGGAGAATTTCATCAGCGTACAGAATTATATCGCCTTGTTCTTTCATATTTGGATTGGCTTCATCATAACGGCTGTAAATATATATCAAGCGGTTTTTATCGTCACGGTCTACTTTCATTTTATCAGGCATCAGCGGATACAGACCAATGACATCACCTCTGCCGTTTCGGATAATCTGTGCATAGGCATTGCCATAAATCAGTAGATGGCTCATCAGTGTTTCACGGAATACAAATGATGTCATTTCAGGATTAGGTTGGTCGTGGAGCAAAAAGTAAAGCGGGTGCTGCGGCACTCGCTCTTTTCCTTTATCATTGTATTTGTACACATGAAGCGGAAGTTGTGAGATAGCCTCCGACAGTACTCTTACGCAGGCATAAACCGCAATATGCTGCAAGGCTGTTCTGTCGGTTACACGTTTACCGCTGTTCGCTCGTCCGAAAAAATATGTGTAGGACGGACTGTCGTAACTGTTTTTTGGCTTATCTCTGGACTTGAAAAGTCCTGTGAAAATACCCATGAGAATCAACTCCTTTTCTTGACTTTTTCAATGGGATTGTGGTATAATTTTATAAAATAATATGGGGCATCAGCCTCACAAATTAGAATTTAGAGGTGATATAATGAATAAAATTAAGCTGACTGCACTTCCTTGTATATGTGCAGATGTTTTTTATGGTACTGAAATAATCAGACCCGGAGGAGAAGCATTAAATTTTGCCGCTCATGCCTCACATTTTAAGAATATAGATGTTACGCTTCTTGGTGTTGTTGGAAAAGATAAATATGCAGAAGTTATAATGAATTCAATAGAAAAGTTTGATATTGATAAAAAATACATACGCATTGATGAAAGGTATAAGACTGCAAATAATATGACTTACCTTACAGAATCCGGCGATAGGTATTATAAAGATAATTCATGGGATGGGAAAATTCTCGATAAAATAGTACTGAATGATACTGAAATAAAAATCTTATCAGAATCCGATGTAGTCTTTATTCATTTCTGGGCTTCGTGTTTTTCGCAAGTAGTTGAACTTAAGAAAACTTTTGGCTTTAAGCTTGCGGTTGATTTTGATGTATATAGAGATTTTGCAAATATGGAACGATTGGCTCCGTATGTTGATTTTTTTATGATAAGCGGCTCGGAAGAACTCCTGCCGAAGTTCAAAGAATTATCGAATACATACAGTTGCCTGTTCAACGTATCACTTGCAGAACGTGGAAGCGTTACATACTTTAATGGACAGGAATTCAGGGTGCAAGCTGTGAAGGTTGAAAACATAATTGACACAACAGGGTGTGGTGACAGCTATCACGCAGGATTTATCTGCTCATATATGCTCGAAAATAATATTGAAAAGGCTATGAATATCGGCTCCAAAATCGCATCAGAAACTTTAAAACATTATGGTGGATTCTAAATAAGCAGCTCCATAACTTGCAGTTTGTAGAAGTAACCAAAACTACAAAATCAACATCTCTCTCGAATCATAAACAGACTCATCAGACACACATCCACAGCGAATTGCACGGTCTAAAGCCATAATCATGGCAACAGCACCGTCAATTTTCTCTGTGGATTTTTCCTTATCTGGCTTTATGTTTCCGGCAGGGTCACGGCGAATGAAAATATTATCCATCATCCACCTTAAAACAGGGTGACCGTTATGAGCGAGTGTCTGTTCAAGGGTGAGTTTCATCAGTTCCTTTGTAGGCGGTGACATATCCTTGTAGCCCTGTCCGAACTGAACCATTGTAAAGCCAAGACCGTCAAGGTTCTGCGACATTTGCACAGCGCCCCAACGGTCAAAGGCAATCTCTTTTATGTTGAATTTCTGCCCCAGTTCATCAATGAAATTTTCTATGAAGCCGTAGTGAACAACATTTCCTTCGGTAGTTTTCAGATAGCCTTGCCGTTCCCATATATCGTAGGGAACGTGGTCACGTCTTACACGGAGAGGTAGCGTTTCTTCAGGTAGCCAGAAATAAGGAAGAACGTAGTAATGCTCATCTTCCTCAGTTGGCGGAAATACAAGAACGAAAGCTGTAATATCCGTAGTGGAGGAGAGGTCAAGACCACCATAGCAGACACGACCTGCAAGTTCATCTTCATCAAATGCTACCTTGCATTTATCCCACTTCTCCATAGGCATCCAGCGGACAGCCTGTTTTACCCATTGATTGAGTCTAAGCTGTCGAAAAGCATTCTCTTCTTCGGGAGTTTCTTTTGCAGAATTACACGCTGCCACAACCTTATCCATTCCGATAGTCTTATCAAGTGACGGATTTGCCTTTTTCCACACTTTCGGGTCAGTCCAGTCCTCAGACTCATCTGCACCATAAATAACAGGATAAAAAGTCGGGGCATGCTTTCTGCCCTCAATAATATCCTTTGCCTTCTGATGTACTTCATAGCAGATGCTGTTGGTATCAGTTCCGGCAGTGGTGATAAGGAAGTAAAGCGGCTGCATTCTTGCATCACCGGAGCCCTTAGTCATTACATCAAAAAGCTTTCTGTTTGACTGTGTATGCAATTCATCAAAGACAACTCCGTGAATGTTGAATCCGTGCTTTGAGTAAGCCTCAGCTGAAAGAACCTGATAAAAGCTGTTTGTGGGAATGTACACGATTCGCTTTTGTGAGGTCAGAATTTTTACACGCTTATTCAGTGCGGGACACATTCTCACCATATCGGCGGCAACATCAAATACAATGGCAGCTTGCTGTCGGTCTGCGGCACAGCCGTAAACCTCGGCACATTCTTCGCCATCTCCACAAGTGAGCAGTAGTGCAACAGAGGCGGCAAGTTCTGACTTGCCATTTTTCTTGGGAATTTCAATGTAGGCTGTGTTAAACTGTCGATATCCATTAGGTTTCAGAATACCGAAAAGGTCACGAATTATCTGTTCCTGCCAATCCAGAAGTTCAAAGTTTTTTCCCGCCCATGTGCCTTTTGTATGACTAAGGCACTCGATAAAAGAGACAGCATAGTCTGCTGATTTTTTATCATACCTTGAATCCTCATCCATAAATCGTGTCGGCTTGTATTTTGCCATTCTATCACCACCCAACAAAAAAGACCTGCCATAAGCAAGCCTGAATAATTTTAAGCCCCATGGGGCGATTTTGTAATCGAGATTCTATTCCCATTGTAACCATGTTACCATACTAATTCAAGTATATCAAGCGTAAACGGAGAAATATACTGCACAAACATCTCTGTGATTATTTGTTTACTATATATCTTCGGTACGAGACACACAGCCCCATTACTGAGGCTGTGTTTTGAAAATGATGGCGGGCATTATCTGCCCGTTTCACATTCCCATTCAAATTCTGCCCATGCAGTGTATTCATCTTCGAAAAGTGCATCATCGTCGATGTAGTCCTCTTCGTATTCAATGCTGTCGATTTCTTCAAATGTCGTTCCGTTTTCCTCTGCATCTTCTTTTGCAAATTCTTCTGCGTTTTTCTTAATCCAGGCTTTGAACTCCTCATCGTCCATGTGGTCATCGTTTTCAATCTCAAGTTCGTATTCGTACTCGCTGTCCACCCAGGTGATGATTGCCTTTGTGATTTCGGTTTTTTCGTTCCAGTCTGTTCTCCATGCCTTTGCTCTTGCCTTTGCGATTCCGTATGATACCATTTTAATTTCCTCCGTTTTTTGTTTGTTTTCGCTTGGTTTCCCTTGCGTTGTGTACATATTACCGCATAGTGTGAATAATAGCAACCCGCTAAACTACCAGAATATACAGCCATGAAACCGGTTCAGAATTGTGTATATTATGACAGCAGAAACAAGCCGCCACATTGCCGTTTGTGGGGCTTGTTTCTGCATTGGGTAAGTATTCGGAATAGTTTATGCTTGCCGTTACAGGCAAACGTGGCGGCTGTCACTCCATTATTACAATCGGCATCAGACCGTTAGGTGTTGGAACGAAAAGTTCAATGTTCCAGAAACGCTGTTTGTATTTTTCCATAAGTTCGGAAGAAAGATCTGTAAAATCTTCACTGCCAAGTCCTGCAATGAAAAATGTGCCCTTGATGACATCACAGATTTCCGGAATCATTCTGTTCCACTGAGTATCGGATTTCAGTTTAGCCTCTTCATCGGCAATTAAAGCTACTTTATCTTCCCAAGGATAAATTGCCTGAATGTAACCGCCGACTGTCTTCTGCAGTGATTCAAGGCTTCCATCGATTTCTGCTTCTCTTGGGTGCTTTCCCGGTTCAACAATAAGTATGTGCATGGCTTTTCCTTTCTGAGCCTGCGTGGGGCAGTTTCATCTGCCCCTTGGCTCTTCGGCTTTAGTTAATTCTGATTCGGATTGCAGGGTATTCTTTGTCCTTGCTCCAAATGTCCGGTCTGCTTACTTTGCAAAGTCCTTCAATGGTGCAGCCCTGGTTTGCAAGTTTGTGAAGGTTTTCAAGAAGTGCCGTGCTTGTTTCCGTAACCGCCATGGTTTCAACTCCTGCCTCTCTCATGGTTTTCACAAAATCGCTCATGTCCGTTGTCCAGGGAAGTTCGTTGCATTCAAATTCGCTGCTGTTATGGTTAAGGTTGAATTCGTAAGTCCAGTAGGCTTCAAGTGTTCCCCGGCTCAGCTTGTTTGCATCGTTCTCAGCGTTCTTTCTGAGGTTTTCAAAATAGGTTTTAATCTGTTCGGTCATTGTGTTTTCCTCCGTTTTTTCGTTGTTTTCGGTCGGTTTCCCGTTCCGTTGTGTAGTATATTACCGCATATCAATGGGATAGTCAACGATATCTGCGATAATAAATGTAACAAACATTGAGCTGATTTCGGAGGTTGATATTGTGTAGAATATGACGGCAACACAAAGCCGCCTGTGTGGCTTGTGTGGGGCGATGTTTCAAAAGGGATAACTTTGCGGAGGAATCCCAACATTCCCACACAGGGCTACGTGGCGGCTTGTGTGCAATTATTCAGTTGTATTGCGATGAATGATGCTTACGATTTTATCCTGTTCTTCTTTTGAAATCCCGATACTTTCCAGAGCCTCTCTTGTTCCGCAGTCGGGACATATCATCGTTTCATTATCAGTTCTGGAAAGGGCAGGTCTTTCTGTGTAGCTACAACCGCACTTTGGACAGGTTCTTTCTGTCGTTGTTTCAGCTTTCATATTCACTTCACTCCTCTGACACTTTTTTCGTAAGCTTCATCAAGGTACTTGTAATCAAACCCGAAAACGGCATATCCGAATCGGCAGGTGCTGATGTAAGTCTGTGACGGAATTCCCAGTCTGCGTTCTTCGTGCATGATGTACACGAAAGCCTTTATCCTTTTCTTGGAACCTCTAAGCTGAAGTTCCATCTCGGTTTTGTAATAGAAATTCGGATAACCCTCATAGGCATCAAGCCTTTTTTCATCATCGGCTGTGACTTCCCAGACTGCAACAGGAACAACCGAACCTTTCTTTTTCTCAATGGTGAGGTAGGAACCGGTCTTGCTGCCCTTATAAAGAAGTTCGTAATCTTTGATGCTGCTGATTCCCACAACCCTTGCTCCCGGACAGCGGTATCGCATCTGCTGAACATTGAGATTTGAACCATAGGCGATATAGTATTTTTTCATCTGAATCTTCCTTTTCGTGAATTCCGCATTTGTTCTGCGGTAGTCACATATTAACTCTTTTTCAGGATAATTGCAACCCGCTAAATCTACAAAATATCTGTGGTTTTTATTGTGTAGTATTTGTTCAGATTATGCCTTGCCGAATAAGGCTGTTTTCTTGCCGTGTGTGGCTTGGTCTTTCGGTGGGGATAACTTTGCGGAGGAATCCCTGCTTGCCCACACGGGGCAACGTGGTGGCTGTGTTGCCGTCCGTTGTTTTTCTTCGCCCCGAAGGGCGAGCCTTTTCAGGCTCTGCCGAATCTGAAGGCTGCATCTCCCTCAAGGTTTCTTGTAAGGAAATCCCTTGCTGTTGCGAATTCTTCACCCATGAATCCCAGTCTCATCAGCCATGTTCTCATTGCGAATTTCGGGTTTTCGGTCTGCTGTGGCTTTGGGCTTGCTGTTCTGAGGTCTTTTGCCATCTGACTCAGTGCCAGGCAAAGCTGTATGTAGCTTTTAAGCTGTCCTGCGTGAAGTCCGTTTTTCTTTTCCGCTGTCGGCTTGTCAAACTGGAAAAGTCTGAATTCAACCGTGCCCTTTGTAAAAGTTGCGTGGAGGTTCAGCATATGGTATCTGCTGTCGTTGTAATGCTGTGTTCTGCCGTAGTTCGCATCATTTGAAGTGTACCAGATGTCTGCAAGCTGTGCCATTGTTGTCGGCTTTTTCTTGTTTATCTGCTCGATGAATCTTGGGTTAACTGTTCTGCAGTATCTGTTCATTCTGCCCTGGTCGATTTTCAAAGCGTCTGCAATCAGTCTTTCGTGGCTTGCCATAAGGTTTGCAAGTGTTCTGAGGCTCTGTGGTGTGTGTCCGTTTGCACCGATGTGAATGTGAACTCCTGCACCAATTCCTGCGTGGCTGATTGCTCCTGCCTTGCGAAGTCTTCTGATTAATTCCTGCAAGGTTTCAATGTCCTCGTATTTAAGGATTGGTGTAACCAGTTCGCATTTTTCTGAATCGCATCCTGCAATGCTTACGTCTTTCTGGAATTTCCATTCTCTGCCCTGTGAATCCCATGCTGACCAGGTGCAGTAGCCGTTTCTGTTTGCTGTGTTTTCAAAGCGTCCTGTTCCGAAAAAGTCTGCTGCAATTCTTGCAGCCTTTTCTCTTGTGATGCTGTTCATTTCAACCTCAACACCGATTGTCTGCTCTTTCATTCTTGCAATCTGCTGTACTGTTTTTTCGTTCATTTTCGTTTCCTCCGTAAAGTTTTTTTGTCTTGCCGTTGGGTTTTTCCCCTTTCGGTAGTACACATATTACCGCATTACGGAGCATATAGCAACCCGCTAAATGTACAGAATACGGGCCTGCGGACAAAAAGTTGGACGTAAGGAGTGCACAAATCAATGTACAGTT
>CAJTYV010000039.1 GCA_910584195.1 uncultured Ruminococcus sp. | reverse complement strand
CAGAACCGGAAGAAGAACATCGTGGACTTATGGTGTACTTTGACAGAAATCCTGCAGTCAGAGAAAAAGTTTTCTCGGCAATTCCGTCAGTTAAGAAAATTGACGATGAACTTGTGGGCGTGATCGAGTGTCAGGTTACTGATGAGTTGAGCGTTAATGAATTGGACGATCTGCGCAGTTATTTAATTGGACAACTTGGGGATGGTTGGGGAGAATCGCTTGAACAGCGGCCTGTCCAAACCGCAGATAACAGCAAAATTTATGTTAGTTTCTGGAATTCAGACGACAGTTGGTCGCTTCAGACTGCTGAAGAAATGGATCTTGAGCAAACCGAAGCTCTGTCGGAAGAACCACAAATTGGCATGACTATGTGATGAGGTGAGGTTTTATGTACAACAGAAGAAGAACAGAAATGATGAAGGCAAGATATCCCAAAGGCACAAGAATATGCCTTGACAGAATGGAAAACGATCCCAACCCGATTCCATCAGGTACTAAAGGAACGGTAATTGCAGTCGATGACGCCGGTCAGTTATTAATGAAATGGGATAACGGACGTTCACTTTCTATCATTCCCGGCGAGGACAGCTTCCACAAGATTCAGGAAGAAGTTCAGACTGAAGAAATCAGCGAAGAACTTGTGGAAGAACCTGAGATCAATATGACAATGTAACGGCTAAGTTTTTTAAAGCTTAGCCGTTTTTTTGTACCCAAATGAGGCTGAAAGGAGGATTTTGATGATAAGAGTATTCGACGCATTTTCGGGCATCGGAGGATTCCGATCTGCTTTGGAAAGAGTCGGAGGATTTGAATTTGCGGCTTGGTGCGAGATCGATAAATTCGCACAGAAGGCCTACAGAGCGCTGTACGATACAGGAGGCGAAGAATTTTATGAAAATATCAGGAATATTGACGCCGGAGAACTTGCAGACTTTGATCTGCTGGTTGGAGGGTTTCCGTGTCAGCCATTCTCGGTTTGCGGAGCAAGAAAAGGCTTTGCAGATGAGAGAGGCGCTCTTTTCTTTGAACTTGCCCGAATTCTTAAAAATAAAAGACCTCGCTATTTTTTGTTTGAAAATGTACCCGGACTGCTGGGGATTGATTCGGGGAGAACTTTCGCCAAAATCATTGAAACGCTTTGCCAATTGGGGTACTGCGTGGAATGGCGTTTGTATAACAGCGCCGATTATCTTCCCCAAGTCAGAAAGAGAGTATATATTGCAGGATGTCTTGGAATTAATTGTTCCGGCAAAATACTGGCTGTCGGAAGAAGCAACAGCCAAAATAGCAGGAAAACTGAACAAATAATTGGTGGCAGTCAGGGTTCGAGAGTATATGATCCGAACGGACTCGCCTCCACTCAGTGCAGCGGCAGCGGAGGAATGGGCGGTAAAACAGGTCTGTATTTTATTGACTGCAATCCCGATCCACAAATGACAAATATTGCAAGATGTGTTACGGCGCGTCAGAACAGCGGAATGTCACACCATAAAGGCGAGCATTCCGCTGTTTTTTGCGATCTGAATGAAAATCCACAGATTACGGACGCAGCTCGCTACCTGCATACGAGAATGGACCAGCGTGACGCTGGACCCATTTCGTTTCCACCCTTTACAGAAACTATTCTTAGCGGCTCGACAGGAGAAAAAATGCGCGATGTTTTATATGATTCACATGAAAATTATAGCGCGAAAGAGTCCTGTCGGGACACCGACCCAAGAGCAATTCTGAATCCGTTTAAAGAGAAAACTTGGCAGAATGGCAGAAGAATAAAAGAACCTAATGAGCCAATGTTTTGCATTACAGTTTCGGACAGGCACGGTATAGTTCATCATGGCAGGATAAGGCGTTTAATGCCCGTAGAAACATGGAGGCTTCAGGGATTTACCGATGAGCAATTTCATAAGGTTCAGGCAATAGGAATGTCCGACGCGCAGCTTTACAAACAAGCCGGAAACGCAGTAATCGTCTTTTCTTGTTTTATAGACATTGTTGGTTTTCTTAAAATATACTCTGAGAAAATTTTTTGAAAAATAAATATCTCGAATTTTTATCCGCGATTGTTGCAATTTAACGTATAATATGTTATAATAAACCTGATATATTTTTCAGAACTTGAAAACAGGGGGTTCTTATGAATAATTCGCCAAAAGAGATACTTCGATTCGTCGAAGAAAACGATGTAAAATTTATTCGCCTTACTTTCTGCGATATTTTCGGAAATCTTAAAAATATCGCAGTTATGCCAAACGAACTCGAACAGGCGTTTTCATACGGTATACCCTTTGACGCTATGAAATTCGACAGTTCCTCTCCCGAGCTTCTTCTGTTTCCAGACATCTCCACCCTATCAATACTTCCGTGGAGACCTAAATCAGGCAGAGTCGTTCGATTTTTCTGTTCTCTGAAATCCCCTGACGGCTCTGATTACTCCGCTGATATGCGCACAGACCTCATAAATTTTATAAACAGTCTTCGCCTCAAAGGATATTCCTGCGAAGTAAGCACACGCTGCGAATTTTATCTTTTCGATCTTGACGATAAGGGCTCTCCGACTAAAATTCCCCACGATAACGGCGGTTATTTGGATGTCGCTCCATTGGACAAATGTGAAAATATCCGACGCGAGATCTGCCTTTCACTTGAAGAAATGGGTCTGAATCCTAAAAGCTCCTGCCACAAACACGGTCCGGGGCAAAACGAAATAGATTTCCGAGCTAACGATCCCGTGAATGCTGCCGATGATATGGTTCATTACAAAACAGTTGTGAAATCTATCGCTGCACAATGCGGACTTTTTGCATCCTTTATGCCAATGCCTCTAAAAAACGAACACGGCAGCGCATTGAATATTTCCATGAGCGTTAAGAAAAACGGGGAATATATCTTTGGCAGCTCCCGCGAAAATATAACCCGTGAAGGAAAATGCTTTATATCGGGAATACTGCACCGAATAGGCGAAATTACCGCATTTCTGAATCCCACATCAAACTCATACAGACGTTTCGGCGTGGGGTATGCACCACAGTACGTAAATCTTTCGGGTCACAGCCGCTCCCCTCTTGTGCGAATACCCACTGCTTCGGGAACTTCTCCGCGTATAGAGCTTCGTTCAGCAGACGCCGCCTGCAACCCGTATATCGCCTTTAAACTGATTTTAGCGGCAGGTATCGAAGGTATTGCAAGCAATGACTGTACCCTCTTTGAAATCGGCGGAAATACTTCGGACATGCTTCCGCAAAGTCTCGATGAAGCTATAAAATCTGCGAAAAAAAGCGAATTTATCCGGCAAACCTTACCAAAAAAGATCACGAAAGAAATACTTGAACGTCTTGAAATTCAACTCCGAAACTTAGAGAAAAGCCGATCGTCCGAGGAATTTGAAGATACGATTTATTTTCCTTATATTTAAGAGGCAGCCATGAACAGAGCATTTATTATTTCCCGACAAGACTCGATTGCTGATACGCTTCGCCGTACTCTGCAAAATCTTGGATTTGACAACATATCCGAAATTTTAACAGGCAGTGAAGCCCGAAGAATTATAAGGAATGGAAATCCGCCTGACCTTATCATCGTAAATACTCCTCTTACAGATGAATTCGGAAACGAGCTTGCTGAAACAGCCGCTGAAGAAACGAACACTAAAACAATACTTCTTTGCAGTGGTAATATTGCCGATGAGCTTGCCGACAGACTTTCGGAATATGATATTCTTGTACTGTCAAAACCTGTTGACCGCGATGTTCTCCGCAGGGGGATATGTCTGCTTGAAGCCGACGGCGCACCGTTTTCCGATATTGACGAATCGGACGAGGTACTCCGCAGAATTGACGACATCAGACTTATAAGCAAGGCAAAGGCGGCTCTTATGAAGTGTATGAAGTTCACCGAACCTCAGGCTCACCGTTATCTTGAAAAACAAGCAATGAACAGTCGATGCACAAGACGCAAAGCAGCAGAAAAAATAATTGCCGATCTGTCATAACTGTTCAGTCAGACGGAAAACTGACCATTGATCGAACAGCCGAACGACGATTTTGAGTATAAAAATGCTGCGCAGTAAATTACTGCGCAGTTTTTATATACGGCAAAACTTATTTTTATCAGATGCTTATTTCGTAAACTCCGGAAGCTTATTAAGAAGTTTAGCATCAAGCTTTTGTATTGCAAGCGCATCACTGGGACGAACTCCGTCTCCGGGATCACAGCAATCGGCATTAGCAGCCCCCTGCTCTGAAAGTCCATATTTATCAGGATTTCCCAACGATTGAAGAATCGCTGTAGAATCGGCTATCGTGACTTTGCCGTCCAAATTCGCATCACCAATAAGAGTAACGCCGCTGCCGCCGTTAGTACTACTGACGGTAGTAACGATCGGATTTGTTTTTCCTTCGGTAGTTTCCGTTGGATCAGGCGGAGCTGTTGGTTTCACGTCCGGCTCGGTAGGAGCAGGATCAGTGGAATCAACCGGATTGCCCTCCGAAGTCTTTCCGCCGTCAAGATTACTTCCCTCGGTCTTGGCGTAATTTCCGTAAAAATCATTCAAAGAAATACCATTTTTGCCCAGTGCAACCTGATGATCAAGGCTGATATATTTTCCCGAAGTCTGAGTCTGCCACAAAGACGGCTCGAACAAATCATACTTATCCTCATCCCACTGTGAGAACGAGTAATCAAGAAGTCCGCCTGTATCACCCGAATTCGGATTCAAGCACCAAAAAGTATGATTTATGTGATTTTTTATCATATATTCACGGAGTATAGTCAGCCATTGCTCGTTCTTTCCTCCGTCCATAAAGCCTCCCCATTCTCCGATAAGAAGTGGGGCAATGTCCTCCTCGTTGATAAACGCCCAAGTATCGTACCAGTAATCGTCAAGAAGCGTCTGCTCAGTGAAATCCTTGTCAAACCATGTCTGAGCGTATACGCCCGGACCGTAATCGTGAGGAGAATATACAAGCTTATTCTGATATTTTCCAAGATCGATCGGATACTCTCTGACTCCGCGGAACTGACCGCCCCACCAGCCCGGATAATAGGGAGGATTAGTAAGCGAATCAGGTTCGCCCCACTTATGCCCCTCTTTAGGGTACTGCTCAACACCCTCAATGAGAATAAGCGCGTTAGGATTCTTTTCAAGCATAGCTAAAGCACAATCCGTAGCTGCCCAAGCCCAGTTATTTTCATCCTTGGAGCCGTCCCATTTAGCTCCGGCGCTGCCCTCCTGCCCCTTTCCGTGAGGTTCGTTTTTCAGATCGTATGCGATCAGTGTATCATCATTTTTATAACGGTCGGCAAGCCATACGAGGGTATCTTTCCACATCTCTGAGGTAACAGGTTCGCCGTTTCCCGAATCGGTAACAGCCATTGAATCATAACTGCCTGCTCCTTCGTTATAGTACCACAGATTATAATTATGACCTGAGTTATGAAGAGCGGGACTGTGTATGTCAATAAGAATTTTTATTCCGTATTTTTTACATTTTGCCATAATAACATCAAAAATCTCAAGACTGCTCATACACGAACCATCAGGACGGCAGAAATCGGGATTAAACTTATATCCGTCATCATTCTTGGGATTTATTGAAATCATTGAACTGTCATCAACGCCTTCCTGCCAGTCCATAAGAAGTTCCGTTGCCATTGGCAGACGAAGCAGATTTATTCCACGGTCAGCAACAGCTGAAAGAAGCTGATCGACATCTGCACTCCATAAACCATGAGGAAAACGTTCACCGCAGTTGAATCCGAACCAATTTGCTCCGGTAAGCCACACCTCATTTCCGTTCATGTCGTAAAGGCGGCTGCCTTCAGCATGAAGCCAATCGTCATTGTTAGTATCAACAGCGTTCACGGCAGCAGGCTGTCCGAGCATATCAGACATAGCCGACGCGGTTCCCATAAGCGTCAAAGCCGCCGCAGATACAAACGCCGCGACAGTTCTTGCCAGTTTTTTCATTGTTTCTTTCTCCTTATCTTATTAAATTATCCGCAGCTTAATAAAATAGCATTTAAATAATTTAGAGCCTGTTTAGTATCTCAATGTGTGCGGATTTTTGAGTATAAATTTGACGAGAACAAGGCGAAAAAGTGAAAGCATACTGACGTATGGTGAGCTTTTTCAACGCAGTAATCGGCAAATTTTGCCGAAAAGGCGTTCACAGTGAGATACTAAACAGGCTCTTAGACTGCGAACTTTTCTTATTAATATAATCTTATCATTTTTATATCAATCTGTCAAGATATTAATGATTTTCAGACGCTTATACAGAGTAAATTTTTTATGAACAATAACACCGGTACAATACGATATGTTCTGCATGCCGATACGGATATGAAAAATTCAAAACCTGTATTAATAGAGAAACTGTATAAAAACATACAGCTTATTCTATTAACACAGGTCAATAATAATCGGAAACAGAAAACAGAAAAGCTTTTCAGCTCCCTCTCATATTCTGTATTCCGTTCCTTTCAAAGCTCTGCTTTTATAGTCAGTCCTCACTGCAATAAATATTATACCCCGGATCTAAGAAAAAAGATACCGTAAAATCCCGTTATTCTCCAATAATATTCGGTTAAAGTTTTTATAGCATGAAATATATGCACAAAATTAACTTATGATTATTTTAAGTCCCTGTGAACTTTCAACGCTGTATGGCTTATCCGAACCGGCAACAGTTACAAAAACAGTATCGCCGTTTCTTTCTGCCCGAATTTCTGCCGCCGGCTTTGCATCCTTATCATATACGACCGTTTTTATCGCCATGCCATCGTCTATACCGTATATCAGGATTTTCATATTGTTGATATAATCGTATTCAACGGAATTTTCAAAGTCTCCGTACACTATTACGGAATTCGGCTTTGCATAAAGAGGCAATCCGAAATAGTCGTATTTCTTTGTGTACCAACATCCTCCGACAAGCTTCTCGCCGGTTTGAATATCCGTCCATGTTCCGCAATCGGGAAGATAAAAGCTGCATTCTCCGTTTTCGCTGAACACAGGCGCAACAAGCAGACTGTCGCCCAGCATGTACTGTGTATCTACAGTCAGAGCAGCTTTGTCATAGCCGAAATCAACAACCATGGCTCTCATCATGGGAACTCCTGTTTTATGTGTTTCAACGGCATTGCGGAAAAGATAAGGCATAAGTCTGCCCTTAAGCTTCACAAAATGGCGTGAAACATCGCAGCTTTCCTCGTCAAAATTCCACGGAACTCTGTAAGACGAGCTGCCATGATAACGCGAATGAGTGGACATAAGTCCGAATGCCGTCCAGCGTTTGTAGAGATCCGGAGAACCAGTAGCTTCAAATCCCGAAATATCATGTGAAAAATAACCAAAACCCGAAAGGCACAGTGAAAGTCCGCCCCTGAGAGTTTCCCACATAGATTCGTAATTTGAAAAGCAATCTCCGCCCCAATGCACAGGAAACTGCTGACCGCCTACTGTTGCAGAACGCGCGAAAAGACAAGCGTTTTCCGTTCCTCTGACTTCCTTCAATGCCTCAAAAACAGTTTTATTATAAAGATATGAATAGTAATTATGCATTTTGTAAGGATCAGATCCGTCATAATATACAACTTCGGTAGGTATTCTTTCGCCAAAGTCGGTTTTAAAAGCGTCAACGCCAAGTTCCGCAAGCTTTTTAATCTGACTTGCATACCATTTTCGGGCATCGGGGTTTGTAAAATCAATAATGGCAAGTCCCGGCTGCCAAAAGTCGCACTGAAATACCGAACCGTCTTTATTTCTGATAAAATACCCCTTTTCCATACATTCGTTAAAAACGGGCGAACGCTGACCGACATAGGAATTTATCCAAAGGCAAATTTTCAGTCCTTTCGCTTTAAGCCGTAAAATCATTTCCTTTGGATTCGGAAACTTGTCTTTATCCCATTCGAAGCTGCACCATTGAAATTCCTTCATCCAGAAACAATCGAAGTGAAACACTTCCAAAGGAATGTCACGGCGTTCCATTTCATCAATAAACGCCATGACTGTTTTTTCATCATAGCTCGTAGTAAACGAGGTCGACAGCCAAAGTCCGAAAGTATATGCAGGCGGAAGCGCAGGCTTACCCGTAAGATCCGTATAATTTTTCAGAACGTCAGCAACTGTTTCGCCGCCGAAGATAAAATATTCCATTCTTTGTCCCTGAACCGAAAATGCGACCTTCGAAACGGTTTCCGAAGCTACTTCAAAAATAACCTTTCCCGGTTCATTTACAAAAACTCCGTATCCTCTTGACGATACATAAAACGGAATCGACTTATAGCTCTGTTCTGAACACGTACCGCCGTCGTTATTCCAAACCTCGATTGTCTGACCGTTTTTCAAAAATGATGAAAATTTTTCGCCGAACCCGTAAATATACTCCCCTACGCTGATACCCAGCATTTCACGAATATAGGCGTTTTCTCCGTTATCCGACTGTGAAAAAAAGCGTGTGCCCTCATTTGAATTTTTCTTATTTCGGCTGAACCAATCTTCCTCCTGAATCAGGGAAGTAGTGCGCCACCCCTCTTTTGTAAGCAGCCTGTCCTCATACCAGTAGGAAACATTCCAGCCGCCTCCCTGCGCGCCTATCTTGACTTTGGTTTTTCCCGAAATAAGCTCATATCCGCCGCTTTCGTCTTTTATTATGTTCGGCTTGAATGAACTGTCTTCGTTAAGAGAAAATTCGGGCAGCTTTTTCAACACCCCTTTGAAATGCTCGATAGAAACTTTTATGCTGTTTTCGAGAGTGGAAGTAAATCTGATAGTAAACATAGGACCGCCTAATGTCATGCCCCTGTTGCTTATCCATTGATTTGTTGCATATACCGTTACCGAGTAATCATCTGCCTCAACAGTATACATCTGTGTAGCGTAATCTACGCTGTAGCCCGGCTTATTGAGCCAAAAGCCGTCCGAAATCTTCATTCTACAAACTTCCTTTTTAGCCTTATTATTAAGCAATTCTCATAATATATAGCTTGTTCACATAAAATGAACGTTATCTAAGGAATCACTGATTAAATCCAGTACGCAGCAGATTTTTCGTCAGATCGTATAGAAATGACGCGGGAATGCTGACGCATTTCAAGGAATTTCTGTGCAAGATGACGGAAAGCATGTCCCCCAAGGATACTTCCTCCGGGCGCAGCAAGATGCGTGCTGAGCCGTCAGGCATGATTTATTCAGTGATTCCCTAATACTATTCCCTTTAATACCTATAAACATAAGTATTAAAGGGAATGCCTGAAAAACAGATACACGGCACAGTCTGCCGCTGAAAATTTTAGCAATAATATTATAGCATATCGCTTTATTAATGTCAACCTTGGTATTGACTTTTCGGCGCAAATATTATATAATAATTTTAAGGTATAGCAGCTTTGAAAGGATCGACACTATGAACACTGATAATTACATAAGTTCCGTAAAAGGTGCAATAATAACGGCAGAGGAAATCCGCGACGGCATAGCCTCGGCAGGAAAATATATTGACGCCATTTACGACGGACGTCCTATACTGCTGATAGGAATTTTAAAAGGCTGTTTTATGTTTATGGCAGATCTTGCAAGGGCAATAAGCGTTCCGTGCGAAATCGCTTTCATGGCAGCTAAAAGCTATGAGGGAACGGAATCATCGGGCAAAGTACGCATCACCCTTGACATTGACCGCGATATATCAGAATATCATGTCGTAATAGCCGAGGACATTATCGACACCGGCAGAACATTGAAAGCCGTTGCTGAAATTCTGAAAGAAAAAAAACCTCTTTCCCTGCATGTAATAACGCTCCTCGATAAACCTGAACGGCGTGCCGTAAATTTTAATGCGGATTATTCTATTTTCACTATACCGGACATATTTGTAGTCGGATATGGACTGGATTATAACGAGTATTACAGAAATCTTCCATATATAGGTGAAATAAGCGTACTTTAGAAAAAAATCTGAAAGCAGGTAAAAAAATGAATACGGACAAAAGAAAAGTAGTTCTGATAGGTACAGGCATGGTAGGTATGAGCTTTGCATACGCTGTTGTAAATCAAGGCGGAATATGCAACGAACTGGTGCTTATTGATGTCAACAAGGAACGCGCAATGGGCGAGGCTATGGATCTGAACCACGGTCTTGCTTTCGGAAAATCAAATATGAAAATATATGCCGGTGAATACAGCGACTGCAAAGATGCCGATATTGTCGTTATCGCCGCAGGTGTCGCCCAGAAAGAGGGTGAAACACGGCTTGATCTTCTTCAAAGAAATGCAGAAGTGTTTCGCTCTATAATCACGCCTGTGGTAAAATCCGGTTTCGACGGAATATTTCTTGTTGCCACAAATCCCGTCGACATTATGACGAGAGTAACTTACGAACTTTCACGTTTCGGAGCGGCAAGAGTTATCGGTACCGGAACTTCCCTTGATACCGCGCGGCTCAGATACCTTTTGGGCGACTATTTCATGGTTGATCCCAAAAATATCCATGCCTATGTTATTGGCGAGCATGGTGACAGCGAATTTGTGCCGGTTTCCCAGATGATGCTCGCAACAAAGCATGTTACCGAAATTCTTGACGATAACCGCAACCGCTACTGCATGGAAGATATGCAGAAAATTGAGGAACAGGTGCGAACCGCCGCATATAAAATAATCGAGGCGAAACGCGCGACCTATTACGGTATAGGAATGGCTATAACACGTATTGTCAAGGCTATTTTAGGAGACGAAAACAGCGTTGTTACCGTATCTGCAAAGCTATGCGGAGAATATGACAGCCGCAATGTATTTATCGGAGTTCCATGTATTATCGGAAGAAACGGCGTAAAAGAGATACTTGAACTCTCTCTGACCGATGATGAAATGAATAAATTCAAAGAATCTGTTGAAATACTCGACCAAAGCTTCGAGGGCGTTATTTAAGATCCGCCCGACGTTTAACATATACTTTCGGCAAATTCTTATGCGAACATGCTTTAAGAGCCTGTTTAGTATCTCACTGCGCACGCCTTTTCGGCAAAATTTGCCGATTACTGCGTTGAAAAAGCTTACCATACGACAGTATGCTTTCACTTTTTCGCCTTGTTCTCGTCAAATTTATACTCAAAAATCCGCACACATTGAGATACTAAACAGGCTCTAAGGTAGCGCTTAAAAATGATATAGGGAGTTTATTATGAAAAAATTAAATATTTTTGCAGCTTTTGCAGCAATAACGCTTTTGAGCGGCTGTATGGATATTTCCAAGCTTATAGAAACCGAAAATAAAATAGATCCGCCTGTTCGTCCTGTACCGAACAATATGCCGGAAGTCAACGAAGTCGCCGATGAACTTTACGATTCAAATTGGTATCCGCTTCTTTGCACAAATCTGCTTATGGGCGAGAAAAAAACAATAGTTCCTGACAAAGTAACAAATAACGATGTTAAAAAAGCTTTATATCAGATAGTCAACGATTGTCCCCAGATTTTCTGGCTTGGCGGAGTTTACTATGCGGGGACGGTCACGGACGGCTCGGAAATCAAAATAGATTTTTTAAAGGATTACGACACTTACGACGTCTCAGAGATGCTTGAAGAACTTGATGATGCGGCAAACGATGTTATAAGCGGAATCCCGTCAGGCAGCAGCGATTACGAAAAAGCGCTGTATGTACACGATTACTTAATTGAAAACACTGAATACGATCATTCAAAACAAGCCTATACAGAATTTGGTTTATGGGGTTCTTCCTACGGCTGTCTTGTAGAGAAAAAAGCGGTCTGCGGCGGATATTCGGAAGCTTTTCACTACATAATGCAAAAATTGGGCATTGAAAGCGGAATCTGCACAGGCTCTAATCATGAATGGAATTATGTAAAAATAGACGGCGATTACTACTGGGTGGACGTTACATGGGACGATAACGATGAAGGCGCCCCTCAGCACACATATTTTATGTTTACAACAGAACAGCTTCTGCGAACAAGAAGTTTTGATCTTATTCAAAGCTTCGTACCCGAATGTACGGAAACAAGCTGCTGTTATTTTGTGAAAAACGGCGGTTTTTTCGAGTCCTACGATGAAAAAGCTGTCCTTGAATATGTTGAAAATCATACAAGTGAAAGCCATTGCGAAATTATGTTCGGAAGTTTTGAGGCTTACGAGGAAGCTTTAAACAGTCTTATAGGAAAATCCAAGCTCTATAAGGCAGACGGACTGGGACTTAACGGAGTTAGCTATTACAGAAACGACAACGTTTATTCATTGGACATAATTTTTAAATAGATCGGAGTCAGACTTGAATAAAACGATAATTATGACGGCTCTTTCAAGCACGCTTATTCTGACAGGCTGTACGGAAAATGCAGATTTTTTTACACCGCTTTCCGAAAGTTCAACCGCTGAAACCGTAGATATTGAGAACGTATATGACGGGGTACTCGGAAGTCTTGAAAATATGACGAATTTTTCCGAATACAATGGATTTATAGATACCGCATACGCTGAAGAGGCAGTAAACCGTATCCGCCGAAACCGTCCCGATCTTTTCTGGGTGAACGGATATACTATAAAAAGCGGAAGCAGCCGTTCAGAAATAACAATTGACGTTCTTAACAACTATACGCCCGAACAGCTTGAGCGTATGCTTAGTGAACTTGAATCAGCGGCAAAAAATATCATATCCGGCATTTCCAACGATCTTGACGACTACGGAAAAATAGTATATGTTCATGATTTTCTTATAAACAATACCGTTTATGACCATATAGGCGCTGAATCCGAAGAAAACGGATTGTGGGGAACGGCTTACGGCTGTCTTGTAGACGGAAAAGCCGTTTGTCAGGGATATTCCGAAGCATTTCAGTATATAATGAACCTAATCGGGATTCCCTGCGGAACAGTAACCGGACTTGCAAAAAGCAGCGACCCTTACTCTCAGAGCGTTGAAAACGAACTGCTTCCGCATGCCTGGAATTATGTTAGTATAAACGGAAAAAATTACTGGATCGACGTAACATGGGACGATCCTGATGATGGTAAGGTTGCAGGTTCTCCAATAATGCATACTTATTGTCTTATTGACGATGAGCGCATGTTCAAGACGAGAATGCTTGATAAGGATCAGGAAAATATTCCGAATTGTTATTCAATGGACGATAATTACTACGTCAGAAATGGTACGTATATAACTCTGTACAGTCAGAATACAATAGGTACGGCAATAGCGGGATATTCAGAAAACGGCGAAGCAGAACTTATGTTTGCTGATGAAAATATTTATAACGAAGCCATATCGTCTCTTTTCGATGAAGGAGCCTTATGGGAACTGAATGAATACGTCTCAATAAGCGATTCGGTAAATTATACCAATGACGATAATATGTACGTTCTTAAAATAGCATATTGAGCAGAACTTTCGGGGGCATTTATGAAAAAAGATCTCGGGTATAATACCGCACAAAAAGAAAAACTGATTGAATTTCTGATAAAAAATAAGGATAAACATACAAGCGCACAAGAAATTGATACGTATCTGCGCTCAGTCGGCTCTCCCGTTGGAATGGCAACTATTTACAGGCAGCTTGAACGCCTTGTAGAAGCAGGCACAGTCCGTAAATTTATTATTGACGGCAAAACTTCTGCCTGCTTCCAGTACGTTGAAAACGAAAAAGAATGCCGCGAACATTTTCACTTGAAATGTCAGAGCTGCGGAAAACTCATTCACCTGAGCTGCAGCCGTCTTATGGACATAAGCAGTCACATTTCGCAGCATCACGGCTTCGTTATCGACCCATCGCAAACTGTATTTTACGGTCGCTGCGCAAAATGTTCGAAAACTGAGGAGTAAAATGGATTTATTTCAGGTTAGTATAAACCTTTACCTCATCCGTTTCCTCCTCTGTTTCCTTTACGTCTGTGGGACGGGGAATGTATATCTTCATATCTTCATCTATCATATTTCTCACCTCGGTCTTATTGTTTCACCAATTATATAAATTATTCAAAGAAATCTTATTTATGAAAATTTTAAAAACTCTTGCAGCAGTTTTTGCCACGGATCTGCTTTCGCTTTTTATTGGACTGACTCTTGCTTTCTCATCCAATATTGTACTGCGAATCATATCATCTGTATGTACTTTCGGTATACTTATATGTATTCTCGGAAGCTTTGCTTTCAAAACGGCTTATGCAGATGTCAAAGCCGTTCGTAAAGGTGATAGAAGACCGTCTCACATTATGCCGTTTATCATGGGAATTTTTTCTTCTGTTCCTGCCATAATAAGCTGGCTGATACTTAAATTCTCGGATATTGACTTTTATCGCTGGCATAAGCTTATAAACGGGTATTTTTTACAGATATTTAATTTTATTAATCCCAACGCTTCTTCTGATTCTCTGACAGAGAGTCAGATATGGAGCATTCTGCCATTTTCTCTTGCTCCGGCAGTTGTATTTATAATTTGTTATTATATTTCTTTCCGGATATACAATAAAGGGCTGTTACAGTAATTAAACCGTAACAGCCCTGCTGTTTTATTCAGTATCAGTATTACTCTTTTCGAATTTTGTTACTCGGCATATTTCGATCCTATGGTGATAAATTTTGAGTATCTCTATATGAAGTCCATCACACTCGAGCTCGGCAGTCAAGCCGTCCTTTGGAATTTCCCCAAGACCTGCAATAACATAACCTCCAAAAGTATCATATTTATCAGTAGGAAGAACTATACCGAGAACTTCGCAGACCTCACTGAGATTTGTAATACCGGGAACTATCCAACGATTCTCGCCTATCGCTTTAAGCTGAGGTTCAGGATGATTAAGTTCATCATCGTCAAAATCTCCCACAAGTTCCTCTACAAGATCAGTAACAGTAATTATTCCCGTCATTCCGCCATATTCATCAACAACAACCGCAAAATGATGACCTCCGCGTTTTTTCATCTGAGCGAAAAGCACATCGGCTTTCATATTTTCGTGAACGAAATACGGCTCTTTTACTGCATTTTTCATAATATTTTCACGGTTCTTGTCCTCAAGGCGGAAATAATCTTTAGCATTAAGTATTCCTATTACATTATCCACCGATTCACCGCAAATTGGGAAAAGAGAGTGACGTGTACGATGTATGGTCTCCTCCCATGTCTCTATGGTATCTTCATTCCATAAAATTACAGCATCAGTACGATGAGTACAAACCTGTTCAGCTGTAAGATCATCAAACTCAAATATATTTTTTATAATACGATTCTCATCCTCGTCTATAGTACCTTTTTCAGCGCCTGCATCAGACATCATAATTATTTCTTCTTCTGTAACGGTCTCCTCCTCATCCTCAGGATTAATACCCATGAGCTTCAAAACGCCGTTTGTAGAAATATTAAGCATCCAAACAAGCGGAGCAAATATTATCTGAACAGCTCCTATGCCCTTAGCCATAGATAACGCCAGCTTTTCAGGATTTTTCATAGCAGCACGTTTCGGCACAAGCTCACCGAAAACAAGCGTTATGTACGAAAGTATCAGTGTAACGACCACAACAGCGATCGGTTTCAAAATACCCGAATATTCCTCCAATCCGGCATTATTTGTTAATTGTACTATCTTGTCCGCAAAATTATCCGCTGCAAAAGCAGCTCCGATAAAGCCGGACAAAGTAATAGCAACTTGAATGGTAGCAAGAAATCTTGCCGGTTCTTCAGTAAGTTTTTTCAGCCGAACAGCCTTTTTATTGCCATCGTCCGCCAATTTGTCAATTTTCGTGGGATTAGCCGAAATAACCGCTATCTCCGCACATGCAAAGACAGCGTTAAGCGCAATAAGCACTATTTGCAGAATTATCTGCCCTATCATAAAAATAACCTCTCTTTAATTAACTAAAACTTAATAACGCAAAGTCATAAAAACACATAATTAAATACAACTACGAAAAGGCATAAACTGAGCTAACAAAAACAGCACAGTCCATGCCCTGAACAGCAGTATTTAGTTTTCTTGGAATTACACCCATCGGGGGTACTGTCCATTAAGAATTTCACCCTTTCAAATACTAAAAAATGGCGGACAGGGAGGGATTCGAACCCTCGATACGCTATTAACGTATACACGAGTTCCAGTCGTGCGCCTTAGACCAGCTCAGCCACCTGTCCACCTTGTAAATAACAGAGAAAAGAGAAACATACCTCTCCATCTCTTTTTGGTGCGAGTAATGGGACTTGAACCCATACGTCTGTCGACACACGCCCCTCAAACGTGCCTGTCTGCCTATTCCAGCACACTCGCAAAGTACATATAATATTATACATCAGTTTGAAACAAAAGTCAAGAGGTTTAATATATTTTTTTCATTTAATTTAATATTGCAGTCAGCCTGTTTAATATCTTTTGTATTCGAATTTTTGAGCATAATTTTGCTGAGGATAAGGCGTATGAAAATATACCAAATTTTTTACGCGGTCATCAGCAAAATTTGCCCAAAGAATGTGCAGCTTATCCTGTGAACACAAGTTCTAAATTATGATATAATCAGAGCTTGCATAACCAACGATATTATCGTAGCTGACAACGTACCAGCCGGGTATTTCGCCTGTGATGAGAACGGCAGCGTTATTGGGTATCTTACCTATTATATCGCCGTCAAGTGACGGATAACTGCGTATATTAAGATTACTTCCGTCCGTAGAAACCATGCCGTATATCAGGGCTGTGGGCGGTATAAACGGAATACCGAAATAATCGCACAAAGAACGTACAAGATTCCGAGCAATAGCTTCAAGATTATTTTTTAGCCATGCTTCATCAGCAAAGTTATCATGATAGCCGAGTTCACACAGCACTGCCACCGCCCGAGTCTGCAAAACCTCACCCAAGTTATAGGCAGGCACTGCCCGTGATTTGTCCGGCAAAGGATATATTGCTTTCAAATTATTTGCAATTATATTTGCAAGCTGTTCGCTGTATACGCTTTTAGGCGCAAAGTAAATATCTATTCCCCTTATCTTACCGGCAAGACTTTCAGGAGCCGCATTTGAATGCAAAGCGAGATGTACATCATACTGCCCTGCATTTGAATCTTGTATAGCTCCCTGAACATTTCTGTCAGGGTCGTTGCGGTCAAATGCAATGCCGCTTGAACGGAGATAAGGCTCCATTCTATCTGCAAGGAGATTCATGTAAAGCTCCTCATTACCCTCTGTAGCGTATTTGTTCCACTCCTGCGTAGAGGGACTTAAAAATATTTTAGGCAGAATTATCTCCCCTTTCGTTTTAATGAGGTCTGTACGCCTGTTAATTATATCTATGCACAAATCTTTGTAAAAATCATGTGCTTCGAGATACATAACAGATTCTAACGTCCTCATACCATTATATGCCGTAAGCGTAAATTTTGTTTGGAGCAATAACGTGACTTTTTTCATCGCTCAAGAATCAAGCGTTCATTTCGGTATAGAAAAATTAATTATCTCAAATTCATCTTCGTCGCTGTGAAGTTCATCGACACAATATTTAAGAGTAACTCCCTCGTCACACCATGTAAGCCGATAATATCTGCCAACGACCTCTGTTTCATTATGAACATATATCTGTTCTTCTCCATAAGGCTCACAGAACGGGAAAAATCCATCATCAGTTAAAAAACTGTCAAGATAGTTAACCTTTCCGTCAGAATCTATACTGTAGCATGAAACACATCCACTTAACAATACGCTTTCATCTCGAAAAGCAATACATCTGCTGCTATCCGGATCGTAGAAATATTCCCATATAGAATCTTCACTGATATGGCTTTTATAAAATTTATAATCAGCATAATTGCTATTGCAGCTAGCAAAACAGCTTCCATTCACTGTAAACTGCGACACATCGCCGAAACCGCTTCTTATATAAAGATTTTCGATAGGCAGATCAATATTACAATTTTCAAGAAAATATGCAAACGAATCGCCTATTCTCGGTTCGTTCTGATTAGAACCCGCTTCATATATAACGGTGGAATTTATTTCATTCTCCGTCCAATCTCTAAACTGAGCATCATCCGGATTCAAGCTGATATATTCGCTTAACTTCATATACCCTCCGGGCATTGCAATATTTATTTTATCACCCTTATTTATCACTTTATATCCATTATCACTACTGCAATTAAAATGATGTACTTTGCTTACAGTAACTTCACATATTGTCCAAGGCTTACCCTCATAGGCAATATATTCAATATTCGTTGTAATACCTTCAATGATTTCGGGTTCGTTCCATGCCAAAACAAGTCCCATGGCATTTTCCGATATATCCGAATCTGTTAAACCATTCAGGTGCTCAATAAGAATGTCAGCAAATTCCGAAGATTCTGCCTCAATTTTAAGCTTGAACTGATCACGAAGTAAAAATTTGTCAGGATAACCGTATTTCAGCGTTTCATTATCATTTAGTTCACGAGCGGTATAATCGTGACGAAATAGCTGCGTATAATAAATCGAAGATACAGTCGTTTCAACAGCCGATGAAGCTGCGTTGACAGAAGATATTGCAGAAGATGTATTTTTCTCCTCTGAAACATGCAGTATGTCTTCACTGTTATTCAAGAGACCTTTTTCTGTTGCATATGAAGTTTTTTGCGAATCTTTTTCAACTGATACTGATACAAAGGTTTCAGTTACCGAATTTTCAGCAACAGCAGAGACAATGTCATCAGTATTAATGCTTTCGGACGAATTCGAAGTTGTAACGGTCATTTTTGATATTATTACAGGCGGTTCTTCAGGCTTGGGAGTATTTTGTCCCTTTAGAGCACAGACAACAATAAGCACGCAGATAGCAGCAGCCGTCATAAAGGCAGATAGAGGCATAAGCGTTGGATGAATATCAATAAATGAGCTTATTGGATGAAGCCTTCTCCATGTCGGATCCATTTTTACTTGCTGTATAAAATCATTTTTTCTGTTTGGTGATTCGCTTCCGTAGGTACTTTTAAGTAATTTTGTTAATTTTCGGTTCATAACAGCTCCTCCTTTCCTAATTCCTCTTTGAGCTTTGAAATTATATCATTAATTCTGCGTCCCATAGTAAAGCGTGATATACCAAAAATTTTAGCAATAACAGAAATTTTTTCTCCGTTAACAAGACGCATAATTATAATTTCACGTTCCTCCTCAGAAAGTTTTGACATTGCCAGACGAACTGCTACGTCTCTTAAAATATCCGTATTTTCAGTTTGAATAAAATCATCACTAATCGTTTCAGGTTTGGATTTCCGATAAAAATCTATACACAGATTACGTGCAATAGTATAAAGGAACTGTCTTTCCGTACCTATTTTATGATATTCTGAATGCTGAATGTATCGCAAAAAAGTTTCCTGAGTAATATCTTCCGCCTCTTCACGGCAATTTACACGATAAAAAACATATCGGAAAATATTATCATATTCTTTTTCAATTTTCATTTTGTCACTCCTTTTAATGAGTTACGAAGCCGCTCATCAGCTCTTGTTTTATAATATACAACGAAAAAGCATTATAAAACGAGCATAAAAAATGTAAATATTTTGTAAACAAAATATCATTACAATTAATCCGAAAATACCTCGGATTTCTCAACATAAACATATTCAATGATTTCAGCAACTTGTTCTCGGCTAAGTTCCTCAATGTAAAGCAGTTCGTAAGGATGAGAAAAACCGCCGATTTCCTCACGTAGCTCAATAATTTTTTCAGCAATTAAATCATCAATATAAGGCAAAATAGTTAACAACTCAACATCAGCTGAATTAAGTTCAATAGGTGTAACATCATCCAACGTTAATTCGGGTTCGATACCTGGTTCTGTTTCCTCCACAATAGGAGGTTCTTCATATGGAATTTCTTCAATATCATTTTCAGACTCATCAATAGGATATACCGGATCTGCGACATAAATAAAATCACGTACATCCGCGAAAATTTTCTCGCCAATGCCGTGAACCATCATAATTTCTTCAATATTATTAAATTTTCCATTTTCATCACGATATCTAATAATCTCCTCAGATAATTTTTCACCTATTCCATTAAGAAGACATAGTGTTTGCGCGTCAGCAGTATTTAAATCAATATAAAGTGGTATAGAAGGCATTGTCACCGTAGTCGAAACTGTGTAAAGCACAGTTTCTTTTACTGTAGTAATTGTGTTTATTTTATATGTAGTCTCTGAAACTTTCGTTAATGATGTCTCAGTTGGCTCACTTTTTATTGTATAAATTATCTCCATTTCTTTTTCTTCTTCACATGATTTCCAAAGAAGTGAAATACAGAACATAACAAAAGCTAAAATAGATATGATAAATACTTTTCTTTGTTTCATACGACTCACCTTCTTGACTTTTTATGACATAAAACGACATTGACAATATAAAAAAAATTTCCGAAATATCGGAAAATAAAGTAATTAATTAAATAAATAATAAAATGGGCCATCAGGGACTCGAACCCCGGACCGTCCGGTTATGAGCCGGATGCTCTAACCAACTGAGCTAATGGCCCTTATAGAATTAAGCGGAAGCACAAACTTCCGCTTAAAAATGCCGGCATTGAAATAATTTTCCAGGTCGTCGCCAACCAAGTATCGTCTTCGC
>CAJTYV010000038.1 GCA_910584195.1 uncultured Ruminococcus sp. | reverse complement strand
CGTATGCAATTTGGGCTATAGCTTGTATGATTGTTCCAGGAATATATATAAAATACAAAAGGTTATGCTAAAAGAATTAAATCCGCTACTTCATTCTGAATTGAGATTGGCTATAATGTCAATTCTTTTAAATGCAGAAAAAGCTGATTTTACTTATCTACTTGAAACGTGTCATGCAACCTCAGGGAATCTTAGTATCCAACTTAGCAAATTACAAAAGGCTAATTATATATGCATACAAAAAGAATTTGTTGGTAAACGTCCTCAAACGATGTGCTTCATAACAGAACAAGGGAAATTGGCTTTTGAGCAATATGTTGAAAACTTGAAAAGCTATATAAATTTATAACATATGTTTAACCATTTAAATTAAAAAAAATGAAGTCTCTATTATTAATTTCAATTATTGCACTAAGTGTAGTATTTCAGAGCTCCTATGCCACTACTAGCGTATGTTTTTACATGAATGATCAAATTTGTGTGGAAACACAAGAAGAACAGAATGTTCATAATAGAATAATGGATGCTTTTATGAATTCATTTGTTGAACAAAACAACTCAAAAATGTTATCACTTATTGATGAATTTTCATCATTGTATCACAAAAGCAATAATTCTATTTTCCTATATTGGAAAGGATATACTCATTATTACTGTAGTATATTTTATTTAAAAAAAAGTGAAACAGGTAAATCTTACGAAGAATTAAAGAAAGGTATTGACGCATTAGAATCAATAAAGAAAAAGAATTCGGAAGATTGTGCCCTGCTTTCAATGTTACACAGTTTCTCATGTCAGTTTTTAAAATTTCCAAAAGTAATTCAAGCGTCTAAAAGTGCAACTGATTATATTGAGCGTGCTTTAAAACTTGATGATAACAATCCAAGAGTATACTATGTCTTGGCTAATAATGATTATTATACTCCCGAAACCTATGGTGGAGGAAATAAGGTTGAAGAATATGCATTGAAAGCTCTTTCTATTTCTTCTATACAAAAAATTGCCAATCCTTATTTACCTTCCTGGGGCAGACAAGAGAGCTATGAATTACTGACAAATTATTATATAAAAAAAAACAATATGAAACAAGCAAAAAAATACATTGAGTTAGGACTATTAGAATATCCCGATAATTATACTCTAAAGTACAATAAGTCTAAGTTGTAAAAAATCTCTTTGAAATTCTGGAATAAGGTTCTTAATATTATATTACCTGTTTCAGAATTTCAAATTAGCTATATCCATTCAACAACAATATATTATGAAGAAATTATTTATATCATTAATTACAGTTTTTACTTTAGCAAAAATTGTAAATGCGCAAGAAATATCAGGGACAGTGGTGGATGAGAGGAATTTGCCTATATTTGCTGCTAATGTTTACTTTAAATCAAATCCTCATAATGGTGCAATAAGTGATTTGAATGGGTATTTTTCTATTCCTTATACATATGATAATGACACCCTCATTATAACATTTATTGGCTACCAGAATAAAAGAATTCCGGCTGTTGAATTGGAAGAGGATTCAAAGAATATCATAACATTAAATGCCGACCCTGTACTTTTAGATGAAGTTGTTATTGCAGGGACTACTCCAATATCAGAGCAATTTTCGACAGAAAAACTCAGCAGTTTAGATATATATATGAATCCTATATCTCAAGCCGATCCTTTAAAAGCCATAATTAATATGCCTGCTTCTACCAATAGTGATGAAAGCGCAAATCCATCTCTGCGTGGAAGCAGTTCTGATCGTTCAAGAGTTATATACAATGGCGTACCAATTTATCGCCCAGTAAGAGCTTCAAGTTTAAATAACATTGGTTTTTTTAGTATTTTTAATCCTGAGATGATAGACGTACAAACTGTATATCCATCCAATCCTCCTTTAATAACTGGCAATGCTTCAGGGGGGATAATAGATATATCAACTATTAAGAAAATTAGCAAAAACACATATCAACTTTCAGCAGGGATTGGAAATATTGGCTTTTCAATGGGGCAAAAGTTACAAGGAAAATCTACTTTTATTCAAATTTATGGAAATTGGCAAAATTCATATTTGCTAAAAAAAATAAACACTAAGAGTTTGCCTGATATGAAAAGTTATGATACAAAAGATGTGGGTATAAATTTTCGATATACTCTTAATGATAAAATGTATTTTAATTCTTATAATTACTTTATGAGCGAGAATTATAATGGTACATCTGCAATGTTAGCTTACCAGGGAAATCTTAAATCTAATGGATTAAGATATTTCTCTGTTAACAATTTTGTTATATTTTTTAAAAAAGGGATGTTTAAAATTAATCATGGGTATAATTACGAAAAAAAAGAAGTGCTATTTGGAAATAATATTTTGAACTCAAAAGACTATTCCCATTATGCGTCAATAGATTATAAAACAGATATTACAAAAAAAATAACTTTTCAAACAGGGGTAAGTTTAGATAACCAGAATACTTTGGTAAAAAATAAAGTTCCGTTGTATTATTATGCGATGAATAAGGAATCTCCTACCTATAATCAAGATACAATAGTTTCAAATTATATACTTGAACCATATTTTTATGTGAATTGGGATATACATAAAAGAGTTTCTATGTCAATAGGAGCTAGAACAAACATACCAATCAATAAACAAAAACAATACACTAGTTTTCAATATAGCCTAAAGTATGTACCTGCTAATAATCATACATTGATTTTAAGTGCTGGACATTATCATAATTACACACAGCCTGATTATTATAATTTAAAATACAGATTATTGAAGAGCAAACAAGTTTCTTTGGACTATATATATGAAAATAGACAAACTAAGATTCAATCGGCATTATACTATAAGCAAGAAAGTGGAGAACGAGACATTGACTTTTATTACACTATAAATAAGACTCAGACTTTGGGGGTTGAATTCTCAATATCGCAAACTTTATGGAATTATCTTACTATATCTTTATCTAATTCAACAATCAAACAAGAAGCGAATGTAAATGGAACAAAATATAAAGGAGGACATAATTTTTTATATTTTTTGAAACCATCAATTACATATAGTAATCCTAAATTGTTCTCAATCGGTCTTATGTATATAGGACGTCCTGGAAGTTATAACCTGCATTATCCGGTACTTTCTTCTCGTTGGAATTCTGAAGCAAAGGCATATGAACCTATATATAGTCAATTAGAAGAATTTCAAAATAGAGCATATAACAGATTGGATTTATCTATGTCAAAATACATGACCTTCAAAACATGTACATTAACTGTATATTTATCAATAAATAATATATTGAATACTAAAAATGAAACTAATGAATTGTATTATTATTCAGACTATTCCAGTATTTATAAAAAATATCATTCTTTAAAAACTTGGTATTTTGGTGTAGTACTTACATTTTAATAATAATAACAATAATTATACTATAAATTATTCAACATCACAGATATAGATTATAAATTTCTGAGGATTAATGCATTTTTCTTGTAAGCACCCGAGAGCCTGTGCAAAAACCTTAGACGCTATATTGAATTATCAGTTATTTTTCGTATATTTATATGGGTAACGACATTCCTGCATGGTTATATCCTTTCGAACATCAATGCGGAGATACAAATGACAAGGACCGCCTCGTCTCCGATTACATGTTAAAAACCATTTGGTACGAACAATTTCCATGTGCAATACCTGTACCTTATGTTCCGGGTAAAATATCTTATACTGAAGTTCCACATGAGAAATGGGCCATAAGCTCAAAATTTTCCGGCTGTAAAATGGCTTTGTTTTATAGTAAAGGCGAACAAGGCAGACGTTATGTCTGTCATCTTGCCATTAATGACAGAGCGTATAGATACGAAAATAAAGAAGCATTTGAAAGGGATGAGAGAATCCAAAAACATTATATGTGAAATATTTCAAAGAGAGAGAATTTTTGCTGAACTGATAGTAGATTGTCAGATTGAATTGAACAAAGATGTATATGGTCTTATTTCCGGAACAGACGAATTCTATTCATTTGTCATAGGAAGAAAAGAAGGACGTCCTTGGAGAATTGTAGCGTGGGCACGACTAACGGTTTGTGGAAAACCACATGAAATCACTGAAATGAGATGGCTGTAAAAAAACTATATAAATAGTTGAATTTCCCGTTTCAAAGAAGAGTGCCGAATCGAAAGAAACAGCACTCTTCTTTCAGTTAATCGTATGTATTATTTCGTTGTTTTTGTCGTTTCAAGAAAGAACAGTTCCACTTTCGTATGGCGGTTGGCTTCTATCGGTACATAGTCGCTGATACCGCCCTTGCCTGTCTGTGTTATGCGGTCATACGGGATTCCTCTATGCTTCAATTCATCGGCAATGTAGGCGGCGCGTGATGCACTCAATGATTCGTTGATGTCTGCCGTGCCTGTTGAACTGTCCGCCGCACCTGTCACCATCACCGCCACCCCGTGTTTCTTTGCTACCCGTGCCAATTCATCAAGATTGAGCATTTGCGAAGCATCCGTCAGTCTGTTCGAATTGAGGGAGAAAAAGAAATATACGGGAGAGCCAATACATTCGCTTCCGTCAGATGCAAGGGAGGCATATCTTCCAGACGTGAATATGGTATCGGTATCGGAAAGATTGCCGTTCCCGCCTCCGTTTTCATTGATGCCGGACGTGCTGTTTCGATTAGCAGCCGTCAGGGTGTCCGTCCGTGTATCTCCGTATGAATACTCGCCCTCAAGAAGCGACTTCCCGTCCCAATGCCTGTTTTTCAACCTTGCCCGGAGTGAATTTAATCCACTGTAATTGTTCACGGGATATTGGCGTCCGGTGGCATCCTCGCTCCCGAACAGTTGGCTGTACGTGTCGAGCAGACCTTCTATTTCCAGTATCTTCTTCAATTCGGCAAGCGTCCGCCTGTCCTGATCGATACGCCCCTTGGAACGGTTGTTCTCCTCCGACAGGAAGTTCGTGTAGTCCGTGAGCCATTCGTTCCTGCGGATGTAGGGCGTGGCGTCTATCGCACGCTTCCATCCGGTCTGCCCGATGTGGAACGTGAACCCTGCCGAGAGCGACACCATGTGGTCGCCGAGACGGTTCGCCCTGCCATACCCGTCGAAGTCCTGGAATGTGGTCATGCTTGAGAGTTCCAACATGGCGCTTAACCGGCTGTTGATACGATACTGTCCTTGTACGCCATAGGAAATAGCGAACGGATTGTGCCCGTTGGTAGCGTGGTGTAGTAGCCCGACACCCGCAAAGGGTGCAAGGCTCCAGCGCACCTGTTCTTGCCGGGCGTACCCGTAACCGAGCACATTCCATAGCAGATCCGCATGGATGTGGTGATAGTTCTGTGTGGATAGCCGGGCGTCCTTGAACTGCAGGCCGCTGTAATTTATCCGTGCGCCGACAGACGGCGTGAACCACTTGCCGACAGCGAGGCTGTACGAGGGTTTCATCCGCCCGAACAAGTCCTCACAACCGAGCGGGGTGCCGAGAAAAGCGGTCGTGCCTCCGGCAATGCTGACAAACCAGTTGCCGCTTCCGCGAGCCGGAAGTACCACTCCGTCGAGATAAGCCGGCGGCATTGATTGGAGCTGTTCAGTGACAACATGATGGGACGTGTATCGTACAGTGTCCTCTTGTTTGGGTTGGCTATTTGCCCATGTCTGCATCGAGCAAAATAGCGCAAAAATAAAAATGATTTGTTTCGTCATATATTGATGATTTTATGTTATACATTTGATTTATTTACGGGATTATCCGCCATTTACCGCTTGGACTTTTTGCCGATGCTCGGACGCATCATACGACTTGCCATCCTCATGCAGCGGAGCGCCCACGCCCGGTTGTCTTCATCATCGTCGCGCCCCCATTTAAGGTCGCTTCCGCCGCCTCCGCCGCCATGTGTTTCGGCAAACGTGGTGGCATCATCGACCATGCCGAGAAAGAGCATCGTAGCGCAGTGCATGACTTCCGTACCCTGTTCCGCGATGGACTGTACGAGTGTACCGTCAAACAGTTGCCGTTCTGACACGCCCATCTGTGCCGACACGTTCCGGAACTCGCTGACCACACTTTCCAACAGGGCATCCTTTAACAGGTTGTCCACTTTGGAGTGTACGTCGTGCGAATACCGGTAGGCTTCTTCCTTGAGTTCTTCCGTGCGTTCCTCAATGGCACTCATGTTCTCTTTCAGGTCGGCGAGTTGTCGGTCAGCCGCCTGCAACTTGCCTTGTTTGTCTGCCAGTTGCCGGGTGATTCCTTGCAGCTCTTTCTCCAAACCTTGAACCTGCACGGCCAATTGCACTGCATCCCCCTTGTTCGCTTTCAGGTCGCTTTCGGCTGCCGATAGCTGCGCCTCCTTTTCGGCTTTCGCCTTTTCGAGGTTCTCTACCATCGTCGTAAGACCTTTTACCCTGCGTTCTGCCAGCCGGATTTCCGATTGCAGGGAGGACAACACTTCCTGATGACGGCCAATCCGTTCCTCCATAGTCGTGCATTCCTCCGACAGCATACGGCGGTATTCCTCGGTCGTGCGGTGCCGTGCGCCGGTCTCGGCGATACTCCGTCCTCTCGACATTCCCCATTTCGTATTGACTTCGGCGAAAAAGTCGGTATGGAGCTGTTTCATCCGTTCGCTGTACTCGAACTTGTCCTTTCCGGCGAATATCTCCTTGTACGCAAACTTGCCGTCCTTGATTGGCAGAAGCGTACAGTGGACGTGCGGGTTCAGCTCGTCCAGATGTACAATGAAGGCGGCTATATTCAGCTCGCCGTATCTGCGGCTCACGAACGAATAGACATCTTTCGCCCAGCGTTCGATGTCGCCTTTCCTTTTGATGCGTGAATTGTCCGCGCCCTCCTCAAAATCCACCTGCTGCGTGCCGAACGCCAGCTCGTGCATCCGCTCTCGCGAACCTCCGAAGATGATGTTCACGACCGTGCGGTATTTCGGCTCCACCAGCCCCTCATTGGGGTCCTTGATGCCACGATGTTTCAAGATGTCGGCCATGCGTTCGGGAATGCTCCGACTCGTGTCTATGGGGCGTATTTTACCACCGGGAGCAATCTCGAAGTTCAACTGTTTGCGCGTCGGATCGTAGTTGCCTTTTTTCATGGCGTACTTTTCCGCCTTTTCGCTACGGTTACGCTGATGCTCGTTGCTTTGGGCGGTGGTGATGCCTTTCGACACCTGAACGTCGAGCACTTGTTTTGCATTTGCCATATTGTTTTCGTGTTATTTCGGTCAATCCACCGTGTCCCAGCTTGCTGTTCCAAAGGACACCCTTCCCGCCGACGTAAGGCAGGTGGGGTATTAGGCTCCCCACTCCCTCTGTTCCGTGGCAGGCGGGCAAGCCCGCGTGCCTGTTATAACTGGCAAGGTTCCCGACCGGGACCAAAGGCGAATCGTCCGGGGTTATACATTCGGTTTGCGGTCTCCGGTCTGATACGCCGCTTCCTGTGCCCTCGCGGCGAGCGCCATGAAAGGCTTGGAAAGCGCATCGAAAATCTCCTTGTCGTCATCGTCGAGATTGTCTTCCTCCGCTTCGGGATCGAGAATATACTTGGCGAGCAATCTCGAAATTTCAACGATGCCCGTCCAGTCTCCGTCGAAGCGGGTACGGAAGTCTTCCAAAAATTCCGAACCGTTGTCGAACCTTCGCTTGCGTAGCGCCCGCTGCATGGCGGCATGGGAAATACACCCCAAAGCGGTCGTGCAGATTTTTACGGCCCGTTCGTCATCACTCGCGGCCAAATTGACAGAGGAGGAGTTGTCCGGTTTCGGGCAAATGCCGGGTACGCCTGTCTCGGTCATCGCCTGACGGACGAGCCGCTCGCACTCGTATCCGATGTCATCGAGTTCCGCTTTGCCGATTACCCAGTCGGACAATACCGCACGCAGTTGGTCGGCAAGGCCGGGTGTTTCCTGTACATTGCGTGAATCCGCAGGATGTCCGGTTTGCAAGGGCATGGTTATGATGACGCTTTTCGTCAGCCGGGTGCGTTCCAACTGTCCGAGCGCTTCGAGCGTGTCCAGAAACGAGCGGACGGTAGCGCGGTGCCAGCGCCACTCCGAGGCGAGGTCGGAAACAGTTACATGACACTGGCATGGACGGAGTTCATAGTCCTGCTTTCTTAAAAAAGGTGATACGAAACCTGCCAGCGATTTATCCAGAAGGTCCGCGTAGGCTTCCGTCCTTGTCTTTCGCTCGCCGACTTTTTCCTTGAGGTAGTCGAAAACCTCTACGTTTGCCAGTATGGAGGCCGGCATTTCATTTCCATTTTTCATTTTGATTCTTTTTTTGATGATTTGTCATTGTGAAAATTGTTCGGGTTTATCAAGTTGTCGTTGTCCGCTTCGTGCGGCAACATTACGTGATGATTGTCGTGATAGCTTTCGGCAAATGTCTCGGGGTGCTCAACCCAATTGAAAATCTTATCCATGTCGTTTTCCTTCCATTCGGACATTACCCGCACGGAAGGATAGAACAAGGCTGCCAGAAGAACGAAGGAGATGGTAACGGCCAGCGTGTGCAGATGCGGTATGCCGACGATGACCACTGCCACGAGCGCGTAGATGGCGAACGCACGCGGCCGGTCGAGCAGGTAGCGCAGCCAGCGGTCCGTCCGTCTGTGAGAGGCCAATGCGGCACATACAATGGTCGAGAACACGATACCGAAATCACCGGGGTGTCCGTTCGTATATACATAGTGGTACAGGAGCAGCACGGTGAGCAGTACCCACGTGTGGAGTTTGCGGGCCTTTTCGTTGCGGACCATTCTCTCGTAGAATCTGTCCATGAAACGACGGTTGCTCTTGTACAATGCCGATGTTATGGCGACAGGCATGGCGAGAAACAGGAATTGCAGTATAATCCAAGTCATAGATAATATGAGTTTGAGAATATGTTAAGTGGCCGGACCACAAGTTCAAGCCGGATAACGCCGTAGGTGGCCAGCCGGATAATGGCTTCGGCATCTCTTGCCGAGAGGTAGCTGTCGCCTTTCTTGATACGGGTCTTGAACGAGGCGTCCTGCTTTCGGTAGGTGGCCAAAGCCTTGTCCAGTTCGTGTTCGGGAACCATCCACGTCATGCCCTTGTCGTATGGAGCATTGTCCTTGTAGGCACGCAGTACCAGCGTGCGGGAAACGAGGTAGTCGGTACGGGTGCGTCTCTTGATGACATGTTCCTTGTAGAGACTGTCGTCGGCGACCTCTATCCATGTACGGTACGTGTCGATGCAGAATACCAGCTGCCGGTATATCGTATTTCGCATGGCCCGGTGTTTCAAAAGAAATCAATCAGGACATCCGCATGGTCTTTCTTGTACTTGAAATGCCCGTTCTTGGAGTGCAGTTTCAGGTCAAGGCAGAGGTCGCCGTACATCATTTCCAGCGAATCATAGACAGTCGCGGTGATATGACGCACCTTGCCATCCGCCTCCGTCCTGGCATTGATTTTAAACATCTGTCCGAATGCGGGGTTTGAATAAGCGCAGGTACTGTGTCCGAAATTACCAGATCCGCCTGGGATGTGATGGTAAAGCGTGATTAGCTCCATATCATCCTCAAACATATCCATCACCTCTTCCAAATCGTAAGGATCGCGTAACGGGAACGTGAGCAACACGTAGTCGCCGTAGAACTTCGGCTCTTCCATTGTCGTAATGTTAAGCAGCCGGGGCAACTGCAGGGGAACGGACGCCATGAAGTCGTCCAGAAAATGTCGTAGCATAATCATATCATGTATTTTGTTAGACTTTGTTTTTATAGCGTGGCGATGTGGATTTCGATAAGCATACCGGGCAATTCTTCCAGCCTGTCGTTCTCCGAGGACAGGATTTTACGCAAAGTGCTGAAAGCACCGGGCGTTTCCGTCGCCATCCTGTCAAGCACCTCCTTTTCACGGGGTGAAAGCAGTGCCAGGCAGAAACCGTCCAGCGAGGCGTATGGCTGGAGAATCATCCAGATAAAGGCATGGGCTTGTCGGGGTGTGGTAACCTCGCCCCGGTGTATTCCGTCAAGGCAGGCCTGTACATTCTGTATCACCCGCCGGTTGGTGCGCATGGCCATGTAGAGCATGGCTTCCTTATAGGTGATTTCCTGCCGCTCGGCGGCACGGAACACCTCGGCGCAGCATTTTTCCGTATCGCGGGTGATGTCGGACAGGTCCATGTCGTCGTAATCGTTCAGGCGTGCAAGGAAAGCACGGAAAAGGGCATCTTCCTTTCCGATGAACCGGGTAAGGTCGCTGTGTCCGTGTATGCCCTTGCGCTGTGTCTCGGAGAGAAGCGTGCGGTACGCCGACAAAAGTTGTTCTTTGCCACCCCGGTATGCCATGCGGCTGTCCAGCGAGGCGAAAAACGGTTGTATTTCCTGCGCAGAGCGATGCAGCTCCCCGTCTTCGGCGTATGGAGAGAAGTGCTCTTTAAGTGCCAGCACCTCTTTATAGGTGCGCGGTCTCGACAGCGCCAGCCGGGAAAATTCCATACGGATGGAATCGTGCAGCAAGAGACATTCTTTGCGCATATCGGTGTGGGAACGCCACAGCGTGTCCCGTCGGATATGTGCGGACACGGAATCCCTGACCGTCTGCCATTGCCCGAGACGTGCCGTCAAACCTTCAAAAGAGAGCCTGTCCTGTGTTCGTAGTTCGGACAGGTATTCTCTGTATGTTCCGGCAGGGGTGTCTTTGGCTTCGTCGTATGACTTTCCGCTTCCTCCGCCGCATGATGTCAAGGTGAAAACGGCAACTGGTATGGCATATATTCCGATAGCGGAAAGTGCAATTTTTAAGTATGACATATATAAATCATATTTTAATTTCATATTTTAACCGCAAATCTATGTATTATTTTCAAGACATCTATCACCCTGTTCCGTTTTTTGATTATTTTTCAATATCATACTTAATAGTATGATTTTCAGTGAAAACAAGTGAAGAAAAAGCGGTCAAAAAAGTGGCAAAGTTCATTTTTTCAACCAAAGTATGATATTAGATGAAATAAAACTCTTACATTTGCACTTGTTAGCATAGCAATATAGATGGTATGGCAAAAGTTGGTTATATATTCAAGGCGGATCTTTATGAGGGATTCGACGCGGACAGAGAGTGGATGCAACAGCACGGGTGCATACAGATAGTAGAGGAATCAGTTGAACACGAGTCGCTTCGACCTCAATGGAAGCAGCTTATCTCCAAGCTCGAACGTGGCGACGAAATTGTGGTATCCAAATTCAGCAATGCCGTGCGGGGAACGCGCGAGCTGGCATCGTTCATCGAGTTCTGCCGTATCAAGGTAGTGCGTATTATCTCCATCCATGACAGGATAGATTCAGCAGGCAAGATGTTCCCCGAGACGACGGCTGTCGATGTGCTGAACATGCTGGGGGGACTTGCCGAGGAGGTAACGGTGTTGCGTAACTCGTCCGCCCATGCCATGCAACTGCAACAGAACATAGGGGCGCGGACAAAAGCGGTAAAGGCCATGGATCAGAAAGACCGGGAAAATACCATCGTGGATATGTACAACAACGGTCATTCGATTGATTCCATCCTTGCCGTGAGCGGTTATAACAGCCGAAGTTCGGTGTTCCGCATTCTCAACAAGTACAAGGTAAATCTCAACCGGGGCAAGTTCAGCGGTCCTCTGGGAAAAAGGAAAAAGAAAGGAGATGACGGTCTTGAGGAAGAACTGTCTGACTAAGCGGGGCGCAAGCATGGTTCATGTCGGCAATGCCGATTTCCAAGCGGACGTGTTCTTTTCATTTATGTAACTACATAATTATATAATATAATAACTACAATCCGTACATTATCGTCAAGATGGTGTACGGATTGTCTTTTATACGTTTGTTATCACATTGATTATCCGAGCTATTAGTTATGTTTATGTCTTATATAATTATATAATTCAATAAGATAACAAATATATAATTATATACCGCTTTCCCTTGGCGGAATGGATGGAAATCCGTATCTTTGCAAAAGGAAAATAATTAAAGAAAACATAGAGCGATGAAGAACAAAATCATCATATTCAGCAACATCAAAGGGGGCGTCGGAAAGACAACACTATGTGCGCTGTTTGCAAGTTATCTGGCTGAACGGGGCTACCCCGTCATGGCAATCGATGCGGATTTGCAGGCGTCATTGTACCGTCACAGGAAGCGCGAGAAGGATGTAGCACCGGAAGTACAGGTCCCGTGGAACGTGGACTTGCTGGATACAGCAAACAGGGAGCTTCTTGAACGCGTCATGGGCAAACTGAAAGAGGTGCCGGGAGTTGTCCTCATAGACTGCCCGGGTAATTTGAATGACCGCAATCTGGAATACATCTACAAGTCGGCGGACACGGCCATCATTCCCGTTTCGTTCGATGCGGACACAGTGGACGCGACGGGTATCTTCGTCAAGGCACTGAAAACCGTGTCAGCGGCAGACCTCGTGTTCATACCAAACCGTATCAACACGTCCGAGAAGAAATCGGAAGAGTTACGCCAAAGGGCACAGACCACCGAGTTCCTGGGATTGGTTGGTACAGTCATACCGACGGTAAAGCAGAGCGTGGCCGTCAAACGATATACCACCTTGTACCCACTGGAGAAAAACCAGCTCTCGGCAGTCGAACCTTCATTCGACAAAATCATCGAGACACTTCATCTTAACGAATAGGTACTATGGCAAAAAACAACAGACCGACGATAGACAATCCACTGGCAAGCATGGGGCTTGATGACATTGTTCGCGGTATAACCGCTTCCGGAAACGACACAGAGGCCGTAACCGAGAATGCAAACGAAATCTCGGAAACGCCGAAGAAAACGGGTAAGCCACGTCGCGGCGGCAAGAAGGCCTTCGAGGAGAACCTCGCCAGGTACACCGGCATCAACGAGCAAGGCATCGCCATCTGGCTGCCCAAAGAGGTCAAGAAGAAACTGGAGCTTATTCGCGTCAATGCGAGTCGTAACATTCCGTTGCGGTCTTTGGCAGCTGCCATTATCATGACCTATATCGAAGAGAATGAGGACAGGCTCAATGAGCTGTAATCCAAAAATATATAAGTATGTAATTATATAATTATTTAATTGTGTAATTACATATTTCATTAAATATATGATTAAATAAAAATATATAGCAGTATGGAATTAATAGTGATAATCGCTGTGTTCTGGGTCGTGGGAAAAATCCTCAAAGGGGTGTTCGGCGGCTTCAGTAAGAGTGACTACAAGCGAGATGAGTAACAGGTAGGCTCGGCGGTATGGCGGACCGAGGGAATCCGCATGGAATCGGGTGTTTTCTGTAAGTTTTCGGGAGCTACCAGTGTTTGTCCGGGAGTTCCTGTTCCGTTCGGATGTAAATTTTCGGAATTTCAACCTATGGAAGATAAAGTGATAATTATTACCTTAACACAAAATTCATAACTTAAAAATTTCTGGCAGTATGACAAAAGCGGATATTGTAGCCCGGATTGCACAGCAGACCGGAGTGGAAAAGGCGGTTGCTATGACCGTCGTGGAGGCATTTATGGAAACCGTGAAAGATTCGGTGGTCGCAGGAAACGAGGTATTCCTACGCGGGTTCGGCAGTTTCATCATCAAAAAGCGGGCGAAAAAGGTTGCCCGGAATATATCAAAGAACACGACTATCGTGATTCCGGCTCACTCCGTCCCTGCGTTCAAACCTGCAAAAACGTTTCTTGAGGCAGTAAAAGAGGGAAAATAAAAAGAACAAGACTGTTGGAAAACCGTCTGTGAAACAGTGTTCCGATTGTCAAATAATGAATACCGTAACCATCTTTGAGGGATGTGTTGCGGTATTTATTTATAGGGTCTGTACAAAGGGAAACGGCATGGGTAGATGGGTATAAAAGAAACATCCAAAAAAGATATAAGCGGATGACTCCAGCAACAGATTCAGGACACACTTATCATCCGTGTATCCTGAATCCGCTTCGGTTGTTACCGGTATTGGAAGTTTAGGCTATCCACTTGTAACCTTCGTCCGTCAGTTCAAAGTATTCCTCCATGTCCGGTTTTACAAAGAACATGATTTCAAAGGCTTCGTTGCTTCCGCCATCGGGTATTGTCATGTCGATTTCACCATTTTGTATAATCCCTCTGCCCACATTGAACCCCAAGTTTTCATCTGCATAGGCATAGTGCAACTCAACCTCTGGGAATACCTCGGAGAGTTTTTGAATAAGTAGCGGCACGCTCTCCCAAGCCGTATTAAACCATAGGATGTTCGGCTCTTCAAGATATTGGTCATAGGCATTCCATTTTGTGCCCCAAGTGGCAATAGACCACTCGTACCAAGTAGGATAACCGTATTTTTCCAGATTGCTCAGATACGACGCTCCAAGCTGCAACACCTCTTTTCTGTATTTTTCCTGCAGTTCTTCCACCCGTTGAATGGTTGCCAAGTCATCCTGTGTATATAACGGCTTCCGCTGCATTGCAGTGAGATACTCCATTCCCAGTTTTCCACTGCTGGACGCTTCAATCAACAGTTCTTTGGGCATGGGGATAATCTTGTTGAAGTCGATGTGGCAAGGCGTACCGTCCTCCTCGTTTACCCCTTTCAGGAAATTCATTACTTTCTGTACTGTTTCGTTGTCCGCTATTATTTCTAAACGGTTTGTCACGTGATTAGGCATGATTCTGTTTTTTAATTGGTTAATACTTTTTATTTCCCCTTTATCAGTTCTTTGTCTCCTGAGCCGCTTTGGGGTTTTATGGATGCGGTACACGGTTGTCGGGATAACTTCATGCGGTGGCTTTTCCTGCCAAATTACTCTTGTGCAGGAAGGAAGAATTTTGCAGAAAATACACTTCAAGCCACCGGATCAAGTGCGACAGCCGACTTTTGCATCTGATAAAACCAAACCGGTGACAGGATGAAGGACAGAAAAGAGAAAAACGAAGGGTGGAAATAGATATAAGGGATGGATTACTGAAGATAAAAAAGGGAATGTGACCAGTTAGAAAAGAGGGATAGCCGTCTGCCGGGACATATAAAAGAGAACGGTTTGGCACTCCGGCCATTCAATAACGAATACTGCAGCCATCACTGGGACGGTTGCAGTATTTGTTTGAGAGTGCTTTTTCTGTTCGGTAATTACCGTGTTCTGACTTCGCTAATCCGTAACATCATAGAAATAGCTTAGTTCTTCATCTTTCAGGTTCTCCGCTGCATACTGGTCAGCCTGTATGTAGAGGGTGTTGTAGAGCGTTGCATAATCTGACCTTTTTTCATGATACTGCCATATCTTGTGATTGAGCACCAGTACCAACTCGGTGAGATACTTGTAGTTTTCTTTCCACTCCTCGAAAGCACGGTTGAACGTGTCTTGAACGGCCGAAAGACCAAATCGGTCGGCTATTGAAAAATCATTCCAAAAGGTTGTTTGCAACTCGTACCCGTTCTCTTGCATAAATTCTCTGAATGTCATATCATTTCAATTTTTAAGATTAATTTTTTTTGTTTTCCCTCCGATACATTTCTGTACCGAAGGCTGATTATTTTTCTGCCCGGAGGATTGGTGGCAGGTCCAGGCAAGGAGGACACGGAAAATACGCTCCCGATATGTCGGAGAGGAAGATTTTCCAGTGGCAAGCGTAAGTGGTACTTGACAGGGCTGACAGCCGGCAATCGAACTTTGCAGAGAAAATAACCGGGCTTCTGGAATGGAATATGGGGGAACAGGTACGGTGAAAATAAAACAGAGGGAAAGTAAAGAATGTAAAAATGGGTACACCGCTCCATAGAGCGGAATGTACGTAGGGATATCCTGGAAAGAGGACCGACTGACGGTTCTGTTATAAAAGGAAACGGGCCGCACTTTGTCGGACATAAGAAAGAATACCGCAATCGTCTTTGTGACTGCGGTATTCTTATGGGATGATACCTTATGCTGCCTTGTTAGGCTTCTCCGGCTTGCGCTGCCTTGTTTCCCAGCCGTACACACCGGCTACATACGGATAGAGGGAACGTGTTCTCTTGCGGAAACCCTGCTCGTCGATTTCACGGTTGTAGATTTTCTCAGCGATACGTTCCGCTTCTTCACGGTCTTTGGCAACCCTGTACAGGATGTAGTTCGTGCCGTCGTGGTGGGTCATCCGACTCCGAATGTTATAGCCGTCGCCGTACCATTCCGCATATTCGCACGAGGATTTAAGGATGTCGGCAATATTGTTTCCCAAAATCTGGTAGCCTTGCTTCCGGCCATTCCACAATCCAAGGTCTCCGAACACGATAATAACGCCGTCCACCTGTTTGTTCAGGTTGCACCGTTCATCGTCCAGCCAGTTATAAACTTCTTCCGCCCATTCTTCATCGCTGACCTCGTAGGTGTCATCGTCCAGCATTTCCCGTTGGGAATTTTGATAATCTTCCTTGGCTGCTTCGTTCAACAAGTCATCGCTTGTCCAAATCATGTGTTTCATACGTTTTGAATGTTAATGTATTACTTTTTTATCCCTGTTGTCGGAGGCTTTTACCTTGCCCGACGGGATTCGATTTTACTGCGGAATAAAAGGTGAAAAGGCGGGAACAAGCCAAGGAGGAAGCGGCAGTCACGGATGGTTCCATTTGTGTTAAGAAGTATTGGCGAGCTTGCGAGTTGATGGTTGTTAATCGCAAATGAAGCCGCGCCTTGCCGGTTCACGCCAGCCTTAACTTTGCAGGGAAAATCAATGGACGGCGGGTAAGCGAAGAATGGACGGAGTGTATAAAAGCTGTGATTCTGCGGAACGGCAACGAGCAAAACAAAAGCGGTCGGGAGACCGCTCTGTTCAGAATAAGGCGGGGATTACTTCTTGCCCTTTTTCTTTTTCGGCTCCGTAGGAGCTTCCTCCTTCTCGACAGCCGGATAGAACTTGACAGCAACCATCACGATGCGGTTGTGCTTCACGCCGCCCTGGTCGGCCCACTCTTCAGGCTTGAAGTACCCCTCCACGGTGAGCAGCGTGCCTTTGGTGAGCTGGTCGAACGACCCGGTATTCTCGTTTTTGCGCCACGCTTCCATGTTCATCAAGGCTGATACGCGATTAGTTCCCTCTCCGTTCTTCTCCTGACGGCTGATTGCCAGAGGGAAACGTGCTACACTTGCGGTGGTGAAATGGCGGATTTCTGCGTCTTTTCCTACGAATCCGGTTACTACGAAATTGTTCTCGATCTTTTTCATTGCGATTGTTTTTTGAAGTTAATGAATCATTTTTACGGTGCCGAAAAAGTAGGTGCAGCAAAGGGAAAGCACCAAGGATAACGCATAAATACTCTTTATTTTGAGGCGTAGCTCCAAACCGGAGGCCTGATAAAGGAAGATTTGTGCGGTACGCCATTGGTCAAGGTTCATGGAACCGGTGCCGTCTGCACACTATCTTTGCAACGGAATAATGATGATGACTTCGATAGGAACCGGTCGCGGAAAAGGCGGGATGAAACAAATCGTGGCAGGTTCGGAGAACCGAAAAGACCTGTCCGCCTACTGGCACAAGATTACGGCGCGTTCCGGCATGAAGCGGAGAAGGACATCGAGGCGTGAAAACGTACCGTCCGGCCTCTTGGGTGGAAGCGGCAATAAACGATATGCTGTCCGACCGGCCATGCGCATTGTGATGTGGAGCGTGCATCAGACGAAGAGCCGACAACCGACGTGTGCCGCATATCGTCAGTGCGCTGTCCTTATCCGACTGTTATATGAGGAAGGAGAGGCAGGAAAAGGGAAAATGGCGGAAGCCTGCCTTTCCGGCAAAACGGTGGAGTGGCGTCCTGAGAGTGGAAAGGCAGCTATAAAAGGATGTGGCGCAGCCAAAAGAGAATAAATGATATTCCAGTAAAAAAGGGTTATCGTACCGTAGGCATTTATATTGGGAGTGTATAGCAGTTTAGGATAAAAGGGATAATCGCGGAGACGACGATTGTTGTCTGCCACGACGGAGAGAACGGGCTGAAACCGGATGTCCCGGTTTGCCCGTTTATAACCTATTGATTTTATTCTTCTTCCGCTATCATTTTCTTGCCGTATTCCTTGATTTCATCCATCGTCAGCCATTCAGGTCTTTCTTCCTCTTTGAAACTTTCATAAAGTTTTGTCATGGTTTCGATTTGGGCTTCCTCATTACCTGCCCACAAGCGGTCGGTGTTTCTGTTCCCAAACCCCAAGTAATACTCGCAATCTGCCTGCAAACGACCTAATAACATGTATCTGAAGCGTAAGTCATGCTGCAAAATTTCGTCTATCGTCATACTCTTGTATTTTAAGTTTTTATTTCTCCCTCTTGTAGCTTGTCGGCTACTTTCGGGCTTGATTCAATTATGTCGCCTCAAAAGGTGGCATGGCTCTTTATGCAGGGTTTCACTACCAAATACGACCTCGGCAAAGCAGAGGTGGAGATTTTGTCGTGAACCGTCAGGCATGACCTTGCATACAAGAAAGACATGGCAGGTACCTTTGCGACACAATTCGTATCAGGCAGCCCGGAAGTGGATAGGCGAACTCAGGGAAGAGAAGGTTTCCTGCAAAAGGGTGATGATTTGTAAAAAAGGGGTACATCCAAAAGAGGAAATACAAATGGGTATTCCTGAAAGGTGGTTGTCGTGCCGGAGGCATTTGTATTGGAAGCGCATGGCGGTTCAAGGTAAAAAAGGTTATCGTGCCGACAGGTTTGTCTGTCATTATGGGAAAATGCGGATTGAAACCGGAAAAACCGTCTCAATCCGCATAGCTCGTCAATGGATTTTGTGCTATCCTGTTATGTCAAAAGGTCAAAATCGTGCCATCATAACACGATGCTTAAACAGTTTGTTTTTGTCGCTCGGTCGTCGCTGGCTTATCCAGATATGATGTGCGCCATATCCGAACGTGAAATATTCCTCAAGCTGTGTTTCCTCCTTCAAATGTTCCATTCCCGCACGGAGTTCAGCTTCATTGCCCGAAAAAAGAATCGTGTTCATGATTCTGAAATAAATCTCCGTCGCTTCATCGCAATAGGGACAAAAGCTGTGTTCGATTATTACTTCCATATTCTTGTTTTAATTGCTTACTTCGACAATGACCTCAATTCTACCGTACAGCACAGAGCGTAGTGCCGTTTTGTCAATGGCGTAATACTCGCAAATTTGCCCGTACTGTTTGACAAAGTACCGTTTGAGAATATCCGAGAAGTCAAAATGATACCCGTTCAATGCAATGCCCCGGCTGAAATAGATGCTTTCCCGCACTTTACGGGTAATCCAGTTTTTCTCCTCACGGTTCAATTTATCGCCGCTATTCAGACGTTCCCGCAGCTTGTAAACACGACTTTCCCGTAATGTAGTCAGTTCGGGGACGTCCCATTTGACGAATTTTGTTGCTATCTGTGCCATAGGTCTGTTGGTGCTAATCATAAATAATCACTTCATCACGATATTCTGAAATTTCCTTACCGCTTTCAAGGCGGACAACTATAGTGTTGCCATAGTCGCCCACGATTGTACCCTCCGTGTAGCCTTTGTACGGGTTAAGCAGTGTGCAATGCAATCCGATGATGTCGGACGGTTCTTCATATTCATACATAGAGCAATGTTTTTGCGGTTATAATTTGATTTCCCATTTTCCTTGAGAGAACTTCCTGAAGCTCACGTATTCATCTTCAAGTTCGTGAGTTAGTATGCGCATATAGATTTCGTTTTTAGCTTCCAACGAATCCACCAGCTTGTTGATTTCTTTTTCCGGGTATTCCCAGCGAGAAGAAAATTCCGCATCTATAACATCGGCATACCGGTTGATATAGCCGTCAAAATTATCGTCCAAGAAAGCCTCTATCTTGTCGAGATCTTGTTTGTTCGCAGTGGTAGCGTGGAAAATGTTTGTTGCAATGTTCGCCATAATCTCAAATTTTAAGTTTTTTCTTTTTTCCCTCTTGTAGCTTGTCGGCTACTTTCGGGCTTGATTCAATTATGTCGCCTCAAAAGGTGGCATGGCTCTTTATGCAGGGTTTCACTACCAAATACGACCTCGGCAAAGCAGAGGTGGAGATTTTGTCGTGAACCGTCAGGCATGACCTTGCATACAAGAAAGACATGACAGGTACCTTTGCGACACAATTCGTATCAGGCAGACCGGAAGTGGATAGGCGAACTCAGGGAAGAGAAGAAGATCCTGTAAAAAGAAGGATTGCTTGTAAAAGGGGATTGCAGCGAAAAGAGAAAATGTGAGTTGGATTCATTTTCTTTTTTGACTGCACGGTTAGAACGGGAAGAAGGCGCAAAAAGGGGCGAAAATTCAGTTTAGTTTAGTACATTAGCCTTATATATATGCTAAATCAAAGTAAACTAAATATAGGTATGCATATTTGCCTGCCTGTATGTTTGTGTTTGGACGAAAATACTTACCTTTGCAAAGACTCCAAGAATGATTTGTTTTTTCTTTTGGCTGCAATGATTATTCGCTGATGCGACGTTCGGACAGGATGGGCAAAAATGATGTCGAAAATGGATGAAAGCCGTTAAGAGTATAAGCAAGTGCAAGGAAAGAAACACAATGAAAACAAAAAAATGGGAAATCTCTTAAAAGCACAATTTTGTTCCTGTTTTGTTTCTCAATAAAATCAATCAAATTTATAATATATTGATTATCATTTTATTAAGTAATTCAATTTTGAAAGGTTGAATTTATT
>CAJTYV010000037.1 GCA_910584195.1 uncultured Ruminococcus sp. | reverse complement strand
TTCTTACCAAAAAAGAGGTATTTTTTTCCAAAGACACAAACTATTTTACACTACCTTCCAGATAAATCCTTAATAACAGTTGTTGAAAAAAATCCGTTTTTACTGTATCTTCATCAAAATTTGACAACATTTCAAACGCCAAATCTATATCATTCTCTATCAAATAGACAAATGCATCATGTATTATTCTATTTTGATCGTGAATCGCAATTTGCCGAGTTCCTAATTTTTTCAAAATGAGACAATACGCATTCTTAAGTTCTCCTTCATATGAATGCTTTCTATAAAACAAAATTGCATTCAGAATATATAACCCATCCGGCTCCTGAATATGAGTATCGTAAAACTTTTTACTCCGTCCATAATCTCCTATAAGATCATAATACTCTGCATCATATAAATCCATATATGGACATTCGATTTTATTTCTCATTACGTTTGCTCGTAATTGCTTAAAATCATCATATCTCTTCAATGCAATAGCCAGTTGCAGAGCCATATTATATTTTCGCTCCAAATCACTTATCTCTCCAACACTAACACTCTCTTTTAGTAATTGAAAAGCTTCTTCCAGCTCTCCACATTCAGCCTTTTCAACATAGGAAAGAAATATCTTATCTTCTTCACTAAGCAAATCAATGTCTGCATTTTTCCCTCTTATAGCCTCATGAAAAGTCAGATACCTTTGCGTTTCATAATCTAATGCCCTTTTATCTTCAACTAAAATCTGAATATTTTCAATCTGCTCAGGATGTTCACAAAGCATACATGTAGATATATAAACATCTATGAAATCCTTTTTGTACAGATTAATTTCCTCCTTCGTCATTTCCTGCATAGCTTTTTGAAAACATTCGTATGCTTTAAAGATATCTGGATAATCAATTCTAATTTTCAATAATCTTTTTCCATGCTCATTATTCTCCGTGGCTCTACTGTAATAAACTATTCCCAAATTAATCAAATATTCTATGCAATGGTTTTCTTTTTCAGCTTTCTTCATCCATTTTTCTGCCAGGTCATACTCACCATACGCTTTATATATAAAACCTTTCGCCTCATAAATCTCCGATTTTTTTTCGTCTCCTTGAAAATTTTCCTCTATATCAGAAAATAGAGACATAACTTTTTCTTTTTCTTCACCTGCAAAAGCCCCTAATTGGCATCTAAGTATTCTTGCTTGAAAATAATTATGATCTAAACTAATTGCATTATCTAACCATTCAATTGCACTATAAATATTGCTCTTATCACTTTTCCAGCATACATATCCTTTTACATAATAATATTTAGCATTTTTACTCCAATCGCAATATTTTTGTGCGTAACTAAGACTTCTATCTGCATGTACAAAATCATCACTATTTGCATAGCATAATGCAAGATTTATATAGATATATGTCAGTAGCTCGTCCGGTCTATCAATATTTTCCTTTATATCAGTAATCAATTCATTATATCTGGTAATTGCCTGTGAAAATTTTAATTCTTTTTGTATGTTTTCTTCAACATCCTTTATTTCTACTGCAAACTCTGTATCATCGGCTAACTGTCCAATCGACAATACCGATGAAACATTTCTATTAGCATCCTTTTGTATTTCCTCTAATTTTTGTGTTATCTTTTTTACACTACTTCCGATTTCATCTATCTTTTCCTCTACACGAATTTGTCCCTCCAAAAACTCTTTATTCTTCTGAGCAATAAACAAACTAATTTCTTGATCATCAGTAACAAGTTCTCTATTTTTTATTTCAGATCCAATAATATCAGCAGACATAATCAATAATTCTTTAATTCGATTTATTGCTGTTTTGTGTTGCGGATACGATATCACAAATTCTTCTGCAAATTTATTTGATAGAAAAACAACTGATTTACTACTTGTACTTATCAAGCTAATTACAAATTTTGCAACTACCTTTCTTGATAAGTAAAATGAATGCAAATCATCAAAATATTTTTCACTTTCTATCGGAAACAATACTCTTTTTTCAACTATTCCCGGAATTTCTTCACAAAACTTGCTATACCTTTTTTCATTCATCAATTCTTGAAATTTATTGGAAATTCTATTATCTCCTTTCCCAATTATAATTCCAATTATCTCATCTTTTAAAATCCCCATATAACACCCCTACTTTGCTTAAGTCCCTATTCGTTATCCCTTATCATTTCTACGATATCTTCAATGTCGCAATCTAGAGTTTCGTATATTTTTTAAGATATATTTTTACCTTTACCATGCTAATATTTTATATTGTTTTATTAAATAAGACTATCATTTCTCTATGTGTTTCTCAATATCTATTAGAAATTTTAATTTTTATTATTTATCAACTCCATAATCTGATTAACCATATCATTATCTACATACTTCCTCAAATAAGGAATAACCAATTGCATATTCTTCTTTTTCACCCCCGAAATCCCTCTTATATCCGTCCAATAAAAAAGTCTACCTTCTTCCTCCAACTTCCGATAAGCCCATATAATCTTCCTCGCCCAGCTTTCAGGATACGATTCTGCATACCTTTCCATAATAGCTTTACACCTCGGCATATTCTCCAACTGATGTCCTTGCAACCCCATTTCCCGATACACAAGTTTCTCTGACACTCGTTCTGGTCTTCCATTCTCATTACCACTTCCATCATACACACCTTTAGCAAACTTTTCTAGCATAGGAGCCGTTTCCCGATCCAACAGTTCCCAATCTACAGGCGCAGCATTCCTCATATAATGGCTCTCCTGTTCCTGCTGAATCTGTTCCACAGTCAGCAAAGGATTAATCAATTCCTCTATTTCCATCCCCAAGAAAAAAGCAATCTGACAGATAACCGTGAAATCAAACAGATTCCCCAACAACGCTTTTTGAATCTGATATATACTCGCTATGCTACATAAATCCATATTTCTGTAAAATTCACCCATATCTTCAGCAAGCATCTTTGTATATCTGCTACGCCCAGATGGTTTCAGATATTTTGTTCGGCTCATCCCATCATACAGGACAGCACTTATTGGAACATCATTCTCAAAGTCTATCAGGGCATCAAATACCGAATTTAAATAGGATGCAAACTGAACCACCAAAGGATCACTTTCAACAACAACTTTACCATCACCTATATAATTCTCTGCAGGAGAGAATGTAAAGCATTGCTCACTCTTGGCTAAAACACTCGATTCCATAAGTCTGCACTTATGCTTAGTGCATATACTCATATTTCTGATCTGATGTTTCCTGTGCCAATATGTTTCACCATAGGTCTTTCTATCATCATTAACACACATAGGGCAAAACTTCAAATATTGCTCTCCTTCATTTCTTGGAAGTACACAAAACAAATGATGTACGTCACATGGCTCATGGACTAAACAATACAGAGCTTCTTTCTTCTTCTCTAAAGGAATAAACCGTGCATACTGGGGGTACATGGTATGGTCCAGAACCAATTCATCTATAGGATATATTTCATTGATCTTCTCCATAGCTCCATGATTTAAATTCCCAATAAATTCTTTATTCAGGTAATCTGACTTCTTACAATACAGCTCCTGCAATGCCTCCTTATGGGAAAAACAGCCAGAATGTACATAATACCTACAGAACCAGCTATATACCAATTCATCAGGATAAATTGTCGGCATATACACGATCATATCGCCACCTCTACTACTGGCATATGTTCTTTCAATAACTGCACCACATCCTTATTTTCATCCTTAGCAGTCGCTACCAAATCAACAATCGTAAATTCACTACTACTTAATTCTCCACTACTTTTTTCCTCTGCAGAAATTTTAGCATTAACAACAGACGCTTTTCTCTTTGTCTTAGACGTCTGCTTTCTCTGCTCAATATGTATAAACCCATGCAACATAAATAGCCTCTTTTGATACGCCTCACTTAATGATTCCAGATTAAGAACTTCTTTCCCATTTAAAATCGCAATCTCCTGTGCATCATGAATCAGAGATACCACTACCGATATATTCCCCGAAGTATGTTCATAAAGCCATTCCATAATCCCATCAGTAATATCCGTTTTCTGTTTCACATACTGATAAGAGAACACAACCTCACAAAACCTTCTAAAATCCGTACCATATTCCATCACATCATACCGTAATCCCAACGACCTTCTGGCAAGCTGTACCGCCTGTTCAAAGAACACAGCACTTTCAGGCGTTCCTACCATACAGATTGATATACCACTGTTATTGATAAGCTGGGTAAGCATACCCACAAGGCTCTTTCCATTCTTACTGTTACATACATTCTGAATCTCATCCACCACCAGCAATCCGATATGATTTAATGCTACCTGGCTGACGCTCCCAATCAGCATATCCGTTGTAGTCCTTGCCCTTAATGCATTCTGATAATATTTACTGTCTATCGTTTCATCCACCTTGCGTAATATCTCTAACAGTAATCCTTTCACAGAAGAATCAAAAGGACACTGCACACAGATACATGGAATGATTTTCGTATATGGATTCTCAACTTCAATCACTCTATTCTCGGTAATTAACGTAATTGCTCTGCTGATAGCTGAACTTTTGCCAATACCGGATGCTCCAATAATCGTGAAGCTATCCGAACCACCCATAATACCGCTATACTCCTGCTGTATCACGGCTTTATGGTTCTGATTTTTCTGCTGTACAGCCATTTTCGTACCCTTCTTCTGCAATGACCGCAATAATGCCAGATACATCTTACTGTAAATCTCCAATGACATATTGGATGGTACATATATCCTGTAAAGATCAGAGAGAGCCATGAGACGCACAGGTACTTCTGCTTCTCGGATAGCCTCATCATACTTCGGTAAAACTTCCAATGCAGAAAACAAATCATCACCAGATTTCATTGTTGGCAAAATATATATAATATTTGAAAAATCAGCCATAGTTTACTCTCTCCTTCATATAATCCTGATGGTTCTTCATCTGTTCCTTTTTTCTGGTATTGCGGATATTCTTCATATGTACATCCGTATGGCCACAAGTATTATTCGCAATCGCCTCTATATGTTGCGCCAGATTAATTTGAGCCTGTAGGTTCTCTCTCGCAACACTTCTGGTTATATCCTTTTGACTGGTCTGTAATCCCTGTACTTCGATCAAGTCTCTTCCTTTAAACCGTGATTCTATTAGCATAAATTCCACATAGGAACCATTCTCTACTACCCATACAGATGTCACATCCTCTGGATTATATGCCACAGTCACAGTACCGCCGGATAGATATTGCTCTGTATATCCCTCACAATGATAACGCAGCTTATTTACCTTCAAACCCGTTCGTCCAAATTTCCCTATAGTCCTTGGAAGTAATGTCAGCATCAACCCTCTACTATCTACTCCGATCAGATTCGCTCCAATCAGTGATTTACCCCATTCCCATATACAGGACGCATAAGGCTTCACTTTATCTGCTATCATAGCTTCTGTATAAGGAAAGTTTTCTATGATCCTTTGAGAATTATAATAGATCATACAATGTAGAATAATCTTCTCAAAGTCCATCATAGTCAAACAGGCATCCTTACGGTAATCATGCACCCCTCTCTCCTGATAATCCGGTTCTATCACACCCTTACCTTTTAAATGCTTCTTGTACATCTCCTGTATCAGATCAAAGAACTTTTCTACCAATCCTTTCAGTTCTGGCCTATAGGAAGGAAGATTGACAACCGTAACTCCCAGCTCCGCAATCTGTTCAAAGTTCTCCGATTTATACTCACTTCCCATATCCGTGACAAATGTACCGGGAAGCATATCACAATCCCAATCCTCTTTCTGTATAGAGATACCATAACGCTTACACCATGCCATCTTATCGGCAATGATATTCAGCATCAATCCTCTAAGACTATATACTCCACCTTCCCATGAAAGAGAATAACCACAGCACATACTACTGTAAGCATCTATACATGCCGTGAGGATAGGTCTGCCTACCAGATTCCCTTCCTCATTGATCAGATAAATATCACACACCGTAGCATCCAGCATCCCTACACCAACTGCAGGTGCAAACTCCTGTACCCCTTCTCCAACAAGAGGACGATTATTCCTCTGATAATTCTTCAATCCATCCCTTGAAATATAGAAGTTCTGCATTTTCCTTGTCTTGCGGTAAAAATACCGGAACTGATAAAAAGATGGATATTCTTCTACTAATACACCCATAGCATCACAATACTTCTCTTTGAGCATCATGGTATAAGCAGTCATAAGTGATTGCTTCTTTGTTGTATAAAAGAACTTATTCAACGCCCATCTTATATTCTTTTCATCCTGTGTCAGCTCACACTCCTCTTTCCGCTTCTTTGGAGCAAGTACAGCCATATCCAGATAAGACAAGTAAAGACAGAGATAATTCCTGATCGTCTGCTTTGATACTTGATAATCTTCGGCTATAGAACAGATCAGTTTGGATCGCACCTTATCATCCGATATGAACGGAAGTATAGGTGCAATCATTGTATACCGTTCATGCATTATCTTTCTCTGGTCTGCATCCAGAGCATCAGTATCTCTTATGATATCAACGCCACTAATCTCAAATAACTCTCCATCCGTACACCCAACATAAGATTCCAGTAACTCTGGTTCCATCCATACAGGCATTTTCCTGTTAATGCAGTCAATCACAAAAACTCTCTCCTGCTGAATATCCAATACTCGGACTATGCTATCACCAGAACGCAACAGATCATACTTCTTCATCAATAACCAACCCCCAATCCGTTACTCCATGTCTGATCCAATACTCCCTTGATGCATCCAGCAGCTTCACCGTCAATGGCTTCATCAGAAACTTTCGAAAGACACACTTCCGCACCATCAGATCACCATCTGCCTTCGTACAAACAAAATCTGATGTATACTCTCCAACATCCAATCCATCCAGAAGAACATTACATCTGATTTCCTTAACCTCATCACTCTCCTGCAGAAGATCAGCATAAGCATACTGAATGGCATCATATGTCCTGCATACATCAGAACACTTTCCGATCATCCTCTTTTCGCATCTTCCTTTGAAATTCTTCTTCCTCATTCTTCGCAAAACCTCCCATCCGGGAACATCCTGCATTTTCCCAAAAACAGCTCCCAAAAATGAAATCATACCACTTTTGGGGATTTGGGAAATTCCTTTTTGGGGAAATGAAAAACCAGAAATCCAGCATTTACAAGGCTTCCACACCTGTTCCCATTTTCCCAAAAACATCATAAACAAATATCACCATGTCGTAGGGCACGGAAATTTTTTCTATAAAGGGCATAAAAAGGCAATCTGTTTTATCCTCTCGGGCTTTCGCCCTAGTTGCCCCTACTCCATGGTGATCCTGTGCAGAACGTTCCTACAAATCCAGTGTTTATGCAAGGGTAAGGATAGTCGTTAGACAAAAATAAGACCCCGCATCCTTCGATGCAAGGTCTTATTTTTCTATGTCGTAGCCAATTTAGTTTGCCTCTTTATAGAATAAATTTCCGTGCCCTACGACACAAGAATGGTTTTCGCCTATCTTTGTGATATAGCCGCCTGTGCTGCTGTGACGTATCAGAGGAAAGTTCTGTTTGGGTAACTGTGTAATTGTTGCTCCTGCCTTCGACATCCAGTTTGTAGTCATCCGGGAAGAAATTCAATTTCCAGATAAAGCAATCTCTACAAACTATTATCTCTTTTACGAAAGCATCTATAATTTCCTCTGGAATGTGTTTTGTTGAAAAGTTAAAGTCTTGCTCTAACCCATATTTTAACACTTCCAGTTTGTCTTTATAAATATCGTCTGTGATTTCTTCCTCGCTTTCAAGCAAACTCAACTGTTCTCTGAGTTTTTCCTGCTCCTTTTGAAGTTGCGCCCGCTTTTCATCATAACGATCCTTTTCAATCTCACCAGCCATACGCATATTCAAAAGGTTATCATATTTCCTGTTCCATGCCTCTAATTTCTGTTCAAGTTCATGCTTCCTTTCTAAAGCCTCGTTATCCTGCTCGTTATCGTAGCATTTATCTAACATTTCATTGGCAATGGTCAGGACACCCTCTCTGTCATTCCAAAACTTCTGGAATACTACATCCGCCATAGCTTCTAACTTCCAACGTGCTACCATTTTTGTAACACACATACCCTCGGTACTAAGCCCCTTTTTCTCTCTGGTCTTTGCAGAACCGAAACGTACTTGACTGTAACATTGATACGCATATTGCGGCCCGCCTGCTCCATAATGCCAAACCACTCTGTTGTAAGTATGACCACATTCGCAAATCAGCTTCCTGCACCATACGTCTTTGGAAACTTTTTTCCCACGCCTTCCCTTATTATTTATAGATGCAGATTTACTGTCCAACATTTCCTGAACTTTTTGAAACTGTTCTTTGGTAACAATCGGTGTATGACTGCCTTCCACCACTACCTTGTCAACATCTCCAAAATTATTGATTTTCTTCTGTTCTAAAAAATCCGGCACATACTGTTTCCGGTAGATGATTGTCCCACAGTAAAATGGATTTCGGAGAATCCTACTTATATTTGCTGGTTGCCACTTTGTCAATCCTGTTGCTGTAAGATGACCTTCTTTTTCGATAATAAACTGTATCTTTCTGACACCATTACCGTCTAAATACAAATCAAATATTCTTCTGACTGTAGCCGCCTGTGATTCATTGATAACAAACTCTTTATCAATCCTATCATATCCCAGGATATTTCCATTTCCATATGGCACAGCATTTTGAAACGAAATCATTTGTCCTGCTTTTACTCTGAGTGATGTCTTTTTGCTCTCATTCTGCGCCAATGTTGCCATGATAGTCAAACGGAGTTCTCCATCTTCATCATTCATTGTCCAAATATTATCTTCTGTAAAATAGACTTCAACACCCTGCTTCTTTAATATGCGTGTCTGCTGTAAAGTGTCTACCGTATTCCTTGCAAACCGGGATACTTCTCTTGTTATGACAAGATCAAACTTTCCCTCTGAAGCGTCTTTCATCATCCGCATAAAATTCTTCCGCTTTTTTACAGATGTTCCAGTAATTCCTTCATCTATGTAACGGTCATAAAGTTCCCATTCCGGGTGTTGGGCTAATAAATTGTCATAATACTGAACCTGGTTGCCTAATGCAGATATTTGTGCCTCATGCTCTGTCGATACTCTGGCATATATCGCAACTATCCTTTTCTTATACATTCATTCGCCTTTCCTTATTTCCTCGTTTTGTTCACACTCATATTAGCATGAATTATTTGATTCTGCAAGCCCTTTCTTCTCATATTTCGATAAAATTTTCTTATATACCTTTTCAGATATTTTTCCTTGGTTAAACAAATGCTTCATTAAAGCCAAAGCCATTGTAGTATTGATTTGCTCCTTTGTTATATTGCTGCTCATATTTCCTCCCTTCTGCTACATAAATTTTATCTGCCCATGACGGACAAGAATCAAGTTCCCGGCTCTCATCAGCAGACAAAACTTCTCCAAACTCTTTCAAAAAATCCATACGAGTGACAGCTCATTACACTGTCCACATCGGTATCGCACCGTCATTCCAAACTGACCGGAAAACCCGGAAGTATCATTATCAAAGATATGCCTCATTGCCTCATGCAACTGCTGCACTTTTCGCCAGACATTCATCGCTCACTGCCTTAACTTCAATACCAGATTTCAGTATTCCTTCGTATACACTCCCATGCCAAAACGGAAGCAGGCAGCTCTTGGCGTGTCCGCATAGCGGCTCCGCATATCCCACACGTCCTGTATGTATTTACATATTCAATTTTCAAGGTACAATCCGGCAGAAACACCTTCCTGCCTGTTTGGATAAAATCATCTCTGGACTTGTCAGCCCAAAAAGCACATAAGCACTCTCCGTCTGCTATGAACGGTTCTGTAAAGATTATGTGCTTTAGCGGAATGGCAAGTTTACAGTTCCAGTTTATCGGGGCCGTATTTATGTATAATCTGCAACAGGATTTTCTTTTGTGACCCTTCCGCCTGTCCGTATATTTCCCGCAGAGTTTTTAGCTCGTCAGCGGAAAGGGTATTCACATATGGCTTGTAATCCTCTCCTAAAAAAATCCCTCCATCCCCACCCTGCTTTGTATAAATCGGGTATCCGGGAGATAAAGCCTGAATATCTTTTTGTATCGTGCGGGTAGTGACGCCAAACTCGTCCGCCAGTTCCCTTGCCGTTGTACGCCGCCGGATAATCAGAATGTTAATGATTTCCGTCCTGCGGTCTGCTGTATTCATGCTTCACCTCCCTTCTGCTAATTCTCCAATCACATTGTAAAAAACGAACCCGAACAATCCGTTCCTATTCAAAAAAATAATTTAAAAAGTTTTTCGGTTCTGTTCTGCTCTACTCTTTTGACAGCCTTTATACCTCCGTCTTTTGTTTTTCTTCTGCTATCTCCTGTTGACTTTCCCTCTGTCGCTTGTTAAAATCTTTAATGGATAGAATCAAAACTTCATTAACAGACACTCAAACTGCTATGAGCCGAATCAGGGCAACTCTGCCCTGTTCTGGCTGTGGCAGTTTTTTATTTGCCAAAACAGTCCCCAAAGCCAAATACCCGAAAGGCTTTACAAAAACAGGGGCGGAAACGCCCATATGTGTTGTAAGATGCTCGCCTAAGCTCGCACAACACGCAAATTCCCTACGGGTAATTTGCCACGAATAGCAAGCACTGCCTACGGACGTCCGTAGGCTTCAATTTCCCCAAGTTCCTCCAGGTGGGATCTTGAAAAAATTGGCTTGCAGAGGGCATATCCCCCTGACCCCCTTTGCGCTCCAAAATCCCAAAATTACCCCTGCGGAATTTCCAGATTTTTACGCTTGAAAAACCTTCCTGCCGGATACGGCATATTACAAAAACCAAACCATTTTTAGCGAAAGGAGCCTCCCAAACTATGGAGAACCGAGAACGTCAAAACCGCTTAACGCTCCGTCTAAGCGATGATGAGCTTTACATACTGGAGCAAAAATGCAAAGCCTCCAACATGAAAGACAAATCCTCTTTCCTGCGACATCTGATTCTGTACGGCTATGTCTATGACATTGACTATTCAGAGCTGCGGGAATACAACTCTGCGCTTGCCAGAATCGGGAATAATCTGAACCAGATTGCAAAGCGCATGAACGCAACAGGCAACGTATATAAAGCCGATGTAAATGAAGTAAAGGAGCTGATGAAACAGGTATGGCATACACAAAAATCCATGCTATCACGGCAACCGTCAGTAAAGCAGTAGACTACATCTGCAACCCTGCCAAAACCGATGAGGGCATACTGATTTCTTCCTACGGCTGCAGCCCTGAAACTGCCGCCTATGATTTTAAATTTGCCCTGTCAAAAACCAGCCAGTCCGACCCAAACAAAGCCTACCATTTGATACAGTCCTTTCTTCCCGGTGAGGTTACTTATAAGGAAGCCCACCAGATAGGCGTGGAGCTTGCCGACAGGCTTTTAGAGGGGAAATACTCGTATGTTGTCAGCTCCCATATAGATAAAGGCCACGTCCATAACCATGTGATTTTCTGTGCCGCCGATAACATCAATCATCAGAAATATCATGACTGCAAAAAGACCTATTACAACATCCGCAGCCTGAGCGATGACCTCTGCCGGGAGCATGAACTTTCCATCATTACTCCGGGGGAAAAAAGGGGCAAAACTTACAAGGAATGGCAGGCTGGCAAAAACGGCTCCGCATGGAAAGAGCAGTTAAAATCCGACATTAACGAAGCCATAAAAACCGCCGCAACTTACGAGGACTGCATTGAGCTGATCCGGGCAAAAGGCTACGAGGTCAAGGGGGAGGGTTTTGGGGAAAAAGCGCATAAATTTATCTCCTTCCGTCCTCTGGACAGAGAGCGTTTTGTCCGTGGCAGCGCAAAGTCTTTGGGAGCCGAATACACCAAGGAACGGATAAAGGAGCGCATAGAGGAAAAGGCTCTTTTAAAGGATAAAAAGCGTGTGCCGTTCCCCACCAGGAAGAAACCCATTGTCAAAGATTATTCAAAGAAAAATCTTATTGACACCACCGAGGACAAGTTTGCCAATAGCCCCGGCCTGAAACATTGGGCTGACATCCAAAACCTTAAAATCGCCGCAGCAAGTTACAGTCAGGCAGGCTCCATTTCCGAGCTTGAAAAACAGATTGCCGCCAAGTCCGCACTTGCGAAAACCGCACGGACAAGCCTTGTGGAAATGGAGCATCAGCTAAAGGATTTAGGACAGATTCTAAAGTATGCCGAGCAGTATAAAGCCAACCGTATCTACCATATCCGCTACCAGAAATCAAAGGATAAGGACAGATACCTGCGCCAGCACGAAACCGAGCTTCTGCTCCATGACGGTGCTGAAAATATGCTGAAACGCTTTGGCATTGACACCAGAAACCTTGATGTTGAAAAACTCCGCAGCGATTACAATGCTCTCTATTCCAAAAAGGAAGCCCTGCGGAAAACCTGCCAGTCTGCCGAAAAGGACGCTGCCGCCTTCACCCGGAAGCTGGACAACCTGAATCAATACCTTGACCGGAATCTGGCGCAGCAGGAAACCGCCGACAGGAAGTCCGATAAAAGCCGACAATCACTCTAATTTCGACATCAAAAAAGAGGGTGTACCGCAACGAAGTTTTTCACTTCACTACGGTACACCCTCTTTTGTATGGCTCTCCCTTAAGTCCATCCGTTTCATTATCCTTACCCTGTGTATGTTCCTATATCGTTCTTTCATGTATTGTACTCCATATATATACTGTACTCTGCTGCAATTCACGCCCGCCGATGTGTACTGTAAACTACTATGGAGGTGAATCACAATGAATAATGGAAAACAAAATTTAGCTGCCGCCGTGCGTGAAGCCCGGACAGAACTAGGCCTTTCCCAAGAAAGACTTGCCGAAATCCTGAATATCGACTCACGCACCATACTTAACATTGAAGCCGGGCGTGGCAACCCCAAATTTGAAAAGCTGTACCCTTTAATTACATACCTTAAAATACCCACCGGTAAAATCTTTGATCCAGATTACAAGGACGAAGCCCCAAACCTCCAAAAGCTCCTTTCCCTGCAAAAAGACTGTACGGAGCAGGAAGCTGCCGATCTACTCCCTATGGTTCGTTATCTCCTAGAATTACTACGGAAATAAGGAACTCCATTGCTGTTGAAAAAAATTCTTCTAATCTCAAAAATATGATTCTTTCCGTCTTAAATGTGCAAAGGCATCTATTGGTATCTTCCAAATAGATGCCTTTTTTCAAATTCTTTACATCGAATAATGATCCTGCATATCATCCACCACTAGGCTCCACAAAGACAACCTCCGGACGGTTGTTAAAACGAAATGGTATGATACTGTTTCCGAGGCCACGGCTGACGACCATATTTGTGCTGCCCTCCGTATACAGGCCAGCATCGTACCCGGGGAATAATCCCTGATCCGGGGCAATCAATCCGCCAATAAATGGCAGGCGGAACTGCCCTCCATGTGCATGACCGCTAAAAACTAAGTCAACACCGCAACTTACATAAGTTTCAAACAACTCCGGCCTGTGTGAGAGCAAAATATTGTAGCTGCTTTCGGAATCCGTCAGGCTCCCTAATTTTGTACGGAACATGGCAGAGGCTTCTCCAAATATATCCCCTTTCATCGTGAAATCAGGATCAGAAATCCCAATAATCGTAATTTTTTCGCCGCCGCGCTGTAATTGTACTGCCCTGTCTTCAAGCACGATTGTGCAAATCCGTTCAAGAGCTGCCTTAAATTCATCATATTGTGGCAGGGCCGCCTCATGATTACCTGTCACATAGTAAACAGGCGCAATCCGGACAGCTTCATTTACAAAATTAAGCGTAACATCAATATCCGTATGCCCTGCATCCACCAAATCACCGGTTATTACAATGATATCCGGCGCATTTGCAGACAACATTTGCAGTAGTTCCGTATTGTTTTCCCCAAATTCGGCATTATGCAGATCCGACACCTGCGCAATCCTAAAACCGGAAAACGAATCAGGAATCCGATTGCCGGAAATGGTAATACTGCTTGCCATCAATGCCGTATTGCCCCATATCGTCCATATAACCAGGCATAATAACAATATGCCTGCGGTGCATAGGGGAACTAATCTTTTCTTCATATCCCATCTTTCTTATCTTAAAGATAAACAATTTCATCACAAATACCTGTCGGCGGCTCTCCCATATACCCAATATGTAAATTCCCACTTAAAGAAAGCTCTGTCAGGATTTGATCCAAAATATCCGCATCCGCTGCTGTCACTCCCTCATATAACCCACATAACACATAATTCTCTACCCTCAAAAATATCACACCTGTTAATAACAGCCTGCTTCTCCCGCCCACGGATAGCAAACCGGTTTCTGCGTTTTTATCAATCTCTGCAAACTCCAGCAGCCCCTCAAGGGTATCATCCGGCTCTTTATGGCTTTTTGCCTGCCTGATACTGTCCAGATATTCAAAGCAGGTTATATGATCTGGCAAAATCTCATCCGTTACAAATAACACTCTCGGTTTTTCCTTAAATACACACCCGGAAAAATATGCCCTGAGTTTTTCTTCACTTCCTACATAACCTTTTATTTTATACATTTTGATTCCTCCCTACTCATTTGATTGACTTTTGCTCAATATCCCCTGTCGGCTCTTGCAAAATCAGCAATAACTACCCGTAAATCACTGTCAAAGTAATCCATGTCATTAACTATTTTTCTATCATATAATCCCTGTCTTTCGGACATAATATATAGAGCAGTAAAACAGACAGCCCCAAAGTTATAGCAAGCGTTACCTCTCCCTGATTTCCTGAAAATAAAGTCCCTCCCACCATCTCGCCGTTAAAATTAAGTATTTCAAGTCCTGCGGTAATTGCATAGTAGCCGCACAGTCCCCTCGGAGCCAAAAAAAAACCGCAAATTTCTAAAAAAGCTGCCAGGAGGCTCCCCAATAAATATCCATTTTCTTTTTGAGCACTTAAAATAATAATAGGCAAGACAGAAATAAAGCTGCAAACAGCAAACACAATCTGTCGAACCAAAAAATACACAGCTGATTCACCAGACACCCCAATATGGCAACAAGTCACTCCAATAGTGGAGCAGACAAATTCTAATATTGCTATGATCAATAAGAAACAAAAACCAACAAACAGCTTTACACAAACCAGTGTCCGTGAATTTACAGCTGCCAGATATATGTTTTTTAAAGTATTGTTTTTATATTCCAGATCAATTAAATAACCACATATAAGAGTAATCATAACCGGATATAAAAAGCAGGAATGGTTCCAAAGCAAGACATCTGCATACTCCTTTAACGAGAACGTCCCATCATAGTTTGTTTGAAATACAGACATCAGGTTAATAAAGACCGTAGCAACAATCACAATGAAAATCGTATTATTTCTTTTTATTTTTTGAAACTCTGCTAACAGACAGACCATATCATCACCTACTATAATTCTTATGAAAACCATAAATTATAAAGATAACCGAAATAAATACCGTGCAAAACATAGTTCCGACAAACTGAAACCCTGAAAGAGTTATTTCTTCCAGATAAATTGTCATTTTAACTGCGGTATACGGCAGTAAAAATCTATATACTGCCGCAATCGGCAGAAAAGGAAGCGCCCAGACCGGAATTTTTGTAATAGACATAATAAAAATAAAATTGAATATGACAAATATAAAAATAAGTATCCCTGTTACAATATAATTATTTTTCTGATTTATGAGCACAGCAATTATTGGCAACAAGGCTGCACACATTAAGCATCCAATCAATATATGAATGATAAAATTACTCCATATCCCCGAAATATCCCTTACTGCCAGACCGATCAAAAAGGACGCAAAAATTGACACAATGGAATAAAGTACAGATACAAGCGCAATAACTATCAATTTAGCACACAGCCATTTCCCCATTGATACAGGAATCAAGCGCATATTTTTCATAGTGTCGAAATCCTGCTCCATATAGAAAAAGATCATCGCAAACATCCCCAACATAAGCGGCATCATAAAGCAATCGCCTAACTGAACCATCATTGCAAAAATATTTTTCATATCATATGAGTTGGCAATAACGATAAGCGCAACCGGTATCGGAAACATGCATGCAGCTAAAGCTGTGCATACGGTAATCTTTTTCCTCTTCAATTTAATAAATTCTCCAATAACCAAATCAAGCAATCCCTTCACCTCCGGTAATCCCTTTAAAATAGTCTTCACTTCTACACGTAAATCTTTCCAAATAACTTTATTCCTTATTTGCCGTCCTGCTTTGAAAATATAAGATCAAAAAAGAGAGCAATATCATTAACAGCAAAGTGGCAATAGCTATTCCCAAATTATGGGGCGATGCAGCATTAGTGCTTCCGTTATAATGGATAAGGGTAAGTCCTGCTGTTATTGGATAGAAGTCCTGCATCCCATGTCCTGCAACCGGTATGCCAAAAAAACCGTATAAAAAGCCTAAAACCGCCGCTGCCATAAAACGATTTTTTCTACCACAGCACCAACACATGACTGGCATAATTGCTATATAAAGACATAATCCAACTATGATGATTTTTCCCGCTTCAGGGATAATAGAAATTAGCGATAATCCTTCCGGAAAAAGTGCCGCACTTATCAATATGGTAAGAAGAGCACTATATACACAATACAGCATAGTCATAATTGCCAGCGCTATGAATTTGCCACAGATAAGTGTCTGATATGTCACTGGTACAATGAACATATTCTTCAAGGTATTGTCTGTATACTCCCGATTTATCATATAACCGCCTAAAAAGATCATTGTAACAGGCAAGAGCAGGCATGTATTGTACCAAATTGTGTCATTCACCAAATTACAAAAGCCGTAATGCGGTATAGGTTCATTTAGCGATATCTGTTGGAATACAGAAATTAAGGGGGAAAAAAGCAACGTAAAAATTCCAACAATGTAAACGTTACAGCGTTTTAGTTTTGTAAATTCTATTCTGGCTAAGAGCAACATTTTGCGCCCTCCTTTAGATTTCTTTCCATTTACTAAAATTCTTACATAAAAGCGTACCGAACAAAACAATGTACGCAATCAAATATAGAACACAAAAAGGCGTACTAACAGCACTGGGGCCAATATCAAACGGATATTTTGCAGTGTTGAGGCTGTTAAATACAGGCAGGAGCCATCGGCTCACCACATTTACAGGCAATACCATAAATAAGTTAGGACTTTGGTTGGGAATAGTCGCATTGGTAAGTATAAAACCGATTACTGCATATAAAAATGAAAACAGTGTCGAAAAAATGTAATTCTTACTTAGTTTAACCAGTATCGTAATGCATGGAAAGATTGCAGCCCAGGTCATGATTCCCATTACAAAACAAAGGAATAATTTTCCATAAAGATTCTCAACCGGCATGCCACCAAGTGCTGCCCCTATAACCGTGGCAACATATGCGAAAATAGAATAGGACACTGAAACAATCAGCAGCACAATCATTTTAGCCCATGCCAGACAAGAGAATGAAACAGGTACGATTGCCAGTAACCTTAATGTTTGATTATCCCGTTCCTCAAAAAATAACAATGCTCCAATTATGCAAAGTACAGGAATTAACAGCACAAAATGTCCGATGTTTATGACTGTTTTATATAAGAAATCATACCCTTGCCCTGTTCTTGCCGCAAGAATGGAAACGGGAACAGGCAATAAAATTGATGCCAAAGTTGCTAAAATAAGCAGCGGACGCCTACGCAATTTGCGAAATTCATACTCTATCAGTTTAAGCAATGCCCTCGCCTCCCGTAATTTTTTTGAAGTAATCCTCCAGTGTATCATTGCAAAGACCGGAGCTGATGACAGTTACATCCTGCATCACAAGTTCTTTGTTGGCCGCCCCCATGTCCAAAGAGGTATCATAAAGGCGCAGGGTCTGATCGTCCTGCACAGAATAATTTTTCAGCTGGAATTGACGTTCCAGAATCAGGGCTGCTTTGGAAACGTCTGAAACCTGCAGCATGATATACTTACTATTTTTCTTCTCCAACTCGCCCATACTGCTTTCTTCCAAAAGGACCCCATGGTCAATGATGCCGATATCATCTGCCAGTAACTGGATTTCCGAAAGAATATGGCTGGATATCAGGATGGTTTTCCCACGCTCAACACTCAAATCTTTAATAAAATCCCTGACCTCGGCAATACCAATAGGATCAAGGCCATTTGTCGGCTCGTCCAGGATCAGCAATTCCGGATCATGCAGAATAGCGTTGGCAATGCCCAGGCGCTGCTTCATCCCAAGGGAATACCTGCCAAACAACTTTTTATCCTTATAGGGCAGGCCGACAACCTCAAGGGCATTCTTTACAGCATTGGGTGCCGCCGTACCACGGAGCCTTGCAAAAATTTCCAGATTTTCTGTTCCTGTTAGATTCGGATAAAACCCTGGTGTTTCAATAATTGCGCCAACACGGGGATATACCCGTTTTTCCTGCCCTTTTATGTTTTTACCGAATACATCTGCTTCGCCGGAAGTGATCGGCGTCAGCCCCAGGATCATTTTCATAATCGTAGTTTTCCCGGCTCCATTACGTCCGAGCAGACCATAAATCTGGCCTCTCTTTACATGGAGATTGACAGCACTGACAGCGGTTTGATCGCCGTACACCTTTGTCAGCTGTTTTGTCTCAATCACATAATCACTCATAAAATTTTCCTCACTTTCAATAACTTTGCTTGTGTAAAGCGATAATTCTATTATAAAGCCTCAACCTTACCAAAACCTTGCCGTGATCATATTTTATATTTTAAATATGGGCAGTTTTTATGCAAATCCAACCAAATATATACTGAATCATCTTATCATAGAGCAATCTGAACAAAACCTCCCCCTATTCGACATACAGATTTTTTTCCCGACATACAGATATTATGTCAGGATCGTATCTTACATAAGTCTTTTGAACTGCTCCTTAATCTCCCTACTGGATAAAAGTCAAAAATCATGCCAAAACTACCATGCCCATCATCAACAGCCTCCCAAAAGTGCTGATGACTGTTGACGCAATGTTCACAGGGCTGCGGCTTTCATCATCTATTTTCCCTTACAGGGCAATTCTTCCAGCTAAATACAACAGTTATCACACTCTCAATGTAATCTTGCCGCTATCGTCAAATAGATAAACAGAGAAAAAAAGGCGATATAAATTGAACTTATTGCTAAAGCAGCCTTTGATATGGCATTTCTCGTTTTTTTGTTTTTCATTAAACAGATAGCAAATACAAAACCAACAATAATCAATACAGCATACGCCGCAAAAAAGATATACACCCAAGGGGTTTCCGTTCCGATTTTCAAATGTCGGATGATAAAGAAAGTCAAAGGAAGCAGGCTAATCCCCAAGGATATTTTTTCTAAAATCTTTTCTTTCATGAACTCCTCCTTAACCAGCCACTATATCAATCTTCTTCAAGCGACGTGAAGCCAGTAATATAAAAAACACGATATAGAAAATCACCATTGGAACCAGCGTCACCAGGCTGTCAATCGGTAAGGTTTTCTCCTGCGATGACAGACCAAGGATTAGCTGTGAATATGGGAACATACTGCCAATACCCGTAATATAACATGCCAGTCCCGCAATACACAGACATACCGCAAGTCCAACCGGGACAGCAAAACTTCTTATTTTCATAGAAAGATAAAGCTGTACTGCCGCAACGCCAAGGGCGCTGAACCATCCCATAAAGAGCCACCAGAGCATACTTACGGGAACAGGCTGTTCAAAACGGAATCCCACTTTACCCACAATGATTACGAATATCATCAAAAGTGCCTGTGCCGTAAAAATTAACCTGGCTAACACGGCCAACTTAGCGATAAAAATTGCAGACCGGGAAATCGGCGTTGTCATTAAGCTGTTCCAGTTGTAGTTCATGTGTTCCAACCGCCATAAAAAGGAAGCACAAATGGCAATCAAAACAGGGAAAAAGAAATACCCATAAAATAAACCTGTCTGCAGCCATAGCTGCTGCCACATATCACCGTCATATAAACTGGCAGAGGCATTTATCCCATAAATAATCGCACCTGTTGCCGCCGTCAAAAGCGGGAGAATTGCAACTGCTGCCCACATATTAGAATGGCGGCTTTTCAAATTCTCTGCACGAATTGCATTGATCAGCATTATAAGCTCCTCCTTTAATACTCATATTCTTCAAATCTCTTCCGGAACACAACATACGCCACAAGGCCGGCAGCAAACAAAATTACAAGCGGAACAAAATTGATGTTCCGTACTGCTAACCCGGAAGATTGCAGATTTCCTGAAGCTGTGTCCTGCCCCAACACCATCAGTTCCGCATAGTTGCCCCAAATTAAAAGGTTGCGGATACCCGGCGGCAGCAATGTGGAAATAAACCCGATCAGTGCGCCAACCATACCGATAGACATAGGAATAAGCTGGTTTGTGCATACAAGGGAGAAGAAAACCTGAATTGTGACGACAACAAATGTTATCATCGCAGTCCCAAGCACAAAACCTGATAACGTTCTGACAGGCAGCGGCTGGACAATTTCCACAGAATTTCCATAAACAATAATGGTAAATGCCTGAATGAAGATTGCCAGCATCATAAGCGCAGATACTATCGTAAATTTGCAGAACCAGACAGATTTACGGTTCTGATTATTACACTCCAACAATTTCCATGTGTTTCCCTTATGCTCCATATCGCAGATACGGCTGGCAATGACTGCCGCCAGAACAGGAAAGAATAATCCATTTATAGCGGCCGGGCCAATAATCAGGTCTTCCCACGCCGGCGCAGCGGGATCAGAAACCATACTAAGAAAATTTTTATTATTGTTATAGTTAGAAAAAACAAATAATAATTCCACACCCAGGATGACCAGAAAGGTCAGAAACACCTTCCGGTGCTTCAGCTTATATAATTCAAGCCATAGATATTTCATCAAAGGGTCATCTCCTTTCC
>CAJTYV010000036.1 GCA_910584195.1 uncultured Ruminococcus sp. | reverse complement strand
CGGATTTTGGTGAGGACTGTGGGGGTTGTGTTTCGGAAGGATGGGGCGATGTGAAAAGGTGGCAGAAGCTTTTAAATCAAATTGCAGTAATTACGTAATAGAATTATGCCTCTGGCAGGTGTGAAAAATAGAAGGAAAACTGATATGAATGCAGCAAAAATTGCAGTGACAGCTTGCAGGATAGGCGCTTGTGGTAAGTTCGGGGGGGGTATCCCAATTATTGAAAAATTTAAATCGAATGATTTTTGCGTGTGATATTTCCTGGAGAGTAAAGATCGGAGATAATTTTCAATTGCCGCATCAGGGACTCGGTGTAGTCATCGGTCCTGGAGTGGAGATAGGTGATAACGTACTCATATATCAAAACGTAACTCTTGGGGGAAAGAATAACTATGGTGAGTATGTAACACCGAAGATAGGTAACAATGTGATGATTGGAGCGGGAACTAAAATTCTGGGAAATGTGCATGTCGGAGACAATGTGATAATCGGGGCAAATTCGGTGGTTTTGAGTGATGTTCAGGATGGATATGTTGTGGCAGGCATTCCTGCTAAAGTAATTAAAAAGGTGGAACCGATTTAGGGAGAAACGGAAATATGAAGATATGTTTGGTAGGCTCTTCAGGAGGACATCTGACACATTTATACATGTTAAAAACATTTTGGGAGAATAGGGATCGCTTTTGGGTAACATTTGATAAGGAAGATGCCAGGAGCCTGCTGGCTGGAGAAAAAACATATTCATGCTATTATCCTACAAATCGCAGTTTAAAAGCGTTGCTTATTAATACGAAAATTGCATGGGAAATATTACGAAAAGAAAAACCGGATCTGATTATTTCTTCAGGAGCGGCTGTAGCGGTTCCCTTTTTCTATATTGGGAAATTATTAGGAGTTAAATTGATTTATATTGAAGTATTTGATCGAATAGATAAACCTACTATGAGTGGCAGGATGGTTTATCCTATTGTAGACAGGTTTGTCGTGCAATGGGAAGAAATGAAGGTGGTATATCCGAAAGCAATAAATTTAGGGAGCATTTTTTGACGGACCAAACTGCAGATATTCAGAATTTTTTTAAATTAAGGTGAGTACTAAACATGATATTTGTGACAGTGGGTACACATGAGCAACCGTTTAATCGTTTGATAAAAGAGATAGACAGGTTAAAGAAAGAAAATTATATAGAAGGTCAGGTAATTGTACAGACTGGTTTCGGTACCTATGAACCGGGAAGTTGCCAATGGAAACAGTTTGTTTCCTGTCAGGAAATGGATCAATATATGAGGGAAGCCAGGCTGGTAATTACACATGGAGGGCCGGCCAGTTTTACCGCGCCGCTTCGTTTTGGGAAAATTCCGATTGTGGTGCCTCGCAAAAAAGACTTTGGAGAGCATGTGAATGATCATCAGTTGGAATTTTGCAGGATGGTGAAAGCACGTATGAACAATATCATTTTGGTGGAGGATGTTTCGGACTTAAGGAAAATGATTACAGAATATGAAGAAGTCGTGAAATTAATGGTTTTAAAGACAAGTAATAATAATACGGAATTTGTAAAAGGAATTGAAGTAATTGTAAAAACTATGGGTTTATAGGAAAAATCAAATATAAAATATTTTCATATGGAAGATGGATGTGAGGTTATATAAGAAAGATATGAAGGTATTAGTAGTATGTACGGTTACATTTGAATTAAATGGAATTACGGCTGTAATACTTAATTACTATAAACATTTGAAGTTAAGTGAAATTCAGATGGACTTTATAGTAACGAATAGGCCAAGTGATAAAATGGCAGAAAAGTTAACGCAAGGACATTCGGAAGTACATATAATACCAAGGAATGGATCACCTTTTTCCTATATATTAAAGTTATTTAAACTATGCAGGGAAAATCAATATGACATTATTCATGTTCATGGTAATAGTGCAACAATGGTTTTAGAAACAATTCCGGCAATGTTTGCAGGTGTACCCATACGAATCGTACATTCCCATAATGTTGGATGTACTCACATGAGGTTGCATAAGATCTTGTATCCTCTATTTAATGTTACATATACACATGCATTGGCTTGTGGAGAAAAGGCTGGAAAATGGCTATTCCATGAAAAAGAATTTGCAGTGCTGAAAAATGGAATTGATCTGGAAACGTATAAATGGGATATCACAATCCGAAAAGAATACCGTGAAAAAATTCACGCCGGAGAGAAGGTTGTAATTGGTCATGTAGGGGAATTTAATGAACAAAAAAACCACAGATATTTAATCGAGTTATTTGCGAAACTTATTCAGAGGTCAGACAATTATATATTGCTTATGATAGGTGATGGAATATTGCTTCAGGATATGAAGATCATGGCGAATAAATTTGGCTTAAGAGATCGGGTATTATTTTTAGGACGGACAGAAGAGGTCAGCCGATATATGCAGGCAATGGATTTATTTCTTCTTCCATCTTTGTATGAAGGTGTTCCGCTTGTACTGATAGAGGCACAAGCTTCAGGATTGCCCTGTTTGGTGTCAGATTCAGTATCCAGGGAGACTGATTTGGCAGGAACTGTACAATATATTAATTTGTGTAATCAGGCAGATTGGATAGAACAGATTATAGCAATTGAAAGTAGCAAGATGCGAAGTCGATCTGATAATACCGGGAAACTTCGGCAATATGGATATGATATTAATATATCATCACATGCATTGGCTGATTTTTACAGGCAGTGTCTGGAAGAATAAATTGGTTTAGCCTTGATTTTGAATGGTAGAGAATGGTGATTAATAATGGCAAAAATACTAAATCTTTTGTACGCCGGAGAAATCGGCGGAATAGAGGTGTTATGTGAGAATATAGGACTGAGAGCAGAGTACCCCAATACGTTCTGCTTTATATTTGGGGAGGGAAAGATCTATGATGAAATGATTGCCAAACATTTGAATGTGATATCGTTAGCAGAACAGGGTAAAAAGAAACTTACATTAAGGAAAATACGGGAATTGGCAGAAGAAGCAGAGAAAAATGACATTATTGTAACACATCATGCAAATATATCACTCCAGTTGGTTTATTTCCTATTAAGACACATTGCACGTAACAGGTATTTTGTTATGGTAGCACATTCCTGTTTTGATAAGGGAGTCTATTTTACATATTCTGACAGATGGAAGAACAGGTTGTTTGAATGGCTGTTAAAGAGTAATTTGAAAAATTCGGACGGGATCCTGTTTGTTTCTGAGGCAGGACGTCAATCGTATACTCAGTATTTTAACTTTGACATGAGAAAAACAAGAGTTATTTATAATGGTGTACCAATTAGAAATAGACCATTGGAACCCCCAATTGTTTCAAAGAATACGGTATTTCACCTGCTTTATATCGGCAGGCTTGTTGAAGGGAAAGGAGTTCAAGTGCTGATCGATGCAATTCGACAGATGGTTGATCAGGGGGAAGACATAATGTTGACTATTGTTGGAGAGGGAGGGTATAGAAATAATCTTGAAAAACAGGTTAAAGAGGACGGTTTAAGTAAAAGAATATTATTTGAAGGGCCGCAGAGAAATATTAGGAAATATTTTGAACAGGCAGATGGCTTTGTTTATCCGTCTATATTGCAGGAAGTGTTTGGAATATCGATTGTTGAAGCCATGGAAGCCGGGGTGCCTTGTATTGGCTTTCGTGTTGGCGGAATACCGGAAATTATAAAAGATGGGGTAAATGGCTTTATTGCGGAAGATATCTCGGTACAGGGGTTGATTTATGCGATAAGTAAATTGCAGAAGGCATATAGATGCGGAGAGATTATTCAGATAAGAGAAGCTTGTGTTAAGACAGCAAATAAATTTTCCATCAATAACACAATAATTGAATTGACGCAATTTTATGATGAGTTAATAAAAGGGATAAACAATGATACAAACAAAAAATTTAATTGAATATGAGGAAAGATGAAAATAAAATTAAAAACGAGAGACATTCTATTATATTTGTTTTTGATACCATTTCTTCATCCAAGAGGGTTTGATGAATACTTTGGATGGTATAAAAATTTTTTTACCATATGGATGTACTTGGCGATGGCGATAGGAATATTTTACTTTGTATATTCAGTTTTTGGATTGAGAATGAGATACCCCAAATGTATTTTAGCAATGATGTTATATTTCGGGCTTATGGCGATTATAACTTTGTGTAAAATGGGGAGTTTTAACGGAGGACTTCAAAAGATTTTTGCAGCACCTGTTCTTTGTATGTTATGTGCTTTTTTTGCTGAAACAAATGGAGAAAGACTGATTGAAGTACTGGAAAATATCCTGTTTGTAGTTTTCGGGTTAAATATAATCGTTTTTAATCCAGGCTTATTCAATCATTATTTTTCTGCGAGAGATGAGCAATTACATCTCCTTTTTATAGGACATGTGCAAATAGCGGCACAATTAGGATTATTAGGACTTTATGTTGCCTGCCTGTCAAGTAACATAAAAGGCAAGGCAATGTTTCGATCTAAATTGTTAATTGTCTTTTCTGCTTTTACTATGCTGATGTCATTTACATCAGCATCTATGATAGTGTTAGTTATTTTGTTCATTGGAGGTCTATATATTAGGTTGTCAAGAACCGGAAAATTATTAAAACATGACTCCCGTTTTTATGTGGTAGGATATTTCTTGCTTGATGCAATATTGATGCTTTATTTGTATACGAATGGTTGGCTGTTCCAGTTGTTTGGTTTGAATATAAATGGAAGGGGTTATATCTGGGAACAGGTTTATAATAAATTTTCGGAAAGTCCATGGGTTGGCTATGGAGTAAAAGGGGTTTTGGTTAAAGTATTTTGGAGTATATGGGTAGGGGATGGACAAGGTATGAACTATACTCATAACCAGATATTTCAGGTATTGCTAGATGGTGGAATTATATTGTTTCTTTCTTTTGGATTATTTCTTTTTACATTTACAAAATGTATGAAGAAGAATCTGGAAGATAAGACATTAAAGTTTTCTAATGTATGCCTTATCGGAATGCTGTTTGTGATGATTTTTGAAAGTGTTTTTGAATACCATTATGTAATATTGTTGTTTTCCTTATTTGCATTTTGTACGGGAAAAAGAATATATAGAAAGAGAGAAGTACAACATGGGAATTTATGAAAAAGTTAAAAGCACATTTTCAAAAAATATTATCCATGGCGGATTAGAAGGATAGCGGCAGAATGTGGTAAAGATTTATATGTAGGCGGAAAATCTTACATGACGAGAAATACATATTTAGCAAATCAAGTGTGCTTTAACGGGATGTCGATCTTGGGCTCAGGAAAAGTTATTATTGGAAGCTATTTTCATTCAGGAACAGGATGTCAGATTATTACGTTCTTTCATAATTATGAGGGAGCTGCAATTCCTTATGACAATACCTTTATAAGTAAAAACGTAGGTATTGGAGAATGTGTATGGCTTGGCAATAATGTAATTATTCTCGGGGGAGGGTAAATATTGGCGAGGAGGCTATTGTTCAGGCAGGTTCTGTAGTCTGCAAAGATATTCCTCCATATGCTATTGCGGGAGGGCATCCGGCATGGGTATTTAAAATGCGCGATATAGAGCGTTATCAAAAGTTAAAGGAACAAAGAAAATTTCATTAAGCAGGAAGAGAGAATGCAGATCAGATTAAAGTGCCTTAAACAAAAGTATAGTTCTCTTTCGGAGCCAGTAAAGGCATCTATTTGGTATATGGTATGTAATATTTTGAATAAAGGAATGGCTCTGATATCGACGCCAATATTTACGCGAATATTGACAGAAGAACAGTATGGGATATTTTCAATATTTCGGTCATGGTACAGTATACTTATAATTTTTACATCGTTGAACATTTTTTTGGGTGGATATACTAAGGGACTATTGATTTTTAAAAATGATTGGAAGGCATTTACATCCTCTCTGCTTTCACTTACAACATTTATTACCTGCTGTTTTGGGATAATATACTGTGCTAACAGTGCGTCTATTTCTTCTTTTTTTGAGTTGCCGGAAATACTAATGCCGGCAATGTTTATAGAGTTGCTTTTTATGCCCGCATTGGAGTTCTGGGCTGCGAAAGAGAGATTTGACTTTAAGTATCAGAAATATGTTATTGTATCATTTACAATGACGGTGTGTAGTCTTTTAGGAGGAGTCCTAGCTGTTTTGAGTATGAATTATAAAGTGGAAGCAAAGGTTTACTCTGACGCTATTGTGAAGGGGCTTTTTTGCGGTTTTATCTTTGTAATTTTAATGAAACAGGGGAAAAAACTGTATGTAAAAAAATACTGGATCTATGCTTTAAAGTTTAATATTCCATTGATTCCGCATTATTTATCAAATTATGTTTTAAGTCAATCAGACAGGATCATGATCGGTAAAATGATAGGGACTTCACAGGCTGCCTATTACAGTGTTGCTTATACAATTTCTATGATGATGAATATTATCATTACGGCAATTAATAATTCATTGGCTCCATATATTTATAAATCAATTGATGCAGGAAAGGCCAGAGTGATCAAGAAAACTGTAACTCCCATTTTTGTAGTGGTTGGATGTTTAAGTATTATGACAATGGCATTTGCACCGGAAGTAATTTATATTTTTGCAGGCAGTAATTATTCGGAAGCAATATATGTAATACCACCGATAGCGGCATCTGTGTTTTATATATTTCTTTATTCAATGTTTAGTACAGTAGAATATTTTTATCAAAAAACAGTAAAAATCGCAGTCGCGACTTGTATAAGCGCCGGGTTAAATTTGGTTTTAAATTATATGTTTATTAATTTATTTGGTTATCACGCAGCAGGTTATACGACATTAATATGTTATATATTATTGGCATTTACACACTTTTTATTTTATAAAAAAATACTTAAAAAGGAATTGCCAAATGTTAAGAATCTTTATGATATGAAAATAATTATTTTAGTATCGTGTGTTGTGATAATGATGATGTTTGTAATGCTGGCAATATATAAATTTACAATTATACGTTATTCTATAATATTAATTACCATGATAACTCTTATTATAAAAAGAAAAACTATTGTGATCAGTATCGAAAATTTCAGAAAGTGATGTAAACAAAATAATGCGTATAATACAATATTTAAAAAGAAATGGAATAAAGCATGTATGGGATATTATCTGGCAGTATAAGCTAGATTTGTTTTTGCAAAAGTTACTGTTATTTTTTTTGAGATATAGACCGCTAAAGGATATTATTATGATTGAAAGTCATAATGACTTTGATTGTAATGGAGGTGCATTTTATGATTATTTGATTCAGGAAGGCTATAACGAAAAATATAAAATTATTTGGATTTTAAAGCATCCGGAGGACAGGCCTTTAGTGTTGCCGGAAAATGTTGGTTGGGTACCGCTTTATCGTCCAAGTCTGAAAAAGGCTTACTATGTATGTATGGCAAAGTTTTTTACTGCAGATAATTCTGTAACAGGTAAAGTACGGAAAGAACAAAAATCTTTTTATTTAACTCATGGTGCATTTGGGCTTAAAAAAGTAAAAGGTAAGGCAAAGATCCCGGCCTCGGTTGACTATATTTTATCTTTATCAGAGAAATATACAGCCATTCTGGCTGAACAACTTTCTATAGAATATCCAAGCAAAAGGTTTGTATGCTTGGGATATCCTACGCTTGATATTTTGAATAGATCAGACCGGTCAGAGTTGGATAAGATTACCCAGGATAGTTTTGAGAAGGTATTTTTATGGATGCCTACGTTCAGAAAAGGCGGAGGATTCAGACGTAATGATTCTACAGAAGAACAGAAACTAGGAATACCGTTAATAGACACAATAGAACAGTATTATGAATTAAATGATTATTTAAATGAAAAAAATGCTTTGATGATAATTAAGATACATCCTATGCAAGATTTAGATACTTTGAAAGTAAAAGACCAGACAAATATAAGAGTTTTGACAGGTGAAACTGTTAAAAAAAGGGGGATAGACAATTACAGGTTAATGGCGTGCTCGGATGCGCTAATAAGTGACTATTCTTCAGCTGCATATGAATATTTACAGCTAAATCGTCCGATTGCATATGTCTTATCTGACGAAAAGGAATATAAGTTGGGATTTGTGGTAGATGATATCAGGGCTTTGATAGCTGGAGATTTAATATATAGCTTTATTGAAATGAAAGAGTTTATTCAAAATATAATTTTTGAAAATGATAATGCCATGGAAAAAAGAATTAAATTAAGAGAAGATATTTACAAATACCATGATGATCAAAATTGCAAAAGACTTGTTGATTTTATGGGATTAAGTTGTAATAAAAACTAAGGTTAGAAATAATGTAATAAGGGGTTGAATATGGAATACGATATCCGGAAATTGCAACAGGCTATATTGATTATAATGGATGAAATCCACAGAATTTGTCAAGAGCACAATATTACTTATTCAATTTGTGGAGGAACTTTGCTGGGGGCAGTTCGTCATGAAGGGTTTATTCCATGGGATGATGATTTGGACATTATGATGATTAGAAGTGAATATGAGAGATTCATTTCTATATGTAAGAAGGAGCTGAGTACAGAAAAATTTTATCTACAGACGCAAGATACTGATGAATATTATGCGTTTGCATTTGCAAAGATTCAATTAAAGGGAACCTTATTTTTGGAAGAGTGGGCATTAAATGTTGACATACCAAAAGGTATTTTTGTAGATATATTTCCCTTGGATAATTTGCCAGTAAGGAAAAAATTATTTTTGAAAGTAAATCATGTGCTAAAAAATTTGTTATGGGGTAAGTGCGGATATGGAACAAGAGAGCATCAAAAAAGGATCAGTTATTGGATTATTCAATTGATAAGCTTTCCTATTTCTATAAAAAGAATAAAAAACATAAGATTCAAGCTGATTACCACATACAATAAAGGTATTACCGGTCAATATTTTTCAAGTGATTATCCAAATGTGATTTATTATACGGAATGGTTTTTACAAATGAAGTTGTATAATTTTGAAAATAGAAATTATTTTGGTATTTGTAAAGCGCAAGAGTATCTTACGGATCAATACGGTAATTATAGGGAGTTGCCGCCAATAGAAGAGCGACGCAGCCACAGTGTATGCGACATAGATTTCGGAGAATATAGGTAATGGTTGGGGAGAAGTTTAGAATGGTAAATAAGTTTTTAAAGATATATGGAAGATATTTTGTAATGTTTCTTTTTATATTTGTTTTGAGTTATATGTTTCCTTATACAGGTGACGATTGGGCTTGGGGAAGCGAAATTGGAATGAACCGGTTAGAAACAGGGTTTGCAAAATATGGCGGAAGATATATAGGCTATTTGATAGTACTTATCTTAACAAGGTCAAATATTTTGAAAGCGGTTGTAATGGCATTTTGTCTAACCGGAATTTGTATTTGTATTGAGAAATTGATACATAAGAAATGGGCATTTTATATTGCTGCAGTGTTTTTAGCATTGCTTCCCCAGACAGTTTTTAGACAGGCAATTGTCTGGACAAGCGGGTTTTCAAATTATGTTACTTCTATTTTTTTGACATTGATTTACATTGTATATGTGAATCAGATTATAGATATGCAGGTCAAACCACATGAAAGTACTTTAAGGAGTGTTCTGTTTTTGGCATTAGGGGCTGTTAATGCGATGATTGTAGAGCATATGACGGCATATAACATTGTATTATCCGTAAGTATTTGTGTATATTTGTTCTATAAATATCATAAATGGTGTATGCAGAGCCTGATGTATTGCGGGGGGGTATTTTTAGGTACACTTATTATGCTGTCAAACACAGCATATCGCAATGTTGTAGAAAAGACAGATGGTTATAGGACAATAGCTGGGAAAGGATTTTTAAAGCAACTTGAAAAAAATTATTTTGATATAATTTATAATGAAGGATTTATGAAAAATATTTGGATTAATCTATTTTTAGTGGTGGTAGTTGCGGTTATTTGCAGTCGTTACAGAAAACAAGCCAATAAGGTGAAAAACTATTGTATAGGTATTGCGCTTTGTACTATGTTGGCTTATATTGTATATTCCATAGTATCTTTCGGGTGTGCTCTACCACATATTGGAGGGGCAACCACATTCATTATGATTATAGTGCTGGGAGGGCTCTTGTTTTATGTAGCAATGGAAACAAAGAGTTGGAAAGGGATTTTCTGGTACATGAGTATTGTGTGTGTGACAGCACCGTTAACTTTGGTGAATCCTATAGGCAGTAGATGCTTTTTTTCTACTTACGTTATGTTTATTTGTTTATGCTGTGAAATGGCAAAGTTGCTGCCGGTATCTTTTAAAGAAGAAATAGCGAGGCATTTTGATATATATAAAATGAGCAGGGTTATTTGTATAACGATAGTTGCTTTTTATATCATTATTTTTTATCGCACATATAGAGTGGACAAAATGAGAATTGAACATATTCGAAACGAAGTTAATAAGGGGATATATGAGATAGAAATTTTACATTATCCGTATGAACAATATATCTGGTATGGAACACCTTCGACAGGTAGCACAGAGGAAGAACGTTATAAGCAGTTCTATAATTTACCGGCAGAGATTAGTTTAATTCCAGTTTGGGAATATTCGGCTGAATGAGGAATTATTATTAATATGTTCATAGATATTAAAGGAAAAAAGCATGAAGATGAGATGAGAAGGGTGTTAAATAATGCGCAAAATCGGGACAATATCGTATAACATTTACTGTAATTTTACCAACTATGGATCAGCTTTGCAGACCTGGGCTCTTCATCAGGCAATCAAAAGAATCGGATATACACCAGTTCTTGTTGATTACTGCCCGGAAGTTTTAGCAGACAAGGATCCGTTTAATCCATATAAGGGCATGTGGGATCAGGATGAAGAATCGAAAAGGATGTGTGAACTCACTATGCCTGCCATTTGTGAGAACTTTATCAAGTTTGACCGATTTTATCATGACCGCTTTGACAGGACAGTTAAGAAATACACATCCGGAAACTTTTGTGAGATAGGTACGGAGAATCTCGATGGTTTTGTTTGTGGCAGCGATACCATTTTCTGTATTGATGAATTCAAGGGCTTTGATGACGGTTATTACGCAAATTATCCGGAAATGAAAGGAAAGGCGGTTTCATATGCAGCAAGCTTTGGCGATTCACATTTTGATGATCAGTCTTATTTAATTCTCAATGAAAGATTGCAGAATTTTAAAGCGATTGGACTTCGTGAGAACCAGATGATTCCTTATGTTAAAGAACATGTAGATATACCCGTCGCGAGAACGATTGATCCTACACTTTTGTTAACATCGAAGGATTATGATTTGATTGCGGCCAGGAAGCAGTGTGATGAACCATATCTGCTTCTATACAGTCGCCGGTACGATCCCGGGATGGAAGTATATGCAGAGCGAATGGCAAAAGAGAAGGGGCTGCAAATTGTTGAAATCAGCCTTAGAGCCACAAATGCGTATAAAGGCCACATAATGAGATATGATGCAGGAGTGGAAGAATTTCTGTCTCTTGTTAAGTATTCATCTTTTGTAATTACAAATTCTTTTCATGGTCTTATCTTTGCGGTTCAGTATCGCAGACCCATGGTTGTTTTCACCAGGGAACAGGCTGACAGCAAAATAAGTGAATTGCTTGAACTAATGGATTTAAAGAGGTCAAAATTTACGACTGGAAAAGAAGAGAACCGTGATATCGACTACGATGCCGTACATGCGAATATTGACGAGGCAAGAATTAGATCATTGACATTTCTAAAAATGGAGTTGGAGCTGATATAAATGTATTTGGATACAGGTGATAAAACGCAATGTTTTGGGTGTGAGGGATGCGTACAGGTTTGTCCTAAAGATGCAGTTTCAATGGCAGAAGATAACGAAGGATTTAGATATCCTGTAATTGACATGGAGAAGTGCATTGGGTGTAGTTTGTGTCGGAGGACTTGTCCATATGCACATATGCCGGAAAAGCACGAAGATAATAAGTACGTGTTTGGTGGATATAACAACGATCCCAAAACGCGTTTTGAAAGCACTTCAGGAGGAGCATTTTCTGCTATTGTTGATGCGTTTTGCGATGAGAATTATGTGATTTTCGGTGCTGAAGCAAAAGGATTATTTGTATTTCACAGCTACATAAAAGATAAGTCTGAGTTGGGTAAATTTAGAAAGTCTAAGTATTCTCAAAGCATTATAGGTTTATCATACAGAAATGCACAGAAGTTCTTAAAAGAGGGAAAGAAGGTTTTGTTTTCCGGAACACCCTGCCAAATTGCAGGATTGCTTTCCTATGTTGAGACCACTAATACAAACGCTGATAAGTTACTGACAGTAGAGGTTGTTTGCGAAGGGGTGCCAAGTCCTTTGTATGTCAGAAAACTTGACAAGAGCATAGAGAAAAAATATGGAAGCCCGATAGAATCCATTGATTATCGTTACACAGGTAAGAGCATTCTGTCTCATGGTAAATGGGATTTTGAAAAGATGCGTCTAAAAATCCTGGGGGGGGGTACCACGGCAAATGGGATTTCCAGGAAATGAGGATAGAATTGATGAATAAGAAGAAAGTATTAGTGAAAGACCGGTGGTTCAATCCATTCTGGTCTGTGTGGCTTCAGCATTTGATGAGCCGCCCTTCCTGTTACAAGTGTCCATTTACGACGCAGGGCAGGGTTGCGGATATTACTCTCGGGGATCTTTGGGGGGTACATCTTTATTGCCCGGAGTTATACGGTAATAATGGCGGATCTTCTCTTGTCGTGTGCAATACTGAGAAGGGAAGAGAAGTATTTGAAGAAGCCCAAGGGTCTATGTATGGACATAAACTTGCATTTGAAGACGCATTGAAGTATCAGGGACCAATGAGAAAACCAATTTCTGAAAATCCCAGCCGCGGAGAGTTTATGCAGGATCTGCAAAGTGATATGGATTACAAGGCAATCAACAAGAAGTGGGAGAAACCGCCAACACTAAAATTGTTATTTCAGAAGTATGTGTGGGGTAACCGACAGAAGATATTTGTATGGAATATGAAACAGAAACTTATGAAAAGAAGGTAACAGTTATGCTTAATTTTACAGTAGGACCAGTAATGTCTAATCCGGATATTATAGAGATTGCAAACCATTCTACACCATATTTTAGAACACCAGAATTTTCGGAAATTATGCTTGAGAACGAAAGCATGATTCTGGAAATGCTTCATGCACCGGCGGGGTCCCGTTGTGTGTTCCTGACTTCATCTGGAACCGGAGCAATGGAGTCGATGGTAATGAATATTCTAAATGATAAAGATAAAATTATTGTGATTAACGGGGGAAGCTTCGGCCATCGTTTTGTAGAACTTTGTGAGCTTCACAAAAGGGAACATACACAAGTTAAGTGTGAATTTGGTCATCAGATTAAACGCAGACAATTGGATGGGCTTGAAGACTACACAGCAATGTTAGTCAATATGCATGAAACTTCTTCTGGCGTACTTTATGATATGAACATGATCTCAGAGTTTTGCAGAAAGAATAACATCCAGCTTTTTGTAGATGCAATATCGGCATTTCTGGCTGATGAGCTTGATATGGAGGGCCTTCGGGCGGCTGCGGTAATTACCGGGTCCCAGAAAGCACTTGCTGTTCAACCTGGAATTGCTGTTATGGCATTAGCGCCGGAGGCATTAAAGAGGATAGAGGAAAACAAGGAAGTTTGTATGTATTTGAGTCTGAAGCAAGCGCTGAAAAATGGAGAGAGGGGTCAGACTCCTTTTACACCAGCGGTAACAACGCTTCTTCAGATACATAAACGTCTTAAGGAAATCCTTTCACAAGGGGGAGTATTCGAAGAGCGCAGGATGATTGCCTCCACGGCAGAGAATTTTAGAAGCAGCATAAAAGACTTGCCATTTGAATTTGTTGCGGAGTCCCCATCCAATGCAGTAACTGCTCTTCATCCGATAAATGTTCGTGCAACGGAAATTGTGAAAATTCTCAAAAATGAATATGGTATTTGGGCCTGCCCGAATGGGGGAGATAAGGCAGATGAAATATTTCGGATTGGCCATATCGGATACATAACAAAAGAGGATAACAATAAATTGATAGATGCATTACATAATATGAACAGAAGAGGATTGCTGTAAGACAGGACATTGAAAAAAGCGGGAAACATCGGAAACGAGGGATGTACAGGCGTAGAAGCTGCTGTACAATGTGGACAGCAGACCGTCAATGTGACATGGGAGACAGAAATGGTTAAGGTAATTACGTATGGAACATACGATATGCTCCATTATGGCCATATCAGGTTATTGGACAGAGCAAAGGCACTGGGAGATTATTTGATTGTTGGTGTCACCTCGGATGATTATGACAAGAGTAGGGGGAAAATCAATAATCAGCAGTCACTAATGGAACGTATCGCAGCAATTAAAGAAACAGGTATTGCCGATGAGATTATAGTCGAAGAGTATGAGGGACAAAAAATCGATGATATCCGAAGACTTAATGTAGATATTTTTACTGTTGGCTCTGATTGGGCTGGCTGCTTTGATTATCTTAATGAATTCTGCAGAGTTGTTTACCTTCCAAGAACAGAGGGCGTTTCCAGTTCCGAAGTGAGGGCAGAGAAGAGAAAGCTCAAGATCGGATTGGTTGGTACAGCTGTCTTTCTCACTAAATTCATAAAAGAATCAAAATATGTGAATGGTGTGGAAATTGTAGGAGTATATGCCCCTCATCCTGGAGACGGGCCGAAAGTCCCGGATTTGCTCTATACTGATAACTATGATGAGTTACGGGATAATGTTGATGCTTTCTATATCATATCAAAGCCTGAGAAACATTATGGGCATACGAAAAAAGCACTTATGGCAGGGAAACATGTTCTTTGTGAATCGCCGGTGGCTTATACAAAAGAGCAGTGCAAAGAATTATACGCATTGGCTGCGGCAAAGAATCTAATTTTAATGGATGCCATTAAGACCGCGTATTCTACCGCTTATGAACGTCTGCTGCTTATGGCAAAGGGCGGAAAGATAGGAAAAGTAGTTTCGGTTGATGCCGTATGTACAAGTCTCCGTGACGGCATTTCGATTGAGGGAACCGATCTCTCAAAGAAGTGGAACAGTATGTGCGGCTGGGCCCCTGCAGCATTGCTGCCTGTATTTCAGATCTTTGGAACTGATTACAGGAATAAAGTGTTTTACACAAAGTTTCAAAACAAAGATGAAAATATAGATGCTTTTACAAAAATTGATTTTGTTTATCCGTCAGGGGTTGCGTCTGTCAAGGTTGCGAAGGGGGCAAAGGCGGAGGGGGAACTGATCATTGCAGGTACGAAGGGATACATATATGTACCGGCGCCATGGTGGAAGACGGATTATTTTGAAGTCCGTTATGAAAATCCTGAAGAGAACAAACGATTTTTCTATCAATTAGATGGAGAAGGTATCAGATACGAGATTGTTGCATTTGCGAAGGCTGTAGAGTCTGGCCGAAACATGAGTTATGTTTCAGAAGTGATATCTGAAGCTATTTGCGATGTTATTGATGAGTTTAATAATCGAAAGAATATGATAGAGATAGATTAAATAAAAAGCTTGCTGATTTGAAAACAGGCCATACTTCAAATTTTCCCTTGCTGCTTGCGAAACCTTCCCGCAAATGCTATGATAGAAGCATAATCATCCTGGCGGCAAGACTCAGCACAGGGAACAGGGAGGTGGGTTATGGCAAGGACCGTAGGAATCGGAATACAGAGCTTCGGGAAAATAATAGAAAACAATTGCTTTTACGTAGACAAGACAGCATTTATAAAGGAATGGTGGGAAAGCTATGACGACGTGACCCTGATAACCCGTCCCCGCCGTTTTGGCAAGACCCTGACCATGAGTATGCTGGATCACTTCTTTTCTGTAGATTATGCGGGCAGAGGGGATTTGTTCGGGAATCTTGCGATCTGGAAGGAAGAAAAATACCGGGGCCTTCAGGGCAGCTATCCTGTGATTTTTCTCAGCTTTGCGGATATAAAAGAGATCTCCTTTTCCGACACTCGAAAAAAGATATGCCATCTGATTAACAGTTTATATAATAAATACGATTTTTTGCTGGAAAGCGGGCTTTTAAACGAAGATGAAAAGCAGGAATACAGGGCTATATCGGCAGAAATGGAAGATTACCTTGCGTCTAAATCCCTGAATATCCTGTCGGAGTATCTCTCCCGCTATTACGGCAAAAAGGTGATTATATTGCTGGATGAATACGATACGCCCATGCAGGAAGCTTATATCTATGGGTATTGGGAGGAGATGGCAGCGTTTATCCGGAGCCTGTTCAATTCCACCTTTAAGACCAATCCTTATCTGGAACGGGCCATTATGACAGGGGTAACGCGGATCAGTAAGGAGTCCATTTTTTCAGATTTAAACCATCTGGAGGTGGTCACATCTACTATTCAGAAGTATGAAGATGTATTTGGATTTACAGAAGAAGAGGTATATGCTTCTCTGGAAGAATTCAGCAGGGAAGAGGAAATGAGGTCGGTGAAATATTGGTATGACGGTTTTGTCTTTGGAAAGCAGAGTGATATTTACAATCCATGGTCAATTATTAATTATCTGGACAAAGGGCAATTAAGACCTTACTGGGCCAACACCAGCTCCAACGGCCTGGTGGGGACACTGATCAGGCAGTCTGTTCCGGAAGTGAAGCGGATCATGGAGAACCTGCTGACAGGAGGAAAGCTGTATGCTCAGATCGACGAACAGGTTGTCTTCACACAATTAGACCAGGACGAAAACGCCATCTGGAGCCTGCTTCTGGCCAGCGGATATCTGAAGGCGGAATCCTGTGTCCAGAATGAAGAGTCCGGTGAGTATGAATACGAGCTGTCGCTGACCAATAATGAAGTGCGGCTGATGTTCGAGCGTCTGATCCGCGGGTGGTTCGGCAGATGCGCGGGTGACTATAATCAATTTGTCAGGGCATTGCTGGCGGGTAATCTGGAGGACATGAACGGCTATATGAGTGATATCGCCTGTGAATTGTTCAGCAGCTTCGACGGCGGGACGAAGCCGTCGGAAAGGACACATCCCGAGCGGTTCTATCATGGTTTTGTGCTGGGACTGCTGGTGGAGCTAAAAGACCGCTATGTCCTGACCTCAAATGGGGAGAGCGGATATGGCAGATATGATATTATATTGGAGCCGAAAACGGCAGGGATAAAGGAGATGCCGGGTCATTCGGGAAGAAATGCCGCCATAAATAATCGCGAAAGAGATGCGATTATTATCGAATTCAAGGTAGTCAACTCCAGGAAAAAGGAGAGCCTGGAAGAGGGAGTGGAATCCGCTCTGGCCCAGATCGAGAAAATGCAGTATGAAACCATTCTGCGTAAAAAGGGGATCCCGGCGGAGAGAATCCGGAAATATGGTTTTGCTTTTGAGGGAAAGCAGGTATTAATCGGTTAGACCGAATAGTACCGGCCTTTGAATGGAGGCATGTACTGATCGGTCAGATGGAACAGGATTTATTGTTGGATGGGAAATTGGCGGATGAATTTAAGATATCTGAACGAGAAGCAAAACGCCGGGACGGAATCTGGAAGTACGGCTTTGGCTTTTAAGAGAAGCGGATATTAATTTGCCAGACCGGATAATACAGGCTTTTGAAATAACGGACTGGTCACAGAAGGGAAAGAGGTCTAACGGAGTCTTCACGGAGAGGCATCTTTCCCTTAAAATGTGTCTGCCATTGCTTTATAGCTTTGGCTTCAATAGAGAACAATATCACTGAATGTATACAGAGACTCTGCGGCGCCGGTATTATCTATATAACCGCCGTTAAAAATCAATGTGACCCTGCCGGAGAGCTTTGAGACATCAATCATATATTGATGCCATTCACTGTCCAATTCCGGATACGAGACAGCATAGCTTGCCACAAGCGCATTCTGTTCATCATAGATATACACGCCGGGCTGTCCGTGGTCTCTGTTTTTCATTCCGTAAAATACCAGGAGTCTGTAGTCCGTTATGTCGTCGACGGTAATTCTGGCCCCCACATATTCGGATGAAATGAGATATTCTGCTACAGAAATTTCGCTTTGGGATTTCCGCTGCAAGCGTCCTGTGCAGGCGATCCCGGCTGTACCGCCATGCTGGTCAGAAACGATATCGGCATTGTTCAGTTCCATATGATCCGCAAGATCCCCTGGAAGGCGCAGGGGGGCAACCCCTCTGATCTCCTGATTCAGCAGCGCTTCCGCATAATAATCATATTCATAATCCTCCTGTCCGTTTATTTGAGAATAATCATATGAAGTATAAAAATCCAGTTCTTCCGCCAGATATTGCTCATAATTACCCGCAGTAAGGAGGCATTTGCCGTCTTTCATATATTTCAGCATCAGACTGTTCACCCAGGAACCATAGTGGGTGTCGTCTTTATAATGGTTCAGGTCTGCAGTAATGTTTGTCAATGTGTTAAAGGAATATAACTTTATATTGCTGTACTGCAGAATTTCTTCGATGATCAGTTCTTCAGCTTCAATCTGTTTATAGATCGTTCCGTTTTCGACATAGTCTTTCCACCATACAATGCTATAGGGGGTAAAGAAATAATAAAAGGTCACTTCCGGATATTCGGCTGCCAGAGAAGTGATGTTCTGGCGGGCGGTGCCCACAACGTTTTTCTTTTCTTCATCGGTTAAATGAACCGGGTTCCCTGCTTCCTGCACAGTGACACCTTCCGGACAGACTGTTTTGACTCCGAAGGTATAGGATGACATCCAATTGGAATAGACATCAAAGGATGTGATTCCCGGCTTGAAATCTTCCTTATCATTTTCCGTAATCATAGGCCAGACACGGGTGAACAGAACGTCTCTGTTAAAGATATATTTTAGATCATTAAAGGGATTATCATCATATAAATACACAGGATATTCTCCCAAATCGAAACGCATGTTATCTTTGTCAATCATAAAGCGTGACATATCCAGTCCGCGGATGATTGTTTTGAGCTCCGGATTATTTGCGAGGGCGCTTTTCAAGCTGTCGTTTATCTCCTTATAGGAACCGCCGGAATAAGGTACTTTTACGGATTTAGTGCCGAACAGCGCATCCAGCTCAGAGGTTTTGAAATTTTCCGTCATAGAAGTTCCGGTGATCGCGGCGTTGTAGTTAAAATGCTTTAAGATGCCGTCATTTTGGCTTCTCTGATTATTCAGGATATAATAGTATCCGCTTGTATAAGGTTTGTGGTAGTGAAAAAACGGATCCACATGTATAACCCATATTCCCGCAACTGCCAGGGGAATCAGAACCAGCATCAGGTATCCTGCTATCCATACTTTTGCATTTAATTTCATATTTACACCCCCTAAGCCCGCCTTCGGCGAGCGTACCAATCAGAATTGAGCCGCTGTATTTCAAGCGGCGATACGAGCAAAAAGCGCAGCGTATGCGAGCAGTTTGCGCCAGCAAACTGGAATTGAGCCGCTGTATTTCAAGCGGCGATACGAGCAAAAAGCGCAGCGTATGCGAGCAGTTTGCGCCAGCAAACTGGAATTGAGCCGCTGTATTTCAAGCGGCGATACGAGCAAAAAGCTGCTACATTCACCTGTGTCTAAAAATTAAAGTATACAAAGACAGATTCGCTGCTCAGGCATAAGAAACTCCACACAAATGCGATTGCAGCCAGAATCATTGTCAGCCAGTTATTTTCTTCCAGGCGCCTGTAATTATTTGCCGGTATCAGGCACAGGCCAAGGGAGCCCAGTGTGAAGAGCAGCAAGGAAAAGCCTCTTACCGCAGTGTTCAGTGCTTCCAGGCGGAAGAGCTGAAACAGAAATTTTGCTTCCGGAAGAACGAATGTGGCAATCAGACCGCCGCTGACAGCCATGTTTTCGAAGGTAAACATTTTCTGCAATATGGTCAGCCATTGCGTAATGGAATCTGACCGGAATAAAAGCCACAGAAGGTTTATGGCAAAAAAGGTTCCCATCCATCTGACCGTTTCCGACAGATTTTTCTTCTGTTTTTCAAATACTCTATCCAGGACACTCAGCAGGCCATGTAGTATTCCCCATAGAATAAAGGTCCAGTTTGCACCGTGCCAGATACCACTGATCAGGAAGACGAGGAGTGTATTTATGTAGGTCCGCAATATTCCTTTTTTGCTTCCACCCAGGGGAATGTAAATGTATTTTGTCAGAAACCCGGTCAGGGAAATATGCCACCTTTTCCAAAAATCCCGTATGGAGAGTGCTTTATAAGGAGAATCGAAGTTTATCGGCAATTTAATATTCAGCATTACCGAGATTCCTACAGCCATGTCACTGTATCCGCTGAAATCAAAATAGATTTCAAAGGTATAAAACAGCATCACCAGAAAGCAGTCCATGGAAGTGGCCGACTCAAGATTGGTAAAGCCCCAGGAGACCGCTTTTGCAAAGGTATCAGCCAGTATCAGCTTTTTGAACAAACCGAAGCTCAGGAGTTTCAGGCCATGGGAAATGTGATCCCAATCTACTTTTTTCAAGTTAGAGTCGTTCAATTGGGCGATCAAGGCGCCTGGTTCCATAAGAGGCCCCATAATGAGTTTCGGAAAATATAATATGCTCAGCAGGTAATCTGACAGATTGATCCGGCTGATTTCCGTCCTGTATACAGCAACGATATACATGATTTGCTGAAAGGTAAAGAAGCTGATTCCCAAAGGCAGCAGAATCTTTTGAGAAGGGTAGTCTGTTTTAAAAATAGTGTTCAGGTTTGACAGAAAGAAGTTAAAATACTTGTAATAAAATAAAAGGGCGACATTGGCCAAAAGATCGGTGGATAAGAGCCATTTTTTCCATTTGTCCGTTCTGGTCATGAGCCATGCAAAAAGGAGATTAAGTGCTATGCTTAGTCCGAGTATAATCGTATTGGCCCATCCACCATAAATATAGAAAACAGCACAGCCGATGGTGAGCCAGATTTTCCCGAAGGTATTATTTAGTTTATTTGTTATAAAGTAGCCTGATACCAGAATTGGTAAATAAATCAGCAAAAAAATATAGGAATTAAACTGCATGAGCGTGACTCCTTATGGTATTCTCATAAGGTATACCTTTTGA
>CAJTYV010000035.1 GCA_910584195.1 uncultured Ruminococcus sp. | reverse complement strand
GCATCTGTGGGTGCGTCCGTAGGTGCATCTGTAGGAGCTTCTGTTTCGTCCTCATCAATAATGATCGCGCCGTTCTCCAGCTTAACCTTTTCTGTGATGATGTTTCCGAATTCATCGCTTACTTTTATGTTTGCCCACTCTACAGGGATCGTTCCCTTTGCGTCTGCGGGTACATCATAAGTAATCGTCATGATTACAGCCTTATCTGCTGCTGCATTTCCTTGACCTATGCCCTGTGCAAATGCGTATTCGCTTGTCTCGGGATTGTTCTGGATAACGGCATTGCCGTATGCTTCACAATTTCCTGAAACCTTGTTGAATCCTGCATCTGCTGTTATTGTGTATGTTGCTCCGGATACTTCGAGCGTTGAGTTACCCTTTACAAATACCGGTACGTCCACAGGCTGACCTGCTTTTCCGTGTACTGTATCGATTACCCATACTGCTTCTCCTTCCTTTGCAGGAGGATTTGTCGGAGCTTCTGTTTCGTCCTCATCAATAATGATCGCGCCGTTCTCCAGCTTAACCTTTTCTGTGATGATGTTTCCGAATTCATCGCTTACTTTTATGTTTGCCCACTCTACAGGGATCGTTCCCTTTGCGTCTGCGGGTACATCATAAGTAATCGTCATGATTACAGCCTTATCTGCTGCTGCATTTCCTTGACCTATGCCCTGTGCAAATGCGTATTCGCTTGTCTCGGGATTGTTCTGGATAACGGCATTGCCGTATGCTTCACAATTTCCTGAAACCTTGTTGAATCCTGCATCTGCTGTTATTGTGTATGTTGCTCCGGATACTTCGAGCGTTGAGTTACCCTTTACAAATACCGGTACGTCCACAGGCTGACCTGCTTTTCCGTGTACTGTATCGATTACCCATACTGCTTCTCCTTCCTTTGCAGGAGGATTTGTCGGTGCATCTGTAGGTGCGTCCGTAGGAGCATTTGTGGGAGCTTCCGTAGGAGCCTTTGTGGGAGCTTCCGTAGGAGCGTCTGTAGGTGCCTTTGTGGGTGCGTCCGTAGGTGCATCTGTAGGAGCTTCCTCTCCCTCTACTGTGATTACAGCAGGAATAACAGTTGCATCAAATTCTATGATCGGAGGATCCGCCTGGCTTCCCTGCTCTACAACATGGAATCTGTCGAAGTTGATCTCATACTTGCCGGGTTTGATGTCGCTTGGCAATGTATACTCTGCACATACGATGATGTTATCATCTATGAAATTCTGAGGTATCTGGCTTGAATCTCTCATCTGACAGTACAGCGTATCTCCCATTTTTGTCCAGCCGGGTTCATTCGATACTGCGTAGTTTGTTGTATCCCAATCTGAACTTAAATCACCCATGTTAGTTTTGATTCCTGCGGGAAGTGCTGACTGGTCAAGACAAAGTGTCGAACCTTTGTGTCCGCCTGACTGAACATAGAAGCATACTTCTACTGTTTCACCGGGCTTCGCTGTTACCCCATCGCCCTTGATAATAAAGTCGTCTCTGATGTCCAAACCAGGATCGGAAGTAGGCTTATCTGTAGGTGCATCTGTAGGAGCTTCCTCTCCCTCTACTGTGATTACAGCAGGAATAACAGTTGCATCAAATTCTATGATCGGAGGATCCGCCTGGCTTCCCTGCTCTACAACATGGAATCTGTCGAAGTTGATCTCATACTTGCCGGGTTTGATGTCGCTTGGCAATGTATACTCTGCACATACGATGATGTTATCATCTATGAAATTCTGAGGTATCTGGCTTGAATCTCTCATCTGACAGTACAGCGTATCTCCCATTTTTGTCCAGCCGGGTTCATTCGATACTGCGTAGTTTGTTGTATCCCAATCTGAACTTAAATCACCCATGTTAGTTTTGATTCCTGCGGGAAGTGCTGACTGGTCAAGACAAAGTGTCGAACCTTTGTGTCCGCCTGACTGAACATAGAAGCATACTTCTACTGTTTCACCGGGCTTCGCTGTTACCTTGTCGCCGGTTACAATAAAGTCTTCCTGAACATTTTTATTAGCAGCTCCGTCTATTACCCCCTCCATACTAACGTTAGGCTGCACAGCGGGTAATTCGCCGGCAGCACTAACGATAATGGATGAAGCAAATGCACTCGTTATAAACGAAGCGCTCATAACGATAGACGTAACTGCCGCAAGCAGTTTCTTCATTTGTGCATTTCCTTTCCGAGCTTAATGCTCTATTTAATTTCTATAAAGAAAGAGCTGTTTACTTAAGATCAGCAGCAGTCCAAGGAAGCGCCTTACCATTGTTGAGGTGAATAAGGCTCTGGATGATAGCGAGAGAATCGTTAGCATCAGGTGTGCCGCCTGTAGGATCGCAGCAGTCAGCGTTAAGCTTGCCCTGTGCTGTCATATTGTAAGCAGAAGAATCGTTAAGCCACTTGTTAAGAACTACAACGTCAGCAATATCAACTATACCGTTGTCGTTGGCGTCACCGTAAAGAGGCTCGCCGGGTGCCTTTGTAGGAGCTTCTGTTGGTGCCTTTGTAGGTGCCTTTGTGGGAGCTTCCGTAGGAGCGTCTGTAGGTGCCTTTGTGGGTGCGTCCGTAGGTGCATCTGTAGGAGCTTCCTCTCCCTCTACTGTGATTACAGCAGGAATAACAGTTGCATCAAATTCTATGATCGGAGGATCCGCCTGGCTTCCCTGCTCTACAACATGGAATCTGTCGAAGTTGATCTCATACTTGCCGGGTTTGATGTCGCTTGGCAATGTATACTCTGCACATACGATGATGTTATCATCTATGAAATTCTGAGGTATCTGGCTTGAATCTCTCATCTGACAGTACAGCGTATCTCCCATTTTTGTCCAGCCGGGTTCATTCGATACTGCGTAGTTTGTTGTATCCCAATCTGAACTTAAATCACCCATGTTAGTTTTGATTCCTGCGGGAAGTGCTGACTGGTCAAGACAAAGTGTCGAACCTTTGTGTCCGCCTGACTGAACATAGAAGCATACTTCTACTGTTTCACCGGGCTTCGCTGTTACCTTGTCGCCGGTTATAATAAAGTCGTCTCTGATATCCAAACCGGGATCTGATGTAGGCTTATCTGTAGGTGCCTTTGTAGGTGCTTCTGTTGGTGCCTTTGTAGGTGCTTCTGTAGGATTCTCCTGCTTTTCTCCTTCAACAGTAATTGTAATTCCCTTTGTTGTCAGGTTTCCAGCCGCAGGAGTATAATTCACCTTAGCACCGTCTGCACCACCTTCAACCATTGTCGAAAGAACCTCGGGTTTTGCAGGATCGGGTGCCATATCAATAAAATCAATTGTATATGTACCTGCAGGTGTGCCCTTAGCGAATACGCAGTCAAATACATAGCAGGGGAATGCGTCTGAAGTTTTACCTGTCCATGTGTAACCAGTCTCAACATTTGTTGTCCATACGAAAGAACCCCAAGCGTTTTTCCAGTTCTGTGTAGCCTGATTCAAAGCTACATTACACTGATACTCGGTTGTGAAATTGAAACGTCCGCCGTTCTTGTTTGTTGTAAGAGTACCTGCGAAACATACAAGCTTGTTAAGTTCAATCTCCTTGCCATCAGCGCTTGTTACAGTCTGATTAGCGTCAAAATACGTTTCGTTCGGCATGTAAGCGAGTTTTGTAGGATTGCCCTTATCATCGACACCGTCATAACCGAAAGTAACATACTTGTTAGAAGCGTCTCCATCTTCGGATGATACGCCGAAAGAAACTCTTATGCCTCTTGTATCGTTTGTTGCTTCTTTATAATAAACACCGATCGGGATAGTTACATCGCCTGCTGCGATCTGCTCAGCAGTGATTGTTGTACTGGGAGTGCTGCCATCTTTATTGAGATAAGCTCTGAGCTCAACTCCCTTTGTAGAGTCTGCAGCGCCTGTAGCAAAAGGAACTGCTGCACCTACCATCGATGCAGCCATTGCCATAGCAGAAGCTGCCGAAATAAGTTTCTTCATTTGTAATAATTCCTTTCTTTAGGGTTTTACGCCTATTAATAACTTATTAATTTGGGTTTGTATTCCTTTGTAAGGGGGACAAATCAGATAATCTTTGAACAAATGGAACTATTCAGACTTTGTCTATAAGCTTAGCATCGAGCATCTGTATACGCAGTGCGTCTTCAGTAGTGATTCCCGCTGGTTCCGCAACATCTCCATTAGCAAGACCCTCTTTGGACAATCCATACTTATCCTGATTGCCAAGATGCTGAAGAATAGCGGTCGAATCGGCAATTGTTACTTTTCCGTCACAGTTCGCATCGCCTCTGAGCGTTACGCCCGGGTTTTCTTCACCACCGGAAACAGTTACAGAACCGTCGGTAGTTGCTACTGCATAAGCAACTTTCTCACCGTCTTTAAGATAACCGCAGTTGATTTCCTTGTTGATAACGCCTGAATCTGTGGTAGTCATGCGCTTCACAGGAACGATTTTAAGCTCTGACTTTGCGCCTGCTTTAGCATCTGCTGCAACTTTACCCTTAACAGTACAAAGAACTCCCTCGCCCTTAAGCCAGTATGATGAGTCGTCAAGAGATGTTGACCACATAACACTGACAAAGTCTTCTTTATTTTCTTTGTCTATGAAAGTGTTAAAGGTTGGAAGCATTGTTGCCGACGGATCACTTGCACCTGCACCTGTCTCTGTGAGCGGACCTGCTGTTATTTCATCAATTGTGATCACAGACTTATCGAACTCGATAGAGAAGTTGCAAGCCTGAGCGCCTGCCGCAGGTATATCTGCCAGTGACACCTCCACCTCAAACTGCTCACCTGCCTTAGCTGTAGCTGTTCCTGCGGTAATCTGCACTGTTTCGCCGGCAGCCGCAGCAGGAATAAGTGAGCATACGGAAAGTGAAAGCATAGCTGCTGCCATTGTTCCGATGACTATCTTTTTTGTCTTCATGTTTTTTCCTCCTTCTTCGTTAATGTTATATAACAAAGGAACTTTTGCCCCTTTAATTATATCGTGTCTTACTTGCGGCGGCTGTACCTCAGCTGCCTGCTAATAACGGGGCTTTTTGCAGCCCTGCCGCATCATGAACAAACGTGGGTTTCTTCAACGCAGCTTCTGCATAAGACGCATCACACTGCCGTGATGAGATGTTTTCCCAAATTCTATATTTATTCATGACTTTATTATATATCAAGTCTCAAAAAAAGTAAATAGGTTTATATTCTTTTTGGTATTTTAAATAAACACGCAGGTTGTTTTTTGCACAGTTTGCACAATGCATTTAATCTCCTTTAGATGTGTTTTAAGTTAGTGGTGAATAAAACGTGAATAAGTTTTCTACTTATCAAGTTTTTGAAATTCCTTTGGTATTGCAGCGTCAATTATTTCATTGAGTATATCATAACTGAAATAATTGTAAGTGCCAGCCGGAACCGCATAAGGTATTCCGTGAACCGCTGCCATATCGGGTGTATATTTACTGTAAGGATACACTGCAAGATTCGTAAAATCTCCGGCTTCATAATGAATAATATTCGGAATAACTCCCACATCTTCAAGCCGTAATTCTCCCGTAGCTCCGTCAACAACCAAATCAAAGTCCGGCATTTCTCCTACAAGATTAAAATTATCCGTCTGACAGCATATAAAATTTCCCATTGAGTAAAAGACAAAACCTTTCGTTCCGTCCTCGCGCTCTATCCACTCCATTGTTTCAGCAGTATGAGTATGGCATCCAAGAATAACATCCGCACCCCAGTTTACCATTTGATTTGCAAGTTCAATTCTGTCCTCGGATACTATATTTGTATCCTCTACTCCCCAGTGCGCTGAAACAATTACCGCATCGGCAATTTCCTTTGCTTCTTTTATCTGACGCTCGATAACGTCCGTCTCGTAATTCATAACAACCCGCAGCGGAGAATCGTAGGGAATGGAAAAACCGTTAATGTGCTCCGCATAAGCAAGAAAAGCAATTTTAACGCCGTTGACCTCTCGAACGCGGATATTATTGGAATCCTCTTCGTTAAGATATGCGCCGAGTACTGTCAGGTCATTCTCCGAAGCTTTTTCGTTCCAAAAGTTTATGGATTCTTCCAAACCCGATGCGCCGAAATCAAGCAGATGATTATTTGCCATTGTAAACACATCGAATCCCAAATCAATAACTGCATCGGCTACCTCCGGAGGCGAATTGAACAATAAAGCACCGCCATTTGCTCCTCTTACTTCATTACTTTTGCTTATAATAGTCTCCTGATTAAGAATAGCAAGATCCGCATCCTCAATAAGATATTTTACATTTTCATAAAGGGGCTTAAAATCGTAATTTTCTCCGGGAGCTGCAAGTCTTTCCGCATTTTTATATACCGAATAATGTATAAGATTGTCTCCCGCAGCAATAACATGAACCCTTTTATCTTCGGAAACAGGCTCCGTTGCCGGTATGTCCGTTACGGATTCCGTAGGGGACACCTGTTCCGCAGAAGAACTGTCGTCCACAACGCTTCCTACTGTTCTTGCAGCACAGCCCACTCCGGATACTATTAAAGCTGCAAATACCGCCAGAGCAGCGGCGGCACGTCCTTTTCTGAGCTTCATCAAAATCTCCTTTTTCAAATCCTCGTTTGAAATTTCTCGCTTAATTCCCATTTTTCTGAATCTATTATAACATATAAAGTTTTTTTTTGCAATTGGCATTTTGCCTTTTCTACTGATTTTTTGTGCTTTATTTTTATCAGTCGGCTGCTTTTCGCAATATTACGTTGTTTTCAGCCTTTCGTCATATTTCACGAAGTTTTATCGATTTTTTTGTGCATTTTGTCGTTTTGCAATTTTATAAACTTCTCTGCCAATTCTTCAGCCTCCGAATAAGAAGAAAGCTGATAACATTTAGCTCGGAATTTCGCCGAACCGTAATAGCCGTTCATATACCAAGCGGCATGCTTTCGAGCTTCGTGAACCGCTAATTCCTCCGGCTTTGAACTGTTTGTTATCATCATACGGATATGCTCGAGCATGACCCTCATTCTCTCCTCAACAGTTGGCGGCACATATTCTCTTCCATCGAGCGCGGCATCTATTTCCTCGAAAATAAACGGATTGCCGTAACTTCCCCGACCGACCATAACAAGATCGCATCCCGTTTCATGATACATTTTCATGCAGCTTTCTGAATCCGTAACATCGCCGTTTCCTATTACGGGTATACTTACGGCTTTTTTTACTTCAGCGATAATTCTCAAATCTGCCGCACCACTGTAAAATTGATCTCTTGTACGTCCATGGATCGTTACAGCCGCTGCGCCCGAATTTTCCAAGGCTCTTGCCATTTCAGCGGCATTAACGGAATCCGCAGTCCAGCCGCTTCGAAGCTTAACGGTCACCGGAACATTACCTGCCGCTTTTACGGCAGCTTCAGTAATTTCCGATGCAAGCAAAACGTCTCTCATAAGAAACGAACCCGCGCCCGTTCCGACTACTTTCGGAACAGGGCAGCCCATATTTATATCAATAATATCAGGTTTGTAATCAAGAACTATTTTTACAGCCTCTGCCATAAAATCAGGTTCGCTGCCAAAAAGCTGAATTCCCATGGGACGTTCGCCGTCTGTGACCGTACAAAGCTCCGCGGTTTTTTTATCGCTGTAGCAGATGCCTTTCGCCGAAACCATTTCGCTGACAGTATATGCCGCGCCGTATTTTCTGCACATAAGTCGATACGACCTGTCCGCAACTCCTGCCATGGGAGCGAGGGCGGCAGTCTTCTTCAGAACAACGCTGCCAATAGTTATATTATTGTTCATTTTCCGTTATCTTATCCTTATTTTTAAAAACAAACAACTTACTCAGAACATAATTTGCCACAAATATCAACACCTGACTTGCAAAAGTGATAACGCTCTGATTGAAATGCAGCAGATCGCAAAATACCACAAAAATAACCCACTCCATAAAAAACGTCGCCAGTCTTGCGCCGTAAAACGAGACAAAAACTTTCCAAAACTCATTTCGTGTCCTTGTCTCATTTTTGAACACGTACTTTTTATTTGTGAAAAATGCAAACGTCACTGCGCATACCCACGATACGGCAACAACAGCCGTATTTTCCCAAATAGGCTGTCCGGGAACAATCGCAAACAGCGCCAGCTTAGTTATAATAGAGATAAGCGTAGTTAGTCCTCCGAACAATAGATACAGCCACTTTTCTTCATACTTATAATATATATCCTGAATTTTTTTAGGAAAAATACCTATGCACGCCTTAATAAGCTTTTCCATTTTTAAAGTCCTTTCAAAATTTTTCATACTTATTATAACAGCATTTTTATGTTTTTTCAAGGGAATTTTAAAAAAATTTGAAGCTTCGGCAATTTCTTGTTTATTTTGACGAAAAAAAGAACCGCCGCCGCAGATATTTCCACGACGGCAATTCTTATTTGAAGGTATTGTGTGTTACTTGTGTTTATCTTGTGTGTTTCCTGTTCATTTCTTTTTCCAATTTAATAAACATTCCTTTTCCCTATGATGCTATTATACATCAATTGACCGTATATTGCAATAACAGTCTGATTTCAGTCATAATACAAAACGGTTACAAATATGACAAATTACTTTTGGCTGTGAAAAACAGCCGCTTTTAGTGGAGTACTTTGTACACTTCGGACAATCTCCGTAATTTGCTGAATACAAGTTCTAAAATATTATACTTACCAAACATTATACACAAACGCTTTTCCAATTCTCCCCTGCCGTATTCTCAACAGCAGGGGAGCGATTATTCAGCTATATACGGCAGATGTCGTTTTCGCTCATTCTTTTTGCCGCTTCGCATCAGGAAATTCCCCGTTTGCAGCAGGGGAGGGCTTTTTCCGCAATATACAGTCATTTTATTTTCTGATGTGATTTTTCGGAAATATAATGTCAATATTGTCGGAAATTTAAATAAAAATTACTAAAAATTTCTTTGTCGCTTTTTTATCATTTCTGCATAGAATATAGTATACGGCAATATCTCTGTGCAGCGGCTGATGTCAAGAACGCACCGGTGCCGCCCGCGAGTAGCTGTGCAGACATACTTCCGTTTTATATAGACCCATGGGACGTACGGTTTATCCGACCATACGTCCCTGTTTTTTTCTCCTTTCGGCAAGCTCGCTGTACTTCCGCTTTGTAGCAAGACCTCCTCTTATATGGCGTTCACGCTTATTTATTTCCAATATATCCTTTACCTGTTTGTACAAAACGGGATTTTCCTTCTTCAGCCTCTCGCTGACATCCTTATGTACCGTACTCTTTGATATGCCGAATTTTTTTGCTGCCGACCGTACCGTCGCTTTATTTTCGATTATGTACTGTCCCAGCGTTACTGCCCGCTGTGCCGGCTGTGCTTTCAATCCTATCACTTCCCTTACTGTATATTCTGCGGACATTAATGTATATGCGGAATATCGTAAGATAATGTACGAAAGAGCACAGTTTTTGCAAACACAGACTAGCGGCTTCACCCGGCACACCGCCCGGTATTAATTCTGACGACGGACAACTCCGTATTCATCGTCAAGCCTGAAATACGGACAGCTGTAATTCGTGCCTGATAAAAAGCGGCACATTTCATCCTCGTCAAGATTGATCATGCATACATAACAATCATAGTCCTCATCATAAACGTAATTGGTACACATTTCGCAGTTTGAAATCTTTCCATTCATTTTAAACATCTCCGTATGTAATTTATTTTATTGACGATCTTCTTAACCAACAAAACAAGCAGAGCCGCCGCACTTATTACAATTAAAATAATCAATTTTATCGGCAAAAATTCAAAAACTCTGAAAGTAAGATCATCCCCGTCTGCTATAACAGCATATGAAGCCTTCGCAAGAATTTTCTTTGATTTGTCGGTTATACCAAGAACATTGCCTTGTTCGTCAACATAGGCACACTTAAACCTGCCATAATCCTTACTTATTGTAAAAATACTGCAAGACAATATATCGGAATTTTGCTTTATACCGTCCTCGTCTATACAGCAATTCAGACAAAACACTGCATTATCCTGTATAGTAATACTGCCTGAACTTTTATGATGAAGCGACAGACTAACCCAGCCGTCATCATTAAGCTGAGCAATTTCGCTGTTTCTGCCTATGGGCAGACTTTCATATCTGTACTTGCTTGTACCGTTTTCTATGTATTTTTCAGCAAGTTTCTTTGGAGGAACTGTAAAATCAACATAATTTTCATCATCTGTATCCATTTTCACCAATATATCAATATATGCCGTGTGTTTCGGAGCATTGCTCCATTCAAGCTCCACGTAACACGGGTCAAAATCAAGAGCATGAGCATTCAGCGGAAATAGTGACATAAAAACAATTATAAACGCATAAACAACTGAAATATATTTTTTCACGATAATCACGCTCCGTACTGCTTTTATATCATTATACAATATTTCCGCCGATATTACAATTACAGCGTATTTACAATTTTTTAACAGATCACTTTTTTATTTCCGCAACGCCGCAAAATCCATTGTCTGAAAATTCAGCTACTTCCGCCAATTCATTTTCTCCCAAAAGACCGCTTAATACTGTAATAATATCGCACTTTGGTGCAAGACCCTTTTCGTGAGCCGTATCTATTACATCCGCAAGCTCCTCCGCGCTTCTGCTGTTCAAAAGCTCCTCGCCGCTTGTTTTCGCTTCCGCAACTCTGCATGAGGGCGAGACTTTCCACTCATGCAGCATATTATCAAGAACCTCGAGTATATCACAGTCCCCTGCCACCACAAGCTCCGTATGACCGGTAAATATCTCTTTGCCCATTGCAAGCTCCGCCGCAGACTTTGCTTTTTCGGGGTTTCGAACGTTTACCGAAATCACTTTATCCTCCTCTGAATAGAAAGAAAATGTCACCCTGTCACCGTCTATTGCCGCCGCCCTCAGATACGCTTTATCATTTACGTTTCCGTGCGAACTGCAACCTGTAAGCAAGGCTATCATGGGAAAAGTCAAAAAAATTCTTTTCATGCTTTTACCTTCCTTTTAATAAAATACAATATCGGTATAACAAGCACAGAAACGGCAAAAATTATGGCAAACGGCAGTCCGTAATGAAACCTTCCGCCGAATACAGCCCCAAGACCCGCCATTACGGCAAGCATTATACTGCACCTGTATCTTTTTAGAGGCGGAATAATTTCTCCAATAAGATATTCTGCCGCCGATGCCTGCACCGCTATAGAATAGACTGCAAAAACCGTAAAAATTATAAGGAACAGCGAATCTATCCTCTGTACGGGAAAGGGCTGCGAAAGCTGAGCCGCCGAAACTATAGGAAAATCAGTTATTTCCATGATACCCCCGCATACAAGAACTCCTGTTGTTATAACAATTGACGAAATAACAGCTTTGCAGACGAAATAATCAACAGCCGCCGTTCTTATGTTGTCCTTGACGAATCCAAGCATTACCGCAAGGCCGAACAATCCTCCGCTTAATGCAAATCCCTTTACTGCCTCTCGGTACAGTCCCGATATATCCTCTGCTGCTTCTAAGTTGCTTATATCGGAGTTTATCACGGCGCACACAACAACTATCGCAAGGCAGACAAGTCCCAGCGCCGCCGCTATCACCGCCGATCTTGCCAGCGCCTTTATGCCCGATGAAGAAAGATATACGCATACTACGGCAATTATCCCTGTGATAAGCAATCTGCCTGTTTTGCCCATGCCTTCAAACGGAACGAAAACAAGCTCTCCTGCATTCCATAGCATGGAAAAAAGCAGTCCGCCCCAGACCGACGTTCCTAAAAGCGCAATAAGCTCGGCGAGCTTTCCGCAGTCCTTCAGCGTCTTTCCCTGACGATATATACTTACAAGCGGCATGACTATAACAAGCTGCAGGAGACTTCCGATTCCGAAGCCTGCCGCCGTCATTACCGATACTCCTCCCGTAAGACAGAAAAGAACGAACACATCGTTTATCAGCATTAATGAACCGAACTGTAATTTACTGATCTTATTCATGATACTCCTCCACCGTAAAACCTCGGTTCTGCATTTTTCGGAAGCCCTGCCTTATCAGCGTATCTCCCATACCCTTTTTGGAAAAAGGCGAGATCGGAGCAGTAAACGGGAAGCCGTAATCCTCTGTTCCGCACACGTTGGTGAGAACGGCGCATGCAAGTATGCTTATACCGAAAAGTCCAAGTATTCCTCCCGCCGCAAGAAAAGCAAATCTCAGCACCGTTATCTGCGGATTAAGATCCGGAACTACAAGTCCTCCCAAAACAGCCAAAGCGGTCATAGTCAGAAGCGGAGTACTTACAAGCCCCGATTTTACCGCAGCATCGCCTATTATAAGACCGCTGATTATGCTTACCGCTCCTCCGACCGGCTTAGGCAGACGAACTCCGGCTTCACGTATTATCTCGTACATCAGCAGAACTATAAACGCTTCCGTCAGTATCGAAAGAGGCGCGTTTTTTTCCTCCTCCGCAAGAAGCATCAGCAGGGTGCTGTTGAGAAGCTCAGGGTGAAACATAACTATCGCCGCATAAACTGCCGGAAGAAGCACCGCCAATATAAACGCGCCGTATCTCACCCACCGTAGAAACGCCGCATAATACGGTTTATGGGCATAATCGTCCAGCGTATGAAAGCTTTCGCACATCAGACGGGGAATTATTATACCATATGGAACTCCGTCTACAAGTATTGCCGCCCTGCCCTCTATCAGCTTTGAACAAAGCACATCGGGGCGTTCGGTAAGTCCGGTGCTGCTGAACAGTTCAAAGCTTTTTTTCTCCACAAACGGACGGATATATCCTGTAGAAAGTATAGATTCAAGCTCTATCTCGTCCAGCGATTTCATTATTCGGTCAAGAAGACGCTTCGGAACTCTGTCCTTCATGTAACACAGGCAAATATCCGTATGAGATTTGCTGCCCTTGACCATGAGCTTCATCACAAGCTCCGGGGTTTTCAGCCGCCGCCGAAGCATGGACATATTTGTACGCACTGTCTCGACAAAACCCTCATGACTTCCGAGTATATTTCCCTCGCCCGACGGTTCCTGCACTCCGCGTGAAGCGTAACCCTGTACGCCGAAAGCAAGAGCCGAGGTCATTCCGTCGGCAAGCAGCACAGCAAAACCCGAATGAAGCAGACGCATCAAATCACCGTAATTTTCAGCTGTCGGACGGTCGGAAGACATTAGCATATGCTGCTGTATATAAGTGAAAAGCTTTTGGGACGTCTGCTGCTCGGGAATAAACGTTATAGGCGAAAGCACCATTTCCGCTGCGGTCTGAGAGGACATCATTCCCTCGCAGCACAAAAGACAGCAGGATATTCCCCCGGTAATAAATTCATTTATCAGCAGATCGGAAGAACCGCCCGTTATTTCTTTGATATACGATATACTCTCTTTCAGATTACTTTTTATTTTCTTTTTTTGATAATCACGCTCTTTCATAGATTCACCTCATTTTTATTCTTCCACATTATATAAAGGATATTCAAAACATGCCGCATAGAAATTATGTGCGAACAGATTCGCAAAATACAAATCTCTAAAAATATAATTAATCACTTGCAAAAAAAAAAAATTTATGCTATAATTTTTAGGAGTGTTTTTATTTTCACGTAAAAGGAGCTATTATGGCAAAGAAAAATGACTACGGAAACGACAGCATCACTATGCTCAAAGGCGCGGACAAAGTACGTAAGCGTCCTGCCGTTATATTCGGTTCGGACGGTCTTGACGGCTGCGAGCATTCAATATTTGAGGTTATATCAAACTCCATAGACGAAGCGCGCGCAGGCTTCGGCAATAAAATAATCATCACATACTACCGAAATCACGATATTGAAGTCGAGGATTTCGGCAGAGGCTGCCCCGTTGACTATAACAACAATGAAAAACGTTTCAATTGGGAGCTTGTCTACTGTGAACTCTATGCAGGCGGAAAATACGACGCATCTGCCGAATCCTACGAATATTCCCTCGGACTTAACGGCCTCGGTCTGTGCGCTACTCAGTTCGCCTCTGAATTTATGGACGTTGAAGTCATACGAGACGGATTTAAATACAGTCTCCATTTTGAAAAGGGCAATAACGTTGGCGGACTTAAAAAAGAGGAATGCAAAAAAAAGCAGACCGGTACCAAAACACGCTGGCGTCCCGACCTTGAAGTTTTTACGGATATAAACGTCTCGGAAGAATATTTTCACGATATACTGAAACGTCAGGCTGTCGTTAATCCAAATATACTCTTTCTATTCCGATTTGAAAACGAAGCCGGCGGATTCAACGAAACCGAATTTCTCTATGAAAACGGTATCACCGACTATGCTTCCGAAATCGCCGGAGCAGACGCTCTTACAGCCGTTCAGCACTGGACTGCCGAAAAAAAAGGCAGAGACCGTGAGGACAAGCCCGAATACAAGGTAAAGCTTGACGTTGCTCTTACTTTCTCCAACAAGGTCAAGCTTACGGAATACTACCATAACTCAAGTTTTCTGGAACACGGAGGTTCACCCGAAGACGCTGTAAAACGAGCTTTTACGGCACAGATAGACAGCTATATAAAATCCGTAAACGGCTATCAGAAAAACGAAAGCAAAATAAAATATGAGGACGTTGAGGAGTGCCTTGTGTTGATCTCCTCATCGTTCTCTACGCAGACTTCTTACGAAAATCAGACAAAAAAAGCGATAACCAACAAATTCATACGCGAAGCTATGACCGAATTTCTCCGACATCAGCTTGAAATTTATTTCATTGAAAATCCGGATGATGCAAAACGTATTTCGGAGCAGATACTTCTTAACAAGAGAAGCCGTGAGAATGCCGAAAAGACCCGTCTGAACATGAAAAAAAAGCTCACGGGAACTATAGACCTCGCCAACAGCGTTGAAAAATTTGTCGACTGCCGTACCAAGGATATATCGCGCCGCGAGATCTATATAGTTGAGGGAGATTCGGCTCTCGGTTCGGTAAAACTTGCCCGCGATGCGGAATTTCAGGCGGTCATCCCCATTAGAGGAAAAATTCTTAACTGCCTTAAAGCCGAATACACAAAAATTTTCAAAAGCGATATTATTACCGATCTTATAAAAGTCCTCGGCTGCGGAGTAGAAGTCACAACTAAAGCAAATAAGGAGCTTTCAACTTTTGATATTAATAATTTCCGCTGGAATAAGATAGTCATTTGTACAGATGCGGACGTTGACGGATTCCAGATACGCACGCTTATCCTGACAATGCTTTACCGCCTTACTCCTACCCTTATAGAGCAGGGATACGTTTTTATTGCCGAGTCTCCGCTGTTTGAGATAAACACAAAGGAAAAAACCTACTTCGCTTACACTGAACAGGAAAAACAGCGTATTTTAGAACAGATAGGAAATAAAAAATACACCTTGCAGCGTTCAAAAGGTCTCGGCGAAAATGAACCCGATATGATGAATCTGACAACCATGAATCCAGATACGCGCCGGCTAATAAAGGTAACTGCCGACGATATACGCGCGTCCGCAGAGATATTTGAGATGCTCCTCGGCGACGATCTACAGGGACGTAAAGACTATATCTCGGAATACGGTGCGGATTACCTCGAGCTTGCCGATATAAGTTGAGGGATACTATTATGGATTATGTTTTGTTTATAATATTTCTTGGATTTCCGTTTGCTATGACAGCCATAAATATTTTGAATTTTTTCAAGAATAAAAGAGGATTAGAGATCATACTCGATATTTTCGGCACATATACCGGACTTATTATGACAATGATCGCTTTTGATATGAGCGTAGATATACTCGGAAACGGTATAACCCCTGAGGATTACGATACTGCGGTATGGGTCGGCTCTTATCACAGCCCTCTGCACAGCGAATACGGCGACCTTATCATAACTATTATTATTCTCGGTTATCTCGGACTCTCCATTCTTGGAGTGTTTAAGCCCGAAAAGCTCTCCCCTGTCATTTCGGCAGCGTCTATCGCCTGCACAGCTCTCGGCATTATCGCAGGAATATTTCTGTACATTCAGCTTTCGGAAAACTGCGATGGTTTGCTTTTTATCCTCTGTTTGCTGTATCTTGCAAATATAATCATGCTTGCTGTAAGACGCATAAGATCCCACATCATAGAACATGTGAGACTTGCCAATGAACGCGAAACTGCCTACAGAACCAAATTCGGCGCATGGCTCGGCAAAATTATGTCAAAGGTTTCAACAATGACTTTGTTCAGCTTTGCGCTTATTTTCCCTATTGCGGTAATATTTGAAATATTGTATATAATCCTTGGACAGGGCGCGGACGGCTTCATAAAAGCGTTTACCATGACTGCCGACTGGACATTTTCAACTCAGATACCTCCTGCACCTATTGAGTATGACGGTCACTATCTATGCACCGTTGCTGCCGGCGGTCACAAAAAAATTGTGAAGCCTCTGCGATACGGCAAACGTCTCGGCGATACTATTGTAGTCAACAGACAGCTTCTTATCGCAAACGCTTTTGAAGATATGATAGCGGAAAAACTGCCGAGATTCCATAAAACAGTGCGCGGAGCTTACAACAAGTACGGCTATCCGATTTCCAGACACATAACGACAAGAACTCGTGCCGATATTGTCTATATCCTGATGAAACCCCTTGAATATATTTTCGTTTTTGTACTTTATTTATGTGACAGTCACCCCGAAAACCGCATTGCCGTTCAGTATTCCGGCCATAAAAAATCTATGGAGAATAAAAAATGATAACACAAGCAGTAATCAAAGACATTGAAGCTGTTATTCATATAACTCATACGACCATAGAATCCATATATCCACATTACTACCCACGCGGCGCTGTGGATTTTTTCCTCAGTCACCACAACAGAACAGCCATAAAACGCGACATTGACGGCGGAAATGTTTTTATTTTAAGGGAAAGCGGCATACCTGCCGGAACCGTTACGGTAAACGGAAACGAACTTAACCGCTTGTTCGTTCTGCCGGAGTTTCAGGGAAAAGGCTTAGGTTCGCAGCTTATGAAATTCGCTGAAAAAAAGATTTCTGAAAATTTCGCTGAAATATGCCTTTCAGCTTCTCTTCCGGCTAAGAAAATTTATCTTTCCAAAGACTACACCCCTGCTGAATATCACATGATAAAAACAGATAACGGCGACTTTCTGTGCTATGATGTTATGACAAAAAGTTTACGATAAATAAGGAGAACAGTTACAGATGCCAAGAAAAAAAGATTCACCCAAAAAAACCGCCGCCTTTAAGCATGAGGCTTATATCGAAGGCTCGGGAAGTATCGTTGACGAAACTATCACCGATACCCTAAAAAAAAATTATATGCCCTACGCCATGAGCGTTATCATATCGAGAGCTTTGCCCGAAATTGACGGATTCAAGCCATCTCACCGCAAGCTTTTATACATGATGTATAAAAACGGTCTACTCAGTCCCGATAAGGAACGCTCAAAATCCGCTAACGTTGTTGGAGCAACTATGAAGCTCAATCCTCACGGCGATCAGTCTATCTACGAAACTATGGTTCGCCTTACACGCGGAAACGAAGCTCTCCTGCACCCGTTCGTGGATTCCAAGGGTACTTTCGGCAAGCAGTATTCGAGCAGCATGAAAGCCGCCGCATCGCGATACACCGAAGTTAAGCTCGAAAAAATATGCGCCGAGCTTTTCCGCGATATTGAAAAAGATACCGTGGATTTCGTGCCGAACTACGACAACACTATGAAAGAACCTACCCTCCTGCCAACTACCTTTCCTACGGTTCTTGTCAACGCCAATACGGGCATTGCAGTCTCTATGGCAAGCAACGTCTGCCCGTTCAATCTGACTGAGATATGCGAAACTACGATAGCTCTGATGAAAAATCCAGATCATAACATTATCAGCACACTCAAAGGCCCCGACTTCCCCGGCGGAGGTTTTTTGTTCTATGACGAAGCCGAACTCAGCAAGGTTTACGAAACCGGCAGAGGCAGCATAAAACTACGCTGCAAATACAGCTTTGACAAAGCCTCTAACTGTATTGAAGTTACGGAAATTCCATATACCACTACGGTTGAAGCCATTATCGCAAAGGTTGTCGACCTTGTAAAATCAGGCAAGATACGCGAGGTCTCATACATACGCGATGAAACGGGAATTGACGGATTGAAAATAGCTATCGACCTGAAAAGAGGCGTTGACCCGGATGCTCTTATGCAGAAGCTTTATCGCCTTACCCCGTTACAGGACAGCTATCCCTGCAATTTCAATATTCTCATTGCAGGAACGCCAAAAGTCATGGGCGTACGGGAGATCCTGACAGAGTGGACAGCTTTCCGCGAGGAATGCGTCAAACGTCGAACCTACTACGATTTACAAAAGAAAAAAGAAAAACTCCACTTATTGGAAGCTCTCTCAAAAATTTTACTTGACATTGACAAGGCTATAAAGATTATCCGCGAGACTGAAAATGAATCGGATGTTGTGCCAAACCTTATGATAGGCTTCGGAATTGATGAAGTACAGGCGGAATACGTGGCTGAAATAAAGCTTCGCAATATCAACAAAGAGTATATTTTGCGCCGTATAGAGGATGTCGATCAGCTTAAAAAGGATATAGCTGAAATGGAGGAACTTCTCGGAGATAAGAAAAAAATCCGCGCCGTTATAGTCAAGGAGCTGAAAGACGTAATTAAAAATTATGGTCAGCCGAGAAAAACTCAGTTCTATTACATCACCGACGTGGAAGAGGTAAGCGAAATTGACGATACCCCTGACTATCCTGTTCATATTTTCATTACAAACAGCGGATATTTCAAGAAAATTACGCCGCAATCACTCCGTATGAGCGGCGAACAAAAACTCAAGGACGGCGACTATATCAGCCAGACTTTTGAAGCTTCCAACAGAACAGAGCTTATTTTCTTTACCGATAAGGCGCAGGCGTATAAATCGAAAGCCGCCGCCTTCGACGACAGCAAAGCAAGCGTTATGGGCGACTATATTCCCGCAAAGCTTGGTTTTGACGAGGAGGAAAGCCTGAAATATGCTGTAACCACCGTAGATTACAGCGGATACATGATATTTTTCTTTGAAAACGGCAAAGCTGCCAAAATTCCGCTGAAAGCCTATGAAACAAAAACCAACCGCCGAAAGCTCGCCAAGGCATTTTCGGATAAATCTCCGCTTATTGCCGCGGTTTACACGGCAGAGGACTCTGATATTCTTCTGAGAACTTCAAGCGGTCACGCGCTTGTATTCAACACGGGAATGATACTGCCCAAAACCACAAGGGATTCTCAAGGCGTACAGGTTATAAACCTGCGCAAAAAAGCTGCTTTGGAAGCTGCTATACTTGTCACCGAGGAAAATTCGGCTGAACTTGAAAAGTACCGCGTTAAATCCGTACCGTCTGCCGGCAAACCTGCAAAGGAACTCGGCGACTCTAACCAGCTCAGCTTTTAAAAGATACAGGCAGCTCATATGGCTGCACAAAGTCTGTATAAAAAAATGTGATTCCAAAAGAAAGAGGGAACGCTCTGCAAGAGAAAGCGTTCCCTTATTTTGTCAGGTTTTATGGACAAACAAAAGCGAAAGATAAAGTCCCCCACTTTTTTATGACGTAATCATATACATCGCTTTACGACAATAAACTTATTCAGTCGGCATAACGAAAACAACATTTTACGCAGGTGAAACCGGCACAGCGGAAATAGTCTTTGTGCAAAGCCAGTCACACCACTGTTTATAATACATTGCAAGGGGGTGAACGCCGTCAGAAGTATAAGCCTCTGTAAGACAGCCGTATTCATCGTCATAAACCTCGTTTATATCAATGTAAAACACCTTTTTGTTGTCCGCAAGACCCGCTATAAGACTATTGAGGTAGTTTATCTTCTCGTTGCTGATGACAGATGTTTCCGCCGATGCCGAAACATGAAGATTTCCCTGAACATAAATAATAGCGTTAGGCTGATGGGCTTTCAGACGCTCCACTACCGCCCTGTACTGAGTAAGCGTATACTGAAAATCGTTGCCCACCTCATTGATTCCAAGCATAAGGTAAATCTTTCCATACTGCTTTGAATCTATAAGCTGGTCGAAATTCATATTATTTATGTATTCCTCGTCTATTTTACAGGACATCATACCCACAGAGCAGAAATAATCTGCGTTTGTAAGAGTACCGTATTCCTGTATTCCGACAGTCCTTGAATCTCCTATAAACAGAGCGTCGTCAAAATATGACGCATCGCTGCTTACAAAAGTACATATGGATTCAGGTGAAACGGTAGGCGTGGGCGGAGCTAATGAAGGGTCGATCGGCGTTCCATCGGAAGTCGGCTGACCTGCCGGATCATAATTAGGGTCAGAAACAGTATCTTCTCCCGGAACCGTTTCGGAAGTTCCTATAGAAGGCGGCGGTATTTCGACCTTTTTTTTGGCCTCGGAGCTTGTTTTCCATATTCTGTGAAATATGAAAGGAGAAGCTACGAAACAAGTTGCCAAAAGCAGACATGTGTAGGTATTTTGCTTAAATTTTTTCATTGCATTAAATTGTCTCCTTTGCTTTCTGCGGAATGTTTAAGCAAAAGGTTATTCCGCTGTTTTGTTCACACATTTTATAACTCTGATATATTTATCAGAATCTGAAATACAAAAACGGATCATTCATGCCCTTGTACATGCAGTAAACAGAAGCCCAAAATACGGCTAACAGAAGCACTGCACAAAAGAGCGAGCTTTTGATCTTTTTATATATAAGCTCAGGTATTCTCGTTGAGAATATCAGACCCGCAATGAAGAATTTACCGTAAATTCCCCAATATTTCACATAATCCTTTCCATTAACGATGATCTCGCTGCCGGCGTCAGAACCGAAAAGTCTGCTGAAATACTGACCAAGGTCGCCGAAATCTGTAACAGCAAAAAGCAGCCATGTCAGCGGAATTGCAAGTATCATGTAAATGTGCCCTGCAAAGCGGTACTTGTTTAAAAAATCACCGATCACAAATTTTTCGAGCATGATAAGTCCGAAAAGAACAAGACCCCATAAGACGAAATTCCAGCTTGCACCATGCCAAAGTCCGGTGAAAAACCACACTATCAAGGAATTTCGTATAAGCTTAGCCGTACCCTTGCGGTTTCCGCCAAGCGGTATATAAATATATTCTCTGAACCAGCTGCCGAGAGTGATATGCCAGCGTCTCCAGAATTCCGTCATAGTAACCGAGAGATAAGGATAATCGAAGTTCTTCGGAATAGTGAAGCCCATAATTTCGCCAAGCCCCATAGCCATGTAAGAATAACCCATAAAATCGAAATAAAGCTGAAACGAATAAGCGATTATTCCCATCCATGCAAGAGGAGTGGAGATGCTTTCATAGCCTATCATCCTAAGATCGCTCCACAGACCGCCAAGCTGATTGGCAAGAAGAACCTTATAGCCGAGACCTATAGTAAAAGTCTTTAAACCGTTTTCGACCTTTTTTATGCTGTGAGTACGTTTTTTTAGTTGTTCGGCAACCGTATTATATGTAACTATCGGACCTGCGATAAGCTGAGGAAACATACTGATATATGCGCCGTAATTTATGAAACTGTTCTCCGATTCGGCATTTTTTCTGTAAACGTCAATTATATAAGAGACGTTCTGGAAAGTATAGAAGCTGATTCCGATAGGAAGAATAATATTTTTGACCGTAAAATCCGCACCGAAAAGACTGTTTACATTTTCAACTGCAAACCCCGTATACTTAAAGAACAAAAGCCACCAAAAGTTGAATATTATTCCGATGACAAGCCAAACCTTTGACGCTTTCCGAAAATTTGAAATAAATTCGCCGATAATGAAATTAAACAGTACGGTAAGCAGAAAAAGAGACGTATACAAAAATCTTTTTTCTTTGCCCAAATCCGAAAAACCCATACTGTAGAAAAAAATACTGCTTATAAAAATAACCGCATTTTTATATTTTGCAGGAACGCACCCGTAAATTAACAAGAATGCAGGAAGGAATAAAAATATAAACTCCAAGCTGCTGAAAACCATTCTATCACCCTTTGTCATCACAATCGTTTGAAAGCTTATGCAGAGCAGCCTTGTTCCACTGCATTTTAACGCCAAAGGGGGTGATTCCTTTCGGCTGAAATAAAGGAAAACAGGCTTCGCATACATTAGCGTCATAACGATTTTTTCTTTTGTCCGCTTTATTTTTGTCGCGGATGCGGCATGAGCCGTCTACACAAACGATATATAATATTTATACGTTATTAAAGTTAAATATACCTTACTTCTATTTTACACGTAATTGTCACAAATTTCAAGAGCTTTCGACAATTGTAACAATTTGTAATATTTAGCATCGGTATATTAGACCGCCTCGGAAACTAACGCACACCGTCTGTCAAATCTTTGGTCATACGGCTGTACCTTAGTTTCCGAGGAGATCTATTGAAAGCGAAGCTTTGAACATCTCGGTGTTTACGATTTTATATTATGGCAATTCTTTTTTACCAAAAGAAATTGTTATTGTTTGTATAAACTGCATAAAATTTTATAGCTTCTATTTACAAATAAGTCTTAATCGTGTATAATATAAAGGACAGATAGTTGAATTCACAGCTTAAACATTCAGGTCAACAGACCTCTTCTAAAACCTGAAAGCGCACAGAAGCTTTCGGGGGTCACCTTTATCTTTCAGAAAGGATCGCATTATGATAAAGCATCTTTCGGGCGATTTTGAAACTGTTGAATACGACAGCAAGCGGTCGTTCCTGCTTCACGACAACCACGATAACGAAGCTTATCCCGTTCATTGGCATGATGCGGTTGAACTGCTTATGCCTCTGGAAAATCATTACATAGTATACGCAGGAGAAACAGAATATGATATTCCCGTTCACGATGTGCTGATAATTCCGCCCGGCGAACTGCATCGTATGCCGGCAATTCCAGGACACAGACTTATACTTCAGTGCGACAACAGCGTACTGAGCGGAGTTTCGGCTGTTGAAACCGTTATGCGCGGAATTTCCGCTCCGCTCGTTATAAATAAAGCTCTTGACGACGAGCTTCACAGTATTGCTAAAAAAACGCTTCTTGATATTTATTCTCTGAACGAAAAAAAAGACGAACTGGCAGATGTGAAAATATACATAGCTTTGGTGAAGCTTCTTACCGCGGTCAGGGAATTCCAGCTTGAAAAAAGTAAAGACCTTCTCGGCTGCGATGACGCCAAGCTTGACGAATACAGTGAAAAATTCAATGCGGTTATGAAGTATATCGACACAAATTATATGTATGATATTTCCCTTGAACGACTTGCAGACGTGGCAGGGTACAGCAAGTATCATTTCTCAAGAATTTTCAAGCAATACAATTCTATGTCATATTTACAGTACATAAATGCACGGCGGACAAAAGCCGCAGAACATCTTCTGCTCTGCCCGGAGCTTAGCATTACGGATGTTGCTATGCAGGCAGGTTTTAAGAGCCTGACTACATTCAACAGGATATTTAAAGAGATAAAACACTGTACACCCTCCGATTTCAAAAAATTTTTTTCCGAACATTAAAAAGCAGGAGATTTCCTCCTGCTTTCAGTCTGTCGAAAAAGTCAAGCAAACGCTTGGCTTTTTTTCATAGATATG
>CAJTYV010000034.1 GCA_910584195.1 uncultured Ruminococcus sp. | reverse complement strand
TATCATACAGGTTTGCTCCTGTTTTGTATAGGTACGCACTATCCACCGTTTACAATGAATTTGGCAAGAGTTGAACATTATTTTAGCCAATTTTTATCTCTTTTAGAACGGCCAACAAATCAGAGGGAATTACAATTATATGATAAACAATATAGTGGAAGATTGTATAATTCAAAGGAATATCCAAATAGAATAAAAATAGGAGATAATGTTAAATTTATAGGAACAGTTAATATTGATGAGTCGACTTATCATTTTTCAGATAAGGTATTGGATAGAGCAAATGTAATTCGTTTGGATGTTTTAAATTATGCTAAAGAATGGGAAAAGAAAAAATATGGATCTTTAGTAAATATTAATTGGAGTATGGATGATTATAAAGCAATTACAATTACCAATTCTGATGAAGATATGCATAGAGTTCATCAATTATTGTGGGATATACATATTTTATTGAGTGCAGGAAATACAAAATATGGTATAGGGCCAAGAATAGTCAAAAATATTGACGCGTATTTATGGAATTTGCCAAAGTCGAATGTGGGATGTTTTTCTTTTTCGGATGGCATTGATTTACAAATAGCTCAAAGAGTTCTTACAAAAGTGCGTGGACCCGAAAATCAATTAGGAGAAATCTTGAATAGTAAAAGCGATAAAAATATTAACCAAATTTTTGATGAATATAAGGAATTGTCAGATTTTAAAATATGTAGAGAAATAGTATTGCAGAAACAAAAGGAGTTAGAATCGTATGGTTACTGCATCTAATTTACCATTTGAATTACGAGTTATTAAAAGATTTCCTAAGATATCTTGCCAAGATGGAGTACTTTTTTCTACGGATGCAAAAGAAATCTGGAAAGAAAGAATAATAACATTATCAATTGAAGAAAATGATGACATTGAAATACTATTTAATTCTGAAGATGCGAATGCTAGGTTATATTTAGAGGCATTAGATATTGTGCCTATTGATGATAGAAAGGTCTTGTATGATGAAAATGGGTATATATATAGAATGCCTGATTCGGAACCTTTTGTATTATATAAAGGGAATGATGGTTATGATGCGTTATGTGTAGATTTATTTCAAATTTCTGTTTTTTGCTATGATACATGGTATTATGGTGCATTTCAAGTACTACCTAAGCCCATGAACATTAACGAATGGGTGATGATGAAAGATGAACTAGAAAAAGAAATGGTTGGGTTGGCACAAGATATTGTTCGCAGAAATATCGGTATAGGAAAGCTAAAAGAGGGAGATCTGCCTCCTAAAATACTATATGATTTTTTAGTTATAAAAAAATATGCTCAAGCTGTTTTAAGTGCATTGTTAGATATTGCTGAAAATCCCAGATGTGAGATTAGAACACAATATAAGAAAGTGGCTAATAATAGAAATTGTAGATTAGACGAGGAGAGTGTTCGACGATTTGCAACGCGCGCTGGATCGGAAGCAACCTATAAAGTGCCTGAAAAGGTGACAAATTACGATATTCAAGACAATCGACTATTAAAGAGGATAGTTTTAGATTATGAAAAGCGGCTAAATCGTTTTTTGGAATTGCTAGATGAAGCTTATGATTATACAAAAACATTTGATTCAGGAAAGACTTTGCAATATAAAAATGAATGGGAAAAAAGCATATTGGAATTTCAGTTAGTAGCACAGAAGTTAAAAAAAATGACCTCTCTTTTAAAAACTAAGGATTGGTATTTTGAAATTAAGGACATAAACCAAGCTTATATTCCACATTCTTTTATTATGGATACTAGATATAATACTCTTTATCAAATGTTTTTAGAATTAAAAAAAGATGCTATTCAGATTGAATTTGATCCGGAGTTTTCTTATACATGGAAGCGAAGTAGTTATTTGTATGAAATGTGGTGCTATTTTAAAGTAGTACATTCGTTAGCAAATGAATACGAGATGGATATTGCTAGTTGGAATAGTGTGTTTACTGGGAAAATTTTGTTTCCTTTTCTTGCGGCAGGAACTACTATGGAGTTTAATGATGGTGATATTTTTCTAAAGGTTATTTTTGACAGTCCTTTGATGTTTCATAGTGGGGAAACAAATGATATACCACTTTATATTGCAAAAACCCAAGAATATTCAAAAATGCATAATCGTCCAGATATATTAATTCATGTCTATGATATGTCAAATAGTTGGTATTTGGGATCAATTGTATTAGAGTGTAAGTATCGAAAAATTAATTCTTTCTGGAATGAAAATAGTCAAAGATCAAGTATTGGGCAACTGCAAGCATACTATAATAATACGCGATCAGATTTTTTATTTGGAGGAAAAGGGAAAAGATTTAATGCGAGGCCGGTAAAAAAGGTCATTGTTCTTACGCCTGATACCTTTGGAGATGGAAAGGGACAAGATGATTTTAGTATTCAAATTAAGACGTATAAACCGACAAATACAGAAGCGTGGAATGGTGCATTAATGGAGGAACTGAGGAAAACAATTGAGGAATTAAAAGAAGTAGGTCGTGATTTGCAACATTAGTTTATCAGAGAATTATTTTTTACAGGATACATAGCGTGGAACATATATGGATGTGACTAATGGAGAGTATTTCTGAGACGTGATACTCTTCATTTTTTATTCTATAGTGAGACGTATAAAGCATGTCCATAAATATATATTATTATCATGATACATAATGATGATCCTTGTGCCAGTTATGGCACAGGGATTTTTGCTTTTGCGGAGCAGATTCTATGTGTTGGAAATTATTACAATGACAAGAGAAAGGAAGAAGAGAACATGATCAAACTGGAAGATGAAAAATGTATCATAGGCTTTGATGACGGTTACCAGTTAGGAAAAACGGCAAACTTCATATTTGACAACGGTGTACACAGGCTTGGCGCTGTGGAGCCAACGCTGAAGGAAAACTCCCTGTTTTATGATGGAGAGTTTTTCAAAGTGGGAGAGGGAAGGTCAGCAATTACAGAAGATAAAATATCGGATGATACGGCAAGACTTCGTACAATGGTTGCTATCGCAATGGAACTTCGGAAAGCGGGAGTCCAAAAAGCAGATATCATACTTGCGGTGGGATTGCCATTTTCCAATTATGGAAGAGATAAGCTGAAACTGATCGATTACTATGATCAGCAGAATACGTTGGAATTTTCCTATGAAGGAGAAGATTATTCCGTAACGATTGTAAAAGTGATCGTATGCCCGCAGTGCTATTCCGCGATTGCTTCAAGGCTTGGCAATATGAAAGACGATTACCTGATCGTAGATATCGGGAGCAAGACAACGGATGTTGTCTATGTGCGGAATGGGCTTCCGATTGAGAGCAAGTCTATCACGATCGAGAAAGCAATGGTCAAATGGATCAAAGAAATCCAACGGGATATGAAGATACAGACAGGAAAGGATATCCCGGAACATGAGATCATGAAGGTCATGTTAAAAGAAGGAAGTAATCTGCCGTCAGTCTATGCGGAGCTAATCCATGGGATGATGCGGGGAAAAATACATTCTCTGGAACTGGAACTTTCTGAACGGGGTTACAGCCTTGATTATATCAACATCATTTATGTGGGAGGTGGTGCGCTGATGGCGCGCGAACATGCAGGAAAATTCAGGAATCATACCGCTTATGACTGTGACCTGTGTGCCAATGCGAAGGGTTATGAGTTCCTTGCAGGACAGATGTTAGAGAGAAGGTGACCTGATGGCAGGACAGCAGAAAGCGATATTCCTTCGCTTTAATATGGAAGATGAAGCGGATAGCAGCCTGTACATGAAACTGGCAGAAGCGGCGGCTTCTGTGTCACTTACCTCTTATGTGAAAAGGGCATTGGAGGAATATCTCAATGTAAAATTAGAGATAGCAGAGCGTCAGCAGTTTTATGAACATATGCTTGTAACGGTGCGGGAAGAGATACAGGAACAGGGAATGAAGTTGGTAGGGGCATTATTGGCAGGTATCGGTACGGTAACTGTACAGAAGATTCCAGAGAAATCTATGCCGGAAGAAGCAGGACTACCAGAAGCATGTGGGAGACTGCCGGATGAACTCAGCGGTGTTCTGGATTTTATCAGTTAGATATACTGTCAGGAGTTTGGAGACAGAGAGTTATGCCGTAAGTATCTGTGGCATTGATGATCAGATTCCTTTGTAGGATTCTGCAATAGATATGATAATAGATGCAAGTAATAAGTTGCAGATTTCGGTATTTGAGGATGGATAGAGGGTAGGCGTTGCATATTTGTAATGAAATGTAACAGATGTGCAACTCTCTGGGGTATTTTACGTTAGCGGAGGGGAATGTGTAAGTTGATAATTTGAATATAGAAGTATAATGATCTCTGTGCTGGTTGTGGCATGGGGATTCTTTTGTTGCCCGTCCCGGAGGTTACGAGGGCAGATTGGAGGAAAGTATGACAAAGGATACAGAGGAAAGAATCAGGAAGGCTCAGGATAAGGCACTGGAACGTCTGGACTATATTTTGGAAACGGTATCTGATAAAGATTTTGTTGAGATCGTTGGTCGCGTTGGCGGTGATGTGGTCACTTATAGGGTGTATGATGACGGCTCTGTATATGAGAAATGAGCAGGGAGGTATTAATCATGAGACTAGATTACAGGAAGGAGAAGTTTCAGAAAGTCAGTGTATGTGGTATCCTATGCGATTTCAGTGATATGCGTATAGACAGGAGTACCGTACCAAAAGAACGATATCAGTATGAGGTTGCCGATGATGATGAAAGTCAAGGCAATCCAGTAAGAGTAGGATATGGTATCATGGTGAATTTCTTCGGAACGCTGATCAGTGATGGACCATTGCCTATTGGATACGATGATGTATTGTGGCTGTATGATGGCGATTTTGTATATCTGTAGGAATAGGGGAGAAGCATGTTTGGATGCAGTAAGCGGAAATGCAATATTCATTTGTATAATCCACGGTGAAAACCTAAATACATATTGTGTTACATAAAGTGTATGCAATTTATGAAATTCTTGCAAAAACATTTTATGGTGAGTAAAAGTAATCGGTTTATGATTGGATTTATGTCACAAAATACTGGTATAATTTGACAAATCGGAGGTGATAAAGTGATTAATATTGATTTCAACAACATAAACGATGAGATCGTCTACGAGGCATTTCATGTGGATGGGAATGAAGCTGAGGCGTTGAATGACAGCTATCTGGAACTTTTTGAATTGATTGGACGGGACGCTATGCTAAAACTGTTCACTCATTTTCATGGAGATAAAATCGAGTGCCCCATGCGGCTGTACCGTGCGGAGTTTATTGCTGATCTTGCGAAAAATGAAACAGACAGGCGTGAAAGGGCGAAAATTGCAAGGGCAGGCGGATATTCTGCAAGGGTGATAGAAGGGGTATTGAGCAAACGTCGAAAAGAAAATGAGACGGAATAATATATAGGGCAAAACAAAACTAAAAATACTACGTAGAATGGCAGGGAGATGTTGTGAAGTTTATTTTGGTATGTAGTTCTTTTATCATTTTTGTTTTTGGTTTGATAAAGATTATTAAACGAAGAATTAAAAATGAAACGAAGAGAAAGGATTTAGTGCTGATTGGAGTGGCAGTAGCTATTTATATTGTAGCTGCGGCTATGCCAGAAAGAAAAGCAAGTAGAGAGAATGGAGGAGTGGAAAGGTCAGCTAATACATATGGGGTAGAAAATGCAGAATATATAACTGATGATATGCAGGTGGAAACACTGACTGATTTTTCAGAAGAGAGGGCATTTGTGCAGTTTACTGATTATTCGGAAGAAGATTTAAAAATGGCTGAGGATGGAATAAGGGCTATGCTTACGGATGATGAAGGCGAGAAGGCTCAATATGCGATGGAGTATATTGAGCATGAACCTCAGGGCGGAAACAGAATGGCACTGATTGATACACTGGGTAAAATTTTATGGAAATCGGATCGAACGTTAAATGATCTGTCATTGACGGAAATAAGTGAATTCAAAGATGGGTTGGCTTACTTTATATTTGATGGAAATGAGGGAGAAAGCTATAACATCATTGATTGGGAAGGTAATATAACTTATACGAAAGAATGCTCGGAAGATTTTATGTTTCTTTCACACGGAGGAGGATTGTTTTTAGTTGCAGAACATATTGCAAGTTTAGATGTTGATGAGTGGCAGATTGGAACCATTGATAAAAATGGTGATATTGTTGCGGAATATAAAGCCTATGAGATAACGACACCCCAAGAAAAACCACTATCTGTGGAGGAGCCTATTGATCCGTCTTTCAGTCTGCAAGAGATTGATGATGCATTAGGCAGACTTGCTGAAGAACGTCAGAAATGGGTTGAAGAGAGTTGGGAATACGATGGAGAGACTGATGAAGAATATTACAGATTGATTGAAGAAACAGAAATGGAATTCCAAAACAGATATGATGAGCTGACGGAGAGAAAGATTCAGATTCAGGAGCAATATGCTGTGCAGGCTGAAGAATATCAAGAATATCAGACGGAACTTGAGGAATATGAGGCAGATAGTCAGCATATGCCGGAAACGATTGCTTTTGATAAGAATTCTAGTCATGATTATCAATCGTTATGTGAATATCTTGGAGAAAATGTTTACAGAGTACCATTGGAGAACGGTTTTGCAATATTGAATTTGGATTCCCAAAGTGTTATCAGCTTGAATACATATTCTGAAAATACAGCTCATATTGAGCAGTTTATAACCGGTTTTGACAATGGTACTGCCACTGTGTTATATAACGAACCCATAGATATGGAGAAAATGGAAGAAGATAATACGGACGTTAATTGGGCGACGTTTCTGAAAAACTCATATTCCCTGTGCCGTATGGAGACAGATGGTACAATAATCCCTATTGTGTCAAATAGCTGGACAAACTATGTTCTGCCCAATATTTTGAATGGGGAAAATGAATTTCAGGATGGTCTGTTATTTGTTCCTTACAGCGGGGGAGACGATACAACAGGTGTTTACTATAACATTGACGGAGAAGTTGCTCTTGAATTCTCCGAATACAATGGGAAAAGTGTATATTTTTGTGATCCTTTCTATAACGGATATGCCCTTATGTTAATACAGGGCGCTGATCAGCTTACTTATTTTACGGTCATTGATAAAAGTGGAAAACAACAGTTTGAACCTCAAACAGGTTTTGAGGATGTATATATGAGTAGCGATGGAAAGTATCTCGTTGCGGTTAAGTGGCATAATTTAACGGTGTTTGATATCGCGGGAAATGAAGTGGTAAGTGTGGAAAGTGAGCAAATATCATCAGATGACGGATTGCACATACGCAACCAACAGATACATTCAGAACATAAATATGATGTGTGTGATGAGGTGATCAGATTTAGGGAGTTTTATGTGAATGTAAAAGAGAAAACGGTTATCGGATCACATTTCAATACTGAGGTTGAATTTTAAGAAATGGGATAGCAGGATGATTTTCGATGTATTATGTTGAAAAGATATCGCAGCAAGAAAAGATAAAATATGGAAAATGAAAAAGGAGCAAGGGTGTAAACGATGACCACATATGATATTTCTGGAAATATGGTTACTATTTCCAACGATATGGAAAATGAGCGATATTTATTAAGTACTACGGATGAATATATTGAATCTGTTAATGAAACTTTTGATGAGTGGTATGCGGCGCGGGGAAGTTGTTATGGCATAGTGGAAGAGACAGATAATCTTTATAATGGTTCGATAGTGCCCCTTATTAATATAGGAATAGATATTTTAAATGCTCAAGGGGTGTACTCCTTAGACGAAGACTCTTTTTATGATAAGTATGTTAAAAAATTCCATTTGTCAGAGCATGTGTTTGAAGTTGTACGTTCCATGGAGAAAGCGGTAGAAGCAGTCAATATTCGCCAAGAGGAAGAAGAGATGTATCGGCAGGTCCGAAAAGAGAGCAGAGGCAGGGTGGTAGGCGGCGGTTTTGGTCTTGGCGGAGCGATTAAGGGGATGGCACAAGCCGGAATGATGAACGCAGCCAGCGGAATAGCGCATTCTGCATTCAATGCAGTTGGAAATGTTGGTTCGGGAATTGCTGCCAGTTCAGACAAAGCGGCGATTTACAAAAAATATAAGGAACCCTTAAACACAGCTCTTATGCAAGATTTGTATGATATTCGCAATGCAATTAGAACTGCACTACAAAAGGAAGCAGGTATTGTTTGCAAGTATGTGACAGATTCCGAGTATGACAAGGCAAAAGCAATATGGAATAATTATAGGCTTGGCAGGATTCCCGCGGAGAAGAAAAAAGAGCAGATTATAGAAGCTCTGACATTAAATCCGTATAGTATAGAAATTTATGATTCTATATGGGAAGATTTTGGAGATGAAAATGGCGAGTTAAGAAAGATGGCCGCATATTTCGGTATTCCCTTAGAACAGCAGATTGCAGAAATAGCAGAACAATATGGGGATGATTTATTTACCAAAAACTGTAGTTTATATGAAGAATCGTTTGATAAAAAGACGGCTGCCGTTCAGATTGAAAATCAAATCAAGGCAACTTTGGATGAGTTGGTTCAATATTGTAAAAGACAGACGATATCGGAAGATAATATATCTAAGATTGCACAGTGTAAGCAGCTTTTAGAAGAAATTGACATTGAAGTCAGGACTGTCAAGGGAGTTACCTATGATACAAGAGAATTGGCTGAAAATGTTCGGAAAGACTTCGCAACTTTTTACCGGGCCTTGCAGGGAAAAGATATTTTTGAAAAGGAGACATATGAATATCTAAAATCTGCGGATTACATTACAGAGGAATTCAAAGGCATTTTTGAGTCTGTATTTGGGACAGAATATGGGTTGCGGACACCCGAAAAAATTTATGAGAATATTGATTTTATTATCAGACAGTCATTATCGGATGAAATAATCAAAGGTGGATGGATTGATATACCAGATCATATCGGTTCTTTTTCATCAAAAGAGACTATGATTTCTTCTGTCGCAGGAACCTTGGCAGAAGAACTGATACTGGCATTGTTCGACCGATCTTCCAAAGGGAAATCAGGGATATTGCTCACGAACCGTTTCCTAAGAATTTATGCAAAAGGGCTTCTTTTAGGTGAGAATTTGGCATATCCGATTGAACAGGTTGAAAAAATTGAATGTCAGGAAAATGATACATATGTTATTAACATTCAGGAACAAAGTCCTGTAACATTTTCTATGAAGCGGACTGATTTGACAGTCGATGAACAACTTGCATTCAGTGATATGTTAAACGAACTGATACGAATCGTAAAGAATTTGTCTACAGAAAACAGGCTTCAATTATTTAGAATTTACAAACATACAAAAATATGTAGATGTGGGATGCTGCTTTTAGCGGATGAAAAGATATGTCCATCGTGTAAATGTATGATAAAAGATAATGGCGAATTTGTGGAAACACAGATTTGTCCTAATTGTAATAATTATGTCCAAATCGGTAAGAAATTCTGTTCGATATGTGGATATCAGCTAGATGGGAATGAAGATTCTTCAAATATTTCGGAAGCTGAGGAGGCAAAAAGTAATGAAAACGAAAAAGATGTTTCAGAGAACTTAGGAGAAACGTTCAAAGAACTTGTTTGTCCTAATTGTCATAGCATAGTAAAAGCAGGTAAAAAGTTCTGTTCCAAATGCGGAACTAAAATACAATAAAGGAGAAGAAGAAAATGAGCAAAAAATGTATGAAATGCGGTGCCGAATTAGAAGACAATGCGTTTTTTTGTGATGAATGCGGGGCGCAACAGGCAACGCCAGAAACAACGGCTTCTGTGGAAGGACATGTATCACAAACTAATGCGAAGATTCCATCCACAAATCAAATTGTGAAATCGGTTGAGGGGCTTGTTGATCGAATACCTATTAATTCGGGAAATCAGTCTGCAAATTTGTCGCCTGACATGATTAAAAATTCTGCCGGAGGAATCGCTTCCTTTGTTTTGGGAATTATTGCAATCTGTTCGCTTGGGATGTCTGTGATTCCTGCTGTTTTAAGTATTGTTATGGGAATTATAGCAATCAAAGACCCAAATGTGAAGCATGGTCTTCCCGTTGCTGGTTTGATTATGTCTGTCATTTCTTTTGTTTTGTTAATCATTTTCGTCATTATTTGACCAACTAGGGAGCATTCTGTATGGGTAGAATGCTCTTGATTCCTTTGTTAATTTGGGGATTGTAAACATTTTCTGATAGTATTTAAACTTAATTATTCTGTATGTAGAATTATGTTATCGTATATGTAAGGTACATGCTGATATATTCTTTCTATAGTATTAAGCATACCATCAGACATGGTATGAGTATGGAAAGAAAGGAGACGGGTATGGGCAAACTGAAATTATTTGAGAACATCTTAAAAGCAGTAACCACATTAGTGGCTGCGCTTACAGCCTTTGTCAAATTTATTGGCATGGCTTTCAGTATGAAAACAGAGCAGGCATAATGCAGAAACCTGTAAAGAAGCAAACTTCTGTAAGCGGTGAAAGAACGACAGAGGACAAATGAGATATTGATGGCGGGATGAAAAACGGAATAAAAAATCTAAGCAGGGGCTTTCCATAGGGGAAGCTCCTATTTTCGTTGCGCCACCTCTGTCTGGCAAGGAAAATTTAAGAGAAAAGGAGATGGTTTTATGTCGGCAAATGTAGAAACAATGTTCTCCGTAAGGGAGAAACCGTGGCATGGATTAGGTACGATCGTCATGGAAGCGCCCACATCAGCAGATGCTTTACGTCTTGCGGGGCTTGACTGGATGGTGGTGCAGGAGCCTGTATATACAGGCTGTAAAGAAATTGTGAAAGGGTATAAGGCAAATGTGCGAAGTTCAGACAGGAAAGTGCTGGGCGTGGTATCTGATCGCTATAAGGTGGTTCAGAATACAGATGCTTTCAGCTTTACGGATGAACTGCTCGGAAAAGGAGTGCGGTACGAGACAGCCGGATCACTGCAGGAGGGGAAGAAGGTCTGGCTGCTTGCAAGACTGCCCAAAGAGTATGTTATAGCGGGAGAACGGATCAGTCCTTATCTGGTGTTCTCTAATACCCACGACGGTTCCGGCTCTGTGAAAGTAGCAGTGACTCCTGTAAGAGTTGTCTGTAACAATACTTTGAATCTTGCGTTGAATACGGCAAAGCGGAGTTTTTCTATGATCCATGCAGGCAATATCCATGACAAGATACAGGAGGCAAAGGACACCCTCTTTATGGCGGAGAGATACATGGACAGTCTCAGTATCGAGTTTGAGCAGTTGCGCAGACAGAAGATGACGGATGCGCAGGTGAAGGAATACATTGAACTGCTCCTGCCTATGGAAGAGGAAGCTACGCCGATCCAGAGCAGGAACACCGTAAAACTGCGCCGGGATATGGAGCGGAGGTATTATGACGCACCCGATCTGCAGAAGGTGGGAAACAATGCGTACCGCTTTGTCAATGCGGTGTCTGATTTTGCCACACACAGCAGCCCGTTGCGGAAAACGGCGAATTATAATGAGAACCTGTTTGCCCGCACGATAGATGGTAATCCGTTGATTGATAAGGCATATCAGCTTGTAAAGGCGGCATAAACAGAAAGCAGTATTAACCTTTTGGTCTGACAGTATATCACGGGAAGTAGTAAGAATGACTATGGGTAGTTGGGTATGATGTCCTGACTGCACATAGTCTTTCTTCTATATAAAATAGCAGGAGGAAAATGATGTTTGAAAAAATTGCATTAACAGGAGTCAGCAACGAAGAATGGCTCCGATTAAGGAAATCGGGTATCGGCGGCTCTGACGCAGGGGCGATTTGTGGTGTGAACCCCTACAGCAGCGCCATGAAGGTATTTCAGGATAAGACAAGCGAATCTGTGGAAGAACAGGACAGTGAAGCGATCCGTATCGGGCATGATCTGGAAGATTATGTGGCGCAGCGTTTTATGGAGGCAACCGGGTTAAAGGTAAGGAAGTCCAATTTCATGTACCGCAGTAAGGAACATCCCTTTATGATTGCAGATGTGGACAGACTGATAGTGGGAGAAGATGCTGGCTTGGAATGTAAGACATCTAGCGCCTACAATGCGGACAAGTGGGCAGACGGCAATATCCCGCTCCATTATGTGATGCAGTGCTACCATTACATGGCAGTGACCGGGAAAAGGGTGTGGTATATCGCGGCGGTCATCTTGGGAAGGGAATTTACTTACCGCAGACTGGAGTGGGATGATGATCTGATCGAGAGACTTATATCCATAGAAGATGATTTCTGGAATAATCATGTGGTGAAAGGTATTATCCCGCCGCCGGATGGGAGCAGAGCATGTGATGAAGTGCTGGAACAGTATTTCCATACCGCAAGGAAAGCGAGCACCATTGAACTGATCGGGTTTGATGAAAAGCTGAGGAGGCGTGAGGAAATCCTTGGTTTTATTTCCGAACTGCAGGCGGAGCAGAAACAGATCGAACAGGAAGTGAAGCTGTTCATGCAGGACAATGAACTGGCGAGCAGTGACAGTTTCCGTGTCTCATGGAAAAATATCGACTCCACCAAACTTGATACAAAGCGCATAAAGGAGGAGAGACCGGAGCTTTATGCCGATTACGGTAAGGTATCCCATTCCAGACGGTTTGAAGTGAAGGCGGCATAGGAGGGGCGTTATGGACGAAAAGGAACTGCGGGAACTGTTACAGCAGAGGCTCCATCTGGAACTTATGTGCTTTAAAGATTCCATGCTCCAACAGGATAAAGAAGATATCTTCAAGGCTTCTTACAGGATCGAAATTTATGTGAATCTGTACGAAATTCTGTTAGTACATACAGAAAAGTTACAGGAGGATATGATAAGAGAACTTTTGGGGCTTGGTTTTGGCATACTGGATCATCTTTATCAGGAATGGCTGGACAGGGAGGACGGTTTTTATGCGGAACTTAGGGAGTATGCGTGTTACGAACTGGAAGCAATCCCGAAAAAAATAGAGCCGTATGCGGACGAGGAGGAGAAACATGGAACAAAATCTGATCAGGCTGCTTAAAGCGGATGAGATTGAGTGCAGGGTGTCCGTGATCAAAGAAAACGGATTAAGCCTGTTACTCTATAAGGATGCAAGGGTTGACCAGAAGATACTGGATGAGACTTTCGGCATTTTCGGATGGAAACGGAGCCACCAGAGCATAGAGGGGAACTTGTACTGTACGGTGGAGATTCTTGATAAGGAAACTGGGGAATGGGTAGCGAAGCAGGATGTGGGTACGACAGGATATGCTGAAAAAGAAAAGTCACAGGCATCTGACAGCTTCAAGCGGGCGTGTTTCAACTGGGGTATCGGACGGGAACTCTATACCGCACCTTTTATATGGATACCTGCGGGGAAGGCTTCGATCATGTACAAAGAAGAGCAGAATAAAGTGAAGCGGTTTTATTGTAACGATCATTTTTCGGTCTCTTCCATCAGCTACAATGATGACCGGGAGATCAGTGGTCTTGTGGTGGTAAATGACAGTGGGCATACGGTATACGAACTGAAGGAAAAAGGCGTAGACGATACGATTGTCCGTAAAGGGACTGTTGGAGCAAGAGGGAATAAAGCGGAAACGGAGAAAAAACAAGCTCAGAGAAATACAGCGGGGAAAGCGCAGAAAGATTCCGCTTCTATATCTAAAGAACAGATGGACTCCCTGCAGGCAGAACTCAACAGGACGGGCGTCACTATGGAAACCGTACAGAGCAGATACCAGATTAAGGAGCCGGGAGCGATGAACGCAGAACTCTACGGCAGGGTGATGTCTGCGCTGAAACGGACGAAGTCAACGGAAGCGGCATAAGCAGAGAAGACCGGGCAAAAGAATCAACAAAATGGAGGATAAAGAATATATGATGAGTTTTGAGGAATTTGCAGAAAATGTAGTAAAAGAGATACGCGCGAAGGTGGGCGGCGCATTCCAGATCAAAGAGCATAATGTAATCAAGAATAATAATGTGAAGCGTGCCGGGATCGCCGTTATGAAAAACGAAGAAGATATCGGGCCATGTGTATATCTGGATGCATTTTACCGGGAGTATGAATCTGATGGGATGAAATTTGATGAGATCGTAGATGAGGTCTACAGGCTGATCTTGAAACATGAGGACGATGATGCGCTGGATTTTGACATATCTGGATTTAAAAGATGGGAAACTGTACGGGAAAATGTTCATGCGAAGCTCATTAATGCGGAGCAGAATGAAGAACTGCTTGAAAAGATACCGCACAGGATTTTTATGGATTTGGCGGTGGTCTATTATGTCGTTGCCAGAGACCATGCGCAGGAGGATATCGGGACAATCCTTATCCATAACGGTCATATGGAAATGTGGGGTCAGGAAGAGGAAAATCTTTACCGGGAAGCAATGATAAATATGCGTACTGACGGGGAGGCTAATCTTACCGATATCAGAACCATTGTAGAACGCATAACGGGCATTAGCTTTACGAAAGAAGGTGATGGGGCTTCAAGGGATACGGGTATGTATATCCTGACAAACAGCCGTAAGCGTTTCGGGGCAGCGGAGATTTTGGATAGGAAGACCCTGCGGATGATTGCGGACAAGGTGGGAGACGGCTTCATTGTACTTCCGAGTTCCGTACATGAAACCATTGTTCTGGCACCAAATGATGAAGAAGAATACAGGCGGTTGGCAGATATGGTGCGGGAGGTCAATGATACGCAGGTAGATATCGAAGAAAGGTTATCTTACCATGTGTATGCGTACAGCAAGGATGAGGAGGCGCTGCAGATCGTTGCATGATAACGGATATTTATGGTGTAGGCATGGGAAAATAAAAAGGCGGCAGGAGATAAACTGACAATATCAAACCGTATTAGACCGCGCGAAGGAATCTCATTGTAAGAACGGCTGTTTTGTGCTACCATAAACACATAAGAAAGTCTGCGGATACGGAAAGGAAGACTGTGACATGACTCTGATGAAAGAAAAAGCGGTTGAGATGATACGGCGTATGCCGGAAGACAATATGACATATGTGATCAATATTTTGCAGAATCTGGAGGCAATGTCTGTTGACAAGGATACAGATAGAAAAAGGGCAAAAAGCGCGCTTGCGGAAATCCTGAGTATGGAAAAGCGGCTGCCGGATGACTTTGATCCTAAAAAGGAACTTGAGGAAGCGAGGACAGAAAAGTATGAAAATCTTGGTTGATACAAATATCATACTGGATGTTCTCCTAAAGAGAGAGCCGCATATCAAGTCAGCCCAGATCATTATGACAAAATGTGCGGATCGGGAGATCACGGGATATCTGGCGGCACACAGCATTCCTAATATATTTTATGTTCTGCGGAAGGAGTATTCTCAGGAAGAGAGAAGGAAGTTTATCAGAAATCTCTGTGAGATATTTCGCATATCAGACCTAAATGCAGAAAAGATCATTTCGGCTATTGATAATGAGCAGTTTTCGGATTTTGAGGATTGTCTGCAGGAGGAATGTGCGGTAGCGGAAGTGGTGGATTATATTGTCACACGGAATCCGGCTGATTTTAAGAAATCAAGGGTTAAAGTAATCGAGCCGGATGATTTTGTGAGATTACTATGAGGTGAGTCGGAAAGTATATAGTATAAAGAAGGTATGGGAGCAGGAAGTCTTATCAAAGATAAGATATCCTGTTCCTTTTATACCCGTAAATGAGGTGAATGGGATGAAGGAAAATGGACTGTTGGAGATAATCGCGGCACACAGAACGGGGCGTGCGTTAGATGAGATCATATCGAAAAACAATGACTATCAAGAGGCATTGGTGCAGCAACAGGCTGCGTTTGATATGTTGGATGAATTGGAACTTACAAAAGAGCAGAGGAGTGTGATAGATCAGGCAATAACGGCAAACAATCATTTCGGCGCAACATATGGTGCAGCAGCTTACCGATTCGGGATGGAGGATGGTGTTAGGCTCCGTGTGGAAATAGAAAAGATCATATGTCCGCAGCTGTAATACATCCATGATATCCCACATGGAAATTAGCGTTTGTGCAGATCAAACTTGTTGTAAATATGAGAGCATACGCAAGTAATCTGTTGCAAGTTTTACATTTTTGAAAAAATACAGATATAAATGTTGCATATCCGTTATATTTAATGGCAAATATGCAACGTTTTTCTGTATTGATCGTTTTTTTAATTGTTCAATGAATAGGAGGGGGTATTATATTGGGCTACGAAATATTTCGTAATCGTTATAATTCTCATGTTGTACTGCTGCGTAATAATTTGCTTTCATATTTTGATCTGAGTGATCAAAATTTGATTTGGAAAGTTGGTCAAGATAGCTTCTTAAGAAATTGGGGATATACTCAATATGCCATTCTCTGGGAATCGTAACAGGATTGATATTGAGGGTTTCTAATTGGTTTAGAGACCTCGTAAATGTACCAATCTTTTCGATCGGACAGGATTCTTTTGCTTTAACCAGACTGCGGCACCGGCTGACATCTTTCAGTGCATTGATCAAGTGCTGTTCCTTTTGGCTGTTGAAGCACTTAGATTTTATAATTTGTTTGGCTGTAGATAAGGTATACCAGTCACCTTTCCCAATCACTTTGTCATAATAATCGCTGACGATTGTAGTGCATATTATAGGATCAAGAAGGCTTTTGTATTTATTTATACTTCGATTGCCTGCTTCTTTTGCTTTTTGGGACATGGAAAATATTTTGTGGTACTTGCATTGAACCTCAAAACGGTAAATATTCCGGGAAGCATCAAGTGATTCCTGATCGATTGGAGAGCGTTTTTTTTCAACTCTTTCTTTGGATTTATTTAGTAATTGCAAGTATTTACTATAACAATTGATATTAACAGATTTACTTTTCAGGTAGAAACTCTCAGGTCTGCTTTTCATTCTGTGTGCATCCTTATCATATTTCATCCATTCTTCGTAATGAGGAGGGATATTGCTTCTCTTGATAAGATTCATGATTTGCATGGGATCGCATTCAGGAATGAATTTATCAAGAGAAATATTAACACAATAGTCTATCCTAGTTATACGATAATCGGTAAAGCTATGTAGCAATGGGGATATTTCATGTGATATTTCGTTAAAATTAGTTGCAGCAAGATCAATATCATTATAAGTAGCTGCTGTCAGATAATCATTGATGCCAGCTAGGATTTTGGGATTTATAGTTGCTTCAATTATGTAATCAATAAAATCATTGCACCATTCAGATTTGCGAATGCACCATTTGATACCTCTGTCTCCGTCTCCGTAGCGTTCTCTGTCTTTGAACATGATATTAATTTTTGGGGGTAAATAGCTTGAGAGATGATATATAATAGGGTTATTCTTCTCATCGTATATATACATCTCAATATCTCCTGTTTTTTCTCTGTATGTACAAAAATCTGTAGTGAGTTGATTAGCTTCATCATACAATAGAGATAATGTTAAGGTTATGGTATGAAAGCCTAAAGACGATTGTAACATTTATAACACGCTCCTTCATATGTATTTTTTGATTTATAAAGCATCTGCAGATATTCATGTATACAAATTGATTTATGATATCCTGCATTATTGTTATACAGATACTATTGTGATCATGTATCATCAGTTGTATATTGCTTTTCATATATAAATATTAAGTAGTATATGATATTGAATAATAATACGCTATTTATGTATAAAGATAATCATAATAATATTAGATCTGTAGTATGTATAAAATGGGATAATAATATTATTTTAAACAATATATGAATGTATAAAGTTATATAATTAATAAATATATATTATGCAAAAAGTAACTAGTAGAAAAAATAGTGGCGCAGGGGTTTTGACCTCTGCGTCAAACTTTTTTACACATATAAAAATATATAGTTTTGATTTTGAAACAATGGCGATTTTAAGATAACTTTCTTTTTGTGTGAGATTCATAGTGGTAAAAAAAGTGCCATTGAAAAACAGTGGGAGCAATAAGGCATATCCTTACAGGCTAATAAGACAGCTATAGAAAGTAAAAATGCAGCAACTATTTTGTAAAAAATATCTGCAATCATGGAGGAATAGTATATGTACATAAACCAGATGTTTGAACTTACTATGGTACTGGATCATGAAAGATTCCATCAAGTTTTCAAAAATGTTCACATTAAGGATGGTTATATGGAGAAGAAGGAAGAAGAATATGTAGATCGATCTTTAGAAGAAAAAGGGATAACGGTTATATACCGTGATAGCCAGTATAAAAAGAAAATAAAGCTGATTGTTAATACTGGATATTTACTTGGTAATGGTGAACATGATCCTAATAAGATTGCCCGAAAACTAAATAAACGCATTGGGGAGTATTTTGGTTGTAAATACAAATTGAATGATTTTATTTTGTCAGGGATGAGATTTGTAACAGATATAGATGTAGGTACTCATGATGAGGTAGCAACATATTTAAAGGTTTTTCGGAGAATTGGAAGAGTAAAAGGATTTTCGCCAGTCAGTTATGAGTGCTTTGAGAATGTTGACTGTTTTTGTTTGGAAGGGAATAGTAATGGGATTGAGTTCATGATATATGATTTGGAAGGACTATATAGAAAACAGTTTAACAAAGGGGATATAGAACGAAAGAGGTTTAAAGAATTTATTAAGGAAGCGGAAGGGATTCTTCGGGCAGAGGTGCGGATGACAAAAATAAAAGCTGTACGGGCATATGTTGATGAAGAGGATATATCCGAACAGATCATAACACTGTCAGTAAAGCGGCGGAATATATTTTTAGAAACATTTGTAAGAATAATACCGTATGGAGATTTTTATAAAAAGGGCAAGGCAGAAGAAATGATTCGGGCGGAGATTATGGATGACAGATTAAGGAGGAGGATGTTGCGGCTGGTGGCACTGATCCCGGAGAAGAAATCGTTATATTTGGCTCAAAAGGCTATGAAGTACAGGAAGATTGAAAAAGTTATGGAGGCATTTGCTATGATAAATATAACACCGATAACAATCAGCAAACGGCAGGATGTGAAATGTTTGAAGAATATTTATAATTTTTTGCTTGAATCATAGTTTAGGAGTAATAGTTAAATTTGAATAACAGTTCTGATTGTATGTATAATTTTTATGAATATTTTTCCAAAACAATATACTTATCTTCTTATCTTATGCTATAATTTTTATATAAATAGAAAAAAGTATATAATAAATTATAAAATAAGGAATGATAAGATAAGAGAAGAAGATAAGTAGGAGGAAATAATAATGGATGAATTTGAGTTTAATCAATTAAGAAGTGATTGCGAAACGATTTTGTTAAGCTTTTTGAATTTTCTAAATAATCATCGGAATGAACAGATCCTTTATGAGCTACAAACATTAATTATGAATACAAAAGGAAATGGTATAAAATGGGATATAGAAAAAGTACAATTAGTCCTTGCAATTCTACAGTCCAAGAATCCAAGTGAAATTCAAGAAATTAGGTCGTATCTTGAGCATTCACGTTATGGTTGGCAAGAAGATGAATATAAATTTTCTAATTGGTGTAATGGGAGATGCAGGAAAAAATATCTTATAGAGAATACTCCGGAAATGACAGAGGAAGCATTTTCATATATGGATTTTATTTTTTTGAATAAAGAGTATGGAGCTATAACAACTTATCTTTTTGGGTACTGCATTGCTGCTTTATTTAGTAGTAGAATGAAAGCGTGTAAACTGAGCATCCCCTATTTTTTGCAAATTGCCTGTAAACGAAATTCAAATGTATTTAAACTGGTACATGAAATTGTTCACATATGCGATATAAATACAGGGCTGTTTGAAAATTGTGACAAGTATAAGTATATTGAATGTAATAAGGATCATCATATAATATATCCGTCAGAAACAGGAGACAAGCTTATAGAGACTTTACTTTATTACAGAGATATTCCTATTGTTGTGGATGGGTATGAAAATGAAAAGCTATATGAAATACTGATTAGGGAAGTGGCTAATATTCCAAGGAAAACAAAAAGGCTTGATGTCAAGGCAAGATTTAATGTGTTGCCAGTGTTTATTACACCTGAAATCCAATCCCAATTTTATAATGTTTTTAGTATTGATCTTACGGAAATGGATATTACGGACGAATACATACAAATTATTCACAATTATAGACGGTGTTTGGGTACGTGGGCATTTGAACTGGTGAATCAAGTAAAGGAGTATTTTGATTCATGGAATTCGGTTTCATATTCCCAGCAGACAGTATATGCAAAATTAATAGAATCACGCAACCCTAAAAAAACAATGCCTTTATTTTATGATTTTGATACTTTTGAAGGTCGTTTGCGGGCTAAAAATAATAGCTGGGAAAAGTTAACATCAAAAGATGTAAGTAATATAGGATATCTTTCTTATTTTTTTTCATATTATATGAAAGTATTCAAAAGTGCTATACGGCTGACATATGAAACGCCTTTTACATATAGGGGGATAAAAGATAAACATATTCCGGAGAAATTAATTGATCAGATTGTGGAACAGTCAACATATTCTCTGTTTCAGCTTCATAACGTCTGTTCACCTACAGCGTCAGAGAACATAAATTTTGAAATGGATTCTTCTGATAAGAAAGACACCAAAAGGATTAGGAAAAATGGGAGTGTTTATGTAAAGAACATTGTCAAATACTATAAGAGCTATAAAGTTAATATAGGAATATCTAGCATCCGATATAAGGATGAGAGATATGTTTTTGGGATAAGGCTACTTCCGGGAACCGATGCGAAACTACTCAGCAGATATGCAGAGGAGGTTAGGCGTTTGCTCGAAGTCGAAGTTTTTATGCTGGATATAACATCTTCGGAAATAAAGTTGGTTGTATCTGAAAAAGCTTTGAATAAGAATAGCCTGATTAAAATATTAGAAAGTGACCAGTTTAAAGAAAGTAAAATGGAGATTCCGTATGCAGTGGGGTATGACATATTAGGTGAAATAGTTATTGTTGATATAGCAGAATTTCCTCATCTGTTAGTTGGAGGAACCAGTGGATCAGGAAAATCGAGTGCATTGCACAGTTTGCTGATGAGTATTATTTATAAACAGCCGGCAGATAAGGTAAAACTATTGTTACTTGATTTTGGCTCTTCTGATTTGAAGATTTTTGATAAAGTTCCTCATATGCTACAACCAACAATAAGGGTAGGTGAGGTGCAAAAAGCGCATGTGTATTTATTATGGTTACAAATGGAAATGGAGAGGAGACTAAAAGCTAAAGATTCACTTGATAAAAGAAGATTTGATGTAGAATTTAAAAAATGGGCATCAATTGTTTGTGTGATTGATGAATTCCCTGCATTTATTAGGCAATTAACTACAGGGAAATATAATACAAATGCACCTGGGATAATCGCAGATACTTTGGCGCGTGCAAGAAAAGTTAAGATTCATCTTGTATTGGCAGCACAAAATGCTTCTAAAGGTAATATTAAAATAGAAAATACTAATTTAGCGGCTGGTATGGCTTTTCGATGTACAAACTGGTATGATTCATGTGCAATAATTGGATCATCAGAAGCTGTAAATTTATATGGTCAAGGTACAATGTATTTTAGGTGCAGTCAGTTTGAGGGGCTAAAAAGGATACAGGGAGCATATATGCCTACTAATGAAATTGTGGATACTTTAGATAATATAAATTTTGCATATAATTATGATGGAAAACGATATGACGAAGTAATATGTAAATACAATACAGTGCCGAAATTTAAAAATATTGAAAATGATTATAAGCCTTTTTCTATCGAAGAGGAGGATGAGAAATTATTATTAGATATAGTTAAATGGATGCAAGATAAGGAATGTATTTCAAATAATCAATTGAAACATAATTTTGAAATGGGGTATGACAGAGCGAATAGATTTCTTGCGCGTCTTGAAGCTGAGGGACTTATATCAGCGCAGAAAAAAGGAACTAAATTAGCAAGGATTATAGAGCGAGACAAAGTAGAGAAATTTTTGAAAAGGTATAAAGATATAGCAGAAAATGAGTTAGAGAAAGATATTAATATAGATAATACGCAGTTTGACAGAGAACTTTTGCAAGAGCAGAACATAGAGTCTATCGTTGAAGTATCAGATACCCAAGATGCTGAGAACAATTCTGTGTTGGCACAATCTCAACCAAAAGCGAAACGACATATAAAGATTGATCCGAAAATTATAAGTGAAAATACAAGTCGCTATAAAAATAAGAAGAAGCCTGTCCAATAGGGACAGTGCCTATAATCTTTTTATGTTGATTTCATGCTATTATAATCGTAAGACCTTTTACTTTATTTTATTTGAGGCTTAAATAATTTGCCTCTGCATAAAAACAATTTTGTATTATCAATAGCAATTGTGATTATTGCAATAATTATAGAAAAGAGTTTGAAATTTCCCTTCAAAGATATAAGTTTTTCGGATACACTAAGACGTTACGAGGTAAGCCCTGAGTATGATTTAAAAAGGTTAAAATATATAAGGAAGCGGGGAATATTTTATGAGTGATTTAGCAACAAATATTACAAACAGTCTGTTACAGCTTAGGGGAAAACCAGCGGATAACATGACACATGCACTGAAAATACTTGGAGGAGGTGAGAACGGCTCTATGGTTGATGGCGCATTACGGATAGTGAACGCATTGGATAATGATAAAAAAATAAGTGTGAAGGAAGCAAAAAGAAATTATGGAGTTGGCGGTGTATTGATAGGTACTATAGTGACTGGAATAGTTGGAGGAGGCGTATGGCTTTATTCGAAAAGGAAGAAAAATAAGGAACATGAGGAGGAATGTAAAAAAATTGAGCAGACCTTAGATAATGAGGTTGAATTGTCAGAAAAAAACAATGTAGACTAGGGGATTAGGCATATTTACTTAGTGCTTTGCTCTTCCGTGTAACTGGTTTTTTGTGTTTAAGTAATCATGTATTTTGGCTTGCAATACGAGTGAATGTCATCTATAATAATTGTGCAAGGTCAAGGATACTATGTCGTAGGGCATTGGAATTTATTCTATACAGGGGCAAAAATAATTATTCTACGACATAGAAAAATAAGACCTTGCATCGCAGGATGCGGGGTCTTATTTTTGTCTAACGACTATCCTTTCCCTCGCATAAATACAGGATTTTTGGAACGTACTGCGTAAGAATCACCATGGAGTAGGGGCAACGAGGGCTAGCCTGACGGGGATAAAACAAATTGCCTTTTATATGCCCGATATAGAATAAATTTCAATGCCCTACGACAATTTTTATTCTTGCAGACAAACTTTTGCTATTGGCAGATTATAATTTTTGCTGAGAACATTAGAAATAACAGAATAAAAAAGTAAACTTCAGGACCTTGCAGGCTTCGTTTCCGCAAGGTCCTCTTCTTTCCCATCTTTCTCCCTCAGCCTATCCCACTGAAAGAAAAGTAAGAGTTGCTGAGTCGGTGCGATGTCGTACTAGCATAGCAGAATCCTCTTCTTTTCTTTCTTTTCTCCCCATATTTCCAATCTCCAAAAGTAGCGAAACCCTGATGTTTCCTACATATCCGAAAAGAAAAGCAAGTCCTGCTGCCACCATACTTTAACTGATGGCTCTCAGTAGCAAAACCTCTTCTTTTTCTTTCTTTTCTCATTTGATTTCCAATCTCCTGAAGAGTACCCCAACCCCTTTATATCTCCCATAATAATCCATTACCTTGTAAGCCTGTATTCTTCCTTTTTTTCTTCTGAAAAGGCTGTGGGGAAGAGAAAGGAAAGAAGAGGGTTCCCATAGCCTTAATGCCTTGAAAACAGGGGATTTCCTGCATATGTATCCTCTTCTTTTCTGTCTTTTTTCTGCATATTTTCTCTTAAAAGATGGCTGTGGGAGTTCTGCTTTATAGGGGGAAGATGGGGGAGAAAAAAGTCTGCAAATAAAAAGTCAAGCAGAAATTTGTGAACTTTGAAAATTTTA
>CAJTYV010000033.1 GCA_910584195.1 uncultured Ruminococcus sp. | reverse complement strand
TTGTCTATCTCTGTACCGTCTTTTGACTATATCATTATTATACTAGGAGAAATTAAAATGGATTTACATATCACTGACCCCGAATTTGCAGAACGCTTTGAGCATTTTGCATTTTATGAAGTTATAAACGAAGAAAATCAACAGTTAGATGAACGGACACGCTATATGGCGATTTTGGCGACGCTGATCGGCTGCGGGGGCGTGGAGGCATATAAAGAAATGCTCCCCAAAGCGTTAGAAAACGGTATTGCGCCGATAGCCGCAAAGGAAATTGTTTATCAGGCAACCGACTATTTGGGTTATGGCAGAATGCTGCCGTTCCTGAACTGTACCAACAAAATTTTTGCAGAAAAAGACATTTCGCTGCCCCTCGATGGGCAAGCTACCACTACCCTTGAAAACCGACTGGAAAAAGGAATTGAAGCACAGGCAGAGATCTTCGGCGAACATATGAAAGAGGCTTGGAAAGCAGGTCATATCAACCGCTGGCTTGCGGCAAACTGCTTCGGCGATTACTATACCCGAAAAGGTCTTACCATTTCGGAGCGTGAACTTATTACCTTTTGCTTTCTTATGGCGCAGGGCGGCTGTGAGCCGCAGCTTATTGCTCACGCAAAGGGAAATATGAATATAGGAAATGACAAGGACTTTTTGATTCGTGTTGTTTCGCAGTGCCTGCCTTATATCGGTTATCCACGCAGCCTAAATGCCATTTCCTGCATTAACAAGGCGGTGGAGCAATGAAACCGAAAGCCGTTATCAAATTAGCCGTCGATGTTGTAATGACATTGGCACTGCTTTTTTTAATGGGCTATCATCTTTGGGGAGAAGCGATGCACGAATGGGTGGGCACCGGAATGTTGCTCCTTTTTATCGCCCACCATATTCTGAATGGACATTGGCACAAAACCCTATTCAAAGGGAAATACAATGCGCTTCGTATTTTGACGCTTTGTATTGATTTTCTTGTCTTGCTTGTAATGCTCGCTCAAATGTACAGCGGTATTGTGATGTCCCGTTATGTATTTGATTTCCTGCCATTTAGCGGCGGTATGTCTTTGGCTCGTCGACTTCACATTCTCGGAGCATATTGGGGCTTTATCCTTATGAGCCTGCATCTCGGACTACATTGGAATATGGTTATGGGTATGTCCCGAAAAGCGGCAGGGATAAAAAGCAAAGCCAAAAGCCGCAGTATAATCGCTTTCATCGTAGGACTGGCTATCGCCGGATATGGTGCATGGGTATTTGTAAAAAGAGATTATCCGACCTATTTGTTCTTGAAAACAGAATTTGTATTTTTCGATTATAACGAGAATAAGTTGCTGTTTTATCTTGATTATCTCGCCTTAATGGGAACTTTTATTTTTGCAGCACATTATCTGTCAAAGTTCTTTCGGAAAATACATCTAAGAAAGAAAACAATGACTGGTGGAACACCAATACTTAAAAACTAAGGAGGTTGTAGTATGAAAAAAATAGTATCTTTTTTAATGTCGGGAATCATTGCATTGAACATTCTGATTACAGGCAATGTTGTGACAGGAGCAGATAAGGCTGTTGCTGAAACTGTAACATATACAATACAGGACATAAAAAATCTACAGGATTTTCTGCTGGCAAGACCCACAGAAGAAGATTTGTCCGGAAAGCCATATGATTTAAATGGCGATGACCGGTGGGATGCATTTGATTTGTGTCTGATGAGGCGTGAAGTGCTGAAGCAGATGGATGATCAGAATGATACACTTATTGTATACTTCTCACGTACAGGAAATACTGAAAAAATTGCTGAATACCTGATTGAGCTGACGAATGCCGACAGCTATGTAATTGAAGCTGCTGTTCCTTATACTGACGCAGACATTGCCTATTCCGATTCCTCATGCCGTGCGAATCAGGAGCAGAGCGACAAGACAGTACGCCCCGAAATTGCAGAACCTATTGAATCAATCGACAGTTATGATGTAATTTATCTTGGCTATCCGATTTGGTGGGGAGAAGAACCGAGAATTATAGATACTTTCCTTGAAAGCTATGATTTTTCAGATAAAATTGTTATTCCATTCTGCACATCGGGTAGCAGCGGTATCGGAACGAGCGAAAGAAATATTGCAGACCTTGTACCCATCGGAAATCAGCTTGAGGGCAGAAGATTTTCCGCAAGTGCCTCGAAAGAATCCGTGGAAACATGGGTGAATGAAAAGCAAGCTGAAATATCAGAAGTCAAAAAGAGTAATGAGAATATGCAGTACACATTGATAGAGGGCGGTACTTTCCAAATGGGAAGTCCGGAAAGTGAGCCGGAACGCAGCTCCGATGAAATTCAGCACAGCGTGACGGTAGGCGATTTCTATATGTCCAAAACTGAAATTTCCCAGAAAGATTATCAGGAAATTATGGGCGCTAATCCCAGTGCGACAAAAGGTGATGACCTCCCTGTGACCAATATCACTTGGTATGATGCGGTTCGGTATTGCAATGCGCTTAGTCAGAAAGAGGGGGTTACACCTTGTTACAATATTTCCGGCACAACGGTGACTTGGAACAAGTCTGCTAATGGTTACCGTCTGCCAACAGAAGCTGAATGGGAGTATGCTGCCCGTGCCAATACGACTACGCCTTTTAATTTTGGTGACTATGTTCACAACAGCGATGCCAACTGTTACAATGCTTACGGTTACAACAATGATGCAAGCGGCAATTGGGTAAACGGTTCAGATGCATATTTGAGAAAGACTGTAGCTATCACGCAATATCCTGTCAACGACTATGGTCTTTATAATATGCATGGCAATGCTGCCGAGTGGGTATGGGACTGGTATGATGAATATGATTCTCAGATAACTGCCAACCCTACCGGTTCTGAAAGCGGCAATGCAAAAATCGTCAGAGGTGGCGGTTGGAATGACCACCCGAAGCATATTCGTTCCGCCTATCGTGGTGCACAGCCTGCCGATGTGGGGCTGTATAGTATCGGCATTCGACTGGTACGAAACGCCACAGCGTCCAGTGGAGAAGTTAAAAGTGTATATGGTGCCAATGCGGAACGTAAAACAGGCAAAACACTTATTGTCTACTTTTCTCAGACAGGAAACACCGAAGGACTGGCGAATTTAATTCACGAAATGAGTGGTGCAGACATTGTCCGTCTGGAACGCAAAACCCCTTATGCCTCCAGCAGTAACGGTCCTGTACTTTATGGTGAGGCGTTAGACGAACTTCGTGCAGAGGCTGTTCCAGAGCTGAAAGAGTATCCCGAAATTGAACAGTATGATACGATTTTGCTTGGTTACTGCAACTGGTGGTCGTCCATTCCGGCATCGGTGCGTAGTTTCCTGATGCATGATGATTTCAGTAGAAAGACAATTATTCCATTCTGTTCTATGGGCGGAGGACGTTTCGGACAAACAATCAGTGCCATTGCAAAACTTGCACCAGACAGCGTTATCAAAGAGGGATTAGAAGTTACTTACTCTTCCTATGATAGTGATGAAATTAATGCATGGCTGGAAGCAAATGGTGTTATCTGATTTATATATGACGGCGACGTAATCCTTACAAAGAGAGGAGTTGACTTATGAAAAAACATATTTTACAAGCATTAACATTCTGTACAGCACTATTGCTGACAGGCTGTTCCAATCCTTATCAGACGGGTCAGAACGATGAAGAACTGACAGCAAAGCATGAAAATCATAATGTTATTTCTCTTTCTGCGGCTGCGGCAGAATCTGATTCTAAATATACCATAGAAGATCTACACAATTTACAAGATTTTCTTCTTGCCAGAGAAACACCTGATTTAAGCGGAAAAGACTATGATCTGGACGGTGACGGTTCATGGAATGCATTTGATTTATGTCTTATGAGGCGTGAACTGCTTAAAAGTATGGTGCGTTATGATATTTCGATTGTTTACATGACAAAGGATATTTCATCATCAGGCTTGATGAATACCTACCTTGCACTTGAATGGACTCCGGGAGAAAATACCGCTGTCAAGCTTAGTACAGGCGAACCGCCTGCAAGCAACTATCTTCGTCCTGAGCTGATTAAAGACGTAGTGCAGTATGTAGACGGAACGATTGTGGAATGTAATACGGCTTATGGTGGTTCACGATCATCAACTGCAATGCATTATCAGGTAGCGGAGGATCATGGCTTTACAGAGATTGCTGATTTTCAAATTCTCGATGAAAACGGTTCAATGACACTTCCTGTAGAGGGTGGTTCTGTTCTAACGGAAAATTATGTGGGTGCAGCATTTGCTGATTATGATTCCTATCTGGTGCTGTCCCACTTCAAAGGCCATGCGATGGCGGGCTTCGGGGGAGTCATCAAGAATATCTCCATCGGTCTCGGCTCTTCTGAAGGGAAATGCTGGATACATAGCGGCGGAACAAGCCGTACAAACGCCTGGGGCGGTCAGCAGGACGCTTTTCTGGAATCCATGGCAGAGGCAGGAAAATCTGTTTCGGACTATCTCGGAAACGGCGATCGGATTGTGTATGTCAATGTGATGAATCGCCTTTCGGTAGACTGTGACTGTGACGGTCATCCGTCCGAGCCGGATATGCACGATATTGGTATACTTGCATCAACTGATCCTGTTGCACTTGACCAGGCGTGTATTGACCTTGTTTATAGTGCGGAGGACGGTGCGGCACTGGTTCAGCGTATTGAATCCAGAAATGGTCTGCACGTTCTGGAACACGCCGAAGAAATCGGTCTGGGCAGTCGTGAATATCAGCTGGTGATTTTAGATGAGTGAAATTATACAGCGTGAATTTATCTACATTTGGTACTATTTTATTTTGCAGCTTCGGCAGATTTTGCCGTACTGGATTCTTGGAATGGTTCTGGGTTCTGTTATCTCGGTTTTTGTCAAGGACAAGATTCATGGTGCAGTGCAGAAAATGGGAAAGCATAAGCTTGGCATTTTTGGAATTATCATCGCAAGTATTCTGGGAGTTGCTTCACCGCTCTGTATGTACGGAACGATTCCACTTGTTGCATCTTTTTCAAGAAAAGGTATCAGAGATGATTGGCTTGCAGCGTTTATGATGAGTTCCATTCTGTTGAATCCGCAGCTTATCATTTACAGTATGGCACTTGGAAAGGAAGTGCTTGCGGTTCGTATCATTACTTGTTTTATCATGGGCATTACTGCGGGACTGATACTGCGTTATGTTTACAAGGGAAGATCATTTTTCAACTTTGAAGGATTCGAGGAACGAACAAGCCATGATACAGATCCAAATTTATTCATCAGACTGCTGAAGAATATCGGGCGTAATTTCAAGGCTACAGGATTATATTTTCTGTTTGGGGTTCTGCTTTCCGCACTGTTTCAGCGTTATGTTCCTGCCGATGATTTTGCAAGGCTTTTTGGTTCTGAAAATGAGGGATTTGGATTGCTTATGGCGGCGACGATCGGTGTTCCATTATATGCCTGTGGAGGCGGAACGATACCGCTTTTACAGCAATGGCTGTATTCCGGCATGAATATTGGCTCTGCTGCATCGTTTATGCTGACAGGACCATCTACAAAAATCACAAATCTTGGTGCGTTGAAAATCGTTCTGGGAATTAAGAATTTCATACTGTACATATTGTATGTCATGCTTTTTTCATTGCTGTGTGGATTTGTGGTGAATCTGATATTTACTTAAAAACATTTTACTCAGGAGGTCAATGTTATGACAACAGCAATTACAAGTAAAAAACTTTCAGTAAAAACGCAGACAATCAGTGCATTAATCGCTCTTGTTTCAGCAGTCGCACTTCCGCAGATTGTCCATGTAATTGGAGCAGCTTCAGGAATGGGTACTTCTCTTGGTGAAATTTTTTTGCCCATGCATCTGCCGATCATTCTTATGGGATTTATTGTCGGACCTTATGCCGCAGGAATAGCAGGTCTTTTAAGTCCGCTTGTAAGTTTTGCACTGACCGGTATGCCGTCAAGCGTCATGCTTCCATTTATGATGATAGAACTTTGTGTTTACGGAATTTGCTCCAGATTGCTCAGAAATGTGAAATTACCAATGATTGCAAAGGTACTGATTGCTCAGATTACTGGCAGATTGATAAGAGCAGGAGCAATTGCAATTGGATTCTATGTTTTCGATACAACAGTAAATCCTGCTGTAGTACTCACAAGCGTAACAGCAGGTCTGTTCGGAATTATTCTTCAGCTTGTTATCATTCCGCTTGCTGTATACAGACTTACAGAGGCAGATAATGAATAATCTTGAAAAGACCATAAATCTTCTGAATCGTTCAGACTTTACCTGCGTCTGCTGCAATGATGATGAAATAATTACCAGTCAAAAACGTGGTGTTGCACCGCTGCTTGAATGGCTTGACGAGGGTAAAAGCCTTAAAGAATATTTTGCCGCTGATAAAGTTGTCGGAAACGGCGCTGCGTTTCTGTACATACTTCTTGAAGTAAAGGAACTCCATGCCAACGTTATCAGCAAATCAGCTCTTGAAACGCTGCAAAAGCATAATATACCCATTACTTACAATATGCTCGTAGAAGCTATCTGCAATCGTGACAATACAGGTTATTGTCCGATTGAAACAGCGGTATTGGGAATAATTTCGCCGGATAAAGCGCTTATTGCAATTCGAAACAGGTTAAATGAGATGAAAGAATCATGAATTACAGAAGAATTGGTAAAACAGATATATGGCAGGTGAATTTTTGTGTTTTCGGTATAATATTAAATCATATCACGGCATTGACAAGCACAACAGCAGGATTCCCATTGCTATACACAGATTGGAAGAGCCAGAGAATGAATAAATATAATGATTTTTAATCAGTAGGAAAATAATTGGATAGTTGATACAACATCAATCTTCAAAGAACACATATATTCTCTTTTAAAGAGTTATATAAATTTATTAGGGTATTGTATTCCTTTACAGGGACAAAGGCAGGGCATTCGTATTTTTGGTGCGGCTGCTTTTGCTTTTTAGAGCATAACAATTCGGCTAAGCAGGCTGAATTGTTATGCTCTTTTTGTTGCTTTTACGTGTTCATAGAAAGTTTACAAATAATTTTTCAGAAAATTTTCTCATTTTGATAAGTGAAATGTGTTCTGGTATATCAAAAGGGGTGAAAATGGTCTGAAAGCTCATATCTGCAAAGGAGGGATAAGCATGGAAATTTCCCCTGAAAAGGAGAAACAAATATGCGAGATGTTTGATTCCTTCTGTAAAACGGTAATACGAAATTGCAGCAGAAATTTAAAACGAGCTGCAGCCAACCAAAGAAAACATTTCAGTACAGGAAGCATATCAGTACAGCAATTATTGAATTTTCTGACGATAGAAGATGAACATCCATCAGATCAGTATGTAATCTATGTAGAAAATTATCCTTGTGTTATAAAAAATGAGATTCTTTACTATGCATTAAACGACTTGAAAGAGAAACAGCGGAATGTTATTCTTATGGACTATTGGCTGTCGATGACAGACGAAGAAATATCAAAGAGATTGGAGGTTACAAGACGCACGGTATATAATTTAAGGAACCGTGCGCTCAGCGGAATCAGAAGATATTATGAAGAACATGGACGAGACCCATAAATTGAACTTGAATTTGATTCAGCAGGCTGTTTGCGGAAATGAAAAAGCAGCAGAAACAATTCTACATATTTACGATCAGTATATTAACCATTTGGTCACATATGAGGTGACAGATACAAACGGAAAAGTAATTCAGATTGTAGATGAAGATATGAAAATCCAGATACAGATGAAACTGATAGAAGCTATACAGACAAAATGGAGGAATTTGATAGTATGATACCAACAGACTTATTTGAATTTGCCTACGTACCTGACTGGTACGGGCAATTGGACGAGCTCGCTGCAATGGCTCTGCCGGAGTCCTGGCGATTTAAGAAGCCGACAGCAGCAACGAAAAATACAGACACGCCCATATTAGAGCGATATATCAATATTATCTTTCGCAAACAGAGCATTGATTATAACACAGAACCAAATCCGAATAAGGCAGCCAAATTTTTTCATGTGGAGAACGAGTATGCCTGTTTTCATACGGGATTGTACGATCATCGATATAAAGCAATCTACGGCTGCTTTGAACGAAATAAAAAGCTGGATACCACATTCAAGTGGTACTTTCACGGCTTTTGTGATGAAGTATCACCAAGACTAAAATACATAGAACCGCTGCCGGAACGCCCCGGTTATCCGCTGATACAGAATGGCATCAATTTTAATCCTGAGTGGTCAATCAGAGTAAATGTGGAACACATCTTGGGAGATGCAGAAAATTTAGAGCGTATTCCGGCTAAGATCCGCAAGGCAAAGAATTTACCGCTTCTGCTGGAAACGGCAGTAGAACTTGCAAGAAGAAAAGCTGTTGTAGAACCGGGACTTGTTGTTCCGCAGGGATATCAGAACAGGTTACAGCATTTAATTCCAATTTATCTGACCAATATGAAGAAGCCCGACCTTGCCATGACGCTTTCTGTAATGGACGGATATTATCTCGGAAACACCTGTCTTACTTTGGAAATGGCATATCTGAATGCCAGAACGATTGCACGTCCTACAGCCGGATGGCTGACAGACTTAGTAAAATAATCACTACATATAAAATCAGAGAGTCCGACAAGCTGCACTGAGTTTGTAGCTTGTCGGACTTTTTTATTTTAGAAAATCGTTAATGTAAATGTGGATTTAAAGTGTAAAACTTATAAATGTGAAAGTTTTGTGAAATATTTTTAAACACGTCAGGTTATGTCGGGGTTGCGTTGTAGAATGAAAATAAAAGATGTGGAAAGGAGGACAGTGCATGAATGTGATTGAAAGACGACTGGAAATTTTGCGAATAATGAATGCAAAGAGGAAAAGTAATGTTGCAGAACTTGCCGAAGCATTAAATGTTTCGACACGAACAATCCAGCGTGATATTCAGGCACTCATCACTGTCGTCCCCCTTGTCTGCATCAGCGGAAACGGTGGAGGTATTCAACTGCTTGATGGATATCATCTCCACAATAATATTTTCACAAAGGAAGAAGCAGATGTGATAAAAAGTGTGATGCAACATTCTAATGAATATGAAAAAAAGATTTTAACAGAGATGTTAAAGACATATGCTTCTTGTTATTGTCCGATAGAAAATACATAATCAAAAAGGAAGATGAAATGAAAGAGATACTTAAAATCCCCATCAAAGCAGACCTGTATCAGCACCAGCAGAACGCCTGCCGATTCGCCTGCGAACGATTCGGAATTCTGCCATCAGATGTACATAGCAATGGAGTCGCATTACTTATGGAAATGGGCTGCGGCAAAACGATCACCAGTATTGCAATAGCAGGAATTTTGCATCAATGTCGTCATATACGAAGAATTCTGATTGCAGCACCACTATCAATCCTTGGTGTGTGGGAACAGGAATTTGCACGTTTTGCAGATTTTCCATATCAGCTGACTATTTTAAAGGGCAGCAGTTCTCAGAAGAAAGAGCAGCTTAAAAAGCTGCGTGGAAACAGCTTACAAATCGCTGTAGTCAATTACGAATCTGCATGGCGGATGGAAAAAGAGCTGCTTGCTTTTAATGCAGACCTTATTATTTGCGATGAAGCCCATAAAATCAAAGAAAACCGTACATCCCAGTCAAAAGCAATGCACCATTTAGGTGATAAGGCAAAGTATAAACTTCTTCTGACCGGAACGTTAATCACTAACAAAGAAATTGATGTATTTTCTCAGTATCGTTTTCTGAACAGCGAAATTTTTGGGACAAGCTTCTATGTGTTCCGAAACAGATATTTTGATATGTGCGGCTACGGCAATCATATTCCTGTTTTCAAGAAACAGATGATGGACGAGTTTCTGCAAAAACTTCATTCAATCGCATATCGTGTCACAAAAGCGGAATGTCTGGACTTACCTCAAATTACAGAAGAAATCCGTACTGTTGAACTTGAACCGAAAGCAATGAAACTATACAAGCAGCTTGAAAAAGAAAGTTTTGCAGAGCTTGCGGGTTCTGAGGTCTCAGCAGTGAACGTCCTGACCAAAATGCTCCGTTTATCGCAGATGACGGGCGGTCATCTAACCGATGACGAAGGAGATACAACTGCTGTAAGTACAGCAAAATTGGACGCACTTTCCGATATTCTGGACACCATGCTTGCCGAAGATAAAAAGCTGGTCATCATGGCAAGATTCGTGCCGGAACTGAACGATATTCAGAAACTTCTTGAAAAGAAAAATATCGGATATGCTTCTGTCCGTGGCGGTATTTCTGACCGTGCTGAGGAAATCAGAAGATTTCAGGAAGATGCAGACTGCCGTGTCTTTGTGGGGCAAATCGCAGCGGCAGGACTGGGAATTACACTGACCGCAGCGTCAACAATGGTGTTCTATTCTCTTGATTACAGCATGAGTAATTTTGAACAGGCAAAGGCAAGAATCCATAGAGTGTCGCAGACTGAAAATTGCCTGTACATCTATCTCATTGCTAAGAATACAGTAGATGCAAAAATCCTGCGTTCACTGCGTGATAAGGTGGATCTGGCAAGAACGCTGGTAGACGATTATCGTAACGGAATCAATCCGTTTCAGGAAAAGGAGATTTAAACATGGAACTGAATATGTATGAGCTTGCGGAGCAGTTAAAACAGCTTCGTGAGGAGAAAAAAGATGCAGAACAGCGTGTTAAGGACATTAACGCCGAAATTGACAAGACAGAATATGCACTGGTTCAGCTGATGGCTGAAACGGAAACGCAGAATTTCACCCGTGCAGGAACGATGTTTTCGCTGACAACAAAAACCCGTGCATCCGCTGTGGCAGGGCATAAGGACGAGTTGTATTCGGCTCTGAAGGAGAACGGATTCGGCGATCTGGTCTATGAAACCGTCAACGCAAACAGCCTGTCTGCTTTTGTCAAGGAGCAGATTGCAGAAAATCAGGATACCGTTCCTGACTGGTTGAACGGTCTTATAAACGTCTATGAGCAGACCTCTGTGTCTGTCCGCAAATCTACGAAATGAAAGGAATCAGAACGATGAAAAATGAATTGATGGAAACAAACAACACAGGCTTTCTTGCTTTGCAGGACTTTGATCTTGCTAACGTGATGAGTGAGGAAATGGACGGTCTTTCGGCAACATTTGAGCGCGTCAAAATTCCCTCCGGCGGCGGGATCATGTTTGAGATTCCCGGCGAGAATCCCGATGAACCGGAAACTGTCAAAGAATTTTCGGCAGTTATCCTCTATCAGCACTCACTGAATGCCTATTACAAAAGCGAATATCAAGGAGGTTCTAACCCTCCCGACTGCGGCAGCTATGACGGTCATAACGGCGAGGGCAACCCAGGCGGAAACTGTGATTCCTGTCCGCTGAATCAATACGGTTCAGGCAAAAACGGTGCGAAAGCCTGCAAGAACCGCCGCCGTCTGTACCTGCTCCGTGAGGGAGAGATTTTTCCTATGATTCTTTCACTGCCCACTGGCTCACTGAAAGCATTTACACGTTATCTCATGCGTGTAATCCCGAAGTACAAAAATTCAAATGCTGTGGTAACCAAATTTACGCTGAAGAAAGCGTCAAGCAATACGGGTATCAATTACAGTCAGGCACAGTTTGCGGTGGAACGTGCTTTGTCACCGGAGGAATATCAGCTGATCTCTGCCATGACGGAACAAGTCAAGGCACTCAGCCGAAATGTGGGATATGATGCAGAAGATGCACTGAATGTTGATCCTGAAACAGGCGAAGTTATCGAACCGCTGAATTGAGGAGAATGTTATGGAAAATTACAGATGCGTCACTTCGGTGCAGGAAATTCAGGAGTACATAGGCAATGCGACTATCGTTGCTTTTGACTATGAAACAGCACCGGACGAGCCTTACCGAATGGAAGAAAAAGCTGCACTCGACCCGCATAAAAGTCATATTGTAGGGTGCAGTTTTTCTGTGAAAGAGCATACAGGGATCTACGTCCCTGTTGCTCATAAAATTGGAGAAAATATTGATAATACGCCGTTTTTGCATTTCCTGCACAGCTTTCTCACAAATAAAAATATCATCAAAATCGCACATAACATCGCCTTTGAATCTGCGGTGTCCTGTCATCAGGACATCGTGATTCAGCCGCCGGTGTATGATACCATTTGTGCCGCACAGATGACCTTGAAAAGCAATTATGAGTTCCGCAAACTTGCTGACAGCGGTCTGAAAAGACTGGCGGTGGAGCTTTGTCACGAACCTCTACCCACATTTTCAGATGTCACAAACGGCAGACATTTTGATGAGCTGGATGCACAGGATTACGAAACAGTGCGTTATGGCTGTGCGGACTCTGATTTTGCACTTCGTCTGTATCATATCTTCAACAACTGGTTTGACCGATTCCTGCTGAAGCATCGGTATATTGTAGAGCAGATAGAATCGCCCACAGCGGTGTATCTCGGCATTATGAAGCATAACGGTGTGCCTGTAGATGCAGACTTGATGAGATCCCGTCAGCAGGAAGCAGAACAGCAAATGCAGCGTATCAGGAACGAGATAACTATGCTCATCGGTGATATTGAAATCGGTGCAAACTGCGGTACAAAGGCGTTCAAGAATTATCTGTATCAGACATTGAAACTGCCTGTTATGAAAGTTACTGCATCTAACAAGGAAGCGGCTGATGATGCTTCAATGATCATGCTGAAGGAATGGTGCGATACAAATCGTCCTGAACTTTCTCCGTTGTTTGCATTGGTGCAGGAATACCGTAAATGGGGCAAGATCAAGTCCACATACATTGACGGCTATTTGAAATATCTGAATTTTGCAACGGGCAGGATTCATCCGGATTTCTTTGCATTATCCACTGAAACAGGGCGTATGAACTGCCGAAATCCAAACATTCAAAATTGTCCAAGAAAAAGCAATGACCCTATTGGTGTCCGTAACTTTATCAAAGCGCCAGAAGATAATCTTATCCTGTCGCTTGATTTCTCGCAGATTGAACTGCGTGTGGGAGCGTTCTACTGCCGTGACAGAACCATGATGGAAACCTATCAAAACGGCGGTGATATTCATGCTGCGACTACTTCCGTTATCTTCGGCTGTACCTATGAAGAAGCGCAGGACAAGCACCGCAAGGAGTACAAGGAACAGCGTACTATCGCCAAAAACGTAAACTTTGGGACGTTCTATGGATTGTTTCCGAAAGGTCTGCAAAATACGTTGAAATTCAAGGCAGGCGTGGAAAAATCCGTTGATGAGTGCGAGGAAATCATTTCAAATCTGAAAGAAGGATACCCTGCACTGACAATATGGCAGGAGGAAACAAAACGTGATGCAGCAGGAAAAATGTACATTGAAACATGGCTCGGCAGACGGCGTTATCTGCCCAATATTCGCAGCGAAAACTGGGGATTGAAATCCTTTGCAGAACGCTGTGCATTAAATACACCGATTCAGGGAACGGCTGCGGATATTCTGAAACTTGCAATAGTCCGCATTTTAGAGGGACTGCCGTCACGCCCATGGCTGAAACCGATATTGCAGATACACGATGAACTGACGTTTATTATTCCGAAAGAAAAGCTGAATGAAGCAGTATACTTTATCCGTGAATGTATGGAACAGCAGCCGTTTCCGGAATTTGACCTGCCGCTTGTAGCGGAAGCATCCGCAGGTGAAACCTTCGGCAATTTAGAGGAATTGGAGGGATGAAATTGGCATCAACGCACAACAGCGAGGGATATTTCTCGCCTACAGAATTTGAAGCAATGAAAAAAATCGAGAGCGAGGAACGGAAAGCACGCCGTTTAGCCGCTTTTCGCCCGCTGGTATATATCTGCTCTCCATATCGTGGAAGTACAAACGATAACATTGAAAATGCACGAAAATACAGCCGTTTTGCGGTCAGACATCACAGCATTCCCTTTGCGCCGCACCTGCTTTTTCCGCAGTTTATGGACGACACACTTGGTGAAGAACGGCAGACGGCAATGTTCATGAATTATGTGATGCTGACCAAATGTGTGGAATTATGGGTATTCGGCAGTAATATTTCTGAGGGTATGGCACAGGAAATAAAGTGGGCAAAACGCAGGCATATGCCGATTCGTTATTTCACGGAAAAAATGGAGGAGGTCTTATGAATATATCGGCACAGGATGTCATAAACGTTATGTTTAATCCCGATGATACGGTGAATCTGCGTGTTTTTGATGATAGAAAAGAGGGCATCTTCACAGGTGCAAAGCTGTCCGTGGAAGCAGGAAAATTCTTTGCCGTAGAGTCAACCTTGAGGGAACATAACAAGAAAAATCATGGTATCTTTTTCGTAGTGAATTCCGGAGGTCAGAACGATGACAGCATTACACGCATCAATGCACAGTTTGTGGAGATGGATGATAAGACTTTCGAGGAACAGCAATCTTTAATTAATGCATTTCCGCTGCTGCCGTCAATGGTTATCAGGACAAGAAAATCACTGCATACATACTGGTTTGTCAAGGATGCAAAAGTAGTGAAATTTCGTCCTATTCAGAAAGCTCTTGTACAGCATTTCGGCGGCGATCCTGCCTGCGTCAATGAGAGTCGTGTTATGCGTCTGCCGGGATTTTATCACTGCAAGAAGGAACCTGTTTTAGTGGAATGTATTTCATTTCACCCGGAACGGAGGTATACGCAGGAGCAGCTTGCGGAGGCTCTGCCCAATGTGGAAACAGAAGTACACAAAGAAGAACTGCACGGCGAACAAAAAGGCATTCACATCGTAGAAGCAGAGTGCGATTTTATCAAGTACTGCCGTGATAATGCGGCATCACTGCCGGAGCATGACTGGTATGCGATGATTTCAAATCTGAGCGTATTTGACGGCGGTGCAGAGGTCATACATCAATATTCCAAGCCGTATCCGAACTACTCCTTTGAAGAAACGCAGAAGAAAATTCAGCATTTTCTCAGCAGCGGAACAAAGCCCATGACCTGCCGTACAATTGCTGAAAAAGGCTATCAGTGTCCAAAATTAAAGGATGGAAAATGTAAATGCAAATCTCCTGCGGCACTGTGTTTTCAACCTCTCACAATAAACGGAATTCGTGTGATTTTATGTCAGCAGGAGATTCAGAATGCAGTTGTGGAGGACTTGCAGACAGCACGAAACTTTGTATCTGATTATCTTTACAACGTGGACTGCGTGACTGCCGAATCCATCATCAATTATGATCTGAAGCAGTATTTCGGCTTCAAAAATGCGGATATCAAGCCGTTAATATCATTGCAAAAGGAACTTTACAAGACTTTTCTGAGCAAATCGGAAACGAAAAAGCATCAGTCGGGTATGGATATTCCCGATTGGTACGAAATGACGGAACGAGGTGCAAAATTCCTGCCCGGTGTTCTTGCGGAATATATGACGCAGAATGCGCCTGTGTTCTATGCGGCAGAGCAGTATTATTGCTATGAAAACGGCGTATTTCATGGAATTACTGAACTGACCGCAAGAAATATGGTGCGTGAAAAAATGATGACGAGATACACAAAGCTTTCTCAGATAAATGATACCGAAGGACAATGGAAAATGCAGGTGCAGAAAGATATCAGGGAGCTTAATCCCAATCCGTATATCATCAATGTACAGAACGGACTTTACAATGTGCTGGATAGTGTACTTTCCGAACATACATCAAAATATCTGTCAACGGTGCAGCTGAACGTCCGTTATACGCCCGGTGCAAAGTGTCCGAGATTTATGAAATTTCTGCATGAGTCGCTGGAAGATGATCAGATAGCATTGATTCAAGAGATGCTGGGATACTTTCTGATTCCGGTAAATCATGCACAGAAATGCTTTATCATAGTTGGAAAAGGTGGTGCAGGAAAATCCGTGCTTTTGCGTGTGCTGAATGAACTGCTGCTTGGAAAAGAAAACGTATCCAATGTGGCATGGCAGGCGCTCAGCGACCGTTTCAAGACAGCGGAGCTTTTCGGAAAATGGGCAAATATCTGTGCGGAACTGCCTACAAAAGGCATCGAGGACAACGGTATTTTCAAGGCCCTGGTCGGTGAAGATTATCTGACGGTAGAAAAGAAAAATAAGAATCCGTTTTCCTTTCAGCCCTATGCGAGACTGCTGTTTTCCTGCAACAGCATTCCGAAGAACTACGGCGATAAATCAGAAGGATTTTATCGAAGGCTCATTATTGTACGTTTCAATCATTCTGTACCGGAGGACAAGCGTGATCCCGAACTTTTAGAAAAGTTTCGATGCGAAGCTGACGGCATATTTCTGTTTGCACTGGAAGGTCTGCATCGTTTGATGAACAATCATTTTCAGTTTTCGGAAACGCAGGCAAACCGTGAGGAACTTCAGAAATACCGTGAGGACAGCAACAGTGTGCTTGCTTTTGTCAGGGATTGCTGTGAATTGAAAATGGATGCGGAAGTCGGCAGAGCAGAATTCTTTGAACGGTATAAATCATACTGTGACAGCTGCGGTCTGACGCCGTTCAGCCAGCAGAATTTCAACAACGAACTGGAAGCCAATTTTCCGACCGTTGTAAGAGCCGCTGACAGGCTCGGAAAACGCCGTACATGGAGAGGGATATGCTTTGCGGAAGTTTTAAAATGACAAAAAAACAAGCCACGGGATAGTCTGCGCTGTTTTCTGACGGCATTTACAGGCTTTACGTGAGATTTTCGCAATTCCTTATATATTTACTATTATATACATATTTATATTTTCTCGTTTTTTATAATTATAATAGTAATTTACTTGTAAAATCAGTAAAAGAGTAAGAGGTGAAAAAATTGAAAGAATCGGATATTGTAAGGGCGATTTTGAAGTACCTGAAAACTGTGCCGGAGTGCTTTTGCTGGAAGGAACACGGCGGTATGTACGGAACGGCGGGTATTCCCGATATTATCTGCTGTTATTGTGGAAAATTTGTAGTTTTTGAAGTCAAAACTGAAACGGGCAAAACTACAGCTTTGCAGGAATCAGTTATCAACAAAATACAAAAGTGTGGTGGAAAAGCTGTGGTTGTTCGATCTGTTGATGAAGTAAAATCAGTAATAGAGGAGGTAAAACAGAAATGAGTGTGATTTGGCAGTATTTAGACAAAAGGAGTGCGGCAATCAATGCTCTCAAGGACTACGGCAGTATGAAATACATACTGGAACATACGGATGAAGAAATCGCTAACATTCATGATGACGTTACCAGCATTGGAAGTCCAGTATTTTCGGATATGCCACATAATGCTCCCAATCCGCAGTCAGGTGAAATCAGACTGACGGCTGCAATTGATGAAATTAATGTTCTGCGTGAACGATATCGTCAAGCACAAGAGTACATGGAATGGTTTCAGCCAGCATGGGATATGCTTTCTGAAGATGAACACTATGTGTTGGAGCAGTTTTATTGGCATGAGACTGATGTTTATGAAATCTGTGATCATTTCGGAATTGAACGTTCATCAGCCTATAACAAGAAAAATCGTGCTGTGCAACATCTCACACTTCTCCTCTATGGAAAGGCATGAGTAAAATCGTGGATGACATTTACAGAAAGATGTGATATAATAATATCATGAAAATTTGTGAAAAGCCTTTGCAAGAAAAATTCTGCGGAGGCTATTTTCATATCCGAAGGAGGAACTGTATGCTTGCAAAGAAAGTAATGAGAAACGGCATCGGTCTGAACAGCCGTATCAGAGAGCAGATCGCAATTTATCGTGATTGGAAGGAACTGTCCGCAGAATTTAATGATGAGGAAGTACAAGAAATCCTCACGGATGTCCGTGCTGACTTGCTGGAATCTATCCGAATGAAGCGTAACCTTGAAGAGATCATTATGGACAACGACAATGCTGATCAGCGTGAGATTCTCCGTCTGCGTTATCTTTATGCGGCAACATGGGCTGCCATTGCAGACGAACTGAATGATACAGTGGAGTGGATAAAGGAGCAGCACAAAAAGGCTCTGAAAAAGATTCATGTTGAAGTGACTGATTTTTGTGAGGACTGTGACTGCTATGCCGAGGAAAGCACTGAAACCATGTAAGCATCCCGGCTGTCCGAGACTGACCGAGGGTAAGTACTGCGAGGAGCATAAACCTCTCCACCCCGACAGACCGTCAGCGGAAAGCAGAGGTTATAACAGCAAGTGGCGAAAGATGTCGCAGCAGTATCTCCGAAAGCATCCGCTTTGTGTATGTTGTCTTGCAAATGGAAGATATACCAAAGCTACGGTAACAGACCATATCATTCCCCACCGTAATCGTCCGGAACTGATGTGGGATGAGAGTAATTTTCAGGCACTCTGCAAGTCCTGTCACGATAAGAAAACGTGGACTGAGGATAAGAATCCTGAATACACCTACTGAAAATTACGAAATATAGGGGAAAACCGCCAGGGGATTGATAATCTCTGTGGTGAAAATATAAATCTACCGGCGCTCCCTCAAACACAGAAAATCCGGATTTCAAACGTGGTATTGACCTCCAGCAATATAAAAAACTCGGAATACTCCGAAAATACGATATTTTCCCGACTTTTCAGCCGGGATTTTTTATGTCCATTTTACGCTGATGTTTGATTTTAGTTTGAATTTTCAGGAAGGAGGTGCATCATGGCAAAAGACGGTACAAATCGTGGCGGTGCAAGACCGGGTGCAGGACGACCCAAAAAAGCACTTGCTCAGAAGATTGCAGAAGGAAAAACGGCGGAAGTCATGATGCAGCCTGCGGAAATAGAATCTGCTGACGTTCCTCCTGTGCGTGAGTTTATGCAGGAGTTACAGCGTGACGGTACAAAACTTCTCGCTGATGAGGTGTATACCGAAACGTACCAATGGCTGAAGGAGCGTTCCTGTGAAAAAATCGTCAGCCGTCAGCTTGTGGAACAGTATGCAATGAGCATTTCTCGCTGGATACACTGTGAGCAGATTGTCACAAAGTACGGATATATTTCCAAACATCCGACAACGGGAGCTGCAATAGCTTCTCCCTACGTTGCAATGTCACAGAACTATATGAAACAAGCAAACCAAATCTGGAATCAGATTTTTCAAATCGTCCGAGAGAATTGCAGCGTGGAATTTCAGGGTAATCCGAATGAAGATATGATGGAAAAATTGCTCCGAAGCAGAAAGTGAGGATCTTATGAAAGCAAACACAGATACACAATTCTGGCGTGACTTAAAAAACAGTCGTCAGCATCTCACCCAACAACAGTACCGCACATTGAAAGGTCAAGCGGTCAAAGGTCATGTTATGGATGCCCGGAAGGGACTCCAGAAAATCTTGCATCGGAGGGCTGGTTAATGAAAACAACAACAGATTTTCAGCTTGTGAATATTGACAAGCTCATTCCATATGCCAACAACGCCAGAACACATAACAAGGAACAGATTCTGAAACTTCGTTCTTCCCTTCGTGAATTTGGATTTGTGAATCCTGTTATTATTGACCGTGAAAATAACATTCTCTGCGGTCACGGGCGTGTAACTGCTGCGAAAGAAGAAGGCATTGCAGAAGTTCCTTGTGTGTACGCTGACCATCTTACCGAAGCACAGAAAAAAGCATATATTCTCGCCGATAACAGAATGGCTCTTGATGCCGGATGGGACGATGCTTTGCTTGCTGTCGAAATGGAAGAATTACAGAATCTTGGTTTTGACCTCGGTCTTACTGGATTTGATGAAAAGGAACTGGCAGACTTATTTGCATCAGACGAAGACACACAGCAGGATGATTTTGATGTGGATGCAGAACTGGAAAAGCCATGTTTCTCGCAGTTCGGCGATACCTGGCATCTTGGCAGACATACAGTCATCTGCGGTGATTCGACTTTGCCGGAAACCTATGCTGCTCTGCTCGGTGATACGAAAGTTAATCTTGTGTGTACAGATCCACCGTACCTCGTCAATCTCGAAAGCACATCAGGTAAAATCAAAAATGATGACCTTGACGATGAAAAAGGCTATGCATTCCTGAAATCTGCCTTCGAGAGATTTCACGATGCTATGGCAAAGGATGCAAGCATCTACGTTTTCTATGCAACAAGCAAGGCTCGTGTATTCCATGACGCTTATGAAGATGCAGGGTTCAAAGTCGGTGCCGGACTTGTTTGGAAGAAAGACAGGCTTGTCCTTACTCGAACCGACTGGAAATACATTCATGAACCAATCATCTGGGGATGGCGTAAGGACGGCAAGCACATCTGGTACGGCGACCAGAAGCAGAAAACAGTATTTGAGTTTGATCGTATCAAAAACAGCAAAGAGGACGGCTGCGGTCACCCGTCAAGCAAGCCTGTTCCGTTGATTGCTTATCTCATTCAGCAATGTACGCAGAGTAATGGACTTGTTCTTGACGGATTTCTTGGCTCGGCTTCTACGCTCGTCGCCTGTGAACAGCTTGACCGTATCTGCTATGGTGTGGAACTTGAACCGAAATTTGTGGATGTTGCTGTTGAAAGATACATCAAGCTGCATGACGGCAGGTCTGATGATGTGTATCTGATGCGTGACGGTCAGCGGATTGACTATGCAGATGTTCCAAAGGAGGAGCAGAATGGAGAATAAACCGCCTTTTTTCGTATGCTCACTGTCTGGCGGAAAAGATTCCTCAGCCATGTTACTCCGATTGCTTGAAGAAAATCGTCCGGTTGATATGATTCTGTTTTGCGATACAGGACTTGAATTCTCCGATATGTACGCACATATTGATAAACTGGAAAAACACATCGGCAGACCGATTACAAGAATCAAAGCAGAACACAGCTTTGAATACTATTTTTCCGAAGCCCTGATAAAGCGTGGAAATCCTGAAAAATTCCGTGCTTTATTCGGTAAGGATTACAACGGCTACGGCTGGATGGGACCGAAAATGCGGTGGTGTACCAATCGTCTGAAAGATCAGCCACGAGAGCAATTTCTCCGCAGTCTTCGTGAAAAGTATGATATCCGTCAGTATGTCGGCATTGCTGCTGATGAAAAATACCGCCTTGAACGAAAAAACAATCAGCGTTCTGAGTGTATTCACCCGCTTGTGGAGTGGAACATGACAGAAGCCAATTGTCTGAAATATTGCTATGAACGTGGTTTTGATTGGAACGGCTTGTATGACAGATTCAGGCGTGTAAGCTGCTGGCTTTGTCCGCTGCAATCGCTGTCGGAACTCCGAAAGCTGTGGGAGTTTTATCCTGAACTTTGGGCAAAACTCCGTCACTATGATGAGATGACATGGCGGAAATATCGTGCGGATTATTCTGTAAAACAACTGGAAATACGCTTTGCTTTTGAAAATGAATGCCTTGCAAAAGGTATTCCAGTCAGAAACAAGGCGTTTTTTACTGCTCTGAAGCAGAGATTGGAGGCTGCTGATGACAAAACGTGAATGTGCAGTCATTACAGCATACACAGATGTAACGATGCTAAACGGCAATGACCTTTCGTACCTTTACGACTATCTTTCCGGTATCATCGGCAGACCTGTGTATTCACACGAAATTCCTGCTGTTATCGAACAATACAAAAAAACAATCATCAAAAACGATTTTCTTTCACTTTGCAAAAATGCGACAGAGGAGACTGCAGATGAAAAATAGAACATTAACGCTTGGCAGTCTATTTGACGGTCCAGGAATATGGTTATAAAGGAGGATTTTCAATGGCGGATTTTATACCACTTGAAAAAGAAGAATGGAAACCTGTTGCACAATTTCCAAATCGCTACTTGATAAGTAATATGGGAAGAGTATGGAGCACATACTCTTCCCAATTTTTGACTCCTAAACTAACTCAAAAAGGATATTTGAGAGTATCTTTATGCGAAAACGGGTATCGAGAAGAATGCTTTATCCATAGATTGGTTGCGATTGCTTTTATTGCAAATCCTGAAAACAAACCAACTGTAAATCACATAAATGAAGATAAAACAGATAACTCTGTACAAAATCTTGAGTGGGCAACTCAGTTGGAACAAAATATACATTGCTCTGGAACGCCAAGCGCAGGCTTAGTCTTTTCTAATCACGGACAAGATACACGTTTCAAGGGACCTGTTGAAGTTGCTGAAACAATATCAGCATCGTATGGAACAGGCGGCAATAATCAGCCGTTTGTGGTGGAATCGGCTGGTTTCTGCACGGAGCATTCGGCAAAGGCTCGTGGCATCGGATTTGAAGAAGAAACTTCTCCGACGCTTCGTGCAGGCGTTGTTCCTGCTACCCTGAAAATCCGCTGCGGCGGCGGTTCTGGCGGTAAGGGAGCGTTGATACAAGAAGACAAATCTGCAACACTGTCCTGCAATAATGACCAGACACTTTTCGTTCCGAAAGCTTACGGAATCTGCTCCAAGCATAGTAACTCCATGATGTCCGATAATCCCAACAGCGGATTTTATGAAGCTGATACAGCAAGAACTATTGATACAAGCAATCAATCGGCATCAAAAAATCAAGGTGGAATCGTTGTTGTTGAAGGCAATGGTTCACGACCTTCACATCATGGTAACGGGTACAAGGAATCCGATACAATGTACACCTTGAACTGTACGGAGCATCATGCAGTTTCCTACGGAATCGGCAGACCTGCCATGAATCAGGGGTACAATGCCCGTTTCAGTTTTCAAATCGAGGAAGAAAAGTCACCCACACTTGTTGCGTCAGGTGCAGGCGGCATTGCTCATCCCAGATACTCCACAAGCAAAAGTTCCTACCATACAGCCGCCGAAAAGGAAAAAGCGAATACTCTCGTGGCTTCCGACTACAAAGATCCAGCTCTTGTGAACGACAGCACCCCAGAAATTGAGTACATCGTTCGCCGTTTAACTCCGCAGGAATGTGCATTGCTGCAGGGTATGCCCACGTGGTGGTGCGATGGTCTCGAAACTGAAAATCCGATCGAGGAAGAAATTGACTGGTGGTATGATGTTTTTGAAACTCATCGCAAGGCTATGGGAAAATCCACCAAGCCGAAAAGCCGTAAACAGGTGGAAAAATGGCTGAAAAATCCGTATTCCGATTCTGCTGCTTATAAAATGTGGGGCAACGGCGTATACGTCGGCAATGCATGGTTTGTGCTTGCAGGAATCGCCTATTACGCCAATCTGGGAGCGAATTGTGAACAGACAGATATTAAACCGGATGATTAATCTTTTTTGGATGGCTTCACGTTCAGATCAGGGCTGATTGTTCCCTCAATTTTTCCATGTTCCCGCTCAAATGCAAGAATGCGGTCACGAACAAGGCACAGCACCTCGCTGTTGACAGAACGTCCCTCATACTCTGCAATATAACTGATTTTCTTCAGCATCTCCTCTTCAAATCGGATTGATACACTTTTCGTAGCCATAAATAAACTCCTTTTCTGAATGTATTATATGTTTATTTTACAGCTATTCTGTGGTATAATGCATAGTATAGATATACAGTATATCTATAAAATTTCAGAAAAGGACGGATTGAAATATGAAAGTGGCAATTATCGGTTCAAGAAATCTGGGAGTGATTGGATTGGAAAACTTCCTTCCGGAAAATGTGACAGAAATCGTCAGCGGCGGTGCAAGAGGTGTAGATACCTGCGCAAGGGAATATGCTCAGGCACACAATATTCCGCTGACGGAATTTCTGCCCGACTACACTCGCTACGGAAGAGGCGCTCCGCTGAAACGGAATCTCGAAATTATCGTCTATGTTGATCTTGTGCTTGCGTTCTGGGACGGGAAATCACACGGTACGAAATATGTCATTGACAACTGCCAAAAGCAAGGCGTTCCAATCAGAGTGTATCTTTATAAGCCTAAAAAATAAAAAGGCTGCCATTTCTGGCAGCTCCATGCAGCATATTGTGAACGGACTGATATTATGTTATCTTCCAAATTCACATAAAATTATCAAGTAGAATTATAACAGATTTTATCCAGATATTTCGTCATATCTTACACTTGCTATTCTGTGCAGAACGAGTTAATATGTGACTACGAAAACACCGCAGAGACGGCGAAAACAGGAGGTCACATATATGGAAATCAAATTCAATATCGAAAAATCACAGCGAAAAGCTCTGGCGCAAAAAATCGCTGAAATATCGGGAAATACGGTGCAGTATCTCGGTGCTCCGACATTCAGCTATCAAATTGGAAATTTCATGCTGAATAAAGACTCGGTTTTGACTGTTGAAATGGTTGATGAGAAAATTCTCGCAGAATTGGCAAACGCAGGATTCCACTATGAAGTCAATGCAGAACCTGATAAGCTCATCGTTCAGATGCCGCTGGATTCACTCAGCGAAAGAACGCTGAACAGAGTCAGACGCATTATCGAGAATAAGGGAGAGCTTTTCAAATCGGCATTTAAAACCGACAGCCTCGAATTTCAGGTAACTGAAAAGACCGTGGATTTCCCATGGTTCACGGTTGAACAGGACAGCGACACAGATGCTTACTGTACGTTCATCGTGTACTAATGGTATTGATATATCCTCCGTTATGCGGTAATATGTGATACAACGAAAGGGCAAAGCCCACGAAAATACCGAAATTACGGAGGAAAACACAATGAACGCAAAGACCGCACAGCAGATTGAGAATCTGAAAAACCAGACGGTGGGAGTCGAAATCGAGATGAACCACATCACCAGAAACAGGGCTGCGAAAATCGCCGCAGAGTTCTTTGGAACAGACGATTTCAAAGATACAGCAAGCCGCAACGGTTACCAGACATGGAGTGCTTGGGATGCACAGGGCAGAGAATGGAAATTCCAAAAGGATGTCAGCATTGCAGGCCCCGACAGCGAAAAGTGCGAACTGGTAACACCGATTTTGAATTACAGCGACATCGAAACCTTGCAGGAGCTTGTTCGCCGACTGAGAAAAGCCGGAGCAAAAAGTTCCTACGAAATCGGATGCGGAGTCCACGTTCACATCGGTGCAAAAGGACACACTCCACAAAGCCTCAGAAACCTCGCAAATATCATGGCAGCTCACGAGGAACTTTTGATAGAAAGCCTGAAAATTGACAGAGGCCGCACAAACAGATATTGCCGAACAGTAAACCCACGATT
>CAJTYV010000032.1 GCA_910584195.1 uncultured Ruminococcus sp. | reverse complement strand
ATATTTTAACCCCGATTCTGCTTCCAGTTTCGGGGTTTTTTGACAGACTGAAAGCAGGAGATTTCCTCCTGCTTTTATTAATACGGCGATTTAAACGAACCGACCCTCCACATACCGTCATCGTCTCTTACTACCGTAAACTCGGAATTTTCCGTATATGCGCCTCCGCCGAATCCGTCATCGCTGTATCTGTTTTTAACACTAAAGCATATTTTTCCTTCCGTTCTGTCGGTTATTTCAGCCACCTCAGAACCTTCATAAAAAACATCCGAACCCCTTGCGCCGTTCAGACAATACGCCCTGCCGTTGTCTTCCATGAACACCTCGTCAAGAGTATCTTCGTAATTTTCACTGAAAACTTCGTGATAATCATTTCTCACATCATCAAGAGAATTCACGCCGTCCTCGGTAATAAGGAAAAACTGCCAGCCATATTCATTGCATATATACTGCGACGTATCGAGACTGTACGGAGAACCTACCGTAAATTTCCACTCAGTTTCACACGCCTTGTCAAAAAGCTCCTGAGCAGCCTTCAAAACATCTGCTTCAAGCTGTTCCTCAAATTCTTCGCCGCCCTCGGGATAATGCAGAATTCCCCCGGAAGCGGAAGTAGGCATATTCAAAGAAGCTTCCTCGGTTATATCGGCAGTACCGCTTTCAGAATCTGTATAAACATACTCTGTCGAAGTCGGCGCAGCGGATACGGAACTATCATCGGCAAAAGTTCCGCTGACACTTTCTGATGCTCCGCTTTCGCCCTTATTTTTGTCACCGCACGATGCAAGAAATAACACACACGCCAAAGCGGTCAGAAACGGCAGTATTTTTCTCATCACTGTTCCTCCTCGTCAAGCACAAAATCAATGTTTCCTTCGCTGACGTTCACCGAAGCGCAAATAACCGTTACAGTATCGCCAAGCTCATATGAAACGCCGCTGAATTTCTCGGTAAGCGAAACAGGCTCGCTGTAATCGTATTCGCCCTCCGGAAGCGTACGTATGTGTACAAGCCCCTCTATCGAATTTTGAAGCTGTACGTAAAATCCGAATTCCGTTACACCTGAAATTTTAGCTGTAAAGCTTTCTCCGATATGACGTTTCATATATTCCGCCTTGTAACAATCCTCACAGGCTCTTTCAGCCGATACAGCACGAATCTCTGCCGCAGTGGATCTTTCAGACGCATTGACTGCAAATCCGCTGTAACGCTTTGCAAGCCACGTATCTCCGTAGCCTGCCAGAACATCCGTAATAATACGGTGTATCGCAAGATCGGGATACCTCCTGATAGGACTGGTAAAATGAGCGTAATCTTTCAGCGCAAGTCCGAAATGCCCAAGCGGTTCTTCGGAATACTTCGCCTTTGCCATGGAACGAAGCACCATCATATTTACTGCCTCAAACTTATCCGTACCCTTTGAGTTTTCAAGTATCTGAGACGCATGAACGGGCTTAAAATCCTGAAAATGAGGATATTCCACGTTCAGCTTCGTCAGAATCTCACAAAGAGCCGCTGTTTTTTCCTCCGGGGGAGTTTCATGCACACGATAAACAAATGGGATTTTCCGCTCACGTGCAAGCCTTGCCGCCGCTTCGTTTGCACAAAGCATAAATTCCTCGATGATACGCTCGGATTTGCCCCTTTCACGGGGAACTATGCCGCAGCATACTCCATCGCTGTCAATAACGATCTTGCTTTCGGACGTTTCAAGCTCTGGTGCATGACGCCGTTTTCTTCGGTCAATGAGAATATCGGCAAGCTCGTTCATATGAAGAAGTTCATTTGATACGCACTCATATTTTCCCAATATACCGAGGTCTGCCGAATCGTCGAGAATGCTGTTTATCTCGGAATAGACACCCTTGACTCTCGACCTTATCACCGACTTACAGAAACGATAGGCTTTTATTTCACCGTCTGTACCAAGCTCCATAAACGCCGTAAGAGTAAGCCTGTCCTCATTTGGATTAAGCGAACATATACCGTTGGAAAGCTCTTTTGGCAGCATCGGAACGACCTTATCCGCATAGTAAACGCTCGTTCCGCGCCTGAGAGCTTCTTTGTCCAGCGCGCTGTTGCCCTTGACATAATGAGAAACATCGGCTATATGAACGCCTAAAATCCAGCCGTCCGCTGTTTTTTCAACCGAAACCGCATCGTCCAGATCCTTTGATTCTGCGCTGTCTATCGTGAATATAGGCAGTTCCCTGAGATCCTCGCGGTTATTAAAGCAATATTCCTGAACTCCGCCTTCGGAAATTTTACGCGCTTCTTTAAGAACTTCATCGGGAAATTCCGATTCAATTCCGCTTGAAATAATTATCGCCTCCGCGCATGCCGCCGCAAGCTCGGAACTGCCGAAAACCGAAGTTATTTTTACTTTATGCTCGGCATGACGCTTCCCCCTGTAGACGATCTCCGCCATTGCCTTATCTCCGTTTGCATACGGAACGCTTTCGGATTTTGAAATTATCATATGATTGCGGGAAGCCGTGTCGGGAACAAAGTAAAGTCCGCCGTCCTCGTATGAGATAACGCCTGTGAGAACGGAACTGCCGAAACTGAGAATATCCTGCACCTCTCCCTCGGGTTCTCCTGAACGAGACGGTATATCGGCAATAAGCACCCGATCTCCGGGCATAGCTCCCATCATGCACTTTCCGGGAATAAAATATTCCGTTCCGTCATCGGTAACGGCAAAACCAAATGTACGGCTGAGACGCGTTATTCCGGCGGATCTCAAACCGAGTTTCGAGCATAATGCCGCTTTCATTCCCTTTCGAACCGTAATAACGCCTTCATTGCGCAGCTCCGTGAATGCCCGAATAAAATTCTCGCGTCCAGACTTTTTCGTTCGGCACTTAGTTTCAAGCTCGTTTAACGGCATGAGCTTCTTGCCGTATCCTCTGAGAAATGTTATTATTTTATTTTTATAGCTTTCAGCGCTTACCTCCGCGCCGTTCTTTTTCTTTTTTTCCGACATTGATTTTCTCCTGTCTTTCACTATCCGTAATTTTATGCTGGGAACGACATTATCTAAAATAGATTACAAAAATACGAAGTCCTCTTTATTATGATATGATTCAACACACCATATAACCTTCAAGCGTTCTGCACAAAAAACTTTTTCGAAATATTTCTGAACGTCACAGCACATTTCTAAATAAAAATCCCCATGACTGTTCAAGTCACGGGGAAATCAATTACTTTTCAGTAAATATCGGAACAATGTTCACTGCAAGAGTAATCACAAAAAGAATAATTCCTGCCGTTCTTGTTATCTTGGCAAGAATAGCCTCACGGCTTCTGCCCTCGTTTTTACCGTAAAAAGAATCGGAACTTGCTCCTGTAAGCGCAGCCGTCATGCCGTCCTGCGACTTTGATTCCTGCGCAAGGCATAAAATAATGATAGCGATACAAGCAACAAGCAGAATCGCTCCGCCGATGATCTCAATAATACTCATATTTATTTTCCTCCGTGTATTTGAGGCATAATACAGCCTGTATTTTCAATTAGCTTTTTAATTATACCATAAATAAAAACATTTTGCAAGCGCTTTTCCAAAAAATATGCAATAATTTTTTTGATTTTTTTTATGCACTTTTAACAACAGTTCTAAATCCTATTTAAAAAGAATATAAATTTAAGGCAGCAGCGCACAAAAATTGTGCGTCAGACGCACAGTCAGACTTTTCGTCAAATTGTACAGAAACAGCGCAGTAACGCTGACGCATTTCAAGAATTTTTTGTGCAAAATGATGTGAAACACGCAAGCAGATGACGTGCAAAACCGTCAGACGGATTTTGTGCGGCGCCGCCTTAAAAAACAACTGAATAAACGGCTTAGCCGCCTGCGGCGCTGCCGGCATAATCGGAAGGAGAAGATTATGAAGGACAAGAATATGCACACACAGCCGACAAATCATTCAATAATAATTGAAAACCGACGTTCCATGACAATCTCCGGAATAACAGATGTAGACAGCTTTGACGAAAAAACAATATGTTTGTATACTCAGCTTGGAGAACTGACGATCAAAGGCAGAGAACTGCACATCGATACCATGAGCGTGGAAACAGGAGACATGGTAATAACAGGGGATATATGGTCTGCGGTATACGGTGACCGTGACAAAAAATCTCCTGCATCGGCTCTCGGGAGACTGTTCCGATGAACGTTCCCGAAACATTTTTTTCTGTCGAGGAGGAGCTTTGGCTCTTCCTTCTTTCCTGCATTGCCGGAACTGTTTTCGGAGTATACTATGACGTTTTCAGAACTCTTCGGCTGGCTGTTCCTCATCATAGCTTTTTCATAGTGCTTGAGGATATTGTTTTTCTGGGAACTTATGCGGTCTTTTTGTCAGCCTTTGCTTCCGCCGCCGCAAGAGGCGAACTAAGAGCATATTACGTACTTGGCGGAATACTGGGATTTTCGCTTTATTATTTTACAGCAGGGAAATTTGTTATACGCCTTATGCAAAAAATAACAGGAATAATAAAATGGATTTGTACCACCGTTGTCAAACCGTTCAAATTTCTTACTCGTAAATTTATTTATGTTGCACAAAATAATGTTAAAAAAAATAAAAATAACCTTAATCACTTGAAAAACAAACGCAGTTTGTAGTATAATAAATTATGATTATATAATAGAAAGAAAGTGAGCGATTTGCCCGAAAAAAGAAAAAGGCAAAAAAAAAACAAAAAAAATGCTGCAAATAAAAAAGGGCTGTTTAACCGTGGACTTTTTAAACTTGCGGCGGCGGCTGTTATCGTTGGCTGCGGAGTTCTCATCATAACTACGGAAAGTGACTGCGGCGATAAAGAAGATGAACTGGCAGCTATTCAGGCACAAATAGACGCTTATAACATAGAAAACGCCGAGCTTCAGCGTACCCTTGACAACGATGACCTTTCAGCTTACATGGAGCGCATCGCTCTTGAAGAAAGGGGGTACGCTTACCCCGACGAACGCAGGTTTTACGACACATCGAGAGACTGAACCAGTTTCTTTAAAACAGCATCAAGTCAGAACCTGTTCTCATAAAGAAACGGTGTACGGATTTTCGGGCATGATTTTCTGAGAACAAGGCAAAAATTCGCAGAAAAAACGTGTGCCGAATTTTATGAGAACAAGTTCTTAATATATTTTATTTAAGGAGTAAAAAATACATATGCAGCTTGAAATCGGAAAAATCTATACCGGAAAAGTCAAGGGAATCGCAATGTACGGCGCATTTATCGACATCGAGGGCGGCGGCACGGGAATGGTGCATATTTCCGAAATATCCAATACCTTTGTCAGCGAGGTGAGAGAATTCCTTACAATCGGTCAGGAAGTCAGAGTTAAGGTCATCGGAATCAATGAACAGGGCAAGGTCAGCCTTTCAATAAAGAAAATTGATGATGGCAGCGCCCCCGCACCGCCAAAACCGCCGATCAAAAGAGAACGCCGTCCCAAGCCGAACATTTACGAACCGAAGAAAACTATTCCTCAGTCGGAAATGACATTTGACGATATGCTCGCACACTTCAAGCAATCAAGCGAGGAACGTATCGGAGATCTCAAACGCAGCACCGACCGCAAAAACGGCACAAGAAGAAAATAAGCTTCGTATTCCCTTGACCTTTGTCGAGGGAATATTTTATACTCCCCTCTATTCTAAAATGCGCCAAAACTTGTTCTCATAGAATCAGTATATTGCATGCCTTTTTTTACAAAACTATTGACATACTTTTCCGCATTTGTTATAATTAACATACATATAAAATAAATCAAAAGAAAATTCTGGAATTGTATGAAAAGAGATAAATTTAAACGGCTTATTTCATTTGCGCTCGCAATCATTCTGCTGGCTGTTCTCACTGCCGGATTTGCGGCTGTATGGTATGTTTACTACAGCGACACCATAGTTCTCCCCTATTACCGCCGCGGAAACTGGGTGCTTATCGGCATTTACTGTATGCTTGTATGGATCTTCTTCAAAGCTTACGGAGGATTCAAGCTGGGATACCTTAAAAAAACAGATATGCTGTATTCGCAGATGATTTCCATAGCATGCGTTGACTTTGCAAGCTATTTCCTTATAAGTCTTATTGGTCGTGACTTCATGAAGCCTTATCCGATGATAATGCTCGCCCTTGCCGACTTCGGCTTTATTGCCCTATGGACACTCATTACAGGCAAACTTTATTTTATCATATACCCGCCGAGAAAGCTCATTATCCTCTACGGCAGCCATCAGGCGGCTTCGCTTGTGCTGAAAATGAGCAGGCGTGTGGACAAGTATATGATATGCGAATCTATCAGCATAACCGAGGACGCGGAAAAAATACGGGAGCTTCTTCTGAAGTACGAAGGCGTTATAATCTGCGATATACCCGCCGATCTCCGCAACGACTATCTGAAATTCTGTTACGAAAATTCAATACGTTCGTATATTGCGCCAAAAATTTCCGATATTATCATAAGAGGAGCAGACGATATACGGCTTTTTGATACCCCCCTGCTTCTCAGCAGGAACTACGGTCTCGACTTTGAACAACGGCTCTTCAAGCGTATTTTTGATATTGTTTTTTCAGCCGTCTGTCTCATTCTGCTTTCGCCTTTTATGCTCGCTGCCGCTGCCGCAGTCAAGGCTTACGATGGCGGAACTGTTTTCTATAAACAGAAAAGACTGACTATCGGCGGAAAAATATTTAATATATATAAATTCCGCAGTATGATAACCGATGCTGAAAAGGTCGGCGGCGCCCAGCTTGCTTCCGACAATGACCCGAGAATCACTCCGGTGGGAAGATTTCTTCGCAAAATACGCATGGACGAGCTTCCTCAGCTTCTGAACATTCTAAAAGGCGATATGTCAGTCGTTGGACCAAGACCCGAACGCCCTGAACTTTCGGAGCTTTACAAAAAAGAAATGCCGGAATTCGAATTTCGGCTGAAAGTAAAAGCCGGTCTGACCGGTTACGCGCAGGTAACGGGAGTTTACGATACATCGCCTTACGACAAACTGAAAATGGATCTGATGTATATTGAAAACTACTCTTTCAGAATGGATCTGCAAATAATTCTTATGACTATCAAAACAATGCTTTTTCCGCCTAAATCAAACGCTTCTTCCGAAGAAGGCGTTCTGACGGAAAGCGACAGCAAAAAGAAAAGAGGATAACATGAAAACAACAGCTGTAATTATGGCAGGCGGACGGGGCGAAAGGTTTTGGCCCAAAAGCCGCGTCTCGCATCCGAAACAATTCCTTTCGCTTACTGCGGACGGCGAAACTATGATTCAGAAAACCGTCAAAAGACTTCTTCCGCTTGTGGCTGAAGAGGATATTTATATTTCTACCAACGAAATTTACCGTCACTTAGCGGAGGAACAGCTCCCGAATATTCCTAAGGAAAACATTCTGTGCGAACCTGCGCCGAGAAATACAGCTCCATGCATCGCTTTCGCAGCGGCAGTAATAAACAGAAAATACGATGACGCCATTATGCTCGTTCTTCCCTCAGACCACCTCATAGGTATTGAAGATATTTACGTAAGCACTCTGAAAAAAGCCATAGCAACCGCCGAAAGCGGAAATAACCTCGTTACCATAGGCATTACTCCGACTTACCCCGAAACAGGCTACGGTTACATTAACTTCGGCAGCGAATGCAAAGACGCGTATAACGTTGAACGATTTGTCGAAAAACCCGATCTTGCTACGGCCGAAAGTTATCTTGCTTCGGGAAAATACCTCTGGAACAGCGGCATGTTTATCTGGAAGATCTCCTCCATCATGGACAATATAAGAAAATTTATGCCTGCGGTATATTACGGAGCGATCAGAATAGGAGAAGCTTACGGTTCGCCGGATTACAGCGAGGTACTTGAAAAAGAATTTAAAGCAATGCCGAGCGAATCGGTAGATTTCGGCATTATGGAAAAAGCGGAAAATATTTTTACCGTTCCCGGCAGCTTCGGCTGGGACGATGTTGGAAGCTGGCTTGCCGTTGAACGTATCAATGAAGTCGATGAAAACAACAACTACATCGAGGGAAACGTCAGCTTCTCGGATATAAAAAATACGACCGTGTGCGGCGGAAAAAGACTTGTGGCAGCAGTCGGCGTGGAGAATGTGATCATAGTCGATACAGATGACGCCGTTCTCGTCTGCTCCAAAAACAGCACGCAGGACGTTAAGAAGATCATTGCTCAGCTCAATGAACAGGGCAAAACCGATTTGATTTAAGGATTGGAGACTTTATGAAAAACGCACTTATAACAGGAATCACGGGACAGGACGGCTCTTATCTTGCCGAGCTGCTCCTCGAAAAAGGATATAACGTTTACGGTATATGGCGCAGAAAAGCTACCGTAGACTACGGAAATATCGCACACCTTAAAGACAAAGTAACGCTCATTTATGCTGATATGACAGACCCCGTGTCACTCATTACGGCTATGAAGATCTCTCAGGCAGACGAAGTTTACAATCTTGCGGCGCAGTCGTTCGTGTCCACAAGCTGGGATACGCCTATCAGTACGGCTGACATAAACGCTGTAGGCGTTGTTAATATGCTTGAAGCTATCCGCACCGTCAAACCCGAAGCAAGATTCTATCAGGCTTCTACTTCGGAAATGTTCGGCAAAGTACAGGAGATCCCCCAAAAAGAAACTACTCCTTTTTATCCGCGCAGTCCTTACGGCGTAGCTAAGCTTTACGGTCATTGGATAACTAAAAATTATCGTGAAAGCTACGGAATGTTCGCCTGCTCGGGCATTCTTTTCAACCATGAAAGCGAACGCAGAGGTCTTGAATTTGTTACAAGAAAGATCACCGACGCTGCCGTACGTATCAGTCTCGGCAGACAGGAATACGTGGAATTGGGAAATCTCGACGCTAAACGCGACTGGGGACACTCCAAAGATTACGTGCGCGCCATGTGGCTGATGCTTCAGCAGGATAATCCCGATGACTACGTTATCGCTACAAATGAGACGCGTACCGTCCGCGAATTTGCCGAAACTGCTTTCCGCCACGTTGGTATAGAGGTTGAATGGCAGGGCGAGGGCGTTGACGAAATCGGCATAAACAAAGAAAACGGCAAGACTATTGTCAAGATAAACAAGAAATTCTTCCGTCCCGCCGAAGTAGAGCTTCTCCTCGGCGACCCCACAAAGGCGGAAAATGCTCTCGGCTGGAAACGCGAAATTTCGTTCTCCGAACTGGTCGAGCGTATGGTCAAGAACGATATGGAGAAAGAACTCATTGGTTAAATAAATATAAAGGGATTTATTTATGGAAAATAAAATACTCCGCACATCTTTTAGGGGTTACAAAAAAGAAGATGTGCTTACGCTCTTAAATGCACTGAACATACTTATGCTGGCTATTGATGATAATAGCATTTCAAAAGCAGATGCAGAAAAAGAAATTGCAAAAATTATTTCAATAGGAATGCGCACGGCTTTTCAGGGCTTTAACAAGGAAGATACAGACAAATATATTAACGAAATAGTTGAGCAGATAAGAAATTACAGATGAAAATAATAATTATTATATCTACTTTTATATTTCTCGGATTTACAATTATCACAGCAAAAAATCTGATAAATTATATCATTCTGAAATACAGCAACAAAATATGGAAAGATTACAGCAAGAATTATCTCCTGTCAAAATCGCTGGTATACTACATACTTGAATTTTCCATATCACTATGGGTATTTATCGGACTTTTAACATCATTGTGGAGGAGTTGATAATTTGAATATATCATTTGACGCACTGCCGCTGATAAGCGGAAACATGACGGGCATCGGCTGGTGCGAGGTCGGTCAGACTACCGCAATGGCGCGTCTGCACCCCGAAGATAATTTCTATTACAGTTTCTTTTCACGCAAAGACGATCATATAAAAACAGAACGGCTCGCCCCGTTTTCGGAACATATCAATCCGAAAATAGCTCATGCATCGGGATATTTATACCGCGCCGCAAGCACATACCTGCCAATACCGTACAAGCATTTTTTCGGCAGAGACGCAGACGTTACGCACTTCTTCAACTATATCGCACCGCCCGGAGTTCACGGAAAAACAGTTATTACCGTCCACGACATGGTTTATAAGGCTTTTCCCGAAACTGTCAGAGGACGTACAAAATGGATGCTTATTTCAGGTCTTAAACCGTCCATGAACAGAGCGGACATTATCGTTACGGATTCTGAATTCTCAAAATCCGAGATACTTAAATATTTCCCTAAATATGAGAAAAAAATTCGCGTTGTTCCATGCGGAGTGGATTTGGAAAAATTCAAGCCCTGCGATACCCCGGAACGCATACCCGAGGTAAAAAGCTCTCTTGGTATCAATGGGGAATACTTCCTCTATCTCGGAACTATCGAACCGCGAAAAAATCTGGAACGCCTTATATCCGCATATCATATTTTAACTCAGCGTATACAGGATGCTCCGAAGCTTGTTCTTGCCGGCGGAAAAGGCTGGCTTTACGACAGCATTTTTCAAAGGGTTTCAGATTTAAAGCTGGCGGACAAGGTACTTTTTACAAAATACATTCCCTCAGAGGACATGAATCCGCTTATGTGCGGAGCTTTAGCGTTTGTGTTCCCCTCGATATATGAAGGATTCGGCATGCCTCCTCTTGAAGCTATGGCATGCGGAGTTCCGGTTCTTGCTTCAAACGCCGCGTCCCTTCCGGAGGTTACGGGCGACTGCGGAGTAATTTGCGATGCGTATTCCGAAGAAAGCATTGCGGACGGTCTGTACACCCTGTATAATGATACAGCTTTGCGAGCCGAACTCAGCATACGCGGACGAAAGCGAGCCGAAGGATTTTCATGGGAAAGATCGGCAGAGATCTTATATAAAGCTTATAAGGAATAATTAAATGAAGAAACTTAAAGTTCTTGAAGTCAACAAAGCATATTTTCCGCATATAGGCGGAATTGAAAGCCTTGTGAGACAATATTCGGAGGAGCTTGGCCAGTACGGCGCGGCAGTTCGTACCCTTGTATGCCGTGACGGCAAAGGAGTTACGGTTACCGAAAAAATAAACGGCGTAAAAGTCGTTCGTGCAGGAAGCTTAGGGACGTATTTTTCATGTCCGCTGTCTCTGTCTTTTATCGTTAAATTTCGCCAAATGGCAAGGAATGCAGACATCGTACACATAAACGTCCCTTTTCCGCTTGCTGATCTTGCTCTGCTTTTGTCGGGATACAGAGGAAAGGTCGCTGTTTCATGGCACAGCGACATCGTTAAGCAGAAAAATCTTATGCTCCTCTACAAACCTCTTTTAAAGTATCTCTTAGGTCGTGCAGACGTTATTTTCACCGCAACGGAGGGGCATATCTGCGGCTCGGACTTTCTGCCTGAATACAGGGAAAAATGCCGTATTCTTCCGTATGGCATAACGCTCGGCGACTATCTTGACATCGACCGCAGACCTGTACTGACAGAGAAGCTTGCGAATAAAAAAAATATCAAGATATTTTTCACGGGCAGGCTTGTATACTATAAAGGCGTTGACGTACTGTTAAAAGCTTTTGCAAACGTTAAGAACTGCGAGCTTTTTATTGCCGGAACAGGCGAGCTTGAAAATAAGCTGAAAGCTTTCGCCAAGTCACGAGGTCTTGAAAAAACCATACACTTCCTCGGATTTCTTCCTGACAATACGCTTAAACAGGCATATGCCGACTGCGATATCTTTGTACTTCCCTCTGTTGCCAAAAGCGAAGCGTTCGGAATTGTCCAGCTGGAGGCTATGGTCTACGGAAAGCCGGTCATAAATACACGCCTGCCCTCGGGTGTTCCGCATGTGAGCATTCACGGCGAAACAGGGATAACCGTTCCGCCTTCAGACCCGCTAACGCTTGCAAAAGCTATAAACCGCCTTGCATCGGACAAAGAACTTCGCGAACGGCTGGGACGGAACGCCGCTTTGAGAGTCCGTGAGAAATTCAATGAAAACGACGTTATCCGTAAATTATACGATTATTTTGAGGAGGCGACCGAAACATGAGAGCTTTGATAATCGGAGGAGGAGGGTTTGCAGGAGGGTATCTGATCCGTGAACTGTCGAATAACGGCTATGAAGTCTTTGCAACGTGCCTTGAAGACGAAAATATTGAGGGCGAATGTGTTGTCCGTACTCTTGATATTACCCGAAAAGACGATATATCAGCAGTTTTGGAGGACATACTGCCCGATCTCATATTTCACCTTGCAGCTCAAAGCTCTGTAGCAGTCTCATGGAAAAAGCCTGTTATGACTGCGGAAATAAATGTAATAGGAGCGATAAATGTCCTTGAAGCCGTTCGCGAATACAACAGAAAGAACAGACTCATAGTTATAGGTTCGGGCGAAGAATACGGCTATATACGTGAAAACGCCTGCCCCTTAAAAGAGACGGAACCGCTTCATCCGGGGAATATTTACGCCGCCACAAAAGCTTGTCAGGAAATGACCGCTGAAATATATGCGAGAGCGCACAAAATGGACATTGTAATGGTTCGAGCGTTCAATCATTCGGGTCCCGGACAGAGCAGTGCCTTTGTTATTTCCGATTTCTGCCGTCAGATAGCCGAAATCGAAAAGGGTAAAAGACCGCCTGTCATAAGCGTTGGAAATCTGTCGGCAATGCGTGATTTTACCGATGTCCGCGACATTGCAAAAGGCTACCGTCTGCTTGCCGAAAAGGGCGTAAAAGGACAAATATATAACATAGGCAGAGGCAAAGCCGTAAGCATACAATATATACTCGATACAGCGCTCAGCCTTTCAAATGCCGATATTTCAGTGCAAAGCGACCCCAAACGGCTCAGAGCCTCGGATATTCCCATTATAGAACCCGACATATCAAAAATTACCGCTGATACCGGCTGGAATGCGGAAATATCGGTTGAGCAGACGATCGGAGACACTCTTAACTACTGGCGAAAAAGGAGCTGAAATAAATGGAAAAGCTTACCAATGAAAAAATGCGTACTTTCGGCGGTCACGAGCGTATAGGCATGTTTAACGCAGGAGAAAAAATAACGGAATTCGGTGAAAAACAAAATTCTGCCAACGAAGCTCTTGCAGCGAACGTAAACGATCTTATCAAGCGCGTATGCGCTTTAGAGGACAAAGCAGAAAAGCATGAGGAGGTCATGAAAACTCTTGCCCGGGAGCTTAACGCTTTTAAAAAAGAACTTGACCGCCTGAGGCTTTCGGAAAAACTTAATTCAGGAGCAGTGGAACGTCTTAATAAGGCGATAAATCTTGCTCAGGGCGAGGAAGATACATCCGAATCAAAATAAATGCCGGACAAAGAGTATTTACACAAAATTTTACATGTTAAACTCTTGACAATTTCTGATTTTTGATGTATTATTAGATTATCGACAAAACAGCTAAATTGAAACCAACGGAGATTCTGCTATTTGCCGGCTCCGTTTTTTCTTTTGCCGACAATACGGCGGAATACGACCAATTGCCGCCAAAAGAAGGAAGGTGTTATAATGGATGATCTTTCCGAAAAGCTTGCGGAAGAGCTTGGGAACAAAACAGCGTTTACAATACCTGTTTTCGGCGGTATCCCCGTTCCCGATTCCTGCGTTGTGACATGGATCATTATGGGAGTGATAGTTGTCCTCTCCATAATTCTTACTCATAACCTGAAAAAAGTCCCCACAGGCAAGCAATGTCTGCTGGAGCTCGGCATTACATGGATGAACAATTTCTTCCTTGATGCGCTCGGTCCGAAAGGAAAAAAATATCTGCCGATACTGGAAACTTTTCTTATCTATATAGGATTTTCAAATATAATCGGTATTTTCGGCTTCGTTCCTCCAACAAAAGATATTAACGTTACTGTTGCGCTTGCGGTAATGGCTTCAATACTTATTCAGGCAACAACTATCATCGAAAAGGGCGGCAAGGGATGGCTGAAAAGCTTTGTAAAGCCTATGCCGATAATGCTCCCCATGAATCTTCTGGAGCTTGTCACACGTCCGCTCTCAATGTGCATGCGTCTTTTCGGCAACGTACTCGGCGCATTTGTTGTCATGGAGCTTATCAAAATGTGCATACCGGGAGGTCTGCCAGTACCGTTCAGCCTGTATTTCGACATTTTTGACGGCTGTATTCAGGCGTATGTTTTCGTTTTCCTTACCTCTCTTTTTATGTCGGAGGCTATGGAGGATTGATTTTAAAACAACTATCCACATTTTAAAGGTGATTTAATTTCTTTTATAGGAAATTATTTGAACCCAATATCGTAAATTATTAAACGGAGGTTATTATTATGGGATCAATTGCTTTAGGCGCTGCTGTTGCAGTTTTAACAGGCGCAGGCGCAGGTGTCGGCATCGGCATCGCAACCGCTAAGGCTACAGAGGCTATCGCTCGTCAGCCCGAAGCTAAGGGAGACATCAGAGGAGCTATGCTTCTCGGCTGCGTTCTTGCCGAAGCTACCGCTATCTACGGATTCGTTATCGCTCTCCTTATCATCATTATGCTCGGAGGAAAATAAAGGGATCTGCGATTCCTGAAAAATTGACGGACGATGAATTGTCGGCCGTCAGTTAAAAATGGGGGTTAAAAATGCTTGATTTTTCATTCTGGAGTATCTTTTGGGCAGTATTTAACGTTATAGTTCTTTTTGTATTGCTCAGGATATTCCTGTTTAAACCTATCAATAAAATGCTTGACGACCGAACTCAGTCCGTTCAAAAAGACATCGACGACGCTGAACGTGCAAAAAAAGAAGCCGAGGAACTGAAAGCTCAGTATACGGCTTCTCTCAGCGAAGCCAAAGAAGAAGCGGGCAAGCTTCTCCGCAAGGCGCACGATGAAGCTGAAACAGAACGCGAAGCTATAATCCGCAAATCGCACGAAGAAGCGGAAAGTATTGTCAGCGCCGCGGGCGAAACGATCGAAAACGAGCGCAGACGAGTTATTCGTCAGGCGCATTCTCAGATAGCGGATCTTGCTATTGAAGCGGCTTCGAAGGTTGTCGGAGCTAATCTTGACGACGAAAAAAATCGCCGTCTTGTTGATGAATTTCTTTCCGAGGAGGAGGTCGGCAATAAATGAAAGACACCGCCAAGGAATTTTTAAACGAACTTATCCGGCTGAATATTACCCGTGAGGATATAGAGACTTCAAAGGGAGTTTTTTCCGCATGCCCCGATGTAAAAGATACTTTGGGAAATCCCCTTGTAACGCTTGACGAAAAAAGAGCCGTTATAAAACAGATCTTTCCGAAATCACTCGAAAGACCGCTTGCCAATGCCGCTAAATCAGGTCTTATCGAAGAACTTGACGAAATATTCGAAGCTTATCAGGACATTCTGCTGGAAAAACAGGGAAGCATTAAGGCTGTCGTTCGTTACGTCACCCCGCTTACGGAAAATCAGCAGGCGGAACTTCGCAAGTTTATCATGGAAAAGTTCACAAGAGACGAAGTGGACATTGAATATAAACACGACCCCGATATAATCGGCGGATTTATTCTCAATGCCGGTGATGTAGAATTCGACCGCAGCTACCGCACAAGTCTGCGCGCTATACGTGATACTCTCCGCAAAAAGGCAAACGATACATCCGAAACAAGCGGCAGAGATATAAGATCCGGAGACATCATATCCGTTCTTAAAACCGAAGTCAGGGATTTCGAGGTTCGCTCGGGAGCTTCCGAAACAGGCTTTATCGTCCGCCTCGGAGACGGAATAGCACGCGTTCACGGTATGAGCGGCGTTATGTACGGAGAGCTTGTGGAATTTGAAACAGGCGTCCGCGGTATCGTTCAGAACCTTGAAGAAAACAGCGTTGGAGTTGTCCTTTTAGGTGACGACCACGGTCTTACGGAAGGTTCCACGGTCGTAAGAACGGGTAAGCGAGCTGGTATCGGAGTAAGCGGCGAGATGCTCGGACGCGTTGTGGACGCTCTCGGTTCGCCTATCGACGGACTCGGTCAGATACATGCGGAGGACTATTTTCCTATCGAAAGAGAAGCCCCCGGAGTTATCGAAAGAAAACCGGTAAGCGTACCGTTACAGACAGGTATACTTGCCATTGACTCGATGTTTCCTATCGGCAGAGGGCAGCGTGAGCTTATTATCGGCGACAGACAAACAGGCAAGACTTCCGTTGCCATTGACACGATTATAAATCAAAAGGGACAGGACGTTATCTGCGTTTACGCTGCAATCGGTCAGAAATCATCTACTGTTGCGCAGGTAGTAAATACTCTGAAAAAATACGGCGCAATGGATTATTCCGTTGTCGTTTCGGCATCCGCTTCCGAACCTGCTCCTTTTCAATACATCGCACCCTATTCCGCTACTGCCATCGCAGAATATTTCATGTCAAAAGGAAAAGACGTTCTAATAGTATATGACGACCTTTCAAAACATGCCGTTGCTTATCGAGCAATGTCTCTGCTGCTCCACCGTCCGCCGGGACGTGAAGCATACCCGGGAGACGTTTTCTATCTTCATTCAAGACTTTTGGAACGTTCGAGCCGTCTGGACGACGAACACGGCGGCGGTTCTCTTACCGCGCTTCCGATAATTGAAACGCTTGCAGGAGATATTTCGGCGTATATTCCCACAAATGTAATTTCTATCACAGACGGTCAGATATTCCTTGAAAGCGAACTTTTCAACTCGGGTCAGAGACCAGCAGTAAACTATGGTCTGTCGGTATCGCGTGTAGGCGGAGCTGCTCAGACAAAGGCTATGAAAAAAGCGGCAGGAAATCTTCGTATCGACCTCGCTCAGTTCAAGGAAATGGAGATATTTACTCAGTTTTCATCCGAGCTTGATCCTTCTACGGCAGAGCTTCTCGCTCACGGTCATATGCTTACGGAGCTTCTGAAACAACCGCTTTACAATCCGCATCCGCATTATGAGCAGGTAATACTCCTTTATGCGGCTCAGCACGGACTCTTCAGCCACGTTTCTCAAAAGGAGCTTAAAGAATATGTTTCCGAACTTATGAGTTATATCAACAGCTACGGACAGGATATTATTGCAGAACTTGAAGAAAAACGAATTCTCTCCGATGACCTGAAAGAACGTATCGAAAAAATCATCGCCGCATTTGAGGAGTAAGGTGATACCATGCCCAATATCAGAGAAATACGTGAAAGAATAGAGAGCATAAAGCAGATACTTAAAATTACAAATGCCATGTATCTCATTTCTTCCTCAAAGCTAAAAAAAGCGCGAAAAGCTCTTGACTCGACCGAACCATACTTCTATAAGCTTCAGGAAACTGTCGAAAGCGTTCTCGAACATACGCCCCATATGCGTCAGCTATATTTCGACAAACGTTCTAATATTCCCGAAGAACAGCGGAAAAAAGGCTATATCGTCATTACGGGCGATAAAGGATTGTGCGGCAGCTATAATCACAATATCCTGAAATATACCGAGGAAAAACTCGATGCAGCCGCCGATCTCGGCAGCTGCTACCTCTTTGTAATGGGACAGGTAGGACGTATGTACTTCCAGCGCAGGATAAAATCGGGCAGAAAGGCTTATGTTGACGGAGAATTTCTCTATACAACACAAAACCCCACGCTTTACCGCGCAGGGGAAATAGCTGATATCGTCCTTGAAAAATTTAAGAACGGCGAGCTTGACGAGGTCAGGCTGATGTACACTGATATGGTAACTTCGGGTACTCAGGAAATACGCACCGTTCAGCTTCTCCCGTTTGAGCGCAGACATTTCGGTAAATCAGAGGACGGAACGATGAAAAAGCTGCCCAAGGCTTCTTTTGTACCGTCCCCCGAAAAGGTAATGGACTATCTTATCCCAAATTACGCCAAGGGTATAATTTACGGAGCTATGGTCGAGGCGTTCTGCTGCGAACAGCAATCAAGAATGACCGCTATGGACGCTGCCACTACCAGCGCAAAGGACATGATACGCGAGCTTTCCCTCATGTATAACCGCGCAAGACAGGCTGCCATTACTCAGGAAATTACCGAGGTCTGCGGCGGCGCAGCTTCGGTCGGTGAGTAAATATCTTAATGTTGGTTTTTGCAAGGGGACTCCGTCCTCCTGCCAAAGGGGTGACCCTTTTAGAATCTCTGCAAGATCAATATTAGGATATTATACTCTTCATTAACCTGTCACTGCGAATGTCTGTGTATGAAAATATAATCTCAAAAAGGATAGATAATTATGGAGAAAGGAAGAATAACTCAGGTCATAGGACCTGTTATAGACGTGGAATTTCCATCCGGTAAGCTTCCCATGATAAGAGACGCACTCACCGTTAACATTGACGGCAGACAGCGCGTTATGGAAGTCGCTCAGCATATGGGCAACCGCACAGTCCGCTGTATCATGCTTGCGGCAAGCGAAGGACTGAGCAAAAATACCGAGGTTACTGCCACAGGTGCGTGCATTAAAGTTCCCGTAGGCGAAAAAACTCTCGGACGAATGTTCAACGTTCTCGGCGAACCGATAGATAAAAAGGGCGATGTAGATGCCGAAGAAAAATGGGAGATACACCGCAAAGCCCCTACGTTCCAGGAACAAAGCCCCGTCGTAGAGATACTCGAGACAGGCATTAAAGTCATCGACCTCATCGCGCCATACGCAAAAGGCGGAAAAATCGGTCTTTTCGGCGGTGCAGGCGTGGGAAAGACCGTTCTGATACAGGAACTTATCCGAAATATTGCCACGGAACACGGCGGTTACTCAATTTTCACAGGCGTCGGAGAGCGTTCACGTGAGGGAAACGACCTTTGGAACGAGATGCAGGAATCAGGCGTTATCAACAAAACGGCGCTCGTTTTCGGTCAGATGAACGAACCGCCCGGCTCGCGTATGAGAGTTGCTCAGACAGGTCTCACTATGGCGGAATACTTCCGCGACCGAGAGCATAAGGACGTACTGCTGTTCATTGACAATATTTTCCGCTACGTTCAGGCAGGCTCGGAGGTCTCGGCGCTTTTGGGAAGAATGCCCTCGGCAGTCGGCTATCAGCCTACGCTCGCTACGGAAGTAGGAGAATTGCAGGAGCGCATCACGTCCACCAAAAACGGCTCTATCACGTCAGTTCAGGCAGTTTACGTGCCTGCCGACGACCTCACCGACCCTGCGCCTGCGATAACGTTCGCTCACCTTGACGCGACAACCGTTCTTTCAAGAAAGATCGTTGAGCAGGGTATATATCCGGCTGTAGATCCGCTTGAATCAAACTCCCGTATACTTGAACCCGATGTTGTGGGCGAAGAACATTATTCCGTTGCAAGACGTACTCAGGAGCTTTTGCAGAAGTACAAGGAACTACAGGACATCATTGGAATCCTCGGTATGGAAGAACTGGACGAGGAGGATAAGATTGCCGTATATCGAGCAAGAAAGATCCAGAAATTCCTCTCTCAGCCTTTCAACGTGGCGGAGAATTTCACGGGTCTGAAAGGCAAATATGTTCCCATAAAGGACACTATCGAGGGCTTTAAGGCCATTATCAAGGGCGATATGGATAAATATCCTGAATCTGCGTTCCTCATGGCAGGCACTATTGACGATGTGCTCGCCAAAGCCAAGGAAATCGAAAGCGGTGTCTGATATGGCTAAAACCTTTTATTTGGAGATCATCGCCTCCGACCGCATATTTTTTCAGGGAAACTGCGAACATCTTGTGATAACCGCCATTGACGGTCTGCTGGGTATACTTGCCGGACACGAGCCGCTCGTTACCTCTCTGCCGACCGGCGAACTCAAATATATGGTGGACGGCGAATGGAAACACGCCGCTATATCAGAGGGTTTCATAGAGGTAATGCCGGATAAGGCGGTAATTCTTGCGGATTCATGCGAGCTTCCGGAGGAAATAGACATAAAGCGTGCAGAGGAGGCTCGTCAGCGCGCCGAAGAAATGCTCCGTCAAAAACAAAGTATCCGCGAATATTATGAAACGCAGGCGGCTCTTAACCGCGCCATGAACCGGCTTAAAATTTCACAGAAACATTTTCGCTGATATGCAATTCCCGACACTTACTATTAATAAGCCGTCGGGAATTAGGCATTATGTATTAAAATTACGTTTTAATTTGTGCAATATTTCAAAATATGTGCATTTACTATTGTTATGCTTGACTTTTTACCGTAAATATTGTAAAATAATAGTAATTGTCACAGACAAAAAACAAAGGTCGCAAGACCAAATTATTTAGGAGGCAAAAGACGTGAAAAAGATTCACAAATCTACTTTCTTCATTGTCGTTGCTTTTATTGCGTTGTTCACAGTCTCCGCTGTTACAGGCTTCGATTATTTTTACGGCGATAAAAATACGACCGTCGTAAAAGGCGTTGACGATATCCGTCTCGGTATTGACATACAGGGCGGCGTTGACGTAACTTTCGCACCGGCGGACGGCTATGACGCTACCGATAAACAGCTCGATGCTGCCACAGAGACTATAAAAACCCGTCTCGGCTCTCTCGGTATCAACGACAACGAGATCTACAGCGACTACAAATCAGACCGTATCATTGTACGTTTCCCCTGGCAGGCAGGCGAAAGCGAATACGATGCGGGCGCTGCCGTCAAGGAACTCGGCGAAATGGCAGAGCTTACTTTCCGCAAGGGTACAGATTCCGAAACCGATGCGGAAGGAAATGTTATACCTACAGGCGAGCTTGTTCTCAGCGGTGCAGACATAGCAAGCGCAAGCTATACGCAGCAGCCTGATAAGAACGGCGACCTCGAATGGGTAGTTACCCTTAAACTCAGCCAGGACAACAGCGAAGGAAAAAGCGGTTCTCAGAAATTTGCCGAAGCAACTGCCGAACTGGCAGGAACAGGAACTCCTATCTCCATCTGGATGGACAATACGATGATCTCCTATCCTTCGGTAAATGACGCCATAACAGACGGAACCGCTGTAATTACAGGCAACTTCACCAGCGAAACCGCTAAAAAGCTTGCAGACCAGATAAATTCGGGGGCGCTTCCTTTTAAAATGGAAACAACGAGCTTCAAGACTATTTCGGCTACTATGGGCGAGGGTTCTCTTGACGCTATTATCTTAGCCGCATTTATTGCTTTCGCTTTGATTGCGGTTTACATGGTTATCCTTTACAGACTTCCCGGATTTGTGGCTGTTATCGCCATTATCGGACAGATCGCAGGCACGCTTGCCGCTGTTACGGGCTGGTTCGGCTTTATGCCCGGTTCTACGCTGACTATCCCCGGTATCGCCGGTATTATCCTTTCAGTAGGTATGGGCGTTGACGCGAATATCATTACAGGAGAAAGAATCAAGGAAGAACTGCGTTCGGGCAAATCGCTTGATTCGGCTATACGCGTTGCCTATAAACGCGCATTCTCCGCTATCCTCGACGGCAACATCACAAACGTTATCATTGCGATAATCCTTATGGGAGCTTTCGGAGTTCCTTCAAGCTTCTTCTCAAAGATACTCAACAGCACCGTATTCCGCATGTTCGGCGCAACTACAGAGGGTGTCGTTTATTCATTCGGCTTCACGCTCCTTGTAGGCGTTGTATGCAACTTTGTTTTCGGCGTATTTGCTTCAAGACTTATGGTTACGGCGCTTTCAAAGTTCAAGTCGTTCCAGAACAGAAAGCTTTACGGAGGTGATGTCAAGTGAGTACTAATAAGAAAAAGACTACAGCTTCCGCAGCCCCCGCCGTAACAGGAAAAATTTACGATTTCTGCTCAAAGAAAAAACTTATTCTTATAGTTGCAGTATGCGTTGTCATTGCGCTGCTTGCAGGTATTTTCATCAGAGGCGTAAAGCTTGCGATAGAATTTAAAGGCGGTACCATGCTGACCTATTCTTACAGCGGCGATATTGACACGAATCAGCTGAAGTCAACGGCAGAAGAGGTCGTAAACGTTCCCGTAAATATACGAACAGGCGAAAGCCTTGACAACAGCGGTCATCAGGTAACATTGTCGTTCACATCAGAGGAAGGTCTTAACGCCGACAGACAGTTTGAGCTTAATGAAGTTCTTAATGAGAATTTCCCCGATAATCAGCTTGAGCTTTTCGATTCCAGCGATGTAAGCCCTGCTTCGGGACGCGAATTTCTTCTGAAATGTCTTGTAGCCATGATAGTGGCGGCTATTCTGATTATTCTGTATATTGCAATTCGATTCAAAAAAATCGGCGGCTGGTCGGCAGGCGTATGTTCTATCTTCGCTCTTTGCCACGACCTTGCGGCAGCGCTTGCAGCTTCGATTATTTTCGGATTTGAATTCAACGCAAATATCGTTGCGGTAATTCTTACGATTCTCGGTTATTCTATCAATAATACCATTGTTATTTATGACAGAATCCGAGAAAACAGAACTCTTTATCCAAAGGCTTCACTGAATGAACTTATCAACATGGGCTGCTCACAGTCTCTTAAGCGTTCGATAAGAACTTCTATTACAACTATCGGTACAATGATTACAGTATCCATAGTCGTTCTTGTAAGCGGCTACACTTCGCTTCTCAGCTTCTCTGTTCCGCTTATCTTCGGTCTTGTTTCCGGTACGTATTCATCTATCTTTGTCGCTCCGGTAACATGGTCATGGTGGAAGGGCAGAAAACCCGCTCAGGATGACAAGAAAAAATAATTATTTCAGGGACGGTCGTTTGACCGTCCTTTTGCTATTTAAAAATCAGTAAAACTAAAGAAAGACTTTATGAAAATTCACACATTTCATAAAATGCAACTAATATTAACATTAATGTTACTTTTTATCGGTTGACGTAACATTTTCTCTGTGATATAATCTAAACATAACATTATAGTCAATGCTGTTGAGATATTTGCAGCAGCGGAGGGTACAAAGGACGTGATAATAATGACGCCTGAATTCAGCAGGCTTAAAATGTTCCGCAGACAAAGCGGATTCACACAGGAAGAAATCGCCGAAAAGCTCGGAGTTTCCCGACAAGCTGTTGCTAAATGGGAACGCGGCGAAAGTATGCCCGATATTGAAAGCTGTATTAAATTAGCGGATATTTACAAAACCACTGTCGATATGCTTGTACGGAATATCGGAAAAGAAGAACGCACCGATGATGGAAAGCATATTTTCGGCTTGACAAGACTAAACGCCAAAGGACAAATAACGCTTCCTGCCAACTGCCGAAAGACGTTTGGTCTTAAGGAAGGGGACACGCTGCTTGTCCTCGGAGATGAGGACAGAGGAATCGCTATCGTGAATATCGGCAGCATAGCGGACGGTATCTCAGACGCCGCCAAAAACATGGGCAGTAAGATCAAAAGCAGTATAAAGGAAGGTAAATAACATGTACGCTGTCGAGACAAAAGATCTTGTAAAAAAATATAAAAATAAAACCGCCGTTGACTCGGTAAATCTGAACGTGAAAAAAGGCGAACTTTTCGCGCTTCTTGGAGTAAACGGCGCAGGAAAAACTACAACTATCCGCATGCTTTCCTGTTTATCTGCGCCTACCTCCGGCGAAGCGTTTATTAATGGTCACAACTGCGTTTCCGAATCAAAAACTGTCAAGACGGAAATAGGAATCTCTCCGCAGGAGACATCCGTTGCGGAAAATCTGACGGTACGTGAAAACCTTGAATTTATGGCGGCGGTCTATGGATTTGGCAAAGCCAAAATCAAAGAACGTTCCGGCGATATGATAAAACTTTTCAATATGGAGGAAGTTGAAAACTCCCGTGCAAAAACTCTTTCGGGGGGCTGGAAACGCAAGCTTTCCATTGCTATGGCTCTTATCAGCGAACCGAAAGTCCTTTTTCTCGATGAGCCTACACTCGGTCTCGATGTTCTTGCGCGACGTGAGCTGTGGTCGGCTATAGAAACTCTAAAAGGAAAAATAACCATTATACTTACTACTCACTACATGGAAGAAGCCGAACGTCTTTCCGACAGGATCGCTATTATGATAAACGGCAGGATCTCAGCCACAGGCAGCTTGGCTGATCTTGAAATGCTTACCGGAAAAAACGGTCTTGAGGACGTATTTGTTGAGATTGCCGAAAGGAGCAGCAAACATGTTTAAGATAAAAGCATTTGCCATACGCAATGTTAAGGAACTTATGCGCGACCCTCTCAGCTATATTTTCTGTCTCGGTTTTCCTATCGTTATGCTGATAGTTATGACGCTGGTCAACGAAAGTATCCCCAAAGAAGCCGGAATGACGATTTTCCGCATAGACAATTTATCCGGCGGTATAGCTGTTTTCGGTCAGACTTTTGTTATGCTTTTCACCGCGCTTACCGTTTCCAAAGACCGCAGCGGAGCTTTTCTTGTAAGAATGTATGCATCGCCTATGAAATCGGCGGACTTCATAGGAGGATATATCCTGCCCATGACTGGGGTTTCGGCAATTCAAGCCGCGGCGGCTTTTTCAGCGTCATTGGTCATAGCGCTTATTACCAAAAGCTCTCTGAGTATTTCGGGACTTATCGCCGCTGTTATATCAACGATTCCGTCTGCTGTAATGTTTATATCATTCGGACTTCTTTTCGGCTCTCTGTTCAGTGAAAAATCTGCTCCGGGACTTTGCTCACTGATAATTTCTCTCGGCTCATTTCTCGGCGGAATATGGTTCGATGCGGAAACAACAGGGGGAGTCATGCTAAAGCTCTGCAAAGCTCTCCCCTTTTGGTACTGCACCAAAACCGCACGCTCAGCTATAGCGCTTGATTTCGGCTTTGACGAATTTTGGTTTCCGCTTATTATCGTCCTCATTTGTTCAGCAGCCGTTTCAACAGCCGCGGCGTTTTCTTTCAAATCCAAAATGAAAGCCGATCTCTCTTAACCGATAAATTTCAAGGAAGCATTGCTTCCGATGCTGTCTCCCACTGTTATAATTCAAGTGGGAGACGGCTTTTTTCTTTCAATGTATGAAAAGTTTATCATAATGCGTTGTCTGTGAGGAAATTTTTGACAAAAAAATCAATAACAATTTGTTATTTCCGCTGAAAATTAAATTTTTAGTATAATTTTACTATTTAATTATAAAAAAACTGTTGATTTTTTTTGCAGAATAAGTTATAATAGAAGATGATAAAATCGTGAAGTATACACAAATGAAAAATCGGCTTCTCGCTGCCGAAAAGCGAGGGCAGAAAATCAAACGGTAATTTCCGCAGTCTATGCGGCTTTCCGGTTTCTGCTAACGGAGATGGTTATGAATATCACACTTGTAACAACTTCCTTTAACGATGAGGTTCACGGAACCTTTAACGACAAAAAAACAGGCTGCGGAATCAATCTGCTTAAGCCCGAAAACGTAACGCGTTACCGCCGAGGCGAAAAAATGACCGATCTTGGCGAGATCACCTGCGAACGTTGTAAAACCAAAATCGCCAAAGAAATGATAAAATCCGATCAAAAGGAAATGAAGGCGATACTTAAAGAAGAACGCATGAAAGCCAAGAAAGGCATCGAGGACGAAGGTATTATACCGCTCGGTAATACCACCGCAAAAATTACATCCGCTCAGAACGTTGCGGAACCCGAACCTGAGCCTGTTCCCGAACCTCCTAAGCCTGCATATCAAGCTAACGGTGCGCCTGCGCTCGATAACGATCTGGCTAAATTTGCCATTAAAAAGCCTGACGAAAATCCCGAACCTCCTGCAAAAAATGAGTTTGTCCTTGATCCGCCGAAGCTTTTTGACGACGAGCCGTCTATCGCACCTCAACCCGAAGCCGAGCCTATTCCCGATGCTGAAGAGAATGATTTCTTAGCACAGTTTGCAATACAAAAGCCTGATGAACCAGAAGATCCAACTGAAGAAACCGAAGAGGACGACTTCTTAGCACAGTTTGCCGTTTCTGCTCCGCACAAACAGGAAATCCAGCCTGAAGAACCTGAAACACCTCTCATATTGGACGATATTTCAGCTGCATTATCGGCAATGGAGCAGCCGCCTATAAATACAGCTCCCAAAGATTCCGAACCTATGCCGGAGTCAGAGACTTCACCCGCATCTGTTCCGACTGTAACGGACGAAGACGATATAATGAAGATGTTCGCTATAGGTGCGCCGCCTCAACAGGAAGAAAATGCTGAAACTGTCATTGAGGAAAAGAATATTGTACCCTCCGAGCCTGAGCATGAGCCTGTTGAAGAAGCTTCGGTTCAGGATTTCTCAAGCGAATGGGATTTGATAGCCAATCAACTTTTCGGTGAAACATCCGAATTCGTTTCAGATGCTGATGAAGAAAAAAATTCTTCCTCTGAAAATACTGATTCTGCTGATATTACACATATGGAAGTTCCCAAAGCTCCTGTTTTGGAGGATATTGCTCCCGTCAAGGAGACTGCCGAATCAAATGAAGCTCCCGTTATCGAGGAAATTTCAGCTCCGATACTTGACGACATTAAGCCTGCGGAAACTCCCAAAGCTCCTGTTTTGGAGGATATTGCTCCCG